>NZ_BDDQ01000005.1 GCF_002003465.1 Caenibacillus caldisaponilyticus | reverse complement strand
TCCTTACTCATAGAACCGTCCTTAAGTAATTCAGCATACAGGCTTAACGCTTTAACTCCTTCCGGAGAATTGATTTGTTGGTAATCTCCCCCTGCAGAGATTAAAAAGGGGTAAAACTGGAACGTCGATTCTTCGGATTTAACGCCTGAAATCGCGAAACCATAATGTTCATTATTCGTCAATCTCTTCGCATCCGCTTTCAATTCATCCCAAGTTTTGGGCGGCTCCTTTATACCGGCTTCCTTAAACATATCCTTGTTGTAGAACAGAGCAAGGCAGTTGCTCTCATAAGGAAGCCCATAATAGCGGCCGTTATATTTTGCCGAATTCAGCGGTCCTTTAAAATATTTGTCCGCTTGTCCCCATTTGTCGATGCGGTCGGTCAAATCCTCAAGGACACCCATTGCTGCAAAGGAAGCATTATCGACACCGTCCATAAAGACAATATCCGGCAAAGTCCCTCCGGCAACCCCGACTGACAATTGTTTCTTGGTTTCGTCAAAAGGAACATATTCCGTAACGACTTTCACTTTGTCCTGTGTTTTGTTATACGCTTTAGCCAGTTTTTCAAACTCGGTTTTTTGCTTACCCGTAAAGTAATGCCACACTTTAATTTCCGTTTTGGCGCCTTTTTCGCTGGTTCCAGAAGAAGAATCTTTACCTCCGCTACATGCTGTTAACGATAACGATAAAATAAGCCCGATAATTAACAACACGATTTTTCCTTTTTTCAAGTGCGACACCCCTTCTGAATATTGTTTTATTTTTAAACAAACTTGCGGATTGCCGATTATCGAAAGCAGCGTCCAACAATCATCATTGTTACCGCTTTCACCTCATCCCTTAAAAAATTAGCACCACATTTCTTATGAAAGTTTGTTTATTGACTAAATTAAGTATATAGATTTTTTGATTTAGCTGTCAATAATTTATTTTATATTTTTCCCTAATATGTAAAAATAACGGGTTGTTTATGTTATTATGTTTATTGGATAAATAAACTTATTAAGGTGATAAAATGAAAACAGGTGATCAAAATCTAGTAAAAAAAATCAATAAGTCTATCGTACTGGATACCATTCAAACCAAAGGCCCCATCTCAAGAGCGCAAATTTCTAAAACGACCGGATTAAATAAAGCGACCGTTTCCTCTTTGGTCACAGAATTAATTAATGAACATTATGTTTTTGAAATCGGTACGGGACAATCCAACGGCGGAAGAAAACCCGTTATGCTTTATTTCAATAAGAATGCTGGATATTCCATCGGCATTGATCTTGGTGTCAATTACATTCTCGGCGTTTTAACTGATTTAAAAGGAATTATCATTGAAAAAGCTTTTGTTACACTGAACAAACAAGAATATCCACACGTGATTAAAGAGGTTTTGAAAATCATCAAAGAATTGATCTGCAAATCTCCGGAAAGCCCTTATGGAATCATAGGGATTGGCATTGGTGTTCCCGGAATTGTCAACAGTGAAGGAAATATTCTATTTGCACCCAACTTAAATTGGCGGGAAGTAAACATTAAAGAAAGAATTTATAAAGAATTTAATATCCCGGTCATCATTGAAAATGAAGCCAATGCAGGGGCACATGGTGAACGGCTGTACGGCGCCGGACAAAACATTTCTAATCTCGTCTATGTCAGCGTCGGAATCGGTATTGGAACAGGTATAATTATCGATAACAAACTATTTAAGGGCGCAACTGGCATATCTGGGGAAATGGGACATCAAACCATTGAAATAAATGGGAAAAAATGCAGGTGCGGAAATAGAGGATGTTGGGAATTATACGCTTCTGAAAGTGCGCTGCTAGAGCTTGCAAAAACATTGCCTGTTTATAAGGATGCAAAAAACATTCGCCTTGAGGATCTCATCGAAGCGGCCAACCAGGGAAATAGCGATGTCATCAATTTATTTGACCGAATCGGAGAGCATCTTGGGATTGGATTAATCAACATCATCAATACGTTTAATCCGCAACAAGTCATCATTGGGAACCGTTTTTCACTCCTAAAAGATTGGATTATCAATTCTATCAACCGAGTATTAGAACAAAGATTGTTATCATTCCATCGCGATGCTTGCACCATCACATTCTCTAATCTCGGCATTTACTCTTGCGCCTTGGGATCATCGGCATTTGCCATTTCTAATTTCTTTGCCAGCGAAAAAGTCGTAGTGGAATAAAGAAGCGTAAAGATGAATAAAAGGCATTGAGCTGGCATTAATGAATCGTTCTCTTTTGAAAAAATAGATCTGGATAATGAGTATAAGATTTACGTAGGATAAAGAATAAAGCGTGCATAACGCATCTATATCATTTCACCAATAAACTATGATGGCCCTATCCCCTCCCTCGCCCTTTCATAAAGATGAGTTGGTATCTTAAGCAGAGCTGATGCGATGACCGATGCCGGATGGACCGATCCCCTTTGTACGAAAGTTTGTATAAATATTTTTTAAATTCGGTACCCTGTGATATAATCTGACAAAAAGTTAGAATAGGAGAAAGCTTGATGGTACACTTAGCCCCAGATGCCAAACCCAAGGTCATCACGCTCTGCGGTTCGACAAAATTCAAGAAACAATTCGAGGAAGCCATGGCGCAATGGACATTGAAAGGCTATATCGTCCTGAGTGTCGGTTTCTTCGAGCAAAGCGATCATATTGAAGTCACCGAAGACCAAGTTAAACTTTTTGAATAGCTGCACTATCACAAAATCGACATGTCTGATGAAATCTTTGTGATCAATGTAAACGGATATATTGGGAAAAGCACGCAAAAGGAAATTGAATATGCCATCCGGAATGGCAAAAAAGTCACGTACCTTGAACCCATCCATTGAGCCGGCCTCAATGTATGGGACTTTTTTGATACATTGCCGAACGGTATGCCGGTCCGTCTCTTCAAGAGTTTCCGATCTCTTCGTTTGCTTCTTGCCGCTGCCTTTCCCTTTTTGCAATGCAAAGAAACGCTGTCAAATGGACGAACGGGTCTCACAAAAATGTCCTAAAATCATGCCATTCTTCGCTTCAGACGCTTGTCAACCGTTGATCCCTTGATTACATGCGCGCTGATGGACGTCGTTCGATTTAAATTCATGGCCTTGCACGTCAATTAAGAGTTTTGTCGTTTGCCGCTGAATCCGTTATAAGGCGCAACACATGATGCGAATACGCTCTTTTACATTCAAAAAAAGAGAGTATGGAACCTTCCAACTCTCTTATCCCGGAGCCTATATTCTTCGACCGTTTTCTTCTATTTACAACAAAGAATGCCTTCGCCGGATTCCATGCTGGATTTTAAACTGTCCAGCACTTCCCGCCAGGCTTGAACGTGCCACTGTTTGGCGCGTTCCCAGTCGTCCGACTCCCCCCAACCCGTATGTTCGACGGTTACCTTCGTGCCATCATCGGTCGGCGCAAAGGTGACGGAAACGTGCGTAAGCGCACCGGCCTGATTCATGATCTCCGCAAAGGGATCGGGCCCTTTCCACTCGAAGACCAATGCATGCGGTCGGTCAATTTTCAAGATTTTGCACCCTTTGGTGCTCATGTGGTCCTTATTGGCGGGATCGAAAAAAAGCTCAAATTTGCCGTTCTCTTTCGCCTCGATTTCCGCAGCCGGCGCAAACCATTCGGTAATCCGATCCGCTTCCGTCCACGCCCGCCAAACCAGGTCCAAATCGGAACGAATCACGACGTCCGTACGAATCATTCAATCCCCCCTTTCTTTCCGATTGCGTTCAAGCCCATTATATATTGCTTCAAAATCATTGAAAAGTAAAAAAATTACAAATGACGGTTTCCTGGTGCGCTCCATCCAACGCGGTCGAGCCGCAAGATTCGGCCAATATATAAGGGAGTCGTTTTATGACTTTTTTATCGGGAATAGGCCCATTTTAGTAGCCGCCGCACACCACGCCCGCTCAGATAATGAATAGCGAAAGCCTTGTCAGGCGTTCCCATTTGTTATATTTTTATACATTTTGTCGATAAACAGCTCTTTATTGTTATATCAATATGATGTAAGATAATAGGTAAACATTGGATCCATTTTAGTCCTTCATCCTACACCCTCGCCACATCCATCATAAGGGAGGTCACCATGATCCGGTCTTTAAATACGAATAAAGATGCCGCACCGTTGTACGTGCAAATCAAAGAGGATTTAAAGGAAAAAATTGAATCGGGGCATTGGGTGCCCGGCGACAAGATTCCTTCCGAGTTGGAGCTTTGCGAACAATATCAGGTCAGCCGAATCACCGTCCGGGAAGCCATCAACGAGCTCGTTTGGGAAGGCTATCTCATACGGAAAAGGGCGAAAGGCACCTTTGTCCTGGATTACAAACAAAAGCTCTCCGATCGCGACTATTATACATACGTTAAAAGCTTTACTTATGAAATGAAGGAATTGGGGAAAAGCCCCGTTACCATTAAGGCTTCCGTGAAAAAAATCAAAGCCGATCGTTTTCTGGCCGCCCAGCTGCAAATTAAAGAAGGCGCCGACATCATCGAGCTGAAACGGGTCAGAGGCGTCGACGGCAAAGTGTTTGTCTTTTTCAAAACCTATATTCTTTATGATCCGCGGCTGTCGCTCTCATCGGAAGATTATTACGGCTCCTTTTATAAAATGTTAAAAGAGATCGGCATTACGATCGCGAAGGTCAAGGAATACTTGGAAGCGGTCAAACCCGATCCCGAAGTGCAAGAACAATTGAACGTTTACGAGCACACGCCGATTCTTAAAAGGGTGCGGCACGCGTCCAATCAAAACGGCGATTTTCGCGAATATACCGAATGCTTCTATATCGGCGAACAATATCGTTATTATATTGATTTCAGCACACAAAATTGACGCTGGTGCGCTTCCGCCGCAAAGGCGGCGGGCATTTTAGAGGCTTGCTCCCTTGCGGACGCCTCCCGTACATGTATGGCGATGGGAGCCCAGATCGATGGGAAGCGTTTGTGTGCGAAATGGGGACCATCTCGATCCTGGATGGCTGAGTTTTTACCGCGTGTTTTAGAGATTGGGCGGACGCCGCGGCCGGCGATAAAGAAGTAAACGGCAAAGTCAGCGTTTCCCGTTTGATGACGCAACGACTTCTCCGAGACGATTTCCCCCGGTCCCTACCAGATGCTCTTTATTATGAGCCTCAATGGTTAGAAGATGCTGCCTTTGGCTAGCCGCCTCTCCTCTTTCAGGAGGTTCTGCTCCGATTTGGCGAAAATGGTCCCGCCGCATCCCAAAAAGAAAACACCTTTACGCGAGATATGAGCGGGCAAGAGTGGCTTTGAAACGGCATCAATCATCTTTTGAAAGACCATCAGCCGATGTTGAAAGCGGCAACATCGATACGTCGTTCTGCTAAACATTTCATTCGCTTCTTTAATACCTAGGCCGAAAAAAGAAGCCGCTTTTCCATCCCTTCTTTATCTTCCGCTTTTTCAAGTGGAATTTGAAAAATTTTTTAAAAAACGCTTGATTTGGATAAGATCCCGTGATATTTTATTGGTGAAGTTATTGTCATAACATTATATCATTACATCATCAGGTGATAACGATATGGCGAATTACGATCTGAGTCCGGAAATCCGCATCCATATGGAGGAAGGACACGCTTGGCGGGGGTATCCGGCGATCATCCATGAATTGCAAAAAAAAATTCATCAACTCGAAAAGACCAAAACGGTGGTTGCCATCGATTGCTATCCGGGAATTCGATATGACGAGATCCGAAAAGGCCTTATTGAACCGCTCGGTCCCGATTGCCTGATCCTCTCCGACGATTTCGCTTTTTCCGGAGAACAAATCACCGAGATGGTGCGTTACAACTTGACGGATGATCGCGTATTCGGCATCCTCTCGCACCACACGCTCGATCAGTTTTTCGATCGCGCCAAAATGGAATCGGCGACAAAACAAATACGAGATTTTGAAACCGGTTTAATCCTGATTTACGGGGTCGGAGCGAGCCTGATTTATGAACCGGATATCCTCGTCTATGCCGATCTGGCCAGATGGGAGATTCAGAAAAGATACCGCTCCAAAGAGATCGGCAATTGGAAAATGGATAATTTCGAGGAGGATATCCTTAAAAAATATAAACGAGGCTATTTTTTCGAATGGCGCATCGCCGATCGCCATAAAAAAAAGCTTTATGACAAAATCGATTATTTGTTGGATACCAACGCCAAAGATGATCCGAAAATGGTGACGGGAACGGCCTTCCGGGAAGGACTGGCCCAGGTCGTCCGCCGGCCGTTCCGATTGGTGCCCTATTTTGATCCGGGCGTTTGGGGCGGCCAATGGATGAAAGAACGCTTTCGTCTCGATCCGAACGAGATCAATTATGCTTGGAGCTTTGACGGTGTACCCGAAGAAAACAGCCTCTATCTTCGCTACGGGAATATCCGAATTGAAATTCCGTCAATTAATCTCGTGTTTCGCCACCCTGTCGAACTGTTGGGAGATCGGGTGCATGCCCGGTTTGGCACTGAATTTCCCATTCGCTTTGACTTTTTGGACACCATGGACGGGCAAAATTTAAGTTTACAAGTTCACCCGCTGACGGAATATATTCAGGAAACCTTCGGCATGCCCTATACCCAAGACGAAAGCTATTATCTCCTCGACGCCAAAGAAGACGCCTGCGTCTATCTGGGATTGAAGAACGGCGTCAACAAGGAAGAAATGCTCGACGCTTTAGAAAAAGCCAACAGAGGCGAGGGTGATTTTGATGATAATAAATACATTAATAAGTTTCCGGCAAAAAAACACGATCATTTTCTTATTCCCGCCGGCACCATCCATTGTTCAGGGAAGAATTGCATGGTTTTGGAAATCAGCGCCACCCCATACATTTTTACGTTCAAATTATGGGACTGGGGCCGCCTCGGACTCGATGGATTGCCGAGACCGGTGCATTTGGAACACGGCAAAAACGTCATTCAGTGGGATCGCGACACCGATTGGGTGAAAAAAAATCTCATCAATCGCATTGAAAAAATCGCGGAAGGCGATGGATGGATCGAGGAGCGCACGGGCTTGCACGAAAGGGAATTTATTGAAACAAGGCGGCATTGGTTCTCCAAAAAGGTGACCCATCAAACGAACGGTAGCGTCAACGTCCTGAACTTGGTCGAAGGCGATGAAGCCGTGGTGGAAAGTCCGACCGGCGCCTTTGAACCCTTTGTCGTCCATTATGCGGAAACCTTCATCATTCCCGAATGCGTGAAAGAATACACGATTCGTCCTTACGGAAAATCCGTCGGCAAAACGATTGCGACCATCAAAGCATATGTCCGAGTTTAAACATCACATATATGTGCAAGGAGGATGGGCATGAAGGCAATATTACTGACATCGCATGGCCGGTTTTGCGAAGGCCTGCTGGATGCCTCACGAATGATTCTCGGCGAAACGCCTCATCTTTACGCCTTGGCCTTAGACGATAAAGGGGTCGATCATTTTTCTCATGCTTTGGATCTGCTCATCGGTGAATTAAATCAAAAATACGACAGCCTGTTGATCCTCTGCGATCTCAAAGGCGGAACGCCTTACAACCAATCGCTGAAGCATGTCTTCCAAAGCGACGGGAATATAAAAATTTTAACCGGCATGAATTTGCCGATGATCCTGGAAATCTATCCGCAGCTTGAAACGGCAGGTTTGGATGACTTGGTACGAAAAGCCTCCGAAACCGGTAAGCAAGCCATCACTGGCATCAATGAAGTCCTGTGAAAAAACGATCCAACACCATAGGGAGGAACTCGATCATGCCAATCTCTTTTGTCCGCATCGATGACCGCGTCATTCATGGCCAAATTGTAGCGAGGTGGTCCAAATTAAAACCTTGTCACGGCATTCTCGTCATCGACGACAAAATTGCCAACGATCCATTGCAAAAGCAAATTTTTGCCCACGCCGCCCCCAGCGGAGTGAGGGTCGGCATCTACACGGTTGAAGAAGGCATTGAAAAAATCAACAAGGCCAAACAGGCGAAAAACGCTTACTTTGTCATCGTCAAATCACCCGTGACCTTGCAAAAATTAACGGAAGCGGGATGTGATTTCGGCCGCGAAATCAATGTCGGGCCGATCAGCGCCAGAGAGGCTACCCAAAACGTCGCCAAGGGGGTGTCGATTACGGAAGAGGAAAAAAAGGCGTTTGATTATCTCAGTAATCAAGGAAAAGACATTGTCTTCCAGCTCGTTCCCGAAGAAACACCGGTAACTTGGGATAAAGCGAAACAAAATTATAAATAAGGGGGACGCTTACCATGGATTTGGTATTGTTCATTCAGGCCCTTCTGATCGGCATTTTTTGTTATCTCGGATCCGTCTCATCTCCGTGGCTGATGGGCGTTACCGGAGGTTATTACGTCGTCGGCAGGCCGCTGGTGGCCGGTCTGATCGTCGGCCTCATTCTCGGTGACGTAACCACCGGCATCATATTGGGAGTGGCCGTACAGGCGGCTTTCATTGCCACCATTTCAACCGGTGGCACGCAAAACTCCGAAATTACTTATGCCGCTTACGGAGGCATCGCATTGGGCATGTTGGCCCACGCTTCGACGGGCGTTACGGTGACGCTGTCGGTCGGCATCGGCGCGCTCGGATTGATTTTGCACAATTTTATGATGGTCATCAATTCCTATTGGAACCGTCGGGCCGAACAAGCGGCCAATGACGGCGACGCCAAGGGCATCGTGTGGAACAATGCGATTTACCCGCAAATCGGCAACTTCATTTTAAGGGTCGTTCCCGTCACGCTCGCCGTCTATCTCGGACAGGGTTTTGTCTCCGATGCCTTAAAGGCCATACCGAAAGACGTCACAACGATGATGAATGTGTTGGGCGGTTTGTTGCCCGCGTTGGGAATCGCCCTGTTGATGAACCTTTTGATAAGAGAAAAAGCGCACTTTATCTTCTTCCTTGCCGGATTCGTGTTCATCGCTTTTATTAAAAACAACATGATAGCGCTTACTGTTTTTGCCATCCTGATCGCTTATATCATTTATTTGGTAAAACAAAAAGCCGGTTCCACGGTCGAACTGGAAGATGAGGTGATTTAAATGCCGAAACTTGAGAAAAAGGATTTGCGCAAAGCTTGGCGTTCGTGGGCGATGTATCACCTGTCTTCAATGAGCTTTGAAAAACTGGAAGCGCACGGCTTCGCCCACTCCATGCTTCCCGTTTTAAAGAAGCTGTACAAAGACAATCCGGAGGAATATCGGAAGGCTTTAAAAAGGCATTCGGTCTTCTATAATACCGAACCTCAAACCGGCAGCTTGGTAAACGGCGTCATTTGCTCCATGGAGGAAAAACGGGCCAACGGGCAACCCATCGATGATGACATGTTTCACAGCATCAAAACGAGCATCATGGGCCCGCTCGCGGGCATCGGCGATTCCACGCTGCAAGGGATATTTATCCCGATACTCCTGACGATATGCATGGGGATTTCCAACCACGGCAACCCGTTGGGCGTCTTGTTATACATCGTCGCTTATCTTGCCATCATCTTAAGCCTCTCCTATTTCCTGTTTATGAGAGGCTATACATTGGGAATTCACTCCGTCAACAGCATCATCGGGGAAAATGCCGAAAAACTAAGAGATGCATTTAATACCTTAGGAATCATAGTGATCGGCGGACTGGCGGCATCTTTCGTCAAACTGTCAACGGTTATAAAAATACCAAACGGAGATGAACAACTCGACCTGCAAAAAACGTTTGACGGCTTCTTCCCCGGACTGTTGTCCCTGCTCGCGGTTCTGCTGTGTTGGTATTTGATTTCCAAACGGAAATTAAGCGCATCCAAGGTTTTGATCATCTTGGTGCTCATTTCCGTCGTCGGCGTGCTGCTTGGCGTCTTCTAGAATCGTAGCGTTGAAACGCCGGACCGGTCCCCACCGCCAATCCTGCTGCAAGCCATTGGCTTCTTAATGGCTTATTCTTCCGCAGGCGTTGGCCCGTGACCGGTCCTTTTTTATCATTCATCCCAAGCGATTCGGTACAAGTCGAGCCTCCCATGATTTCGGTACCTATCCCGGCTTACCTAGTGGAGTTATGCTTTAAACACGACTTCGCCATCCATGGAGGACCGGATTACGAAGATTCCCAACGAAATTTCCACTTGGCAACGATCAGCGCCGCAACAAGAATGGCGAATACTAAAGCGATGGATCCCATATAATGAGCCAGACTTTTGCCTACCCACAAATCTTCCAGCACGTCCACCACATGGGCAAGCGGAATATAATCTGTCACATGCTGCAGCCATTTGGGGAACTCGCTTCTCGGGATGGCGGCACCCGAAGAAAAAAACATGATAAAAAAGATGGCCATCCCAGCAGTCTGCGCGGTCCTTATTGTGGACGCCAGCCCGCCGACGGCAAAACCGACCGCATACAACATCGCCATGCTTAACAATAGAAACAGGCTTGTGGCAAAAATATTTCCGCCGTAATGAATATTAAATACCATCTTCCCGACGATTAAAATAAGTACAGCCGAGATCAAAAACATAAAAATTTGAACGGCCACCTGAACGGTCAAAAAGGCAAACCGCGGCAGCGGGGTCACTTGGTAATGCTTCAAAATGCCCCGTTCCCGATATTCCGCGAGCGTGATCGGAATCGAAATCAACCCGAGATTCGCCATCACCATGGCGAAAAGCGAAGGAATGTATATATCAATAAAACGAAAGCCGTTGTGCATGTCGTAATGTCCGTACACGGAGCCAAAGAGCAACAATAAAATCACCGGAAAAAGCAGCGTAAAAAACATCGCAAACGGTTCGCGCAAAAACAACAAAATCTCCGCCCAAAACATTCGGGCGATGGATTTCATCAAAAGCCCTCACTCCTTCCGATAGGCACGACCCGTCATAAATAAATACAAATCTTCGAGATTGGCTTTGCGCGTTTCAATCTGATCCAATTGGATTCCTTTGGCCTGAATATAACGATGAACCGACGGCAGAAATTCCGAATTGATGCCGTAAAGCAAATAATTGGATTCGACTTTTTCCCATTTCCCGAGATGCGGAATGCTCTCCAAATCATCCGACGAGCAGTTGAATCGATCCGGGATTTTGACCCTCACGCCCATTTGATTTTCCCGCAAGAGCTCCTTTGGCGGCCCCATGGCAATGACTTGGCCGCGATCGACCATGCATAACGTGTCTGCGTGTTCTTCCGCTTCGTTCATGTCATGGGTCGTCAAGAAGATCGTCACCCCTTCCCGTTTCAACTCTTCCAGCATTCTCCAAATATTGAACCTTGCCTGCGATCCAGTCCGCTCGTCGGTTCATCCAAGATCACAACCTTAGGACGGCCGATTAAGGCAAGGACAAGCATAAACCGCCGCTTCTGACCGCCCGATAACTTCCCGAAAAATTGCTTTTCCAAACCGGAAAGCCCGCATGCCTCCATTAAATCTTTATACGGGAACGGGTTGGCATAGAAACTGGAAAAAACCTTCAGCGCCTCTATCAGCTTTTGGCGCGGGATCAATTGGTCTTCCTGCAATTGGACGCCGACTTGTTGATAGACGCGCGCTCTGTCTTTTCTTGGGTCCAATCCCAGGATGCGGACCGTTCCGCGATCGGGAACGCGCAACCCCTCCATGCATTCCACAGCCGTCGTTTTCCCGGCGCCGTTCGGACCGACGAGCACAAAAATTTCACCGGGTTCGACACTAAAGCTGATGTCCTCGACGGCGACCGTTTGACCGTATCTTTTTTGCAGATGTTCCACTTCTATGACCGGCGATTTTACAGATCGTTTCAGGATGGGTTGGTCACCGGCATTCGCCGACAACGAAGGTGGCTGCATCCCCTTCCCTCGCTTTCCCTTCGAATTTTTTAACAAAGGCTTGTTTCCAATTTAGACATGCCCATCTTTTCTTCCTGCAAACGATTTCTTTTTCATGGAAAGCAACACACAAAAATCTTGGATTTTTATCGTGCAAATCCAAGCGGCGCGGTGGCCTTCAGCCAACCCAACGTTTCTCTATTCCCTTGAAAAAATCCCTCAAATATTTAGCTTATGGATCCATTTCTCGATTCGTCTATGAAAATTGTATCAATTGTTGCGATATAGGTATATTAGGTACAAAGTATTATTTTTTAATTTTTAAAAAATAATTCGGATCAGTGACGACTAAAATAACGAAAGGGCGTTGCCGGCTGTCAAACCGCCATCCCGCCCGCATCGCACGCTTGCGATGCATCCTCTTCCCGGCCTTCCATCTTCCATCGCTCTTTTTAGCGTTTCGTGCCAAAACTCCGTCCAATAACCCGCTTTTTCCCAGGATTTAACTATAAAATAGGGATTTCTGACTGTTTTTGGATGAGAAAAAGGAATCCGCAAGGGTAAAGAGAATTCAAAAGTTAGCATCTTGGATTGGCTTATCAAAAGATGATGGGTAGAAAGGAGGGAGAAGGAATGAACACAGCTTATGTCGCTCCATTCGTCGACCTTCAAAGCGATGACAACGTGGAGGATGCCGTCGTCTGGTACGTGGTGGCGATCTTCGTCTTGCTCGCTTTGGGTGCGACCATTCTTCTTGGTGCAATGGCTTGGTGTTTCATTCACGCCAAACATTCGCTCTATGCCGTCGTCAGTCTGAATCCGTGGACCTTTAAAGTAGGCTGTAACTAGTGCAATTCGTTTGAGGCATAAGGGTGTTCATCACTCTTATGCTGCCCAATACGGTTCATGAGTCGAACCGTTCTATTACGAGCGACGGAGGCGGTTGCATCCCATCTCGCGGTGACATGCCTATCGGGGGGTTGAACTTAGATGGATCCTCTTCTGCAAGTCGATCGGATAATCAAGTTTTACGGAAAAACGAAAGCGGTGAACGGCATCTCCTTTCATGTTCAAAAAGGAGAAATATATGGCCTGATCGGTCCCAACGGCTCCGGGAAAACGACAACGATGAACTTGATCACCAATTTAATCACACCGACCGACGGGGACATTCGCATCAAAGGTTTATCACGGGATGATCTCCTTGCCAGAAAAAGCTTGGGATACATCCCCGATGAACTATTGTTGCCCGAAACGCTGACCGGTAAGGAATATTTAACGTTTGTAATGAAAATGTACGAGGTCGAGGCCTATGATTTTATGTGGGATCTCGCCCGCTTGTTTCGGATCGATAAAGTGCTGGACCAACTGATCGGCAGCTATTCGCACGGCATGAGAAAAAAGATCCAGTTTATGGCTGCGCTCATGCATAAACCCGAACTGATCATTTTGGACGAACCATTTAGAGGGCTTGACCCGGAAACCGTCATCATGTTGAAGGATATGATCCTCCAACTCAAAGAAACGCGCGGACTTTTAATTGCAACGCATGATCTGCTGATGGCGACGGCCTTATGCAGCAAGGTCGGCATTCTTTCCAACGGCGTCATAGTCGCGGAAGGCACGGTCGATCAACTACTGCGAAGCTATCGGGCCGTGACGTTGGAAGACGTCTTTTTGCAAGCCACCGGATTGGGAAGAGGGGGCACCCAATTTGAAAAAGTCATGGCAAATTTCTAAGGTCATTATCTGGACATGGAAAAATCATTATAAATCACTATCGGAACGGCAGCCGCTTCTCAAGTTCATCCTCCCCGTGATTGCGTGTCTTCTCTTTGTCCTGATTATTATTTTAAGCCATTCGGCCGTCCATTCTTTCACGCAGGCCGCCGGCATGAACGATACCATTCTCACCAAAGTCATCTTGCTCGTCCTCTTCGCCAATGCGTCATTGTTTACCACCGTGATATTTACTTTTTTCCTCATCATGTCGCCGGAGCGCACCGCTGTTGAATTGTCTTTATATTGGTTTCCTGTCAAAACCCATCAGCGCAAGTTAGGTTTTTATTTGCCGCTCATCATTGCTGTATTATTGATCGATCTGATCATTTTTCTGCCCATCCTCGTCACTTTTTCAACGGGCGTCGGGTTTTCGGCCGGTTTGACGGCCCTCGTCACCGCTTGTTTTATCTTGCAAATATTGACCGTCGAATGGGGGACGTTATTCTTTGTTGAATGTTTTACTTTTCTCTACCGCTTCTTACGGATCGGCGGAATGACGAATAAACTTTTAAGCATATCTTCGTCCGGGTTTCTCTTCCTTTTTCTGTTTCTATCTTTTGCTAATCTAAATAAAATTTATGAGTTGGTCGACCACGTTTCCTTCAATCCGCTGAATTTTGCACTCATTCATCTGGGTTACGCTTTGCCGGCTTTCCAGCTGCAACATCAGCCCTTCCAAGTCGTTTGGTGCACCCTCCTGCCGCTCGTCAGTTTCGCCTGCTTCATTTTCAGCACAATGATCCCCCGAAACTTGTCGGAGCAAAGAGGCGTTACCCTTTTTAAAACGTTGCCTTTTGTCAACAACAAGTTCTTCAACATTATGATCAAAGAATGGAAAGACATGATCCGCCATCCCGATATTTTTATGATGCTCATCATCTATTTAGCGCTTGTGATCTTTGTCGGCCTTAAAATGCATTTACACGCTTACCTGTCTATGGCGACATTATTTCTTTGGGTTTTGATCGGCATTTTAAGCTACAGCTCTTTTGGGCGCGATGAAAAGATAAGATGGATGGTTTATGCGTACCCGTATTCCAGGAAAGCTTGGATCATGGCAAAATTAGCCGCCAATATCGCGTTTAACCTTGTCGTCGGCATCCTGTTCGTCGCGCTGCTTCTCATTTTGCAAGGCGGGCCGGCACAGTTGGCATTCGTTTACCTTCCCGTCGGAATGCTCGTCACTTGCGTATGTTTTCTCGCAGGTATCCTATTGCCGTACTCACAAGACCATCCCTATTCGACGGCGTTTTCTTCCATTATTGTTTGCCTTGTCGGATTGCCGCTGTTGCTCGTCAGCGCCCGTGTTCTGTCTAAATTGCAGGATAATGCCTTCTATCTCGTTTTAAGCTTATCGACCCTTCTCGTAATCGCTTTAACCTCTCTCGTGGAAGGATGGAGGCATGCCCATGATCGCCAATAGCAGCATCCCTTATTTTCCCAAAGCCGTTCGGATCGTGCCCGGCGCTGTCCAAGATGTCGCTTTGAACCAACACTATCCTATGAATCAGACCGCGGAAATCTTTTTAAAAAAAAATCGATGGCCAAAAAAATATCGCGACCATATTGGATGAACTCCAAAAGGCTTTCCCGAACGTGAAAACCGACATGTTGACGCGCGATTTTTACCGATTATTAGAAAATCTCGTGAACCATTATCTGATTTGCTTTAAAACGCCTATAAAAGATCAAGCGCTGATCCTCTTCAGCCTCTTTTGGATTCGGAGCGGTTTCCGTTTTTTCACTGGAAAGCGATATACCATTAACGGCGTCCATTTTTTTACAATTTTTGCCCATCTGTTCGCAATTATTCTCAAAAGGTTGTGCATCGTCCTATTTCCCCTGAACACAATGGTCTTGCTCTTCGCTTTATATCTTGGACAACCGGAAATTCTGATTCCGATAGGTCTCTTTGATGCCCTGATTTTCGGCGTTTTTTTTAAGCATCGCCATCCATGAATCCGGGCATCTTTACGCCTTAAGAAGAATAACGAAAAATCCGCACATGGGTTGTTTGGTCACCAGCAACCTGTCTTATAAAATCAGGCGCCCGGCTTGGGAAAATGAGGCCTTCATCTCGCTGTGCGGCCCGCTGGTCACGACGTTTTTGGGCATTTCCGGCATCTGGTTGGATATTTTGATTCACCAACCTCTCGTCCATTTGCTCATTCTGTGGATGGCCATCATCTTTATTTTTCATTCCATCAATCTTTGGCCCGTGCTGCCCGATGGAAAACATCTCTTTCGCCATCTCTTCGCTTCGGAACGTTAAACAGAGCGTTCACCTCTTTTGCGAAGCGTAAAGAGGTCATGGCAAGGCCGGACAAATGCCAACCATCAAGGGATATACTTTTGTCATTGAATTTTTTGCGGCTTGTCCAAAGCGCAACTTTTCGGAACGGGACCAGCAAAGGGGTTGAACTAGAAACTTCAACTCGATAAGCAAGCCGGGGAACAGCGATCCCCATTGAAGCAAGGCGTATAATGCCTATCGGATCCTGAGCCTTTGAAATCAACGGAAGGAGATGATTCAATGAACAAGACATGGATCAGCATCTTTATATGGTCGATTCTTTTGGCACTCTTTTTTTAGTGACCGTTTTCTTCGGCGGGCTGACGTTATATGCGCTGTTTACGTACCATTCTTATGACATCGGCGGGGTGTACAGCATCACCGTTCATAAAAAGAACCCGTCGTTTGATCTGACCGTCAGCAGCGGATTCTTGTGCGTTTTTCTGATCACGGTCCTTTTCTTCATTTTAGTCTTCAGTCTCGCCCAGCTCCTGCGTACCCGCCGTAACGACAGCAAAGCGGGCAGTTGAGCGATGCATCTCCGTGCGCGTTTGGAATGAGGGTGGCCGGCTTAGACGAACCGGCGGTTTGCCATTCACTCGGCGCAAGAGAGTGCTAAACCCATGACGGAGGCAAAAACCGTTTCTTGTCAGGGGCACCTTACCCAAGTACTTTTGTCTTGGGGCGTCTTATACATTCCACTTGGTCTCCGGGCATTCTCCCGATTCCGGCCTATGGCGGACGCCTTTGCTTCCGGCGAACGGTTGGCGCTCAGCGCCTCCCGTTCATAACATTCACCTTTCGGCACCACATCGATGCCGGGCGCACACAAAGATGAAACCGGATCGGGTCCTCGATCCGGTTTCGTTTTTTTCTATTTATTTTCCTTCGACAACTGCAAGGCTTTTTTCATTTCCTTCAAAAGATTGGAACGGCCGTACATCAGGACGCCGCCTTTGTAGACGCGTGCCCCGAAAACCGCGAGGATAACGATGCTCGCGATCAAAAGACCGATGGAAAGCAGCGTCTGCCACAACGGGAGATCCAACATCCCAACCCTTAAAAACATGAGCATCGGCGTAAAGAAAGGGATAAAGGAAGTCACCGTGACGAAGGGCGCTTCCGGATTGTTTAAACCGAATATGGCCAGCATAAATGCCAGGACGATGAGAAAGGTCAACGGGCTGATCATCTGATTGACGTCTTCAATCCTGCTGGTCAATGAACCGAGAAAGGCTGCGATCGTGGCATATAGCAGGAAACCGAGAATGAAGAAAAGAAGCCCGTAAAGCATGATGACAAAAGATGAATCGCCAAAACCGAAAAAGTCGAAAAAGCCGCCCGACATCTTTTC
Organism: Caenibacillus caldisaponilyticus; assembly: GCF_002003465.1. GTDB lineage: Bacteria > Bacillota > Bacilli > Bacillales > Sporolactobacillaceae > Caenibacillus > Caenibacillus caldisaponilyticus. The sequence goes on along the minus strand of NZ_BDDQ01000005.1, from coordinate 71,686 downwards.
CAAATTGCTTTTGATGGCGTAATAGCCGAACCCGAAAATGATGATGAGTTGGGTGAGGCCGACAAAGACGACACCGGCAATCTTCGCAAACATATGGGTGACGGGCGAAACGCTCGAGATTAAAATTTCCATGACCCGCGATGATTTCTCCGTTGCGACTTCGGTGGCGATCATCGTCGCGTACATGATGACCGCGAAATAGATGATGATTAAGAGGGCGTAAACCAGTCCCCTTGCCTGGCTCAATTCTTTTTCGCTTTTCGCTTGTTTTTCAACGGCCACATGGTGAAAATCGACCGGGGCATTTAATTGAGCCAACTGTTCCTGTGACAAATTCAGATGCTGCGCGGCTTGTTGCGACCTGATTCGTTGGAGCACCGACTGCAGTTGGTCCGCCAACGATTGGTCGGTCAGCGATTTCGTTTTGAAAACGGCTTTCGGCAAACCGTCCGCGCCGAAGGATAAAATTAAATACCCGTCCACATCGCCATTTAGCACTTGTTTCCTTAATTTTTCTTCATTCGCCGTTCTTTGGACGATCGTAACATGTTTATCCGTTTTCTCCATCATTTGCGTAAAGGGTTGTGCGAGTTGTTTCGTTTGATCGACAAGGACGATTGTCTTTTCATCGCTTCCGTTAAATTTTTTGATGAGATTCGGCAATTCGGTCATCAATAAAATGAGGGCCAAGGTAATGACCGTCGTGATGAGAAATTGCCTGGATTTGATTTTCGTTAAATAGGTATGGGAAAAGACGATCCAAAAATTATTCATGTTCCGCACCGACCTTTTCTATGAAAATATCATTTAACGTCGGTTCATCCAGAACAAATTTCCGGACAAATCCTTTGTTTACGACCGATTGCAAGATTTTTTCCGCGACGGTTTCGCTTTCGATTTGCAGCTCGATGCCTTCGGCTGTCAATTTGGATCGGGTCACCCCGGGGTGACTGGCCAGAAAACTTAAATCGAAATCCGCGTGAATGATTAAATTTTTTTTGCCGAAAGACCGCTTGATTTCTTTTAAAGATCCTTGAACGACGGGATTGCCTTTATGCAAGATGCACAGATTTTCGCAGAGCTCTTCCACGTGTTCCATGCGGTGGCTGGAAAAAACGATGGAGGTGCCTTCATTTTTGAGATCGATGACGGCTTTTTTGAGCATTTCCACGTTGACGGGGTCCAGTCCGCTGAACGGTTCATCCAAAATGAGCAATTTCGGTTTATGGATGACGGCGGCGATGAATTGGATCTTTTGTTGATTCCCTTTGGACAGTTCCTCCACCTTTTTATGTTTATATTCGGCAATTTTAAACCTATCAAGCCAGATGTCCAGCTGTTTCAACGCATCTTTCGGCTGCATTTTCCTCAGCCGGGCAAGATAAACGATTTGTTCGCTCACCTTCAATTTCGGGTAGAGGCCTCTTTCTTCGGGCAAATAACCGATGTCCGGGCTCATGGAATGGTCGATTCTCTGTCCGTGCCACGTGATCGTGCCTTCATCCGCCCGCAGGATGCCGAGGATCATCCTGAACGTCGTTGTTTTTCCGGCACCGTTCGCCCCGAGAAGCCCGAACATTTGTTTTTCGGGTATGGAAAGCGTCAAATGGTTGACCGCCGTATGGTTCCCGAATTTTTTCGTGACATTTTCCAATTTCAATACCATTTCGTCTACCTCCCTATGGTTCCTACGAATGAATGTTTTTGATGGTTTCAAGATGTTAAAAAGGGATAGGATTTCGCAACATTCATTACATGTTGTGTGCACCGTAAAGGATATAGGGATCCGTTGTGCTCGGACATGTTCACCTACTTTACGGCGAAGGAACGGTGAAGCAGGAAAGTCGTAAGTGATGTTTCAGACGGGATGGACGGATGGCATCGGGCGAGGCTACATTTTGTGTAGAGCGTGCAAAGATTTGTTTCTGTGAAATCCTGACGAAGTGGTAATATAAAAACAAAAGCCCATGCGGCCCATGCTCAATTTTTGTCGTCGACCCTGAGTAGCGTCAAAAACCCTAGGGATCGACGACGATTGGTGATGTCACTATTTCTTGCCGTGACGCGGCTTTTTTGTAAAACGAAAAAATTTTGTTTTGAAAGGAAGGATTCACGCGCCCGATGAAGAATGTTGATATATCGGCAGTTTTTTGGGTTTTGATCTTACCTATAAGGAATTGAAACTTCAGTCTAAGGAGGTGATCCCGTTGTTCAAAATCGTTTTGATCTTACCTATAAGGAATTGAAACCCAGGCTGATACGGGAATTTGACGACATGCCATTGGTGTTTTGATCTTACCTATAAGGAATTGAAACTTAGCACAATTTCATCGTCATACGTCGCCATCTTGATCGTTTTGATCTTACCTATAAGGAATTGAAACTCGGTCAGTTTCGCGAATTGATCGGCCAATGCTTTCGTTTTGATCTTACCTATAAGGAATTGAAACAATTAACATTTTCCTTTTTTCTTGTCCCATTTTCTTCGTTTTGATCTTACCTATAAGGAATTGAAACACGGTTCACACAAACAAATTATACATAATCCGAGAGGTTTTGATCTTACCTATAAGGAATTGAAACTCGAAACTGAAATAGAGAATTATGAAATTGATCATGATGTTTTGATCTTACCTATAAGGAATTGAAACTTCCAAAATATAATGGACATGATTTAGGCCTACGAGTTTTGATCTTACCTATAAGGAATTGAAACTAAAACTCTTTTCTCCGTTAGTTTCTTGCGACACAAAGTTTTGATCTTACCTATAAGGAATTGAAACAACATAGCGGGCGACCCCTTTCGCGACCGAATTGACCGTTTTGATCTTACCTATAAGGAATTGAAACCGCTCCAATGCGTGCGAAGGAATATAATCCGCCAAACGTTTTGATCTTACCTATAAGGAATTGAAACTGACCTGATTTTCGATTTCCAATAGTTCGACGATGGGTTTTGATCTTACCTATAAGGAATTGAAACTTGGGTTGATTTGAAGAGGCGGCGATGTCAAGCGCGTTTTGATCTTACCTATAAGGAATTGAAACTTTTCTGATTATTTATGGTCACAAAAAAATAACCCCCGGTTTTGATCTTACCTATAAGGAATTGAAACTTTCTCCTCAAGCCAAGGTAATTCCCTATATGCCTTGTTTTGATCTTACCTATAAGGAATTGAAACAGATCCACAAGAAGCATCTCGATCTGGCGCTGTTCACGGTTTTGATCTTACCTATAAGGAATTGAAACAGAAGCCGCGCCGATGGTTCCACGGCGTCATATCCCGTTTTGATCTTACCTATAAGGAATTGAAACATGAGTCCGTATTCATCGGCCTTTCGTCGATGAATGTCGTTTTGATCTTACCTATAAGGAATTGAAACTTCCAAACCGTGAAACGCATCGATGATAAAGCGGACGTTTTGATCTTACCTATAAGGAATTGAAACAACGAAACTAAACTAAACGAAACGAAACGTAAAAATGTTTTGATCTTACCTATAAGGAATTGAAACTGACGATTTTGAGTCAGGCGCCGAACAACAATATACGTTTTGATCTTACCTATAAGGAATTGAAACTCAATACTCTCTTGGCCGGCAACCTCGGCGCCGAAAAGTTTTGATCTTACCTATAAGGAATTGAAACTTGCACAATGCGTTAGAGAAGTTGACAGAATTAAATGTTTTGATCTTACCTATAAGGAATTGAAACTGCCAAGAAACCACTTGGACTCACCGCCGGGACTCCGTTTTGATCTTACCTATAAGGAATTGAAACTCAGCAGTTGTCTCTTTTTTACTTGTTTCCTCTTGCGTTTTGATCTTACCTATAAGGAATTGAAACTCTCCGTCCGGCGCCACATGAAGGTGATTTTTCAAAGTTTTGATCTTACCTATAAGGAATTGAAACTTGTATTGCAATTGCATTTTTTGTTTTTCGATGTCGGTTTTGATCTTACCTATAAGGAATTGAAACTTTTGATGATGTCATCGTCCGCCGCATGCTCGTCGGGTTTTGATCTTACCTATAAGGAATTGAAACATGAATTGGAGGCGCAAATCGCATGAAAGTCGAAATCGGTTTTGATCTTACCTATAAGGAATTGAAACTCGATATTACTTTGCCGTTCTTTCTGTTTGATTTCAGTTTTGATCTTACCTATAAGGAATTGAAACCGGAGCAAACCGGGAGGAAATCGGAACTCATCGCGGGTTTTGATCTTACCTATAAGGAATTGAAACCAATAATGACTGGGATTATGCAACCCGTAGCCAAGCCGTTTTGATCTTACCTATAAGGAATTGAAACATTTGTCCGAAGCTCGACTCAACATCTTTCGCCATGTTTTGATCTTACCTATAAGGAATTGAAACTACTGCATGAAAACCGTAAATAATCAACGAGGATACAGTTTTGATCTTACCTATAAGGAATTGAAACCGTTAAATCCGACGGGATCATATCAGTCCTTTTCGGGTTTTGATCTTACCTATAAGGAATTGAAACATACCACTCCGAATCGATGATCGTCCGGCGGTCGACGGTTTTGATCTTACCTATAAGGAATTGAAACTCGTTGCTTCGTGATCGTCGGGTAACTCAATTTCAGTTTTGATCTTACCTATGAGGAATTGAAACCGGCGAGCCGGTAGCACAAGGCCGGCCAAGATTCACGTTTTGATCTTACCTATGAGGAATTGAAACCGCGGTTATTGGCAATGGCGATGGACATCGCCCTTTTGCTTTGATCTTACCTATAAGGAATTGAAACGTGTAAACTGTGACAATAAACTTTCCTTGTTCGCTACATTTTAATCTTACCCATGAGGATCGAGGCAAGCCACCGCGACCGGAATATTGAAAAAGCAAGCTCGATTGCTGTTTAGATAAAAAATAGACATGATCGCAAACGAAAAGAGACGGTTTGGTCAGCCGTCTCTTTGCATAAATTCTTATAACCGAGAGTCTATTTTTCATCCTAAGTCGTTGGTGAGGCAGTTTGGGTCATCACAAGGTGCTTAATAAAAATTAGAAAAGGGAAAGATATCCATGCGAAAAATGGTGAAACGCTTATTTGTAGCTGCCCTCGTCGTGTTGCTTTTAAGTTCAGGAACCCTTGCTTACCTTTATTTTTTTCACGGTTATCACGGGAAAGATTTGGCCGTGATGGATCCGGATCATAAAATCCAAGACGATACCGACGGGGACGGCATTCCCAATCTGAAAGATCCGGATGCGGATGGGGACGGCATTTCGAACGCCCAAGATATTGCGCAAATGGGAAATCAACTCGCAGGTACCCTTTATGATCCTTTAAAGGGCGGGTACGAAAACATCGGCGGCAAGCTTGGATTTATCGTCTGTATCGACGTCCCCCGCATCGCTTACGCCCATGCCGGCATCTATTTGCAAGATCTATTGACGCGCGATTTCAAGGCGCATCCCGAACACTATGACACGCAAAACGGAATGAATACCCCGCAAACTCCGTACTTTTTCAGGCGCGTCCGCAATGTTTATGATTATGCGGAAGGCAACGGTCTATTAATTAAAAAGAGCGCAGCCCCTAAAGTCGGAGATATCGTTTTTTATGGGCGCTACCATGCGACCCTCGTCGTCGGTGTTCATAAAGACGGCACATATGACGAAGTCGAAGCCCATCCTAAATTAATTTTCGTTCAAAAGCACGTCCATAAGAAATGGAAGCCTCACGACGTCGCGAGATTTTTTTAGCGCGTTTTTTGGGGACAGTCCCCCAGCACTTTAAAGCGCCAAAGCAGGAATACCAGTTATATTTAAATGCTTTAAAGCTCTTAGTGTTGCCTTTCTGGATTTGAAAAGCGGCAAAGATCATGCGGAACACGTTCTCAAGCCTTTCACTAGGGGTTTGTATTTTAAACGCATCGATATCATCGCCTAAAAATTTTAATGCCGCTGCCTGCTTGAAAACCGAAAAATAATTTTCCGATAGAATGTTGGATTGATGAATTTTAAAAAGAGGGATTATGTCATATTGTTCTTTTTATCCGCCATAATTTATGGCATCAATTTGATCGGGCCATTGACTATCGGAAAGATAAGTAAGGTACTTTTAACTTCCATTATCACTTCTTTATTTCTCAGAACCATCACAAACATCATACGGTCATTCATTAACATTGCCGCCAAAAAATAAAAAGGGGACTGTCCCCCAACGCTTTAAAGTGTTAAAGCAAAATAACCCTTGAAAATCAAGGGTTATAGTTCTTTAGGGTTACGTCAAGCTTCATACAAACGCACTAAATTATGGGGACTGTCCCCTTTACAGAGGAATTCGGGCCCGATATTGTTCGACCAAACGCTTGTTGTGCGTGTCGGCGCCTTCGATGTTGCCGCTTAAAAAGATGGGCGGTTCGCTGCCGCTTTCGGCGAGAAGCGCAATGGTTTCGGCAAAAATGCCGTTTAAGATGGCGGCACCGGTCACCGTCGATGACGGCGCGAACGGGACGGCGACTTTCGGATGGCTGAGGACGGCATCCCCCACGGGTGCGTGGTTATCGATGACGAGGTCGACCACCTCATAAAGGCGTTTGCCGCTGACATGTCGCGACGGTTGGCTTTGCGAGTATTCAAGCGACGTCACGCCGATCACAAAAGCGCCTTGCGCTTTGGCATACAGCGCCACGTCAACGGGCACGGGATTGCGACCGGATGTCGAAAGGACAAACACCACGTCTTCTTTTTTGAACTCATAATCTTGCAAAAAGGTCGAAGCGTAACCATTTTCCCGTTCCAATTCCGATGAACGGACAGCCCCTTCATGAAGCATGAGCGGTTCTATCAAAATCGGCTTCACCGGGACGAGTCCGCCGGCCCGGTAAAAAACTTCTTCAGTCAAAATGTGTGAATGGCCGCAGCCGAACAATTGGACGATACCGCCTTTTTGCAAACCTTCAGTGACTTTACGAGCCGCTTGCCTCAGACGATCGCCTTCTTCTTTTTCAATCAACGTTAGGAGTTCATTGATTTTGTTAAAGTATGCGGTCAGCATGTTTCACACCACCTGATTCACGATGTTTTGGACGATGTCCGGACGTGTACGGCCGGTTTCCTTATCCATGGCCGCTCCAAAAATGTGCGGCATGATCCACTGTATGCCGGTGTTCTTTAATGCTTGGTACAACGGCTCCACGTGGTCGGCCGCAATCCCGCCGGCCGGCTCAATGCCTTTAACGCCGGCTTTGGCTAAAGCCGATGTCAGCGCGACGAGTTCCTCGAGATGTTGCAAACCGTTCATCGGCATAAACTTGACGGATTCAATGCCCAATTCGCCCGCCGTCACGGCAAACGTTTCAACAGGAATCTCCGCCCCGTTTGACAGCTTGACCGTTCCCTTCTTGCCGCTTGGTGTAACCAAGGCGTTGACGATCTGTGGTACACCCTTTGCATCCAAAAAACCTTTGGCGTAAACGGCGGTTTTGAAAGGTTGATTCAGGTGGCCGGGATTGGCACGTGCGGCTATATCCAACGCCTTTTTCCACATGGCGATGTTGCCGTTGCCGCCGAGGCCAATGCTCACCACGGGTGCAACTTGTTTCATTTCCTTCACGACGGCCACCGCCTCATCCACCGATTCGAAATCCGCGGCGGCTATGCCAGGCACCACTCGCCCGTTGCCGACACGAACAATGTCTTCGGCATTATCCTTGTCTTTGGCCAGAAAGTTAAAGAAGATGGTACCCGGTTCGGTGATTCGATTGAACATGGTCCTGCTCCTTTCGGAGGATTTCCACCATTTTTGCGACAGCGGCATCGATCACTTTTTGCCCTTTTTCTTTCGTGGCGAGCGTCGCATCCCCGAGCACCGCCGTTTCCGTAAACCACTCCCACGGCGTCGGCGTCATATCCGCTTCTTCCGCGATGTGCGGCACGTCGCAAATCGCCTTATCCATATCGACGTATTCTTCGGCCAGATAGAGCATGTAGGACGTCTCCAATTCGCATGCGTGGAAATAAGAAGCATGAGTCGGCGGCGTTTCCCGCACTTCATTGATGACATCCTTCGTTCCGGGGTAAAAAAAGTAATAGATTTTCATGTCTTGGTATTCATCGAAAAGCTTTCGGGCCGCCTCTTTTAAAGCGACGGTGTTGCCAAGGTGGCCGTTGATCATGGCCAAAATGCGAAAGCCCTGAAAATATAAGCTTTTGCCGATATCGACGATCAAACGAATGAGCGTTTCATTGCTGATGTTGATGCTGCCCGGAAAATGGCGAAGGCTCCACACCTGTCCGTAAGCCACAACGGGCAACTGAAGGGCACCGGTCTGTTCGGCCACCCGTTTCGCCAAGCGCTCCGCGAGCAAATTATCCGTTCCCAGCGGAAGATGGGGCCCGTGTGCTTCTATTGCTCCGACCGAGAGCAATGCCGTCCGTTTCGCTTTTTTGACTGCCTCTTTAAAATCAAAAGCGTTGAGATGCTCGTATTGCATCACCATCCTCCTTTCTCTGTTGCCGGTGCGGAGTCTGTTTCAGGGGCTTCACATACCATCCTGTGCGGTTCATTGTTTCGATGGATCAGCCCTTTATCCGGCACTTTCAAAATGAAGGCCCTCGATGGACAACTCGACTCACCTGTTTTATTTTTTAAAAGCGAAGCATCGCGCGGGGTTTTCGACGAAAAATTTGCGGACGAGCCGTTCGCCGTCGAAGCCTTTCCGGTTCGCTTCCTCGATGAACCGCGGCACCCATTTCGCGATGATATATTCCAAGCCCAGGCCGTAGTCATAGTGCTTGTAGTAACTTTTTCTTGCGGTGTCGCCGCTGATCAAAATTTGATCTTCATAGCCTTTTTCGACCAACGCGAGAATGCAAGCGATCCTCGTGCTCTCGGGGGCGTATTTGATCTTGGCGATGCCGTCAAACGACAGAAACGCCCCGGTCTTGGCCACTTGTTCGTGATAATACGGATCCGGATTGCGGTCCATATGTCCGAAACTGACGTAAGAAAGGTCCACGCCTTCCTCTTTTAAAATTTCAATTTGTTCAAGCGCCATCGTTCCGGCTTCCGTGTGGGAATGGATCGGGGCTTTCGTTTCATGATGGGCGCGGGCGACCGCACGAATCGTTTTTTCCTCAAGCGGCGTAATTCGGTTATACCCCGTTCCGAACTTCACTTGCCCGCCCTTAAATGGCGTGCCTTCCAGTCCTTCCTCCACTTCTTTAATGACAAATTCGGCCAATTGATTGATGGAAGAAGCGTCGATCCATTGACGAAACGTTTCATAGTTTCCAAGCACCGGCTTTAAACGTTCAGGGATTTTCGCGGCCCACAAAAAACTTTTATTGAACCCAGCCGTACCGATGATGCGGATCCCGGTCTCTTCGGCAATCGCTTGGACGTCCTCCACGTGCCGGCCGTAATCAACCGCCGTCGCATCAACAATCGTTTGGCCGCCGTGTTTTTTAAAATCCAGAACATCTTGTTTGGATTTTTCCTTATCATCCAGCAACAAATCGTTTTCGCCGCGCTCTTGCCAGTAGGGCGGCGTGCAGACAAGGTGTTCATGCGAATACGTAAAACCCATGTCTTTCGGATCGATGTCTCCCGTTAAAGTTCGCACGAAACTCATGATGAACATCTCCCGGTGATTCGTAGTTAATGGAAAAACCTTTGACGGTTTGATGTCTTTAAATGAGCAGTCCGTTGCATCGATAAAGCGTCGCCTTGGCGATCCGCCCGGTCGGAGCAAAAAACGTACGGCGGATGCGCACGTCATGTCCGTTTAACGTAGCCAACCGCACGAGAAGCGTTTCTCGACAGCGGGCAAAAGGAATGGAGCTGGACGGAATGACCGCGTTCATAAGCTTTCAGAGCAGAAACCCTTCAGCAGCAAAAAACGTTATGGCAAGCAAAACGATGTCGGCCGTCAAAAGGCAATGAGCGGCTCAAAAAGCTTCGGGAAACGGATGTCTAAAACTCACGAAACTACTGGCAACCATCGACAACCTGCAGCCGCCTTGCCGACCGTCTGAAAACCCTTTTCCTCATAATCCCGGTCACACTCTGCGCAAAGAAAGGGCACACGAAGCGCCCTTTCCGTTTTCAGTTAGGCGGGATTAGAAGAAGAGATTGGCCAAAAGATGGATGACGGGGCCGAGAATGAACATATCGGAATCCGCTGCCCACATCGCCGTATCGGGGATGGTGCTGCCGATCAAGAAATGAACCATGATATATTGGCCCCATGCCACGACGGTCGAGGTGATGAAACCGGCGATCAAAGCGCCGCGCACACCGCCCGTTGCGTTGCCGAAAACCCCGGCGGTCGCCGAGTGGAAGAACAGGACGATCATCGTCGGGATAAAAATGTAACCAACGGTATTGCCGATGATGACCAACCAAATCAAAGCGCCGACAAAGGAGCCGAGAAATCCCAAAATCACCGCGTTGGGCGCAAAGGGAAATACAACCGGGCAGTCCAATGCCGGTTTAGCGCCGGGAACGATTTTTGTCGCAATGCCTTTAAAAGCCGGAACGATTTCCCCAATGAACATTCGGACGCCCATCAACACGATGGCAATGCCGCCCGCAAATTGGAAGGATTGCACGATCGAGTAGACAACGAAGTTTTGGTCGCCCGCTTTTTTGATCAGACTCTCCGCTCCCGGGGTTCCCTTGAAAACGATGACCATCGCGCCGATGAAGAACAAAACGCCCATCGTCAGCGCCGTAATGACGTTGGAATCGCGGAGAAACTCCAGGCCTTTCGGCAGCTTAATTTTTTCGGAATCGTTTTCTTTATTGCCGAAAACCTTACCCGCCAGCGCACCCAATAGAGCGACGGAAGCGGAAGTATGGCCGAGCGCGATATTGTCGTTTCCCATGATTTTTCTCATGAAAGGCTGGGTTAAAGCCGGCTGTATCGTCCAATACAAACCCATGACAATCGACAGGAACAAAACCAGTTTTCCGAAAGACACATGACCGGCGGCTTGAATGACGATCCCGGCAAAAATGGTGGTCGTCCAAAACATCATGTGTCCCGTCAAATAAATGAACTTCAGCTTCGTGAAACGGGCGAGCAAAACGTTAATGATAAAACCGATGGTCATCGCCAACGTGACAGCGCTGCCATATTGACTGATGAAATGGTCTTGTCCGATAAAATGGCCGAGCGAGCTGTCGTGGAGGTTAAACACTTCTTTCCACATCGGTTCAAAAACGGTTAAGGAATTGACGATGACATTGGCGCCCGAACCGATGATCAAGAAACCGATGACCGCTTTAAACGTCCCGCTGATGACTTGATTGGCCGTCTTCTTTTGGACCAATAAACCGATTAAAACGATAAGTCCCAAGAGAATCGCCGGTGTGCCGAAGAAGTTGTTGGCCAACCACTGAATGATTTGCATGCTCCACACACTCCTTAAAAGTTATGAGATTACTGGCTCAGATGTTTCTCCAATGCCGTTTTTATTTCTTCTTGATCAAAATAGTTTTCCACCAAAATGATCGTCGCGTCGTGGTCGCCCAAAGACTTGGCCAGTTCACTATTAGTGATGATATAATCGGCCTGCATGCTCGAGGCGCTGGAAACATCCATATGCTCGACGTCCGCTGTGACGCCCAATTCGTTGAGCACGGTCTCCACGTTCATGCGCAAAATCAAACTCGTTCCTTGTCCCAATCCGCACACGCAAAGTATTTTCATCCTATTTCCCTCCCAAAATCGGCAGCATGTCCTGATAGGATTGCACTTTTAACAACATGTCGATATGTTCTTTACGACTGAGCAATTGCATGAGGCGCTTTAACAGCATGAGATGTTCGTCCGATGTTGAGGCGCCCAATGCGAAAACCAACCGTACCGGATCATGTGCGGAATGGCCGAAAACGACGGGTTTTTCTAAACGAATCATCGATATGGCGGCCTCTTTCACCCCATCCTCCGGTCGTGCGTGGGGAATCGCCAAATGCGGCGCCAATACAAAATACGGACCGTTTTTGCGATAAGATTGAATCATGGCATTTATATAAGCCGGCGATACCGCGTCCGCATCGGCCAGAAGCTGGCCGGCTGCCCGGATCGCGTGCTCGGGGCTGTCCGCGTCGACGTTTAAATCGACAAGGTCTCTCTCCAAAAACTTCATCGGTCTCTCCTTCTATCCATGTTTGATGCCAGTCGGCCGCAAAAGGGCCAACAACTCCTGTTCGTTTTGTGACGCAAGCAGAGCTTGAAACCCTTCTTTTCGGCTGAGCAAGCGGGACAATTGCGACAAGGCTTTCAGGTGTCTTTCATCGTCCGTCGCCGCGAGAACGACGATCAGTTGCACCAGATGGTGTTCATCCGGAAACGGAATCGCCTGCCGCAGCTTCAAGACGCTTAACCCCAATTCCCGCACCCCGTCTTCGGGTCTGGCATGCGGAACCGCTACGCGCGGGGCGATTACCATATACGGTCCCATCGTTTGGACATTTTGCAGCATGGCATCCACATAACGGTCTTCGATCGCTTGTTTAAGGAGAAGCGGCTCAGCCGCTATTCGAATGGCGGCCTCCCAGTTCGCCACGGAATCTTTGATCTGAACCGTATCGCTTGAGAGCAGGTCAGCCAATCCCGGTTTTTCTCGGTGCATGCCCACGATTTCCGGCTGATGCAAATAGCCTTGCAATGCTTGATAAAGCCCCGATCGGTCTGCAATTGTTGCATGCTGTTCGACGATTTCCAGAATCGTCTCGACCGACAGATGGCGCCTTCGGGGCACCTCCGTTTTCAATGCCAACTTCTTTTGCAGTTCCAAAAGCTGGGCCTCAGTTAGAATCGGGCTGACACGGACGGATCGCCATCAGCCAATGGTGTGGTCGAAATGATGAAATCGGCCTGATGTTTATATTGGTGATAATTCCTGGTCGTCGCCGTACGGATGATTTCGATGGACGGAAACCATTCCTCCAATTGTTGTTGCAACATCCGCGACGTGCCGACGCCATTGGCGCAAACGACTAATACTTTACTTTTTTTTCGGACCCGTAAGCCTTCACGGCGCAGCCAGCCTCCAAAGTGCAGGGCCATGAAGGCGATTTCATTTTCCGGCACAGGTTTTTGCACCACCGCTTCGAGACGGTGGATCACCTTTTCCGTTAAATGATAAATTTCCGGATAGTGTTCAATCACTTGCTCAGCAACGGGATTGATCATTTGAATATCATAGATTAAGCGGTAATACGCCGATTTTAAATGGATCAGCATGTTGCGTTCCATTTGTTCCCGATCTTGGAATTGGACGAGCGCCAACTTCTCAAAATCATCAATCATTTTTTTAATGATCACGGCCAACTTTTTGATATCGCGGCTGTCGGTTTCTTGCACGCGAAGATCGTTGACCCGGGCACCCAAAAAATGGGTAGCTAAGTAATAAATCTCATCATCGGGAATGTCCAGTCGGTAGACATGAGCCAAGTGCTCCATTAATCTTTGTGCCAATGCTTTTTCCGGTGTATCGCTCAGAACATCCTTTTCGATCGGATCGAAGCGCACCACCCGATCCAACTGAATGCGGCGAAGGATAAAGATCAGACGAATGGCCAGCTGACGATGGACATCATCGGTGTATTCCAACTCAAATTGGGTTTCACATCGTTGAATGAAGTGCACTAGGTCGTCAAAAACACGCGGATGAAGGGACGGAAACACCATGGCGCCTTCGTGACGAAACAGCTTTTGCTTGTTTATTTCTAAAACGGACCAAGCATGTTCGGGAAAAATCACCGATAAATAATAGACCATCGCCTTCCGACAGCTTTTCTCGTCGCCCTCAATGAGGTAGCCTTTCCTCCGATCAGACAGCAAAGCCACCTGAAATCCGTCAAGACGGTTTTTTAAAATTTTAATATCCTCAATGATCGTATTACGGCTGACCCGGAAAAGTTGGGAGAGATCATCTATAAAGACGGGACGGTCCGTCGTCATTAAATGCAAAATGATCCAAGCTTGTCTTTCCTTCGTCGTATACTCGTAATCCCGCTCATTGAGGGTTTTGATGTCTTCCTGGATTTTTCGCTTCTCTTTTTCCTCCAAATAAACACCGGCGTTGCGAATTTTTTTCAGCGGCGAATAACCCCGTTCTTTCAGCCAGTCGTCAATTTTATCGAGATCGTAGTAAATGGTCCGGCGCGACACCCGGAAAGTTTCCGTTAAAAACGGAATGGTCACATACCCGTCCGCATGCACAAGGTGATTCAAAATGGAACAACTGCGCTGATCCAGTGCCATCGGGTGATGCCTCCCTTGCCTACCCCTCTATCCGGTGCTCACTTTTAATTTAAAGCAAGAGAATTGCAAATTATAGACCAAACGTCCCACATCGTATTGTGCAAAGATTGGGGGACTGTCCCCCAATGCTTTAAAGTGTTAAAGCAAGAAAACCCTTGAAAATCAAGGGTTATAGTACATTTGTTGTATGAAAAATTTAATACGTATGGATTAAAATTCGGGGACTGTCCCCCATACGATTTGTTTTTTTAATTCCTGGACCTTTTCGGGATTGACGTAACCGGTGAGCGGTTCGGCGGCGTTGGCGGCTCCGCAGGCCGCAGCAAGCGTCAGCGCCTCTTCGATGGTGTCTCCGTTGACAAGGCCGACGGCGAGGCCGGCGACAAAAGCATCGCCGGAGCCGACCGCGCTGACGGTTTGGACTTTCGCCGCAGTCATTCTATAATGCCGGCCTTCAAGCGAGATGAAGGCGCCCCGTTCCCCGTCTGAGACAACGATGAGCGGAACGGCATACGTTTCATAAAAATGATCGAGCGCCCGCCAAATCTCGCGTTCGGTCGTGATCGAACGCCCGAGGATTTGCTCAAGTTCCTGACGATTCGGCTTGATCATATACGGGCGCTCGGCCAGGCCGTCCATTAAAGCCGAGCCGCTCGTATCCAATAACACTTTGATTCCTCTCTGAGAGGCATCGCGGATGATCCTCCGGTACAGCTCTGACGAGACACCCCGGGGGAGCGAACCGCTGACGACGACAACTCCTCCCGCCGCGAGGATTTCGGCCAGGCGATGCCGAAAGGCCTCCACTTCCGCGGGCTGAATGACCGGGCCTTTTTCCAAGACTTCGGTTTGGGTGCCGTTGGCATCGATGAAGGCAAGGCATACCCGCGTTTCGCCTGCAATCTCCACAAATCGGTCGTCTATTCCCAATTTCGCAAGCTCTTCACGAATCCACCGGCCGTTATTCCCGCCGAGAAATCCTGTCGCAACGACTTCCGCGCCCAAAAGGCGGGCCACTCGTGAAACATTCAACCCCTTGCCGCCGGCCGTGCGGAGCGGAGCGTCGGTGCGATTGGACGCCCCGATCCGGAGGGCGTCCAATCGATACATCGTATCAATCGCGGGATTCAAGGTCACGGTCACGAGACGCCGGCACTTCTCTTCAGCGTTCCAGCAATGGGCAGAAAACTGATCATCCTTCATCAAAGTCGCTTCACATCCCGTCACCTCATTTTTACGCGTTGGCATGATTCCGCCGTTCATTAACCTTTTTTGCACTCTTGTTTCTCGAGGTTTCTTGCAGCCGCCCGGATCCGGCGCGTGAATCCAGGCGCGACCCTTCTCAAGTCATTCACGAGTCCCATAATAGGTACAATCCGCCGATTTTGCTCCACTTTCGAATCATCCAAATCCAGGCGATCCATCATCTGGCCTTTTGGCAATCGCGCACACCTTGGCGGCTGCTTTGAGTGTCTTTTCCCACAAGACGAACCCACCTAAACAAGCGGTGGCTCCGCCTTGCCGTGAGCGATCAAGGTCGTCCATTTACGCTTTTCCGTGGCTTCCGCACATCTTGATTTTTTCAATGACGACTTTTTTCATGGCTTCTTTGCCGGGCGTCAAATATTTGCGGGGGTCGTTTGCGTCCGGATGTTCGGCGAAATATTGTTTGACCGCGTCGGCGAAAGGAATTTTCAGATCGGTCGCGATGTTCACTTTGCATATGCCGCGCCGGATCGTCTCCTGAACGATCGGCGACGGCACGTCCGAAGCACCGTGCAAAACGAGCGGAACGCTGACTTCTTGACGGATGGCTGACAGGCGCTCGAGATCGATTTTCGGCTCGCCTTTATAAAGGCCGTGCGCGGTGCCGATCGCCACCGCGAGCGAATCGATGCCCGTGCGCGCCACGAATTCCTTGGCTTGTTTCGGATTGGTGTACCTCGCGTCTTTTTCATCGACGATGAGGTCGTCCTCAACACCGCCCAACCGGCCGAGCTCGGCTTCGACGGAAGCGCCGAGGCGGTGGGCATAGTCGACGACCTCTTTGACGATTCGCACGTTTTCTTCAAAAGGTTCATGCGAAGCGTCAATCATGCACGACCGGACACCCATGTCCAAATAGGTTTTGATGGCTTCAAAAGATTCAAAGTGGTCAAGATGAAGCGCGATCGGTATATCGTGTTTGCGCGCCGCCGTTTCCACAATGGCGACGAGATAATCCCCGCCCGCGTATTCAAACGTGCCCGGGGTGCCCGCCAGAATCACCGGCGAGCGCCATTCCGCCGCCGTTTCGACGACGACTTGAACCGTTTCCAGGTTATGAATGTTGAAGGCCGGCACCGCGTAATGTTCTTTTTGAGCTTTGATTAACATCTCACGCGTATTGACGATATGAGAAGAATTTTCGCTATGCATCATAAAGCCTCCCGATTGCGTAAATGAAAGTTTGCCTTCACAAACCGGTCGAACAGTCATTGCTCCCACAATCCGACTGAATGAAATCCATGTTTATCCGCACGCTCGCCCGCCGAATAAAAGGCGTTTTGCCGCGCCCCTCTATTCCATGATGAAAAGGTTCCTCAACGGAGGAACCTTTTCCATCAGATGCCGTCGGTTTCCACGGCTTCCGTTTCCACGGTTTTCCTTTTTTCGAAGACGCCCGTGGCGTTTTGGCTGACGGAAACGACCCGCCGCGCCAAAGAGGCGAGATCTTCCGTTTCTTTTGTAAAAATGGCGTCGAGCAAGGCGCCGACGTTGCAGCCGGCAACGACTTCGATGCGCTCATTGTCATAGGCAAGCGACGCCGCGGTTTTAAACGGTGTACCGCCGATTAAATCGCAGAAGAAGAGAATGTCGTTTCCGTCATTTTCTTCTAGAATGCGCTCAAACTTTTGTTTGAGATCCTGGTCGGATTCTCCCGCGATGAAGTCGACAAAGTAGAGATCTGGGTTATCGCCAGCGAGAAGCTCCACTGTACTTTTAATCCCCGTTGCGAACTGGCCGTGTCCGGTCACCACAATCTTTTTCACTTACAACACTCCCAAGAACGAAAGAATGATCGCCATCACAAAGGTGACAAGAATCAGAATGACGGGACTGACATTTTTCTTCTTCAAGAAATAGTACATCAAGAACGTATAGCCCAACGGCAGAATGTTCGGGAAGATGTGATCAAAGAAATCTTTTTGCAACGAAATGCTATGGCCGGGGCTGATTTTAAACGACGCGAGCACGTTGATGTGCACATAAGTCGCGATCAAACCGCCAATGACCGTCACGCCGAGAATGGAAGCGGCCTTCGAAATGACTTCCGAATTGTCCTTGATCTTGGCGATCGCCCGAACGCCCAGGGAATAACCCGTGTGCGCCCAAAAGATTCTCATCAGGAAGATGGCCAAATAGACAAGGAAGAAAATGATCGGACCTAAAATGTTGCCGTCTTTACAGAACGAAGCCGTGATGCCCGCCACGATGGGCAAAATCGTAAACCAGAAAATCGCATCCCCGATGCCGGCCAAGGGGCCGAACAAGGCGACTTTCAAGCCGTTAATGGTATTCCGTTTTTCTTTGCTTTCCTCCAGCGACAAAATGAGGCCCATAAGGAAAGGCACGAGCGGCGGGCTGGTGTTAATAAACTCCAGATGATCCTTCATCGCTTCGGATAAGCCTTTTTTGTCGTTCTTATAGATTTTCTTCAAGAACGGCAGCATGGCATACAGCCAACCGCCGGCCTGCATGCGTTCATAGTTGAAACTCGCTTGGAGGAGTACGGAACGCAGCCCCAATTTCGTGATATCGCGCTTCGTCAATACTTTTTGATTCTCTCTGGTCTCCGTTGCATTAGATGCCATCTTCATAGCCTCCTCCCACATTTCCGCTTTCCGCGACTCTCTTTTCCAGCTCAGCTTTTTCTTTGTCGTTATAGAATTGATAGATCGCCGCAGCCGCGCCGATGACCGCTACAGGCAGCAAATTGCCGAATTTGATAAAGCTTGCCGCGAGAAAACCGATCATCAAGTAGGGCAGATATTTGCCTTTCAACATGACTTTCATTAACAAACCGAAACCGACCGCCGGCAAAATGCCCCCGGCGATTTCGAAACCGTGGCTGAGCCATTTGGGCATCGCGTTGACCAAATCCTTCATCGGTTCTTGCGCGACATAAGCGCTCAAGAAAACGACGACGCCGTAGGTCAAGGCGACGATCACCATCGGCAGGATGGTAATGCGCGCAAAGCCTTTCGTGTCCGCTTCTTCCGCATACTTGTCCGCTTTTTGCATGAATACGGAGAAGATAGAATAATAGAATAAGATGATGTATTGCATGAGAAAACTGAACGGTAAGGCCAAACCGATCGCGGTCGACGGATTGCTCCCCGTCGTATGGGCGAGAACGACCGTCATGACGCCGGCCAAAATCGGGTTCGGCGGTTGTGTGCCGCCCGCGGGCGTCAAACCGGCAAAGGCGAGCTCCGTTAAACCGCCGGCGACCACGCCGAGCGTCGTGTCGCCCAGAGCCATGCCGGTTAAGGTACAGACGATCATCGGCCGGAAAATGTACAAGCCTTCCAACCAAAAGTCAAAACCTGCAATGATGGCAATAACCGCAAGAATAATGCCTTGTGTCAACGTAATGTCCATCATCATCACTTCCTATTCAATGTAATGTTTGGGATCGCCTGGTGTATCTTGAATAAATACATTAATGCCTTTCGATTGAATGTAGCGCAAATCTTCCAAATCTTTGTCGTCGACATACACTTTTTTCGTGATCGGTCTTTTGCCTTGAGAAAAGTGCATGTTTCCGACGTTGACATCCTTGATCGGCACGCCACCGTCGACCAGTTGGCGGACGACTTCAGGCGTCCGGCAGACGATAAAGATTTTTTGATGCGGCGCCGCTTTATGGATGATGTCGATCGTTTTTTGCACGGTAAAGAAGCGGATGCCGGCTCCGGATGATTTCGCCGTCGCTTCCATCAGCTGTTGTTGGAGCGGATCGTTTGCCGTTTCATCATCAACGACGACCAACAAATTGGCGCCGAGCGATGTCGTCCAAGTCACCCCCACTTGTCCGTGAACCAGCCTGTTGTCAATGCGTGTGAGCAAAATGTTTGGTGTTCCCATGTTTGCTTTCCTCCTGGTTGCTATTGTTAATAATTTTCTTTAAATAGATGTCACACGGCTACTATAACGGCGGATTCCGATGAAATCGCCAATGAGCCATCAAAGCCAAGCGGCCGCCTCGTTGTCCGCAAAGACGTGCAAGTTCGGATGAAGCTGCAATATCGATGCGGGGACGGACTCCGTAATCGGCCCTGTTAAGCTTTCCCTTAATATATCGGCCTTATGACTCCCGTTGGCTATTAAGACGATGTGTTGCGCATGCATGATGGTTTTTATGCCGACGGTCACGGCCTTGTCGGGCACGCGATCGTATCCGCCGAATTCTTCGCTGTGCTGATGTTTTGAGGCCGGTGCGATCTCAACGATATGGGTGAGCGTGGCAAATGCGGTACCGGGTTCATTAAAGGCGATATGCCCGTTTTCCCCCAGCCCCAAGAGAATCGTGTCGAATCCGCCATGCCGCTCAATGTCTTTATCGAAACCGCCGGCATTTTCTTCATGCAACCAATGAATGTTGCCATCATCAATCTGCGCGATTCGGTAAAAGCGATCGTTTAAATATCGGGTGCACGTTCCTGCTCGCGTGCGGTCAACCCCGCAATACTCGTCGATGTTGTAGAAATGGACATGGCCGATGTCTGCGCCTCTGGACAATTTTTCAACCAACCGCTCGTACAAGCCGACCGGCGTTTTCCCGGTGGCCAGACCGATGTTGACCCGTCCAGTCGTTTGCGTCATGCGGCCGTAGAGAAAAGAAGCGGCGGCTTCGCTCATCTCCTCATAGGTCCGCGTCACGGTCACTTTCACTTTCATCACCTGCTTTTCGAGCGATGTTCAAACGGATAAAGCGTCACGCCTTTGACGACGCGGTTCACTGTTCCATCCGGACGTGGATTATCGGGATGAATGCCGAGCTTCATCGAAGAAAACATTGCATACAGCTGGCCGTATAAAAGGTAATCCAACGCGATAAAGCTGTCCGGCAGATCGAAATCGCCATCCTCGGCAACGGTCAGCACCCTGTCGCTTTCGCCGGTCAACGCTTCATCTTTTCCATACGTCACGGCCACAACGACATGGCGGCCTTCATCACCCTTCAACTCTTTTAAAAGATCGCGTTCATACTTGCGCGTATACGGATCGTTGGACAGGAAAACGAACACCAACGTGTCGTCATTGACGATCGACTTCGGGCCATGGCGAAAGCCCAATACCGATTCCGACAAGGTCGGGATGATCCCTGACGTCAACTCCAGATTTTTCAAAGCGGTTTCTTTCGCCAGCCCCTTCAACACCGAAGAACCGAGATAGACGACGCGCCCTTTCCCCAATCGCACGAGTTCTTGAACGCTTGGATATTGTTCGTTCAAAATCCCTTTGGCCTGTTCAATGACCGGACGCAGTTTGGCTTTGGAAGCGTCCAGATTGTCCAAGTCGAAAATCAGCAGCGCCGTTATGTACATGCAGCTGAAGGAGCTGGTCATCGCAAAGCCTTGGTCGTTGGAAGCCTCCGGCATGTAAAGGACCAACCCGTTTTCACACGCCTCCGCTTTTTTCGCCAACTCGCCGTCGGGATTGCACGTGATGACGATGTGCCAAATCTCTTTGACGAGCTGCTGCGCCAGATCAAAGGCCCCGACGGATTCCGGGCTGTTGCCGCTGCGCGCAAACGACACGAGCACGGTCGGAACGTCCGGGTTCAAGTAATCCAAGGGGCTCGAGACCAAATCGGTCGTCGCAATCGATTCGACGCGGTTCGGAATCAAGCGGCTGACATAAGGGGCGGCGGTATCGCCGACATAAGCCGAGGTGCCGGCTCCCGTGAAAATCACCCTTGCCTTCTTGTCGATGAGTTTGTCTTGCAAAAAGGCTTGGATCTCGGTCTTCCGGTTTTCTATGATGTTTATGGTTTCTTCCCACAGTTTCGGTTGTTGAAAAATTTCGGCCGCCGTAAATTTATTTCCCTTTTTCTCCAACTGTTCCGTTGCAAACCCAAACAATGTCAACTCCACCCACATCCTTTTCGGGGGACAGTCCCCCAATACTTTAAAGCGCTGAATCAAAGGAAATGTGTCATGATTTTGTTTTTCTCATCGTCTTGTCGTGTTGTCATTACCACTATTTTCAAGTCGCCGACATTCGCCGCTCCCATGCAGAGCCAAGGGCGAATGCGCGTTATATATAACATTGCCGTGCCGCGATTTCGCCTGTTGCCGCGGGCCCCGCCGCTGTTTGCCACTGTGAGAAAAGGTTATGTTTCCCCAACGCGGACACTCGCACGCTTTATGTCTGTTGCTCCGGTTGGCTGACGGATTTGAGCCTTACAATCGTATCGATTGTTTGCCAACTGGAGTTGAGCGGCTCTCGAGCCATTGCTAATTTTTGTTATCCAGGCGGACGCGGTATTCGAAGAGATCGCCGCGGGCAATCGTATTCGTATATTCGACGATGATATCGCCATCGTAGGTGAACCGCTCAACTTTTAACGACGGAATTTCGACCGGTATCTGCAACAACTTCGCCTCATCGTCTCGGGTTACGACAGGTCGGAAGACTTCTTCCGCCATCGTCGGCTTGACGCCGAAACGGGTCCGAAGCATATCGTACAAAGACATGCTTTCGAGATCTTCTTTTCGGATTCCGGGAAACAGATCATGCGGCACGTACGTCGTCTCGAGCAACATCGGAATGTCATCCGCCAGGCGTAGCCGCACGAACTCATAGACGGGATCGCCTTCGTTGCGCTTCATTTTGCGGGCGATTTTTTTATCCGCTTCTATGACTTTGAACGACAACACGTTGGATACCGGTTTCTTGCCCAATCTTTTCATTTCCTCGGTGAAGGAGTAAAAGCGGGCAAGGTTTTGGTTCACTTTTCTCGGAGCCACGTACGTCCCTTTCCCGTGTTGTTTATAGACGTACCCGTCCCGCTCCAGTTCGGAGATGGCTTGCCTCACCGTCGTTCTTGAGAGCCCGTACTTTTCGCATATTTCCCTTTCCGAAGGCAGCTGGTCGTTTTCCTCCATATGATTTTCAATCTCGTCGACGAGAATTTCCATGAGCTGAATGTACAGAGGAATCCGACTATTTTTGTCGATTTTCTTCATGTTAACCCTTCCACAAACCCAGTGGTGATGTGGTCATTACCAGTATAAAACGACTAGTCAAAAATGTAAAGGCATACATTTAAATTTGGGGACAGTCCCCCAGCGCTGTAAAGCAATAAAGCAAAATCACCCTTTAAATTCGCGGAGTTTACTACTTTTGTACGGTATGATGCATAGGCCGAAAGATTTATTTTTGGGGGACTGTCCCCCAATGCTTTAAAGCGCAAAAGTAAAAAAACCCTTGAAAGGCAAGGGTTATAGTGCATAGGTATTATCTTAAATGTCATGCATTAGACCTAAATTTGGGGGACTGTCCCCCTATCCTCATTCATTGATTTTCCAAACGGACGCGGTATTTAAATTTATCGCCGCGGGCAATGGTGTTCGAATATTCGATGATGGCATCCCCGTCGTAAGTAAACCGTTCGATCTTTAACGACGGTACTTCAGCCGGCATTTTCAACATTTCCATTTCAAATTCCCTCGTCATGACGGGGCGAAAGACTTCTTCCGCCATCGTGAGGCTGGCGCCGAAGCGGTAGCGAAGGATGTCGTATAATGGCGTTTTTTCCAGATCAGCTTTGCGGATCCCGGGAAAGCGATCGTGCGGGACATACGTCGTCTCAAGCAACATGGGAACGTCGTCCGCCAGGCGGAGCCGAGAAAACTCGTAGACAAGATCGCCTTCATTGCGCTTCATTTTGAACGCAATTTTTTTATCGGCCTTCACAATATTGAAGGACAACACTTTTGACACCGGCGTCTTGCCCAGCTTCTTCATTTCTTCGGTAAATGAGTAGAAACGAATCAAATCTTGGTTCAATTTTTTCGGCGCAACGAACGTCCCTTTCCCTTGCCGTTTATAAATGTAGCCGTCCCGTTCCAGTTCGGAAATGGCTTGCCTCACCGTCGTTCTCGAGACATCATACTTTTCGCAAATTTCCCGTTCCGAAGGCAGCTGGTCATTTTCTTCCATCTGGTTTTCGATTTCGTCGATGAGGATATCCATGAGCTGGATATACAAAGGAATCCGACTGGTTTTATCAATTTTTTTCATTATTAACCCTTCCGCCTGCATAGTGGTGATATAGTCATTACCAGTATAAAATGATTCTCAAATAATGTAAATGCTTACATTTAGACTTCATCCATTTTTTCAAATGATCGGAAAGGATAAGAGCAAATCCGATTACGTTATCATCAACTGTTCACTATTGATTTTCGTTGAACGAACGGACAGAATAAATATAATTTAAAAGACATATATAACGTGGATCGGTCAGGGGGAAACGACGAATGGATTACGTCAGGGAGCTAAGAAAACTGGTTGGCCACAGGCCTTTAATCCTCCCCGGCTCTGTGGTGTTGATTATCAATGAGAACCATGAAGTGTTATTGCAAAAGCGAACCGATGGCCGATGGGGCTTGCCCGGCGGGATCATGGAATTGGGAGAAAGCCTTGAAGATACGGCGAGAAGAGAAGTCAAAGAAGAAACGGGACTCCTGATAGGAGAGTTAAGATTAATAGGCGTTTTCTCCGGCCCGGAGTATTATGTTAGAGCCGCCAATGGCGATGAATTTTATTCGGTCACCGCCGTTTATGTCACCAACGATTTTAAAGGCGACATCAAAATAGATGAGACAGAATCCATGGATGTTCGGTTCTTTCGCTTTGAAGATTTGCCCGATGGCTTAATCGACAAATATCGCCGTTTTATTGAGGGGTCAGTCCCCCGAAAATAAGCCTCTTAGTCTACTATTTAGGTTGTACTAAAGTATTAAACCGTTGATTTCACAGCTTTCTTTTGCTTTAACGCTTTAAATCGGCGGGGGACTGTCCCCCAAAAATAAAACATTTTGTCTATATTTGATATCATGCAAAAGTATTAAAACCTTAATTTAACGGCGTTCTTTTGCTTTATCACTTTAAAGCAATGGGGGACTGTCCCCCTTACAAGAGCCTTTCGATTTTGTCATTTGTTCATTGCATGCCGCAAAAGGGCTCGATCTGCACAATGGCGACTTTTTTACGGGAAAAGAATTAGATCAGGCCTATGCGGAATATTATGAGGAATTTTTGCGGTGCCTGGGCGCTTTTGATCAATACAGCGTTTTGGGACACCTGGATTTGGTGACCCGCTATCGCTATGAAGAGGGAGCCGATCTCCATTTGGAGATCATCGAAGAGATATTCAAGAAAATCATTCCTGAGGGCAAAGGCATTGAGGTCAATACGTCGGGGTATTATTACGGATTGAGCCGAGCCTTGCCCGGGAGAGAAATTTTGCAGCTTTATAAGGACATGAACGGCGAAATCATCACGTTCGGTTCCGATGCCCACTTCCCGTCACGGATCGCCGAAGCCTTTGATGAAACCATGGACCTTTTAAAAACCATCGGCTTCCGCTACATCGCCACCTTCGAAGAGATGGAACCCGTCTTTCATAAAATATAGAGGGACAGTCCCCCTAAAGGGATTGTCCCCTTAAATATTCTACATAGTACGCAAAGTCTCGGGCGCCGAAGAGGACAAAGCGGATGCGTTTCAACGTTTTAAGGTTGGCCGTTTCCGAAAGAACAAGCGGAATGACCACTTGTACCGCTTCCTTGATCGGATAACCAAAAATGCCCGTGGAAATGGCGGGAAACGCGATGCTTTGCACATGATGTTCTTCCGCCAAGCGCAAAGCGTTCCGATAACAATTTCCGAGCAAAACCTCTTCAGGTTTGTCCACGCCATACACCGGTCCCAAGCAGTGGATGACATATTTGTTCGGCAACCGGAAACCGGGAGTGATGACCGCTTCTCCGGGCTTGATGGGCGCGAGCGGCCGGCATGCCTCGGCCAATTCGGGACCGGCCGCGCGATGGATGGCGCCCGCCACACCCCCGCCCGGCATCAGCATGGCATTGGCGGCATTCACTACCGCTTCCACGTCCGGCTGTCTCGCAATATCCCCTTGCACACATTCAATGACCACGCCGTTTTTTCTGACTTCCATCTCTTTTCCCACCTACTCCGTTTTCGATGATCGTACGCCGCTTACGTGTTTCTTCTTGCGGCGGTTCCATGCATTCCCCTCAATCGCTTTCTGCCTTACCCATTCTCTGCAAAAATGGCGAACTAAGATGCCGGAAAAACCCGCTCCGCTTTTCCCGTCTAGAAAAGATCTCGACATCTAAATTTTAATACTAATCATTTACGAATGGCCCTTCATCTATATTTAAACAGCTTTTCGATGAACACCCATCCCTTAAAACGCTCATCTGAAGAAAAATTCAGGATGGACTTGTCCGATTTTTTGTGTTAGGACTGTAAAAAAGACGATTCGGGAGGCTGAAACCGATGACCAACGCTTCATTGGAAAACATCTCCGCGAACTGGAAGAACGATTGCTGCAGACCGAAGTTCGAAAATCGCCAGAGGAGCTGGATCAGCTGCTTGCCGACGATTTTGTGGAAATCGGAAGCTCAGGTCGCCTGTTTAACAAACAGCAAATCATTGAGGGGCTGATCAACGAAACCCCCGTTCACCGAACTTTGTTGGACTTTAAAATCAAATTATTGGCGCCGGATGTCGCGCTGGTGACTTACCGCGTCCACAATCACGAAGAACAGAGATACTCCTTGCGCAGTTCGATTTGGAAACGAAACGAAGACCGATGGCAAATGGTCTTTCATCAAGGGACCCTCACCGCCGCACCGTGAGCGCCTTGTCGGCTGTCAGAAGATTAAGCGAAAACGATCGATTCGCGAGCGTGGATCCAAACAGTGGGAAAAACCGGCCGAAAAAGGTCGGCTTGATGCCCTGAAGAAACACTATCATCGGGCGGTTCAACGCTCATGTTCCCACCATTTCATGGGCACTGCGATCAATCATATCCAAAAGAAAGGTTTGGGATGGATGATGGAAATCAGAAAACCAACAAATGCTGAACTGGAACAAATTCTAACCCTTGCGCCGCAAGCCTTGTACGAAGGGACATTGGGTAAGGCAACATTGACCCATGAAAACACTAAGAAACTGATCACGGCGCTTTTGGAAAAGGGTTGTTATTACCTAGCCGCCTTTGAAAATGATCAATTGACAGGCTGGGTTCTGATCGGCGCAAGTCAAGACCGGTTGACTGAGAAGGAAACGGGTTTTATTTACGAACTATACGTTAAGCCGGAATTCAGGGGAAAAGGTCTTTCAACACAGTTAATGACAAGGGCCATTCACCAATTAAAAGCGGAAGGTTATTCTGAGATTCGACTGAATGTATTCGCAGGAAATCCGGCTATAAAGCTATATGAGAAAATGGGTTTTAATGTTAGAAACCTCACGATGAGCTTATCTCTAAATTAAATTATAGACCATACCGTTTTCCGGACGAAGCCGGCGACGCTGGGGTTCGGAAATGAAAAACACAGGGCCGCCTCATCGAAGCCCGGTTTATATGCGAATGACCCGCGGTTTACGTTTTTCCTACGCGGTTCTTTCTCGGCATGAGCATTTTAAAGACCGGGACATCCCAAACGGGACGGCCATGCGAATGCATCTTTTCGGAGGCTTCGGCGCGGGAGAAAGCGGCGCATAAAGCCAAACCTCTCCCGCCGCCGGATCGCACCGTGGAACCAGAGCAACTCCCCTCATGATTTATTAAGCAACGCGGCCACTTCTTGCGGGCGGACATCTAAACCATTTAATTCGTCAAGTCCCACCCATACCGGCTCATAGCTCCCGCGCCGGCAATCGCCTGACGTGAATTCAGCTCCGTTTCCCGAACCGAACCGACCACCGACGCGGTTAGCTACATAAAAATATTGGAAACCGTTCCTCTCGACGGTGGTCAACAGTGACGCAATCTCAACGCGGAGTCCCAACTCCTCAAACGCTTCTCTTTTCGCAGCCTGCTCCGGAGTTTCATCGGCCTCGATGCCGCCGCCGGGGAAAACAAAATAGACCTTCCCGTTGACCGTTCTTTTGATGAGCGCGATTTTACCCTCTTCTATTAAAACAACGCCGGCTCTATGTCTCATCAATTCAAGCCCCTTCCTATCCCTAGTTTCCATATATAGAAACAACCGATAAAACACAAACGCGCAAATGGTGAGGATTCGGTATTATTCCTTTAATATGGTCATCCCCAAGAAGGGTTCAACGGGCATTATATCTGAAAATACTTATTTTTTTCTATGCTTATCCCGGTACAAAAACGCGAAAACCATGCCTAAAACCCAACTTGTTGATGTGAAACGCCGTTTCATCAAGCCAAAACGGCGTTTTGCATATTCAGTCCCGCAATAATTGCCTTCTAATCAATGATTAAGGTTCCGATGGATCCCACTTCATGTTTCCAAATGACTTAACTGGGCAATGTAACCGACCAATCACAATGGCGTTCGTTGCTCGTAACGAGTGCCGCCTCACCCGAGAAATGATTGACACGGCACAAGAAGAGGCATGACGACCTTTTCACCAAGATGTCGTTTACAATTATTATTTTAATATATATAATATGAAATATCAGTAAATTAAGATTGGCGCCGCTTCGCAGATCAAACGCCCGGGAAACTTTTCGCGCCATTCCCAAAGGGGCTGGGATGTCATGATCCATTTTATCTGGCGAAATTGGTGGCGGCATAAAGAGCGCTTCATTTTGCTGATCGCAGGCGCGCTCATCGTCGGCTCCGGTTTGAGCGACCTGGTCGGCATGGCGCAATCCAATGCCGGGACGGTCGTCGACGCCCTTGAGAAAAAGTGGTCGGCGTCCTACGATATTGTCGTCCGCCCGCCCGGATCCAGGAGCGCGACGGAAGACAAACATCTTTTGGAATCCAATTATTTAAGCGGGCTCTCCGGAGGAATCAGTCTCGACCAATACCATAAAATCCAAAAGATCGAAGGCGTGGAAGTGGCCGCCCCGATCGCCATGATCGGCTATATTTTTAATCCAATAAGCCTGACAAAAATAACCTTTGAAAAAAACGGCATCTATCGCATCCATAACCACGAAGCCATCCATACGGGCCCAAAGACTGTTGTCAGGGAATGGAACGATTATTATACCTTTGGCCCTTGGTGGCCGCCGAAGGCAGATCCGAAATATGGAGTCGACGTCACCACAGACCGTCAGCTGGAATTGGCGACCGATGCCTATGTTTTACTGGCCGGCATTGATCCCAAGGCGGAAGCCAAACTGGTCGGTTTGAATCAAGCGGTGATCAAAGGCGACGAAAGCCGTTACTTTGAAGACTTCGACGAACCCTCTCAAAACACCACTAGTCTCGGGACTACGGATACCTACATCCCTGCACTGCTCAATGCGAGACCGGCGGTGGATAAAAAATATACTTACACGATTGAACGTCTCGACTTGCCTTTTCAAAACGCGAATGAAGCGACTAAAATCATGGAAACCGTCAAAGAAAAAGGCGGCGAAAAATATTTGGATACGATCAAAGCGACGGATCGGCGCACCTACACTTTTACTGAAGGGGAGGCCCAACGGTATTTAATCGAAAGCTTTACCGGAATCGATCCAAAAACGGGAAAGAAAGTCGATCCTGATATGGATCGCGTTCGTTCCCAATTCCATTGGATCAGCGATAAACCCAGCCCTTTGGATTTGCGGCCGGTGTCCAGCCCCTATCCGAAGCAATGGCCGTACGCCTATGAAACGAAGATTTTTCGCGATCCGCCGATCTTTCCCACCGATCCGGCCGAAACCTACCGGCCCAAAAGCGCATTCGGGAAACAAAGTTCGGACTGGCCCCGCGTCTTCATCCAGCCCATCGGCATTTATGACCCCAAGAAACTCGATATCGCCCAAGACCCGTTGACGGAGCTCCCCATGGAAACGTACCGCCCGGCCTCCGCCAAACTGGTGCTGAACGCGAAAGGCAAGCCGGTGAATCCCCCCATCGAGGTCAAGCCTTCGGATGATCCCTATGATTTTTTGACCCAACCCCCGACGGTCTTGACGACGATCGATGCCGCGGCAAAAATTCTCGGAGACAAGCCGATTTCCGCCATTCGCATTAAAGTGGCCGGCGTCCATCAGTTCAATGAAGCCAGCCAGAAAAAACTGCAACACATCGCCGACCGCATCACTGCCGAAACCGGCTTGATCACGGACATCACCCTCGGCTCTTCGCCGCAGCTCGTGTTGACGCACATTCCGTCCATCCAAGGCCGGCCTTCCATCGGCTGGATCGAGCAGCCTTGGGTCAAAATCGGGTCGACCTTCACGATTTTTCAAGAAACGAAAGTTGGGTTTTCCGGCGTCATCGCCAGCGTCATACTGGTCGCCGTCATTTATGTCTTCAGTTCTCTTCTCGTCTCCATGCTGGCGCGCCGAAAAGAATTAGCCGTTTTGCTGGCGGTCGGCTGGCGGCCGCGGCAATTGGCGAACATGATTTTTTGGGAAGCGGGGCTGATCGGCGCTTTCGTGGCAATCGTTGCCTGGGTGATCCTCGCCCTCGTTTTATCGGTCCATCAAACCGAGACGACGCTCTTCCGCGTTTTGTCGGCCGGGGGATTCGGCTTCGCCATCTATGGGTTGGGCGCGGTGATCCCCGCCGTCTCCGCCATGCGCATCCGTCCCTTGGAAGCCATCCACGCCGGAGAAGTTTCACGAGTTTCGCGGCGATTTCTGCAAACGAAAGGGCTGATTTCCCTCGCGTTCGGCCACTTGCTCGGCACATGGCGGCGCAGCCTTTTGTCACTCCTCGCCATTGCCGTTTCGGCCAGCCTGCTCATTTTCTTCCTGTTCGTCACGTGGCGGCTGAAAGGGATTCTTTATACCACTTTGCTCGGCGAATACGTCGCGCTGGAAGTCGGCCCGCAACATTACATAGCGATGGCCGTTGCCGTGTTGATCGCGATGTTGACGACCGCGGAAGTCATGTGGCAAAACGTTGCCGACCGCCAAACGGAAATCGCTTTGTTCAAAGCGGTCGGTTGGCCAGACCGCGGGGTCCGGCTCCTCATCTTATTGGAAGGCGGCCTGACCGGCCTATTGGCCGCTCTGCTCGGCCTGGCTCTGGCTTTCGCCATGATGGGGTTCATGTACCGCCAAGTGCCGCTCAACCAGATCGGCTTTTTGCTTCCGATGGGGAGCCTCCCGATTCTCATCGGCATCATGGGTGCCATTTTGCCGGCGGAACGCGCGGTGCGCATGATGCCGGCCCAAGGAGTGCGTGGCTCGTACGCCAATCTCAAGGAAACGGAGAAAAAGTTCAGGCTCGGCTTGGGCATCGCCGCCGCCGGACTCATGGCCGGTTTTCTCCTCATGATGTTTACCACCTTGCCGACGGCCAAGCCTGAAGCGGACCGCCCGGCGCATCAAGAAAAAGTGGTGCCGACGAACGGGAAAGTGACCGCCGGAAACCAAGACGCTCCGAAGAAGAAAACGAAGCAAACGGACAACGGCTCCGCCATGCCCAATGCCACAAAGGATTATAAGGTGAAACTGGGAGAACCCGTGGAATTTGCGTCCTCCACCCTGACGGTGACCCGCTTGACAGACGACATGCCCCCCGCAACGAAAGCGCATATTGACAAATATGAAGAAAAGCTGGCACCGGACATGAAATATCTCACGGTTCAAATGTTCTATAAAAACCCTGGTCCAAACAACACCTTTTTTGAACCGTTGTATTCGCAACTCAAAACGGATGCGGGTACGCAAAAGCCCGTCTATTATTCGGTCGTCAAGGGGGATAAAAGTTGGAGCGGTGGTTATGTCCCTCCCGGCAAGAGCTTGGAGGTAGCCGTCACTTACCGGATCCCGAAAAACGCCAAGCTTCGGAGCATGACGTTCAACAATGTGTTTTTACGAGAACTGAATAAAAAGGTCACCGTCGATCTCGAGCATTGAAGCGTCGACAACCGGTTTCAAAAAATTTGAAGCGGCTGCTTTGCTATCTAGAGGAAAAATGGCGTCGTCGGTCATCGATTTATGCCTACTTTAGGCTATTTTTTCGGGTAATGAACAGTCTTAATATATCGCTTTAACTCTTTATAAAATTGTTCTCTTGTTCCGGCGTGAATTAAAATGACCACTAATCTGTTTTCATCTTCACTTATTGAATAGGCAAGTTCATAATAAATACCATTATGCCTTATATCAAACCCATAAATTCCGGCCAAGTCACCTTTTTTAAGTTCCCCGGCATAAGGATGGGACAGCAGAAGTTGGATCGCATTCACATATTTTTCCCTTAAAGCCGGGGCTTTGTGAATGGATTTGAAAAATTTTTTCACCGGGCGTCGAACCCTTATAGACGCCCTGTTAGCCCTAAATGAGATAAGGGGCAGACGCGCCGGTCAAGCGCATCTGCCCCTCTCTTTTTACCGATTTTGAATCATCAATATGTCCACCGCGTCCGCTCACTCATACCCGTTCGGATTGTTGACTTGCCAGCGCCAGGCGTCCGCGCACATGTCTTCAAGGGTTTTCTCCGCGGACCAACCGAGTTCGGCCTTCGCCTTGGAGGGATCGGCGAAATACTCGGGCAAGTCGCCGGGGCGCCGCCCCACGATGGAATACGGAATTTTTTGCCCCGTCGCCTTTTCAAAGGCGTGCACGATTTCGAGCACGCTGTATCCTCTGCCCGTGCCCAAGTTATACGCTTCAACGCCCCGGGAAGCCAGCACCTTTTTTAAAGCCAAAACGTGGCCTTTCGCCAGATCGACGACATGGATGTAATCGCGCACGCCCGTGCCGTCCCGGGTCGGATAATCGTTGCCGAACACTTTCAATTCTTCGCGTTTGCCGACGGCGACCTGGGTAATAAACGGCATCAAATTGTTCGGAATGCCGTTCGGGTCCTCGCCAATCCGGCCGCTCTCATGTGCGCCGACCGGGTTGAAATAGCGCAGCAACGCGACGCCCCATTCCGGATCGCTCGCATGCACATCGCGCAAAATATCTTCGATCATCCGCTTTGTCCGGCCGTACGGGTTGATCGGACCCAGCGGCAAATCTTCCGTATACTGGACGACATCCTGCTTCCCGTAAACGGTCGCCGACGAGCTGAACACGCATTTTTTGACCCCGTGCTTTTGCATGACGTCAAAGAGAATCACCGATCCGGTCACATTATTATGATAGTAACGAAGCGGCTGCTCGACGGATTCCCCGACCGCCTTTAACCCGGCAAAATGAATGACCGCCTCGATCTCATGATCGGCAAACACCTTTTCAAGCGCCTCGCGGTCGAGCAGATCGACATGATAATAGGGAAACGTTTTTCCCGTAATCTCACGAACGCGCTCAAGCGCCGCCGGCTTGCTGTTGGCGAAATTATCAATGACGACGATGTCATACCCCGCATCCAGCAATTCCACGCACGTATGGCTTCCGATATAGCCGGCACCGCCGGTGACTAAAATCGACATACGCATCCTCCCATTTCCAGCAGAAATTAAAACGATGAAACACGAAGTTTCATCGGCCCAAGGGCATGACAAAAATGCCCCTTTGTCCCGCTTCCGTAATCCTACACAGAAAATAGCCGCTCCGGGCATGGTGTGGCGGAAGCGATCGCCGGGATCGAGATGGCCGTTTTTCCCGTCCCAAAAGCAGAAACAAGGACCAAAAACGGGCAGTTCTCATCAGATCACGTCAACGGCAAAAAACCTGCCCAGCTCCCTTTTTAAAGACTGCTCTGGCGGATTTTTAGTTCGGTCGCCAGAAAGACTTTCTTCGCGATTTTCCGCCCGGCCCACCGTTCGAGCAATAAATCGACGGCGGCTTCGCCCATCATCTCCGTATACACTTTCACGGTGCTGAGGGCCGGGTACACATACTTCGACACGCTGATATCATTCACGCCAATGATGTTCACGCGCTCCGGGACCGCGATTTTCGCTTCGTGCAGCGCGCGCAAGCAGCCGATCGCCATGGCGTCATTCGCGACGAAAAAGGCGGTCGGCAAGGCGTCGCCCCATTCTTCGATCGCCTGCTTCATTAAGGCATAACCGTGATTCACCGAAAAAGCACCGACGTACATCGCTTTCTCGTCCAGCAATCCTTTTTCGCCCATATATGCTTTAAACGTTTTTTCCCGTAAATCCTCGATCGTCGCCGTGTGATCTTTATAGCTTTCGCGCCCGCCGATGTAGCCGATGCGTGTATGGCCATTTTCAATAAAATGGTCGAGCACCTTTCTCGTCGCTTTCTCAAAATCGACGACGACGGCATCGTATTTTTCATCGTCCGGCGAGCAATCGACAAACACGATGGTATCAGTCACGCGTTTTAAATCTTGAACTTGTTTGCCGCTGAACTTGCCGACGGCGATGATGCCTTGAACATTTTCATGCAGCAAATCCTCATGGCGATCGTAGAAGAGCTTCACCACTTGCAAATTTTTCGCCTGGCACTGCTTTTCTGCCCCAAGGCGGATGGACATATAATACAAATCTTCAAGCTCTTCTTTTTCCGTATACCAATGAATGATCGCCACTTTCGGGGCGTTGGCTTTCCGCGGCGCCCGCTTTTTATACGATAGCTGCTCGGCCGCTTCAAAGATCCGTTTTTTCGTTTCATCCGTCACCGAAATGGTCGGGTCATAATTCAAAACCCTCGAGACGGTCGCAATGGAAACCCCGGCCTTTTCGGCGATGTCTTTTATCGTTGCCACCGCAAGTCGCTCCTTACTTCAATGTACAAAACGCATAACGCGTCGTTGAACGATAGATTTCACCCGGTGTTAATACGATCGACGGAAACTCCGGATGATGAACGGCATCCGGCAGATGCTGGGTTTCAAGGCAAACGCCCAAATAGGGGCGCACCGGTTTTCCCCAAACCTTAAAATCGCCTTTTAATTGATTGGACGTATAAAGCACGACGCCCGGTTCATCCGTTTCTACGATCAGCTTTCGCCCGCTTTCCTCGTCTGTCAAGACGATTTCCCGGTTACGGTTTTCCGACAAGACGAAGGGATGATCGTACCCGTGCCCGACCAAGCGGTTTTGTTCATGCGTCGACTTCACGCCATCTTCGAGGTAGCGGCCCGCGCGGAAATCAAACGGCGTGCCCGCCACATCAAGCATTCGGCCCGTCGGAAGCAGCGACGCGTCCAATTCCAAAAACCGGTCGCTTTTCATCGTCAAAACATGGCGCAAAACATCGCGTTTGGCATCTCCGCTGAGGTTAAAGTACGAATGGTTCGTCACGTTCAAAAGCGTCGGCCTGTCCGTGACTCCTTCATAGGCGATCGTCAAGACATTGTCCTCGGTCAGCCAATAAACGACCGTCATATCGACGCGTCCCGGATAGCCTTCTTCGCCGTCGGGGCTGGTGTATCGAAATTCGACGCCGGCCGCTCCTTCTTTTTTGATAATCTTACTATTCCATATCCGCCGGCTGAATCCTTTATTTCCGCCGTGCAAATGAGTCGTGCCCTCGTTTTGCGGAAGATGAAACGCCTCACCGTCGAGTTCAAAGCGGCCGTCTTTTATCCGCCCGGCGACGCGGCCGATGACCGCGCCGAAATAAGGCGAATGCTCAATATAATCTTCAATGCGCTCAAAGCCCAAGACGACGTTTTCAAAACGGCCGTCCGCATCAGGGGCCATGATCCGCGTAATGATACAGCCATAATTCAAACAGGTGACTTCAAACCCTTGACGGTTTTTCAACGTATAAGCGATGACCGGTTGCCCGTCCAGCTCGCCAAACGGCGCAGTCGTAACCTTCATGTTTATGACTCCCATCTCGCATTTAATTTTTTCAGAAACCGTCTCAATGCGGCGCGCCCTTTCTCATCGCGTTTAAACACGGCGGCGTCTTCCAGCACGCGCAAGAAAACCAAACCGACTTCGCGGCGGACGACGTCGCGGACGTTTTCCGGGCACAAGCCGCCGGCGTACTTTTCCTTTAGTTGCTGAGCCCACGGGAGATGGTAATCCGCAATATCGTTCGCTTCATCGAGCAAGAATTTTTCCACCTCTAAAAGTTCCCGATCGAGGCGTCCGGGCAGCACCGCAAGCCCCATCACTTCAATCAAGCCGATGTTTTCCTTTTTAATATGATGGACGTCCTCATGCGGATGAAAAATGCCGTAGGGATGTTCCGCACTCGTCCGATTGTTGCGCAAGACGAGATCGAGTTCAAACGCGGCGCCGCGGCGGCGGGCGATCGGTGTGATCGTATTGTGCGGCGTATTCCCGGAATATGCGAGAACATCGGCCTCCGGATCGCTGTACCGCTTCCATCTTTCAAGAATAAAGGCCGCAACCGCCGCGAGCGCTTCGGCATCGCATCCCCTTAACCGAATGACCGGCATCGGCCATCGGATGATCGACGCTTCGACATCCGGAAATCCGTCCAACCGGAAAGCATAGTCGTCTTTCGCCCTCGCCATCGCGAATTCATAACGGCCGCCTTGGTAATGCTCATGGGCGAGAATCGAGCCGCCGACAATCGGCAAATCCGCATTGGAACCAATAAAATAATGCGGGAATTTTTCCACAAAAGCAAGCAGGCGACGAAACGTCCGCTCATCTATCGTCATCGGCCGATGTTCCTCGGAGATGACGATGCAATGTTCGGGATAATAAATATAAGGGGAGTATTGCATAAACCACGGTTCATCGAGCAAGTCCAAGCGGATGACCCGGTGGTTCGAGCGGGCCGGGTGGTTGATGCGTCCGGCGTAGCCTTCGTTTTCGAGGCATAAAAGGCAGGCCGGATAGCCGACTTTCGGCGCCAGCTTTTCCCTGGCAATCGCTTTCGGATCTTTTTCCGGCTTGGACAAATTGATCGTGATGTCCAAGTCGCCGTAAGGCGTCGCGACTTTGTAGGTGATGTTTTTCCGGATTTGTTCCATTTTAATATAGCGACTGTGTTGGCTGAGGGCATAAAAATAATCCGTGGCTTCTTCCGGATGCTTTTGATAGCGGCGGTAAAACGCCCGGTTGACCTCTGACGGCCGCGGCATGACCGCATCCATGATCTTGCTTTCCAAAATGTCGCGTTCGGCCGGCGTGTCAGCGATCAGCCCTTTGGCGACGGCATAATTTAAAATCGCTTCCAGCGGCGCCGCTTCGTTTGCCGGCACTTCTCCATCCTGATGAAAATCGTCCAATCCCAACAGCGCGAGGATGCGGTTCCTCGCATAAATTTCATCCTGCTGCTCAAGCAACTGCAAGGCTTTCGATTGTTCGAGCAGAGCCTGTATCGCTTGTCCAATCGTCACGCCGAACACCTTCCGTCTTTGAAGCTCTTTATCCGCGAAGCATCGGCCGCCGTTTGGCGATGGGGGCGGGCCTTCGCGCCGGCCCCACCGCATTTCTCCCGGCCATCCAGCCCTTGCACGATGGCTTTTACTCGACCAAGAGCCATTCGCCGGCTCGGTCTCCGATGCTTGCGATATAAAAACTTGCGTCATAACCGATGGCCTTTCTATAACGGGCCCCGACGTTTTCAATAAAACGGTCGACCCGATCGGCCTCGACGATCGCGATCGCACAGCCCCCGAAACCGGCGCCCGTCATGCGCGCGCCGACGACCCCTTCTTCATCCCAGGCCGCTTCGACCAACACGTCGAGTTCGCGTCCCGTGACTTCGTAATCCTCCCGGAGGGAGCGATGCGAGGCGTTCATGAGCGCGCCAAAAGCGTTTAAATCCCCGCGTTCGAGCGCCTCAAAAGCCTTGAGCGTCCGTTGATTTTCGCTGACCGCATGCCTGGCCCGCTTTCTCGCCGTCGGATCCGCGATCACATGCGCATAACGTTGAAAGTCTTCCTCGGACAACTCGCCGAGCGATTCGATGTCCGCGACTTGTTTTAGCGCCGCAAGCGCCCGCTCGCATTCCGCCCGGCGTTCATTATATTTTGAGCCCGCGAGTTCACGGCGTTTATTCGTATTCATGATGACGATTTTATGGCGATCGAGCTTGATCGGCGCATACCGGTACGTCAAGCGGCCGCAATCCAACAGGATCGCGCAATCCTTTTTCCCCATGCCGATCGCGAACTGATCCATAATGCCGCTGTTGACATGAATAAATTCGTTTTCGACACGCCGCCCGATTTTGACCATCTCGATCCGATCCATGTTCAAGTCGAAGAGATGATCCATGATGACGCCGATGAGCAGCTCAAGCGACGCCGAAGACGACAGCCCCGCCCCATTCGGAATGTTGCCGTACACCAAAATATCGGCACCGGAATCGACCGGATAACCCGCTTCCTTAATGTAGCGGATCATGCCTTTGGCGTAATTCGCCCACTCGTGCTCTTTTTTAAAATCCAGTTCGTCCAAGGAAAAACGAATGATCCCGATCTCGGGGAAATTCATGGAATACAGGCGCACCCATTTATCCTCCCGGCGCCTGGCCAATCCGTACGTGCCGAGCGTAATCGCGCACGGAAACACATGACCGCCGTTATAATCCGTATGTTCACCGATCAAATTGATCCGCCCAGGGGAGAAAAACGTCCGATAATCCTCGCCCTGGAAAATCTCCTGCCATGTCCGATGCATGTTTTTATCCACCATCTGAATCCATCCTTCCTTGTCGCCACGTATAAACGGAACCGCTTTCATCATCCATCTTAAATCTCCCCAGGCGGTTTCGTCAATGATTTTTTACTAAAATTTATATGTTATTTTATCTATTTTTACTTAAACACCCCGGCCGCTTAGAGCGACCGGGGTGTTGCCGCATTATTCTTCCTCGACAATGATTGCCGGTTTCCAGAAGGAAAGCGCCAAAAAAGCGAGTCCGAAGATCAGGAGGACCAGTCCCCACCAAAGGTTCAAGTTGGAATGGATATGCGTTTTCACCGGCGCCGCAAACAGTCCGTAGCCACTGATGATCAAGCCGTAAATGGTGAAAACGCCGCCGATGACTTTCCGCAAGTCAAAATAAGTTTGTTTTTTCGGTTTCATCCTTTGCTCCCCCTCACCATAACCAAATATTAATGACCACCAGAATAACGAGCGAAATCGCTGACAAAACGCCCGGACGTTTATACCAACTTAAATGTTTGTAGTTCGGTTTCTCGGAATAAGCATACACAAGGCCTTGCAGTTCTTCTTTCGATTTTGGTTTGGTGAAGAAGCTGACGCCGATGGCAACGACCATCGCAATCGCCCAGGCGATGAAAGCCCGCCAGAAGTTGCCGGCTTGGGCTGAGCCGTAAAAATCGGCCGGAATCGCGATATACAAGACGATGGCGCCGACGACGCCGCTGAGAAGGCCCCAGAAACCGCCCCAAGCGGTCGTGCGCTTCCAGAACATGCCGAGCAAGAAGATGGCGAACAACGGGGCATTGAAGAACGAGAACAGCGTTTGCATATAGTCCATGACGCTCGGGAAACTGCCGGCAATATAGGCCGTCCCGATGCTGACGATGATCCCGATGACGATCGCCCAGCGCCCCACAAGAATATAATGCTTATCCGGGGCGTCCTTTTTAATATAGGATTGATAAATGTCGTACGTAAAAATCGAGGTGAACGCCGTGATGTTCCCCGCCATGCCGCTCATAAAGCTGGCCAGCATCGCCGTCAGGCCGAGCCCGAGCAAACCGGGGGGATAGTACCGCTGAATGAGCAGCGGCAACGCCAGGTTGTAACTCGGCCCGCCGGGTTTACCGATATTGTGGAAAAGGACGGCGGCGATCAACCCCGGAATGATGACCAAAAACGGCACGGCCATTTTAAAGAAGGTGGCAAAAATCGGCGTATTTTGCGCGGCCCGCAAGTTCTTTGCCGCAAATCCGCGCTGGACGACGAGAAAGTCGGTCGTCCAATACCCGAACGCGAGCACAAAACCGAGACCGAGGACGATGCCGAGCCAGCTGATGCCCATGGCGTTTTGAGAAGGATCCGCGGTATTTTGCCAAAGATGGCCGAAGCTGTCGGGCAACCGCTCAAGCATTTTGTCCCAGCCGCCCAGCTCGTGCAGGCCAATGAAAGGAATGGGCAAAAGCCCGAACCAAATGAGGAAGAATTGCAAGACTTCGTTATAGATCGAAGAAGTCAAGCCGCCAAGGCCGACATAGATCAACACGATGACGGCGGAAAAGAGAATGCTCGTGGTCAGCGACCAGCCGATCAACACTTTAAAGATCAAGCCCATGGAATACAAGCTGATACCGGAAACGAGAATCGTCATCACCGAAAACGCCACCGCATTTAAGGCGCGCGTCGCTTCATTGTAGCGAAGCTTCAAGTATTCGGGCACCGATCGAATTTTGGTCGCGTAATAGAACGGCATCATATATAGGCCGAGGAAGATCATCGCCGGAATCGCTCCGATGAAATAGAAATGGGCCGTCAAAATGCCGTATTCCGCACCGTTGGCCGCCATGCCCAACAGTTCCAAGGCGCCAAGATTGGCCGATAAAAAGGCTAAGCCGGTTATCCACGTCGGCATGGAACGGCCGGATAAGAAAAAGTCATCGCCGGATTTCATGTGGTTTTTTAGTAAAAATCCGATGCCGATGACGAACACAAAGTACAGAATGATGACGAGATAATCGACCACGCCGGCATGAAATAAAACTTTATCCATGTCCATTCACCTCTCTGAAGTTTAAAAGACGCGCCCGGACTTTTAACCGCTTACATTTTGGGATTAAAAAATAACGGGCGTCTGATGTTTGGTGATGACTTTCCCATTTCCGTTTGTTTTTTAGTTAAATTAATGAGTTATTTAACTAAAATAAAAAATAAACGAACGGGAAAGCGCTGTCAAGATATTTTCATAAACTTTTATTAAAAACTCCGGAAATCATTGACATTTGTCGTTGTAAAAGCGTCTGCGAGATGGAAACCCATGTCCGGCTCATCCGTTCCATGAAAAAACCCAGATGGATTCAACCGAAACCGCCCAAAATTCAACAAAAACAGCGAGGAATTCAACAAAAGCAGCATGAAATTCAACGAAAAACGCCAAGAATTCAATGAAAACCGGCGGCCAATCAATGAATCTCTATTTTCCGGCATTTAAAGCGGCAGCCAATCGATCAACGAAACTTTTCAAATTTGATCGTGACCCCGTTTCACGTACGAACTACATTGCGGAAGAGCTGGAAAATCCAATTGAGGAGCTAACAAGCCGAAAACCTTTAAGCCATCGTAAGGGAGCATCGCATAAAAAAATCGCCCCTTCCCATGCTTGAGTCATGGGAAGAGGCGATTGAAGCGGTTCGCCGTCAAGAGTACCTGGAAGCCAAAAGTTAATGGGTTTCCAAGGCGCCCCTACTTAGACCTCACGCCTTAAGGTGTTGGGTTTCCAGCAAAAGCCGCTTTTACTTTAATGCTTCGCGATATACGCATAGGTCCAGTCTTGGTTCGGTCCGGGACGGGTGTAAATAAATTGTTTGACATACGGCTTGAGCAAATAGACATACGCGGGTTGGTACAGCGGGACGATGACCGCATGATCCAACAGCAATTTTTCCGCCTTTTGCATGATCTCAAACCGTTTTTCGGGTTGGGCGCCCAAGTTTTTCGCCTTCTCAATCATCGCGTCATATGTCTTGTCGCTGAACCCGGTGTTATTAAACGGGCCGCCCGTCACCCACATTTCCAGATCGGACATCGGGTCCGGATAATCGGGGCCCCAGCTGGCCAAGGAGATGTCATAATCCCCGTCGCTTTCCTTTTTCAAAAATTCGTTGACCGGCTGTTTGCTTATCGTAATGTGGATGCCCTTTAAGTTTTTCTCCAATTGCCCTTTCAAAAATTGCGCGATATCGTTATTCGAACCGCCTTCGTAGATCATCAGTTCCAAATTGACCTTGTCTTTGCCGATTTCTTTCAAGCCTTGGTTCCATTTATCTTTGGCCCACTTCAACGAATGCTTGTTGATCTCGGGATACGCCGCACGGAAATCTTTGCCGTCCGGCCCTTTCATATATCCCTTCGCCACAAAATAGTAAGCGGGGGCCGAGCCGTCCTTCAACAGATAATCGGTCAGTTCTTTGCGGTCAATCGCATTGTAGATCGCATCGCGAATATTTTCATTTTTAAGGACCTGAACTTTTTCGTTCAGGCGCAAGAAAATATTCCCTTTGCCCAGTACGCCTTTATGTAAATCGGGCTGCCCTTCAAACTGGCCGATCAAATCGGTATTGAGGTCGGTGAAATCGATTTTCCCCGATTTATACAAATTGATCCGCGTGGAAAATTCTTTGACAACCTTGTAATTAACTTGATTGAGATGAATATGCTTGGCATCCCAATAATCCGGGTTTTTCTTAAACGTCCAGC
This sequence comes from Caenibacillus caldisaponilyticus, assembly GCF_002003465.1. Lineage (GTDB taxonomy): Bacteria > Bacillota > Bacilli > Bacillales > Sporolactobacillaceae > Caenibacillus > Caenibacillus caldisaponilyticus. The sequence continues at coordinate 29,968 of NZ_BDDQ01000005.1, read as the reverse complement.
CGACGCCGTGGTCCCACTTGGTCATCGTGAACGGGCCGTTGAACACCATCTTATCGGGTTCGCTCGCATATTTATCCCCATACTTCTCGACGACTTTTTGATCGACCGGGAAAAACGCCGGAAAAGACAACAAGCTTAAAAAGAACGGTGTCGGGCGTTCAAGCGTCACTTGCACGGTCCGTTTGTCCAGCGCTTTAATGCCCAACTGATCGACCTTGTTGTATAGTTTGCTGTTCGGATCGGTAATTTCCTTAGCGTTTTTAATGGCCGCGGATGTAAAAATAAAAGCATATTCACTGGCGGTATCCTTGCTCACCATTTTTCGCCAGGCATAGACAAAGTCTTGGGCCGTGACCGGATCGCCATTGGACCATTTGGCATCCGGACGCAGTTTAAAGGTATATACGGTTTGATCATCGCTGACTTTCGGCATTTCTTGGGCCATATCCGGAATCGGCTTTCCGTTGACATCCAAGCGCATCAAGCCGGATTGCACTTCTTCCAGCGCCCGCAGCGATATACCGTCCGTCGCATGGAAAGTGCTCATGGTCGAAATGTCCCCATCGGAGACCATATTCAACACTTGCTTATCGGCCAAACCTTTTGAAGCCTGGCCGGTTTCCTTATTGCCATCGCCGTTTGATCCGCAAGCGGACAACAGCAAGCTGAACGCACCAATGAGGCTGGCGATGACCATCCAACGTGAGCGACCTCTCATCCCACATGCTCCCTTCATTAAAGTTGTCACCAACAACTCTTATATTTTAACGAATGACTTCCGGAAAATGGAACTCATACGCACCCACCGTTATTTTTTTGAATATGCTCATAATAGACATCTCAATTCCTGGCACAACGCATTGATGAAGGCAGATGATCCCGACCCCGGTGGCGGCGGAGGCGGTTTTTGCCGCCCGCGCTGAGACCGCAACCCGGCCAATACACGCTCGTTCTTGGAAAGAACGTACCGATCCATGACCGCATCAGGCGGCAGCGAATGCGGTGACATGCCGATGAATACGCCAAACACAACGTTTTACTAAATTGAGTTTAAAGTATTATAATTCTATTTGTCTAAATAAATCAAAAACACATGAGGGGGAAGTCGTGTGAGCCGATTAGCCGGACGTTATCGTTATGTCATCATGTCGATGGTCGTGCTGATGGTGATCATCAACTACATCGACAGGGGGGCGATTTCCTACGCTTCAGAACCCATTATTCGAGACTTTCATTTGAATGCGGTTTCATGGGGCGCCGTTCTTGGCTATTTTGGTTACGGCTATTTATTTGGCGCGTTAATTGGAGGCGCTTTAGCGGACAAAATGGGCCCCAAATGGGTTTGGATTGTCGCGGGCATGGCATGGTCCATCTTCGAAATCGGAACCGCCTATGCCGGCGATATCGGCGTCGCGCTTTTCGGCGGATCCGCTCTCGTGGGATTTGCCGTTTTCAGAATCCTTTTCGGCTTTTCGGAAGGTCCGACGTTTTCTACCATCAACCGGACCATGGCCAACTGGGCGGCGCCTAAAGAAAGGGGCTTCGCGGCGGCGCTCGGCCTGCTCGGGACACCGGTCGGCGCCTTGCTGACCGCACCGGTCGCCGTGGGGCTTTTGACGCTAACGGACAATTGGAAATTGACCTTCGTCCTTCTCGGCATCCTCGGTATTATTTGGATTATCATTTGGTCCAAAATTTTTACGAACAAACCCGAAGAAAATCCCCGCGTGACAAAAGGCGAGCTGGAACTCATCCGCTCGGATAAAGACCTTCTCAAGAACGAAATCACTTTGACGGAGTCTGAACAAAAAACCAGTCACTGGTACGACTTTTTCAAAAATCCGACCTTGATCGCCGACGCGATCGGCTACTTTGCTTTCCAATACGTCAACTTTCTGTTATTAACGTGGACACCGAAATATTTGCAAGACGTGTTTGATTTTAATCTCGGATCGCTTTGGTATCTCGGCATGGTTCCGTGGATCGGCGCCTGTTTTACCGTCGTCCTCGGCGGGAAAATATCGGATAAGTTGCGGCAGAAAACGGGAAGCTTGCGCATTGCCCGCTCCGGTCTGGCTGTCGTCTCCCTCTTGCTCACCGCCGTTTGTTTCATTCTTATACCGCTCGTTCACAGCGTGGAGGCTGCCCTCTTTCTGATGGCGCTGGGTAATGCTTTTAACTTCTTGCCGAATTCGGTATATTGGGCGGTCGTGATCGATACCGAACCGGCTCGGGCCGGAACGTATGGCGGGATCACCCACTTTATCACCAATATTGCGACCATCGTTGCGCCGACTTTAACGGGCGTCCTCGTCAGCGATTACGGATACGGCGCCATGTTTACGGCCGCGGCCATCGCCACATTCATCGGCATGATCGCGATGCTGTTCGTCAAACCGGGAAAGCGGTCCGCCGTTTCGGCCAACGAGGAAGCCGTTCTATGAAATGAGGGAAGTGCCCATGGATGACCTTTTAACCCTTGCGCAAAAAATAAGAGCGCGACAGATTTCCCCTGTGGAAATCACCGAACGCCTTCTAAAAAAGATTGAGGCACAAAATCCAGCATTAAATGCGTTTATCACGGTCGCGGCGGACGAAGCCTTGGCCGCCGCCAAAAAGGCTGAACAAGAGCTTTACCGGAATACGTACCGCGGACCGCTGCACGGCATTCCCATCGGCATTAAAGATATGATCGAAACCAAAGGGCTGCGCACGACGATGGGTTCCGGGATCTTCAAAGATTACATTCCCGAGAAAGACGCCGCTGTCGTCCAAAAACTAAAGGAGGCCGGCGCCGTTATTCTCGGCAAACTGCACACGCATGAATTTGCCTATGGGCCGATGGGGGACCGCTCCTATTTTGGTCCGGCGCGCAATCCTCATGATCGCCATAAAATTGCGGGAGGATCGAGCAGCGGAGCCGGAGCAGCGGTCGCCGCGGGCCTGTGTTATGGCGCCGTCGGAACAGATACCGGCGGCTCGGTTCGGATCCCCGCTTCCTGCTGCGGCGTTGTCGGATTAAAACCGACCTACGGACGGGTGGCGGTGGACGGGGTGTTCCCCCTCAGCTACTCCTTGGACCACGTGGGCCCGTTAACCCGGACGGTTCTGGACAACGCCGCGCTCTTTCAAGCGATGATCCATGGTGTGGATCTGAATGAAACCTGGGCGAAGGTGGAAAAGGTGATCGCCGATTTCGATCTGTCGAAAACCGTGATCGCCATCCCCGACGATTATTTTTTGGACGACGTTGACGATGAAGTCCAACAAGCCTTTGCAGACGCCATCCAATCGCTTGAAGCGGCCGGAGCTCAAATCCGCTCCATAAGCCTTCCCGATTTGGAAAGCATCCGATGGGCGCAGCCCATCGTACAAAAGAGCGAAGCCTACGCCATTCATGAAAAATGGATCGAGGCAAGAAGCAAGGATTATGATCCGGAAGTTTATGAACGCTTGCTCGAAGGCAAGCAGCCAAAGGGTTATGAGTACGTTCGGGCCATCCGGATGAGGGAGGAAATCACTCAACAGGTCGAGGCCTGTTTTAAGACGGCGGACGTGCTCATGACTCCGACCCTTCCGATTTTGCCCACGAATATCGATCAGCGGGAATTGATCCTGAATGGAAAAACGCTAAAGGTCCGGTCGGCGCTCTTGAAAAACACCTCGCCGTGGAACTATACCGGTCATCCCGCGCTCTCCGTGCCGTGCGGCCGGTCAAAAACAGGGCTCCCCATCGGCCTGCAAATCATCGGACCGTTGCACCAGGAAATCAGGCTTTATGCCTTCGCCCGTCAAATCGAAAGGGTGGCGGCAGCCGTTTGATCTCACCCCCGTAGAGATCGCCTTATTCGTTTTAATTTGGTGAAGGCAATCGTTTGAACACCCCTCGCAAGATCTCCTTATTCGTTTTAAATTAAAGAGATGGCCGGCGCTCCTGGCCATCTCAAACGGATTGCGATGAAAAAGCAGCGAACTTTTTATGAATCCTAACTTCATCGTCATGTCATGATGCGGATCAGCTTCTTTGATGTAAGCCACCCGCCGCTTTATACCGGAGTGAGCGCCATGTCATTTTTAAGCACATGAACGATATTTCTAGCGGCAAGTTTGGCCATTTCATTCCGCGTTTCAATCGTCGCATTCCCGATATGCGGCGTGAGAACGACATTGTCTAAGGTTTTTAATGCTGCGCTGATCTCCGGTTCAAATTCAAAAACATCCAGTGCCGCACCCGCAATGTTTCCTCTTTTTAGCGCATCAATCAGATCGGCTTCATGAACAATGGGGCCCCTTGAGGCATTAATCAAATAGGCATCCTTTTTCATGATTGCAAATTTATCTTTGTCCAAGAGATGATGTGTACCGGCGTTATAAGGGGTATGGATCGTCACAAAATCGGCTTCCCTCAGCAATTGATCGAGAGACTTAAAAGTGACGCCGAGCTCTGTTTCTAACCGAGCGTCTTTTCGATGTCGACTTGTATAGATGATCTTCATCCCAAACGCTTTGGCTCTTTTCGCCACCGCTTGTCCAATTTTGCCCAAGCCGATGATCCCCAATGTCTTTTGATATAATTCCCGCCCTAAAAAGAACAATGGCGCCCAGCCATTAAACCCTTTGGTTCGGCATAACCGGTCACCCTCTACAATGCGGCGGGAAACGGAAAGCAATAGCCCGAAAGTCAGTTCGGCAGTCGCCTCGGTTGAGACCCCTGGTGTATTCGTCACAACGATGCCCTTTTCTTTCGCATGCTCAAGGGCAATGTTGTCATAGCCGGCCCCAAAATTGGCGATGATTTTCAAATGCGCTCCCGCATCGATCACCTCTTTTGTTATCTGTGCGGACAACGGGCATAACAGCGCGTCTTTGTCGCGGATTCTTCTGCACAGTTCTTTTTCCGGGAGCCTTTGCTTTACAAGATCGATTTCCAAATTGTGTTCTCGTAAAACGTCATAACCCACCGCCGGTATTTCTCCGAGCACCAAAACTTTTTTCATTGTGACCACTCCAACCGCTTGTGATGAGAAAAAGAGTGAAGCGCTCAAAAAGCAGCCTTCACTCGATTTTTTTCTTTTTTTACCCACCTCATGCTAGAAACGGTTCCGGTGAATAGGGACGCACATCCATATCCAACGCCTCGTTTAAGGTGAGTTCGGCCGCCAACTTTCCAAAATATGGCCCCATGGTTAAACCTGAAGCGCCTAATCCCGTCGCGATGATCAAGCCGCTATATGGCGGGACGGCGCCAAGCAGCGGCAAATGGTTCGGTGCCATCGGCCTAAATCCGATCCTGATCTCCCGAATCGTCCAATCGGCAAGCCCCGGCGCGATGCTTAAACCCTCGGACAACACCGCGTGGACGCCGCCCGCCGTCAATCGATAATCAAATCCCGATCCGGTTTCTCTCGTCGCACCGATGACGACGCGATGATCAGGGAAAGCGAGAAGGTAGTAACTGGATTCCGGAAGAATCACCGGCCACCGTGAAGTTTCTTCATTCGGCGACTGAATATGAACGATTTGCCCCCTTTGCGGTTCGACCGGCAAGGAAATGCCTAATGGTTCCAGCAAAGAAGGCGTCCAGGCGCCGGTCGAGACGATGACGCGATCCGCATGGATAGTTCGATCTTTGGTTTTTATCCCGGTGACTTTCTCTTTGTCAGTCACCAATTGCGCTTCATCTTGGATATAAACCGTACCATGTTTTTGCGCCGCATTGAGCAGCGCTTGGCGTAGCAGCCGGCCATCCACGCGGGCCGCTCCCGTTACATGAATCGCCCCATAAGAAGGGTCCAACGGCGGAAAAAGTTTTTGCGGCTCACCGGGCTCCAAATAAGACACTTCACCGACTTCCGGTGTCGATTGTTTTCTTTGCAAAACCCTTTCCTGAATCCGCTTCAGCTCCTCGGGATTCTTGCTGATGCTGAGCCCGCCAACCAGGTCGTAACCCAAATGGCTTCGCCTTCCTCCTCCAATTGCGAGACAAGAGTCGGATAATAAATCGCGCTCGCCTTCGCCATAGTATACCAATCAGGGTCTTCAACACGCGAAAGCCAAGGGCAGACAATGCCGGCGCCGGCGGCGGTCGCTTGGCCTTGATGCCCCTTATCTACAACAATGACTTCGGCTCCTTTTAAGGCGAGATGGTAGGCCGCGCTCGCACCCACGATACCGGCACCCAATACAACAATCCGCATGGCGCTCACTCCTTAGATCATGTCTTTTTCCATTAATCGATTCCGCGCATGAGTTTATGAATGCGCGGTGCAAAGAAATATAATATAACTCCCAAAACCAATATCGTGCCGCCGACGATGCCGAAATAACCAAATTCCGTCGCTCGGCTGTAGAGCGGGACAATCTGGGCATTGATCCCTTGAGCGGTGGCGTCCGAAATCAGCCATAAACTCATCGTTTGCGCCGAAAACGCCGCCGGCGCTAGTTTCGTCGTTGCCGATAAACCGACCGGCGATAAACACATGGCGCCTACGATAACTAAAAAGTAGCTTGCCGCCAACCAAAGCGGACTCACCTTGACATCCGCCCCGAATAAAAGCGATGGCAAGGCCAGGATGAGGAAGGATAATGCGGCGAAAATGAGACCGTAAGCGAATTTTCTCGGCGTTTTCGGCTGGCGATGACCGAGCTTGACCCAAATATAGGCAAAGGTGGGCGCCAGAATGACGGTAAATATCGGATTTAAAGATTGGAACCATGACGACGGAATCATAAAACCAAAAGCGTTTAAATCGGTCCTTTGATCGGCAAAAGCAGCCAAAGTCGTGGAACCTTGCTCATCGATGATCCAGAAAAATACGGATGCAATAAAAAGAAAAATATAGGCGCGTATTCTTGACCGTTCAATGCCCGTCGTTTTCTTGCTGCTTAACATGACGATGAAATAAACGATCGGAAGGATAATCGCCAATATCGTAATGCAGTTGACGAAGAAATGAATGTCTAACACGCCTACCGCCTTAAAGACAATAAAACAAAGCGCCATCAACACCACGATTCCGGCGATCCGCAAGGCCAGCGCTTCGCTTTCCTCTTTGGTCACAGGATTCTTCGGCCGATAAGATTCGGCAGGCAAATGTTTTTTTGCGGTTAACAGAAAGACCAGCAGACCCAAAGCCATCCCGATGGCCGCGACGCCGAATCCTAAATGATAATTGACCTTTTGTCCCAATGTTCCGACAATATAAGGTGCAATAAAAGCGCCGATGTTAATGCCCATATAATAAATGCTGAATCCGGCATCTCGGCGAATGTCGTCTTTAGCGTATAGTTCACCGACGGCACTGGAGGCGTTCGGCTTAAGAAGACCCGTTCCCACAATGATCAGGGCCATGGATACAAATAAAGCGGCCATTCCGGCCGGCAAAGCCAGGGCGATATGACCGAACATGATTAAGACGCCGCCCATTACGACCGAGCGGAAAGTGCCTAACCATCGGTCGGAAAGCCAACCGCCGACGATGCTTGACATATATACGAGAGAACCATAGGCCGACATGATCGCTGCAGAAGTGGCCTGGGATAAGCCCAATCCGCCATTGGCAAGCTGATCATACATGTAAAAAAGAAGGATGGCCCGCATGCCATAATAAGAAAAACGCTCCCAGAGTTCCGTGAAAAACAACGTCGACAACCCTCGAGGATGGCCAAAAAAACCTTTCTGCGGCGGTCCATCCACATTGACATCCAGCGCAACCGTTTTGTTGCTCCCCATTTTTATCCTCCTTATGATTTATAAATTATAAAATTATATTTTTATATTTTTTATTCATGAATGCAAAGACAGAACCGGAAGCACATCAACGCATAAAGTTATAACATTATATTTTTTAACAAAAAGCCAGATTGCCGCCCAATAAGGCTACCTTCAAGCCGCATCCGTTATTCATCATGCAGATTAAACTCGATGTAGTAGTCGACTTTATCATGGCGCAGGACAAACTTTGAATATTCCACGGGGATCTTTTCGTTCGTGTACGTGACCCTTTCTATCACAAAAAGCGGCGCTCCTTTTTTGATATTTAAAACGTCGGCTTCATAAGCCCCCGCAACGATGGAAGAAAAATTGATTTTAACTTTGTCCAGTTGAACACCGCTTTGTTGGACGATATTATAAATTAAATCCTTTTCTGTCGATAACGGCGAGAAATTCTTGCAGAGCTCATAAACCAAGTAGGAATACTCAATGGCAGCGGGCACGTCATCCTCATATTTTAGCCTTATCATGCTGATCACCTGATCGCCCTTGGTGATCTTGAGCTTATTGGCAATCATGTCATCGGCCGGTTCTACGGATGAATAGATTAATTTATGAGGGCTCATGGCGCCCTCTTTACCGCCGAAGGTGACCGCATCTAAAATATTTTTTTCTTTCACCTTTTTGGATACAAACGTTCCCTTACCTCTTACACGATAAAGCTTCCCTTGCTTGACCAACTCCTGTACCGCTCTTTTGACGGTAATGGTGCTTACGTTGAAAAGACGCGCCAATTCTTTTTCGGTCGGCAGTTGAAAGCCTTCTTCCCATTGACCAAGGGATATTTTTTCGTCAAGAATTTCTTGCACCTGATAATACAACGGTGTCGGCAAATTTTTGTTTAACTTCATGCTACTCTCCCAAAAGTTATAACTTTATAATGTATTATATTTCTAAATTGCCAGTTGTCAATGTCTTTTAAAAATTTTTTTGGCGGTCGTCCGCCCGACGGGATTTGCCGTTGAATGACAGGAACATATAAAAAAAGCCTTGTTGCTTTCCCGGACAAGACGAAGCGAATATTTCATAAGCCGGAAAGCAACAACGGCTCGTTTCCTTCTCCCAACGGACGATGAAATCTTGACCGCCAAGTTTAAAAGATCGGCAGGCAAAAATTTTGCCGCGATATTCTTTTTTCGGGCTCATTTCTATTTATGCTTTTCCCGGGAAAGTCGAACGGCTTCCCCGGGCCGTTCCCACCTTCATCTTCTCACGACGGCACCAATACGGCGCGGCCGTTGATCTTCCCTTCCTCCAACAGGTGCAGGACTTTATCGGCTTCTTCCAATGCATATTGGGTGCTGTGCAATTTGATTTTTCCTTTAGCATAAAGCTGCATTAACTCGTACAATTCATTGTAATTTCCGACTAAATTGCCGATAATGTTGAATTCATTGTTTATGATATCGAGCGAAGGGACATGAAGGGCGCCGCCGTAACCGACGACGAAATAACTGCCGCCCTTGCGAAGCATTTTCATGCTGTCGGCATGGGTTTCATCGGTGCCGACGAAATCGATGATCACGTCGACGCCTTTATTATGGGTGAGTTTACGGATCTCGGCGATCGCGTTTTGACCGCCGCGGACGCCGTCATCCGCTCCGTATTCCAAAGCCATGTTCAAGCGCTCATCGTTGGTATCCATCGCAATGATATCCGCTTGCCCGAATTCCCGCATCAATTGCACGCCGATGTGCCCCAAGCCCCCCATGCCGATCATCAAGACCTTTGTTCCCGGCTTGGCGAAGGGGGCCGCTTTTTTGACCGCCCGGTAAGCGGTGATGCCCGCATCAGCCAACGGGGCGACATCCGCTGGTTTCACGTGTTCATCCAGTTTAATCAAGGCCCTTTCCGATGTCTTCAAATATTCCGCGTAGCCTCCATCCACGGTCAAGCCCGGAAATTTCAAGTTGTCGCAATGCATGTCTTCGCCTGCCCGGCAGCTTAAGCATTTGCCGCAGCTGACGACCGGATGGACGATAACGGGATCGCCGATTTCAAATTCGGTGACGCTTGAGCCTTTTTTATACACCCAGCCCGCATTTTCATGGCCGATGGTAAAGGGCAACGGCGTGCCCAAGGTTTCCGCCCAAACGCCTTCGATCAAGTGCAAATCCGTTCGGCACACGCCGGCCCCGCCGATTTTCACGATGACGTCCGTCGGATCGGTAATCTCGGGATCGGGGATTTCTTCATAGGACAAAGGCTGATTATACGCCTTTAACCTCCAGGCTTTCATTTTGATCACTCCCAGCGTCTTGAAGGTTGTATCGAGTCAACAACAAATTTCGGCAGTAAAACGCATTGAATTCCATGCTTAATCTCGTGCGGCGGATATTCAGCAAGTGGTCTCGAAACGCGCCGATTTCGACGGCCTTGCCGTCTTCATCGATAAAGGCCGGTTGACGTTTATCTTTATAGAGCCCCAATTCTGTGAGAATCAGCAAATAGCGGTCCTTCAACATGGCTCCCTTCATATCGCCGGTTAAGATCTCCTCGAGCTCGGAGACCGTTAATGACACTAATCGTTGTTCGGTCATGCCTTTGCTCAGCAAATGGCGGATCACTTTTTCTTGTCTCGAATAGAAGGCCTTGATTTTAAAAGTTCGTCTCAACTGTTCCAAATCGCCGCTGGATAATTTTGAGAAAGCCTCTTGAAAAGTCTCTTGGTTTGAAACCCCTTGGCTGATCTCGCGGGAGAAGCTATGATCCTTCAGCTCGACCGTCACGTTGTTCACCCAATCCAGTTCGGAGACTTTTTCACGGATATCGCTCGCCATCAAGTAGGCGAAATTGGGTGAACACCAATACGTGGGCAAGCGAAACCTCACGTTGACTTCCGAACCCTCTATTTTTACGTCATCAATAAACCCCAGCTCGACTAAGGATTGGTCTAATTCAGGGTCCATCACGACGTTCAGCTTTTCCATGACTTCTTGTATGGGCAGCATGTTAAGCCACATCCTCAGCTGATCAAGACATCGTCGCGCAATTTTTCCTTTTGCGCCTCAATATCGATGTCATAAAGCCTGGCGATATTTTCGCCCAGGATTTTCTTTTTGACGTCCATGGTCAAATCGACGCCCGTCTCTTGCTTGATATCTTCGGGCAATTCGAATTCAATGAACTTCTCGATCAACCATTTCGGATGCCAAATCGCATAGTCGCTGCCAAAGAAGATGCGGTTTTCATCAAGCCAGAAAAGCAATTCGCTGATGATCTCGGCGAAATAACGGGGCCGGGCATGGACGAACGGCAGGGCGACGGCCAAACCGCCGTATACATTGGACTCTTGGGTCGCGATCCAGCAAAAATCTTCAAGACGAGGCAGGCCCACGTGCTCGACGATAAAGTTCAAATCTTTGAAAACGGAAGCGACCTCATCGACGTCCCCAACGTCAAACGCGTCCTTGTTCAACGGCGTGATCGTTGGCCCTTTATGCACGTGAATATTTTTAATGCCCAGCTCACGGCATTTTTCAAGATAGCGATAACACATCGGATCCGTCAGCTTGTAGCCTTTGGAATCCCCGCGCCATTCGGCGGTATACAACTTGACGCCTTTGATGCCGTAGGTTTCGACTTGATATTCGAGATTCTCCAGTCCCCGCTCGCCGTCCCGGGGATCGAACGCGCCGTTTACAATAAAGCGGTTCGGATATTCCCGCACCAGTTCCGCATCTCTTTCCACCGTATTGAAACCGTTTTTGTAAAAATCGGTAAGGTAGGTGGGCTGGAAAATCGCCATATCCACGTAACCGCTTACAAACAAATCATGGACGATCGTTTCTTTATCGTATTTTAAAAATTTCTCGCGCGGCCAAATGTATTCCTTCGGGCTAAGATTCTTTTGATAGTCGTGGAAACAGTTGATGAATTCCTCGCCGTGAACGTTCAGCTGGTTCTCGGGACTGGCATCCCAGTAATGGACATGGCCGTCAATGACGAAAATTTCTTCGCCATCTTTCGTGATATACATGGCCTAACCCTCCCAAATGATGTGAAGATCTGAAGGATGCGCCGGCGGCGGCAACGCGCAGGCTGCGCCGTGGACACGTTTTAAACGGCGGCTTTTTCCGCTTGATGAATTTGTTTGACGAACTCCTTCATCAAGCTGGGCAAATCCGGCCACGCATGCCCGGAAATCAAGTTGCCGTCTTTATGGAACGTTTTTTTAACATAGGTGGCACCCGTGCTTTCCACTTCCGGTTGGCAGGCGCTGTAAGCCGTCAGCTCGCGTCCTTTGATCACCTCTCCGATTCCGGTAAACACGAGGCTGCCGTGGCAAAGGACGGCGATCGGCTTATTCGCTTCAAAAAAGTGTTTGACGATCCCCGGCAAATGAGGATTCAGGCGGATGTGTTCGGGCGCTCTGCCGCCGGGAATGATGAGACCGTCGTAATCGTTTGGATCGACGTCTTCAAACGCTTTCGTCGCTTCGATTTGATACCCGCGTTTTTCCGTGTACGTTTCCCAATCCTCGAAATCGTGAACAACCGTATGCAAGACCTTTTTCGACGGTGCGGCGATGTCCGTTTCGAAGCCTTCTTCCAAGCACCGGTAATACGGATAATAGATTTCCAGCGCCTCGACCGCATCGCCGGCAACGATGAGAACTTTTTTAGCAGCCATGGTCATACCCCCTGAAAAATGTTTTTTCAACATCTTTATATGCAACATTCATGCCAAAACGGGGTGGCCTTGGCCTGCTGAAAGGAAGGGATAACCGGGATGGCCGCTTGCGCATTATTCGCATGATCGCGTTTCATAATGAGAAGACCGTCTCAAATTGAAACGCTTACATTTTTAATGATTGAGATGAATCTTGTATTTTTTTGCCCACCGGTAGACCGTCGCCCGGCTGATCCCCAACAGGCGGGCGGTTTTTGTCAGGTCGCCGTTGCATTTATAGTAGGTTTCCAGAAACACTTCTTTTTCAACATCTTGAATTTTTAAAGTCGAATTCTCGAAAGAGTGGGGCGCGTCGTCCGCATCGCCCATAATTTCTTTAATATCTTGAAGGCGGATGACCGGGTTTTCGATCATGACGATGCATCTCTGAACGATGTTTTCAAGTTCCCGAACATTCCCCGGCCAGGAATGACGTTGCAAAAACTCAAGGGCTTCCTTGCTGAATTTTTTCGGTTTGGCGTTTTCAGGCGTCCACTTTGTGATGAACCAATGAACCAAATCGGGAATGTCTTGCGTTCGGGAACGGAGCGGCGGAATGTGGATTTGCAAAATGTTTAAGCGATAATAGAGATCGGATCGAAATTCTCCCTTTTTTATGGCCTTTTTGAGGTCTTTGTTTGTTGCGGCGATCACGCGGATATCCACGGGGATCGGCTTGCTTCCGCCGACTCGGGTGATCCTTTGCTCTTGCAAAACGCGTAACAAGATGACTTGTAAATCAGGGGTCAACTCGCCGATTTCGTCCAAAAAGATCGTGCCGCCGTTTGCCAACTCGAATTTCCCCGGCTTTCCTTGTTTTAAGCCGCCGGTAAACGTCCCCGGCTCGTAACCGAATAATTCGCTTTCCAAAAGGGATCTCGGAATGGCGGCGCAGTTGACGACGATAAACGGCCCCTCTTTGCGGTCGCTCAAGTTATGGATGCTTTGCGCCACCATTTCTTTACCGCTGCCCGTTTCACCTAATATTAAGGTGGTCGCATCGGATTGAGCGACGAGTTGCACTTTTTTCCGAAGCCGGTTCATGACATCGCTCGAACCGACCAATTCATTCATTGTAATATAGGCCTTGTTGCCCTCGATCCTTTTCGCCAGGCGGCGAATGTGCTGGGCTTCCCGGAAAGTCACCATCGTCGCGACGCGTTCTTCCGCGATGAGCAGCGGTTTCGCTTGAACCAAGCACGTGATGGGTTTCGTTTTCACCGTCATCACTTCATTTTGGATAGGCGTCTGGGACAAAATGGATTCTTGCAGGGCGGGGTTGTCAAAAAATTCATCAATCGTTTTTCCGATCATTTCCGCAGGGTTTAGATCAAGAATTTTGGCCGCTCTTTCATTGGCTTGTTTAATCGTAAACGATTCGTCCACCAATATGACCGCATCCTCCACCATGTTTAAGAGCGCATTTAAAGTCACGTTGGATTGTTTGATCTTGTTCGTAACGTTCGCCAACAAATATTGCCGTTCTATCGCCTTCGCCGCGGAAACCACCATGCCGAGCGTATGAGCGTGTACGAGTTCGACGGGACCTGAAACATTCACAATGCCCAATAGTTGCCCTTCCTCATCAAAAATGGGCGCCGCCGAACACGTTAAGTTGTGGAGCCTTTGCCAAAAGTGTTCACGGCCAACGACTTGAATGGGCTTCCCTTCTTTAATGACCAATCCGATCGCGCTGGTTCCAATGATTTCTTCCCTCCATATTTTTCCGGGCGACAATTGGAATTCAGATGTAAACGAACGCGTCGTCGGATCGTTGAGCACTTCAAGAATGACGCCGTCGCGGGTGGTCAGCAAGGTCAAAAATCCGGAACCGCTTACAAAATCGTGGAGATCTTTAATAATCGGCAAAGCGACGTCTAACAATAATCGGTGTTCCGCTTTTAGCTCCCGCAATTTTTCCTCATCTAATGCCTCGGTTTTCAATTCCGTGGCATCTTGCCGAAGCCCATATGTCTGACAGCGGCGCCATGAATTCACGATTTCCTTTCGCATCGTCGGACCACACTCCCGGGATATTTGGCGTACTTAAAATCGACGCGAATTCTGCTCAACGCGAGACTGAACCAGCGATTGACAAGGGTCCTTTGGGAAAACGCCATGATTACCGAATGACGCGAACAACCTGCATCCCTTTGATGGCTTCTATAAATAAGTTTATTCTGTTCAAAAGGTTTCGGAAAGTGGGTCCGGGGAAGAAAGAGGAATTTTTTGCAGAAAAGATTAAAAATAATGAGCTTTTGTTGAGGAGCCTGCCTGCCGCCTCATTCTTTGAACAGGCAGGATCAAAAGAAGAGCCGTCAGGCGTTGGGAAAACGAAAACGCCATCTCCCTAGACGCGTTGGATACTTTTTAATGAAAGGAAGCCTATCATTAAAAAAGTCGGGTGCCGCCCCGTTGCGGAACAAAACACCCGACTCCAAGGCATGATAACTATTGATTGATGGCCGATTCGACCGCCACCGTTGGCCGCTTCGCGATCGGCCTGACAAAGCGGATGACGGAAAGCGAAGCGAAAACGGCCAATCCGCCGGCAAGCAAAAACGCAGCGGTGAATGTTCCCGAAACATCGACCAAATAGCCGGTTAATGACGGACCGATGATGCCGGCCGTATTCGCCAGGAAGTGCATAAAACCGCCGACGGAACCGACATTGCTGGAATCGACGACGTCCTGGATGATTGCCCAATAAATGGCACCGGTCAGATACAGGAAGAAGACGGAAAGCGCAACAAGCGTTACAGCGCTTACAGTTGTTGACACCATGCCGGCGAAACCGATGCACACCGCCGAAGCAAACAAACAGGTGACCAGAACGACCTTTCTTGAAAACAGCACGCCTTTGTTAATAAAGCGCTTTCTTATAAAGTCGGAAATGATCCCGCTCAGCGCCAGACCGACAAAGCCGAGCACCCAAGGAATGACGGTAATCGCGCTCATTTCTTTGACGCTTAAGCCGCGGGCCTCGACCAAATAACTCGGAAACCAATTTAAGAAAAAGAACAAAATATAGTTATAGGCGAAAAAGGCGAAGGCCGTGAACAATACGGTCTTTTGCTTCAAATAAAAGGTCAGCGGCACTTTTTCTTTCGGCTTGTCCTCCGTCGCAGAGGCCGTATTTTGAACAGCCGCGTTGGCCGGTCTTTCTTTTACGAATTTCCCCCAGAAAAGCGCCCAGATCAAACCAATCACCATGATGAAGATAAACGAGACGCGCCAATGGAACGAAACGGCAATCAATCCGACAATTGGACCGGAAATGGCTCCGCCCAAGGGTGTACCGCTATTGGCGATGCCGACAACCGATGCCCGTTGGTTCGACGGGAACCAGTTATTCACCATTTTACTGATCGTTGTCGACAACGGCCCTTCGGCCATGCCGAAGAAGATCCGAATCAAGATCAAACTGATAAACCCGACGGCCAAGGCGACAGCTCCGCTGAACAGCGACCAAACGATCATGGCGACCAACAAGGTCAATTTGGCCCCGAATTTATCGGACGCCATACCGCCGATAAAGTTAAAAAGAGCGTAACCGACGGAAAAACTACTGAAGATGATGCCCAGTTCCGTGGCGGAAAGATGTAGGTCCTCCTTGATGAACGGAGCTCCGACCGAGAGCGCCGAACGGTCCAAGTAGTTAATGACGCCCGCAAGGAACAACAAAATGATGACGAACAATTTGTCTTTCGTAAACATGTGATTTCCTCCTCCTCAATGATGACCAATTAAAAGATATAAAGCGCTTTCCTTTTTATATATAAAAATGAATTTTCGAACATATTTAGGTAAACCGGTTTAGTTTGTGTGAAGGGGAAACCCCCTTTTTAAAAAGAAATGGCTGGACTAATGCGGTTTCCCCGATGAATCCCTGACGATCAAAGTGGGCGCAAACCGCTTAATCAACGGTTCTTCCCCGCGGCCTTCTTCTTTTCTGATTTGCCGCAGCAAGCGTTCGGCCGCCTCTTTCGCCATTTCTTTCGCCGGCTGGGCCACGGTGGTGATCGGCGGCGAATAAAAACCGGCAAAAGGAACTTCATCGATGCCGATCACCGCGACATCGTCAGGTATCTTCAAGCGCCGTTGATGCATGAATTTCAACACTTCGATGAGCACGATATCATTGCCCGCCAAAATCGCTTGCGGCGACGGATCCGATTGAAACAAGTCATGCAGGACCGCCGGCAGTTCCCCCGCATCCGCCGATCGGATATAGGCTGGATTGATCTCGATGCCGTGGGACTCAAGGGCATCTTTATAGCCTTGAATTCTTTCCACCCGCGGACTGATTTTGCGGATAATCGAAGTCGTCACGATGGCGATGCGCTCATACCCTTGTTGGACAAAATGATCGACCGCCAATCGGGCAGCGAGCCGGTTGTCCAACATGACGGTTTCGATCGCCAACTCTTCAATCGTTCGATCCATGAACACGACCGGGAAGCGGTCTTTCTTCATTTGTTCATACAAATCGATATTCCCGCCCGTCGGAAAAATGATGATGCCGTCCACTTGTTTGGCCCGCAGCATTTCGATGTAGTTGCGTTCTTTCTCCGGTTGATCGTCGGCGTTGCAGACGATGATATGAAAATTGTGTTCGTGGAAAAAATCTTCCACGGAACGGATCACATGCGTTGAGAAAGTATGCAAAATATTCGCGACCACGACGCCGACGGTATAGGTCGTTTTTTGCTTTAGACTTCTCGCGATGATATTAGGTTGATAATTCAACTCTTTAATCGTGGCTTCAATTTTTTTTCTCGTTTCTTCACTCATGTAATCATATCGTTTATTTAAATACTGGGATATCGTGCTCTTGGAAACGTTGGCTCGCTTGGCCACATCCGCGATCGTAATCTTTTTCATCGCCTCACCCTTTACGATCCAAAACGTTTAGAACGAAGGCCCGGCCGAAGATAAAACGATTTAGTAAAACGATTTATATCCATCTTGTAAGGGAATTATAACCGATGTGTAAGCGCTTTACAAGGCTTTTTTCGCAAAATTCCTCTTGTTGCTAGAAAATTTAAACGATCGAGTTTCAGACGATTTGGCATAGCTGCTTCAATCTCTTTGCCGCTGCCTTCGGGTTCTCGCTCCTCGTAATGGCTGAACCGATGATCAGTTGATGGATGGGCCACTGCAAAACGTCATGAATCATTCGTTCGTTGATGCCGCCCGCCAAGCTGATTTGAATGTTCCCTAAATGCTTAACCGGTTCCAGCAAATGCCGGCCGGCTTGAACGCCCGTCATTTGTTCATCTTTTCCCAAATGCAAACAAAAATGCGTGCAGCCGATGGCGGCTATGTCGTCGATTTTATTGCGATCCGTCATGCCGAGCAAATCGATCATCACGTGCTTTTGCCGGCGCATCGCTTCCCGGTGAGCTTCCCGAATCGTGGAAAGCGAGGCAAACGCCATCACCGTGACGTAGTCGGCGCCGGCGTCCAACGCCTGAGCCGCTTCATAACGCCCGGCGTCACAGATCTTCATGTCCGCGACGAGCGGCAACGTCGGGTGACGCTTCCGGATTTCCCTGATGATCGCCATTCCGTATTCTTTGATAACGCCCGTACCGACCTCTACCACGTCGACGTCTTCTTTCAATTCATCAATCAGTTGAAAACAACGCGACCATTCCAAGCGATCCAAAGCCAACTGTATTTTGATGACAAACCACCTCCTAAAGAAGTTGGCATCACGCCCTCTTACGGTTAAACGCCTGAATAAGCCATAAAACCGCCATCAACCGGGACGGTCACACCCGTCACAAAACCGGAATACGCTTCATCGACAAGCCATAGCAATGTACCGAGCAAATCCTTCGGCTGTCCGAAGCGCTTCATCGGCGTTCCTTTTAATATTTTTTGCGACCGTTCGGTATATTCTCCATTTTCATCGAGCAATAAATCCCGATTTTGTGCCGTCAAAAAGAAGCCCGGAGCAATGGCGTTCACACGTAAACCGAATGGGGCAAAATGCACGGCCATCCACATCGTCAAGTTATTGATCGCCGCTTTGGCAGCACTATATGCCGGGACTTTGGTCATCGGCGCATAAGCGCTCATCGAAGAAATATTAATGATGACGGGTGCTTCCGCCGCAAGCAATGCTTCGCCAAACACTTGGCTGGCAAGAAACGCTCCGAGAAAATTCGTGTCAAAAACCTTGGAAAATCCCTGTTCTGTTAAATCGAAAAAGGATTTTCCGGACGGCTCGCCCGAATGAACTTCGGAATCGGTGATCGCATCCGGATGATTACCGCCCGCACCATTGATCAAAATATTGACCTTGCCAAAAGCGGCGAGGATCTCTTCTCTCGCCTTTTCCAAAGAGGCCCGGTCGAGCACGTCGGCTTGAACAGAAATGGCGGTCCCGCCCTGTTGATTGATCGCATCGGCCACCCGTTTGCCTTTTTCTGCCGTACGGTTCAGGACGGCGACCATGACGCCGTGCCGGGCCAATTCCCTTGCCATTTCGGAGCAGAGCACCCCGCCGCCTCCGGTGATGACAGCGACGCGACCCTTTAAATTTTCATGCACCGGCATCATAAAGATCGACCTTTCCGCTTTTTCTCGTAACCGTCCCATAAACCGAGCAAATACATGATCCCGAGCGCTCGATCGTATAGACCGTAACCCGGGCGGCATTTTTCTCCCCAAATATGGCGGCCGTGATCGGGTCTCACATAACCCGTATAATTTTGCTCGTGCAGCGCTTCGACCACCCCGCTGATATCAATCGAGCCATCTTGGGTGTAATGCGACGTTTCAACAAAATCCCCGTTTTCATAAATCCTGATATTGCGAATATGGGCAAACGGCGCTCGTGAGGCATACTTTCTTGCAATTTCAACCATGTCGTTTTTCGGATTCGCCCCCATGGAACCAGTACATAGGGTGATGCCGTTGGCCGGCGAATCCGAAATGGCAAACAGCCTTTCATAACTTTCGGCGCCCGTTATGATCCGGGGCAGTCCAAAGATCGACCACGGCGGATCATCGGGATGGATCGCCATTTGTATGCCGCATTCCTCGGCCACCGGTAAAATTTCTTTTAAGAAAAAGGCCAAATTCGACCACAGTTGTTCTTCGTCGACACCTTTATAGGCCTCGAACAATTCGGAAATGCGCTCCAATTTTTCGGGCTCCCAGCCGGGCAGCGTGAGATTGTTGGAAGAGTCTGCTACCATTTGGATCAAATCCTGCGGATCCAAATTCTCGACCTTCGCCTTTTCATAAAACAGCGCCGTGGACCCGTCTTCCAACGGATGGAACATCTCCGTTCTTGTCCAGTCGAAGATCGGCATAAAATTATAACAAATCACTTTGACGCCGGCTTCCGCCAAGTTGCGGATCGTTTGTTTATAATTTTCGATATACTTCATTCTGTCCTTATCGCCCAACTTAATGGACTCATGCACGTTAACGCTTTCAACAACGTCGGCGTGAAACCCAAATGAGCGGATATAGTCGACTTCCTCTTGGATTTCGTCTTTTTCCCAGACTTCTCCAACCGGTTTTTGATGCAAGGCCCACACAATGCCTTTTGTTCCCGGAATTTGCCGGACTTGCTCTAAGGTCACGGTGTCATTGTTTCGGCCGTACCAGCGGAAAGTAATATTCATAACGCCCCTCCATCCTATGCGGAAAGTTTTTTCAAATAGGTTCGGCTGAGTTCAACAACGGCCTGATATCCGCCTTGTTGATAGGCTTTATTCAAATCGCTGCCAACACCGACCGCAAAGGCGCCGGCGTCGATCCAATCCTTTATGTTGTGTTGATCGATGCCGCCCGTCGGCATCAAGCGCGCGTTGGGCAAGGGACCTTTCACGGAACGGATGAAGGACGGCTTGAAGAGGTTGGCGGGAAACAGTTTTAAGACATCACACCCGGACTCCAACGCCGCCACCATTTCATTGACGGTCATGCAGCCGGGCAAATACGGGATGCCGTAGCGATTGCAAAGCGTCGCCACCTCACGGTTGAAATGCGGGCTGACGATAAATTTTGCGCCTTCCGTGATCGCAAGCCGCGCCGTCTCAGCATCCAAAACCGTCCCCGCGCCAAGCAGCGCCTTTTCCTGCTCCAACGCTTGAAAAACCTTTATGACGTGAGGCGTCGTATATGTGATTTCAATTGCTTGAATGCCGCCTTCGATCGCCGCTTTGGAGAGGTCGATCGCTTCCTCGGCACTCCCCCCTCTTATGACGGCAATGATTTTGGCCTCTGCGATTTTCTGTAAGGTTTCATATTTGGTGTTCACCCGTTTTCCGCCCTCCTTTAATCAAAGATGATCAATGCCTTACGAACTTTATCAGGATGGTTTTCAACAAAAGCAAAGGCTTCTCGAACTTGATCGAAAGGAAAACGATGGGTCACCAGGCCGTTATGGGCCAATTTTCGCTCATTCAGCCATCGAATGACCTTCGAAAACTGGTTCGTCTGCAAGCGCGAACCGACAATTGTCACTTCTTTTTTGGTTATCGGCAGCTGTGGGATAGAGGCCGGTCTTTCATCAAATCCGAGGACGACAACGGTGCCGGCCGGTGACGCCGCCTCGACCGCAAGCTCAAACGTTTGCGGCAAGCAAACCGCATCAATGACCACATTTGCCCCTTCCCCATCGGTCCATTCGGCGACCGCCTGTTGAACATCTTCCCGGCCGGCATTCACAATCAAATCGGCGCCATTTTCTTGAGCAAACGCCAAACGCTCATCGCTTAAATCCGTGATCATCACGTCCGCGCCAATCAATTTCGCCATTTTCAAAACACAAAGCCCGATCGGGCCGGCGCCTTGAATCAATACTTTATCCTCTTTTTCAACTTGGCCTCGCCAAACCGCCTGCGCGCCGATCGTATACGGCTCAGCCATGACGATTTCATCCCATGGAAGGTCGGGATCAACCGCATGGACTTGTTGTTCGGGAAGAACCACCCATTCGCGCAGGCCGCCGTCTTCATGCACGCCGAATACGGATAAGTTTCTGCACACATTTGGGCGCCCTTTGCGGCAGGCATAACATTGGCCGCAATACCGAATCGGTTCGATGACGACATGGTCGCCCGCGCGCACGGATGTCACCGCTTCTCCGACCGCGACGACTTCTCCGGCGACTTCGTGACCGATCACCCGCGGCAGCGTCGCGAGCGGATT
This sequence comes from Caenibacillus caldisaponilyticus, assembly GCF_002003465.1. Taxonomy (GTDB): domain Bacteria; phylum Bacillota; class Bacilli; order Bacillales; family Sporolactobacillaceae; genus Caenibacillus; species Caenibacillus caldisaponilyticus. The sequence goes on along the minus strand of NZ_BDDQ01000005.1, from coordinate 8,346 downwards.
CGTTCCATGGTAAATGTGCATATCCGAACCGCATATGCCTACGCGTTTGACCTTAATCAGGACATCTGTCGGATTTTTAATGTCCGGCTTTTCAACGTCTTTTATCACCAATTCCCGGGCTCTAAGGACTTGGACGGCTTTCATTTTCGTTCACCTACTTTGTCAAAAATTCATAGACCGTCTGCGCGATCGTAATGCCTTTTTCCCGGTTTCTTTCTTCATGCATGTGCTCGATTTCTCCGGGTACATAAACGCGTTCAAAGCCGGGCGCGGGTTCGACTGCCTGTAATTCCGCGATCATTTGGTCCATCTGCTCCAAGAACCTTTCTTTGTCCGTAAAGAAGCCCGGATGAATCGCGCAGAAATAATGTCCGAGTTTTCTTTTTTGCTCAAGGTTTTCATACATGCTGCGGACGTGCGGGCCAAACGCCGCCCCCGCCAACAAACCTGAGAAAACATCCACGATCACGGATAAACCGTAGCCTTTCGGACCGCCGAACGGTGAAAGGGCCACGACTTTATGGGGATCGGTGACGGGGGCTCCGTTTTCATCAACTCCCCAACCTTCCGGAATCTCTTTGCCTTCCTCGCGCGCTTGCAGAATTTTTCCCAATGCAACGTTGGATGTGGCCATATCTAAAATCAGCGGTTTCTTTGACTTAGCAGGAACGCCGTAGGCGATCGGGTTCGTGCCCAAAAACGGCGTTTTACCTCCAAACGGGACAACAATTTTGTCCGTATGGGTCATGGCGATCCCGATCATTTGGGCTTCGGCCGCTTTTTGAACGAAATAGCTGAGCGCCCCACAGTGGCTGCTGTTTATCGCCGTCACCATGCCGACGCCGTTTTGTTTCGCCATTTCGATGGCATGATCCATCGCCACATCCGCAATGACGTGGCCAAAACCGTCATCGCCGTCAATGACCCCTGTGACCGGGCCGGTCGCCTTAAAAGTGATCTGCGCATTCGGGTTAATGCCGCCTGCCTTCAAACGGTTCACATAATGCTCCGTTCTTAACACGCCGTGGGAATTGACATTTCGTAAATCGGCATGGATTAAAACGTCCGCCACTTTTTCGGCGTGTTGACGCTTTAATCCCGCTTCCGTCAATTTTTTTATTACGAGTTGCCGCGCTTCATCGGCTTGAATGGTCACCGTCGCCATGATAAGCCCCCCTATTCCAAATTCGCATGCCGCCTCTTCATGGACCCGTTCCCGTCGTGCTCCGATAAACTGTCGATAACTGCCGCATCGAGCAGTAAATGCGCCGCCTGGTCAAATTGATTGCCTAACGGTTGAATCGTCGCCGGCTCATGTTCGAGGCGGTGCTTCGTCGCCGCGGGAATATGCAAAACAGCCGAACACCAGTCCCATTCTTTGACATTTTTATTCGCGGTCACCAGACAAACATAGGCGCCGGCGTCGGCTGCCGCTTGCCCAATGTGACGAACCATCGCTGTTAGCCCAGATCCGGAAACGACAATTAATACATCATTTTTTTGAATCGCAGGCGTCGTCGTCTCTCCGACCACATAGACGGTTTTTCCGCCATGCATCAAACGCATCGCGATCATTTTCGCAACCAGCCCCGAACGGCCTTCACCGGCGAAGAAGAAGCGCGCCTCCCGCTTTAACAGCGAAACAAAAGATTCATATTCGGAAACATCACAGCTTCTTAAAACGTTTTCAATTTCGCCCAGTATTTTTTGAATGGTTGACATCTCGTCCACCTTATCTTTCAATCACCGTTTCTTGGTGTATAAAGGCTTGAACTTCATCCAGATAAGGAAGTCCTTCATTATCACCGGCAACCGTGGCCACCAAAGCGCCGACGCCATTGGCGAATGTCAGCCGCTCCTCATGGGAATAGCCGTTGAGCAAAGCATAAATGTATCCGGCATCAAATCCGTCACCGGCGCCTACGGTGTCGACCGCTGCGACCGGAAACGCTTCCCGCTTATACCAGCGGTGTTCGGTATACAATTCGGATCCCTTGTCGCCGTCTTTGATCACCAATTCGCGGATTCCGTATTTTTCGGCAAACGTCTCAAACGTTTTTTTTGCCGTCATCCTCCAAAATCAAAGAAATTTCCTCGCGGCCGGTCAGCAAAACATCGACCGAGGGGAACAATGCCAAGAATGTTTTCCGCGCTTCTTCAAGCGTCCACAACTTCAAGCGGATATTCGGATCAAAGGAGATTTTGACGCCTTTTTCTTTGGCGAGCCGAATCATCCGCTCCGCGATCGACCGGTTTTTGGGATCGATCGCGAGATAAACGCCTGTCAAATGAACGACATCGATGTCTTCAAACATTTCATCACGGATGTCTTCCGGTTGTAGCGTTAAGATCGGCGATTGATGACGGTAATAAAAAGTTCTGCCCGAACCGTCCTCGCGAATTTCTTTGAAATTGATCGACGTGGGATAACCTTCAACAAAATGCACATCGCTCACGTCGATGCCTTCGCCGCGGGCAAAATTATAAATCACCCGGCCGAACTCATCCTTTCCTAAGCGGCTCACCCATTTTGAACGCAGGCCTAAGCGGGCGCATCCGACGGCAAAATTCAATTCCGCACCGCCGACTTTTCTCTCAAAACGCGTTACATATCTTAAGGGGCCGGACACGGTCGGATTCATCGTGATCATCGCATCCCCTAAAGTCATGACACCAAACCGTGACATCTTGTTATCCTCCTACAGAAGCCGCACTTTTCTGACGGATATGGCGGCAAAAAGAACTAAACCGATTTACTAATACGGTTTAGTTGTATTATAGTTGAAAGCCCTTACAATGTCAATAGAGGGGGAATATATCTATGACGCGCGAATGGATGCTTTTGCGTGGCAAAATGCGCCGTAATGATCATTCAAAGTTCGTTTACGGCGAAATGCTCGATAAACAAAAGCGTTTACAATTATTGAAAACATTTACATCAAAAAATGTGCCATAGTGAAGTTGCAAGGAAGATAGAAAAGAACTCAGGTGATCCGATGATTTATACGTGTACTTTGAACCCGGCCATCGATCTATTTGTCGAACTGGAAGCCTTTCACCCTTTCGTCGTGAATCGCACGACCGCGGAGTATTATCAGGCCAACGGAAAAGGAATTAATATTTCTTTTATTTTAAAAAGAATGGGAATCGATAGCACAGCAATGGGGTTCCTAGGGGGATTTACCGGCCGATTTATTCAAGAAACCCTACAAAAAGAGGGGATTCCGACGGATTTTGTAAAAGTCGCGGGCATTACGCGCGTAAACACATTTGTTAGAACACAAGATAAAGAATATAAGATTGTGAATCGCGGGCCTGTAATCACCCCGATTGAAAAGAAACAAATATTGAACAAGATTAACCAAATAAAAGAAGGAGACGTCTTATTTGTCTCCGGGAGCCTGCCTCGGGGCGTTCCGGATGAAATTTTGGTCGAAATTGCGCGGATTGCACAGAAAAGAGGTTTTCGTCTCATCCTGGACGTCAGTTCCAAGCGGTTAATCGATTGTTTGCCGTATCGACCTTATCTCATCAAGCCGAATGACGAAGAACTCGCCGCGTTATTTGGAGAAAAAGCCTTAACGGATGAAGAAATCGTGAAAGCCGCCTATCAATTGCTTAATCGCGGTGTGCAAAATGTTCTCGTATCAATGGGGCCAAAGGGCGCGCTCTTTATCAATCAAGACCTGGCCCTCATGGCTACAGCACCTAAAGGAAAAGTCGTGAATACCGCTTGCGCTGGCGATTCTTTACTAGCCGCATTTACAGGCTCTCTCATTTTAGGTGAACGAGTGGACATGGCGTTGTCTTTCGGGGTCGCCGCCGGTTCCTCGACTGCTTTTTCCCCGGGATTAAGCGATTTAACCGATGTCCCCGAACTCATCAAACAAGTTCAAATAAAAGAATTAGAGCATCATAAAGGAGGCTTTTAAAAATGGCGATTAAAATTATTGCCGCAACCGGATGCCCAACTGGCATCGCCCATACATTTATGGCACAGGAGGCTTTGGAACAAGCGGCGAAAAGGCATGGGGTCGAAATTAAAGTCGAAACGCACGGCCAAGTCGGAATTCAGAATCCATTGACACCTGAAGACATCGCTGAAGCCGATGGCGTCATCATCGCTGCTGACAAAGACGTGCAAGCGGAACGCTTTGCCGGAAAGCGCGTTATTGATGTCCCTGTCGGCAAAGCGATAAAAGATCCCGATGCCTTAATTGAACAAATCATTAGCGGTAATGTTCCAATTTTCAGAGGAAAAGAACCCGTAACTGAAGAAAAAGATGTTAATGTCGAGACCCGCTCAGGAAGCGGCGCGGCAATTGGCCATACCATTTACAAACATTTAATGAACGGTGTCTCGCATATGCTCCCGTTTGTTGTGGCCGGTGGCGTCTTGACCGCAATTTCATTCTTATTCGGCATCTATTCCTTTGATCCGAAAAGCTCCCAATACAACGAATTCGCCGCCACATTAAAAACGATCGGCGGCATGGGCATGAACTTGATGGTGCCCGTCCTTTGCGCTTATATTGCTGAATCGATCGCCAAACGTCCGGGTTTAGTCATCGGTTTTATCGCCGGCATGATCGCTTATACAAACGGCACCGGCTTTCTCGGCGGCATTATCGGAGGCTTTTTAACAGGCTATATAATGCTCGGTTTAGCTTGGGCATTTAAAAAACTCCCAAAAGTATTCGACGGTTTAAAAGCAATTTTCCTTTACCCTGTTATAGGGCTGTTCATTGTCGGTTTGCTGATGTGGGTTTTATCGAGTCCAATGGAAGCGATTAACAAAGGATTAATGTCCTTCTTAACTGGATTTCAACATTCCAATCCGGTCTTGCTCGGAATCATTGTCGGATCTATGTGTGCATTTGACATGGGAGGCCCCGTAAATAAAGCCGCCTATGTCACGGGAACCATGTTGTTAGGCCAAGGAAACTATTACTTCATGGCTGGCGTATCGGCAGCATGTATTACGCCGCCGCTCGTTACCGGTTTTGCCGCTCTCTTCTTCCGCAAATATTTTGATCAAGGCGAACGGAATGCCGCCTACGTCAATTTTATCCTAGGCTCGACCCATATTACCGAAGGCGCCATTCCTTTTGCTGCAAAAAATCCATTGACAACGATACCGATTTTAATGGTCGGTTCATCGATCTCGGCCATTTTAACCTATCTGTTTAAAGTGCAAGTGCCTGCGCCACACGGCGGCTTCTTAGTATTGCCAGTGGTCACGCGCCCGTTCATGTGGGTAACTGCCATTCTGACCGGATCCATCATTGGTGCTATCCTTTACGGGTTTTCACGTAAGCACTCCACCGCGCAACAAACTGAGAACAGAGAAGGCATCGCTTCGGTCATTTAACATAGAAAGGATGAACATCATGGCGATTTTAACATTAGATAACATCCACCGCGGGCTAATAGCGAAATCGCAAGTGGAAGTCTTTCAAGCCATTGCGAACACAGCGGTGAAAAATGGATACGCTACCCATGCGGATGCTGTGATCCAAGGCTTAAAGGATCGGGAAAAGGAAAGCACGACAGGCTTTTTGGACGGATTTGCGATCCCGCACACGAAAAACGCAGCGATTCAGCGGCCAGGCATTATTGTCCAAACGATGGAAAACGGTGTGGAATGGAGCTCGATGGACGGCCAACCCGTAAAAATTGCAATCGCTATGTTGATCCCCGAGAGCGAGGCGGGAACGGCCCATTTAAACTATCTCTCTAAAATCGCCAAAATGTTGATGCATGAAGAGGTGCGGAAGCAATTAACGCATGCGCAAAATGAACAAGAGATTTTTGATATTTTATCCCAATACTTGGGTGAATAAAAGGCAGTGATCACGATGAATCCTTTGACGGACGGCAAAAGAGAGGGTTTAGAAAAACTGTCAGATAAGAACGGCATCATCCGGGCGTTAGCTATCGACCAACGCGGTTCATTAAAAAAAATGATTTCTGATGGAGAAAACTTAGCGAACGAAAAATCCTTGCAACGTTTTAAAGCACTGGTATCAGAAACATTGACCCCATATGCGTCAGCCATTTTGCTGGATCCAGAATACGGATGGCCTGCTGCCGATGTCCGCGCCAAATGCACTGGCTTACTGATGGCTTACGAAAAAACAGGCTATGATGCGAGCGCTGAAGGCCGGTTGCCAGATCTTTTAGCTCATTGGTCTGTGAAACGATTGAAAAACCGCGGAGCGGACGGAATCAAAGTATTATTATACTACGATGTGGACGAATCCCCGGCCATTAATGATCAAAAACAAGCGTTTATTGAACGCATTGGGGATGAATGCCGGGCAGAGGACCTCCCTTTCTTCCTCGAAATAGTGACTTATGATGCCCGTATTACGGATGTGCTCGGGGAAGATTATGCGAAAGTTAAACCACATAAAGTCATTGAAGCGATGAAAGTATTTTCCCACGACACCTATGGAGTGGACGTCCTGAAAGTGGAAGTACCCGTCAATATGGCATTCGTTGAGGGATTTGGAGAAAAAACAATTTATACAAAAGAACAGGCTGCAGAATATTTCAGAGCACAAAGCGCAGCCACCGATTTACCGTTCATCTTTTTAAGCGCGGGGGTATCGGCGGAATTATTTAGAAAGACCCTCTATTTCGCTAAAGAATCTGGTTCCCGCTTTAATGGCGTATTGTGCGGCCGTGCCACATGGAAAGATGGGGCAACCAAGTTTGCGAAAGAGGGAGAAAAAGCTGCAGAAGATTGGTTGCACAATCAAGGTCGAGAAAACATCGAATCCTTAAACGAAGTGCTGCAAACATGCGCGACGCCCTGGCAACGGGCCGGGCGCTTTGCGAAATAGGTTTTAAAGGTCAGGCTTATCCCCCATATTCGAGGAGAGATGCCTGACCTTTTATATTCCCCGCTTTGACTTTGTACGGATGGCATAAGCATCGAGAAGTATTCGTGAAATGACTTGTAACGGCAAACGCGAACGCACTTCATATTCAGGAAAATAAGAGTGTGGGCTTTTATAACCTACAAACACCATTTCAGAAAGACGGGCCAATGGGGAATCAAAATTGGCTGTTATAGTAATGGTACTCACATTGTTCATTCTTAAATTTTTACAAGCATCAACCAATTCTTCTGTCCTGCCGTTTAGGGAAACAAATATGGCCAGTTCATCCTCCCGAATCCGCCTTGAGATCAAACGGATGATGTTCGGATCATTGTGCATTTCGCAATTTTTTTCGATCAGCTGGAATTTAGTCTCCATTTCACTGGCAATCATTTCGGAAAATCCGCGCGCAAAAATGTACAGTTTTTTGGCGCTTCGTATTTTTTGAATCGCATCCTCTATCATCCCACGGTTTAACATTTTTATGGTATTGATGACTTCGCTTTCATTTTTTAAGATCGCTTGGCTAATTTCCTGATCCGCTTGTTCTACGATTTCAAATTTCGTTTTGTCAGCCATCACATTTTTTAGTGCCTGCTTAAAAGAGGTAAACCCGTCGTAACCAATCTTTTTCATTGTTCTAACGATGGTCGCGGTCGATACGCTGGCCATTTCGCTTAATCTCACAATCGATAAGGACGGGATTTGATCGAGATTATGATAGATATAATCAATTAAATATCGTTCAGCTGTGCTCAATGACTGATAGGCTTCACTTGAGATACTGAAATTTGATGTTTTCATGGAAACGGCCTCCCTTTTTTAAATTATAATACTTTTCACGTTATGTTATGGAGATACGGGCGACCGGATCCATACCATTTTTCGGCGGTTATTTTTTCTATCTGTGAGTGTGTCTTTCCTGATTTACGAGACATTAATAAACAAACCGCCCTCTATGTCTTACATAAATAAAGCACCATCCTTCAGTAATCTATAATATCTTTCGTCATCTAATCCCGAATCATTTTTCAATATTTCAATTGTGACATTATAATTGTCGATCATTGCCGAAAATACTTCTTCCAAGGTTTGGTAAAGTTGAGTCCGTAAAATTGTGTAAAAAGGAAATGTAAAAAGAGCCACGTTGCTTTCCCTTTGATAGAATGAAAGTGAACCAAAAACCAAACAAAAAGGAGGAAAGCAACTATGGCTCAATACAATATTACAATAAGCGATGAAATCCTGCACGGGTTCTTGTCGCAAGATCAAGGACTGGCCAAACTGTTGGAACAGGTCTTGAATCAAATCCTTGAAGCCCAGTTAACGGATCAACTTGGCGCCGGCCGTTATGAGCGCACAGAGGAACGAAAAGGCTATCGAAACGGGTCTTATCCCCGGCAATTGACGACTCGGGTGGGACGGTTGACCTTGCGCGTGCCGCGGACAAGGGATGGGG
>NZ_BDDQ01000004.1 GCF_002003465.1 Caenibacillus caldisaponilyticus | reverse complement strand
CTAATGATTGCTTCCTCCAGCCAGCCCGTGTGCCGTTGGTAAGGGGCAAACAACTGTGTTTGAAATTCCCCGTTTCGGTCTCTTGGAACCAAAAGACCCTCAATCCGGCCATATTGCGTATCTAGATTTCGCTGATAGTAGCCGTTTCTCATATTCGGTGTTCCAGCCTGTTCGATTTCGAGGAAATTTTTCATTTCTTCCCGCATAATCAGCTCTAATTTTTCTTTCACAAATTGACGAATAACACTTTCCAGTTGATTTGCCCAGTCGACATTCGGTATACTTCTTTTAGACATAGGTAGGGTACTCCTTTCTCTGGAATGTGTTATGGCTAAATCAGAGAATACCCTACCTTTTTTCTTTTGGTCTAGCAAAATGCTTTACACAAACTTTTATACATCATCTGACGTGATCTTAATATAAATTTATTTATAAAATTTATTGGCTTGTTTTATGTAAAATTCTTATTTCATACTTTCTTCGCCCCACTTCCGTAATTACAATCACATACTGATAATTAACTACATAAGTATAGTTTAATTTAACTTTCTCCTCATCCACTTTAACTATGAAGTATAGTTTTTACTTGCATCTTTCCATGGGGTTATAAATTTAAAATATGGGACCTTATCTGATAAAATCGCAACATTATTCTTACTTCTTGTAATGGCTACATAAAATTGTGCAAGGGTCTTTTCAGACATTTTATTTTGTCCTTTTACAATATGATTTTCCATTTCTTTGGTTGGTAATATTAATACATTTTCAAAGCTTAGTCCTTTTGATTTGCCGAAAGAAATTGACTCAAACTTTAAATCTTCATCTAAATTTGATTTGAACTTTTTTAATGCTCTTATGTCATGGTAAAGAACTGTTGGATTAAAGTGTTTTATAAACCCGGACACATCTTCAAAACTAACTACAAATGCACCTCCAGTATCTTCTGAACGATCTGCAGCCTTAGCCGATTTCATATTAAGGTCAGTATATAAAGTATTTGCTAAATCGCATACTACTTGAGGACAACGGTGACATAATTCCAATGTTTCGAATTCATCATGTTTTAATTCTACTTTAAAAAAATTAAAAATGTTAACACCTTTATAGTTGCTTAGAAAAGAACCAGAGTTCGTTGAATAAGTTGCTTGTCTGTGATCACCCACAATAATAAGATTTAACTTTGACTTATATATAGCTTCAATTATTTTTAGATCATACCCTACCATGTCTTGAATCTCATCAATTAGAATTGTTGTATAAATCTTCTCAAGTCTATCAATTATGGTATTACCAGATTTCAACAATATGTTATAACAAAATTGGGCTAGTCTTTCATAGTATAAATTCCCATGAGAGTCATAATAATATTTCCAATTTGTGGCCGTTACGCCTCGTAATCGAGGAATTTCTCCCATTTTGCAAAAATTAATTCCCTCTATTTCAGGTCCACCCATTACTTTTCGGTATGGCCTTGCACACTCATTTATTAAAAAATCTGTCCATGTTTTGCACTTGATATTTTTGGGTATTACTCCTACCGTTTTAATGAGGTCATTCTTCATAGAGTTTAAATTGGCATTTGTGTATGTAAGATACAGAACTTTTCCCTTAGTGTAGTATTTTACTGCTTCACCTATTAACAATGTAGTCTTACCTGTCCCAGCAGCAGCCTTAATTATTCTCTTATTGGATGGCATCATATATATACTCCGGAAAATTTAATTCAATAGTTTTATTCAAAAAAACTTTAAGCGCCCACTCACTTTTGTTATTACTCATATAATGAAGCAACTCATCTTCTGACTTATCAGGTTTACCTAGGATTACTTTCAGTTTCTCATAATTTCCACTATGGCATTTTAATACCTGTGGCTCAAGTGTGTTTAAATCATTGTCTCGACTGTAACAGAACTTAATGTTCTCAACCTCATAGTCCTTATATTTTTTTATAATATTTTTTTCAAAATCACTATCATTATCAGTAACAACCACAGTATCTATATGAAGTAATTTTGCTATATCTAAAAATCTTTTAAAGGAAAGCCCGTTCACTGATATGATATCAATTCCATCATCCAAAGGTAATTTTTTATATTTTTGGTAGTATGCTCTTTGAACAATTAATTCGTCTGCTGGCCCCTCTACTAAAATTACTTTTTTCGACAAAATGAATCTTAACGTATCATAATTCGGTAGTTTTTGAAAATACTCCTTTGTATCTTGCGGCAATTCATTTAACGTGCCATTTCTTTCCTCTCCTAGAAGAATAACATTTTCCATTGACATTTTATTTAATACATATGAACTGTGCGTGGTTATAATTAATTGCTGATCGGAGCAATCTTTTGTGATTTTGTCTAACAGAATTCTCATGTTTGAAAAAGACAGGTGACTTTCAGGCTCTTCAATTAATATTAAATTCCTATTAGGCTTTCGGTTTCCAATAGCCAAAGTTGTTTTTATTACATTCTGTTCTCCTTTACCTATAAAATCAAAAGGTATATCATCTAAAAAAGCAGCAATTGCCGTCTCCCATGAAGCCTTTTGGGATACATCTAAGGATATAGATAAATTTCTTGAGTCGTCTAACATAAGATTTTTCTTTTTATTTAAAACCTCATTAATAGATGAAATATTGGGGTGCTCACCGAATTTTTCTTTATAGCTTCGGTAGAGTACTGCTAGATTCGCTTTTTGTTTTTCATCTAAAACATCTGAAATTATTTTCATAATGTATTTTTGAGAGCTTGTAGCCAAACTTGTTGTAGTGGAATCAATTAAATGGGATTTAACCGGAATTGACCTAGTAGTTATCGTTGCACCAGCAAAACTTTTCCATTCAACTGTATAGTATTCAGTAGGAATATGTTGAAAATTATCATTATCAATATATTGCTGATACTCTTCCCTAAAATTCTCATTAAACTTAATAGTAAATTTGAATCCCGGTGTATTTATACTTTCACTATTCTCTAATCCCATCAATTCATTTATGTCAGAATCTTCTGACTCAGAGAAAAATAATTCAATTACAACTTCTGGAGGCAACTTCTTATTATCAATCTTCACCTCTTCAATAAACTGTTTAACAATATTCCTATTAAAAATATAAGGTGAAAGTTCGTAATAAATAGGTCTTCCATTTATTGTTCCTGTTAAAGCTAAGTGAATTGCTTCTAAAAGAGTAGATTTACCAGTACCATTATTTCCTACTATTACTGAAAAATCGTTATTAAACTCTAAGGAAAAGTCTTCAAATTTCTTGAAGTTATGAACTTTAACTTTTTTTAATAACAATTTTAGCCCCTCCTAATAATAAATCGATTAATATATAGGGCTATGTTTACTGTAAAAAGTAATTTAAATTGTAAAATATAAAAGTAATCGTTTTTAACTTCTCTTTTGACACAACATCCAAGGTGAGGAATCCATGTTATTTTATCAATAATACCAAGGACATTTAGACTAAATTCTTTATTTAAAATCCTCGTAAGCCAACTATACCACAATCAACATCTGAAGCATTCTCACCTTTCAGCAAAGCAGGTAGTTCCTTTTTTATTGTTTTTCTTCTAACTCATCATAAAAATGATCTATATTTACTTTAATTACCTCTCAGCTTACTATTCTTACATTTATAACATTTTAGTCAAAACACTTATTACCGAATTTCAGTATCAGAGACTTTTTTATCAATTGCGACTATCATTTTCCACTCGCCCTATCTTTTAATGGTTTCTGTTTTTATTTGTTTTTTCAAATAGAAAGACGATGGAATGTTTTACACACTGCTTGACTGAAAAAATGATCGCCACCAAATTTATGTATCAAGTAAATGAAACTTGACTAAAAAAGAAAAGAACCCTTGATATACAAGGATTCTTATCTCTTATCTTTTATCTTTCTTTTTGGTTTTGATAAGCAAAGTACGCTTAGGCTGTTTTTTGCTTGTAACTTTGTACGATTAGCACTCTCAGCCAAACCATGAGAAGTATGCTACATTATCAATATATGCACAGTAATCAGTAGATTTATTGTTAGTAGTGCAGATAATTAAATCATTATCGCAGCATCCTTTTGACTTAATATCGTTGTAGTAACAGTAATCATAGATATAGCAACAATCTCAATGGACCATATTGCCCACAACCAGGCCCACAGTGATTGTATGGCCCCGCGCATTCAATTAAGCAACAGTCCAACCTTGTGATGAACTTACTCCCGAATGGATCACCAAGAATAATATACCGTTATTGTAACGGGTTAATTTAAAATTAACTTTTTATTAGGAAAAGTACGTTTAAAAAAGTAAAATTAAACGAGCTTTTCCATATCCTATATTTTTTTCAGCAACGCACAACACTCCACATGCATCGTCTGCGGGAACATGTCGACAGGCTGGGCTTCGACGGTTTTGAAGCCGCCGTCCTCTAGGATGCGGAGGTCGCGGGCCAAAGTCGAAGGATTGCACGACACGTAGACGACGCGTTTCGGGCGCATGGCAATGATCGTCCGGAGCAACGCCTCATCGCAGCCTTTTCTCGGGGGATCGACGACGATGACGTCGGCACGGATGCCTTCTTCCGCCCAGCGCGGGATGACTTCTTCGGCCTTGCCGACGGCGAACTCCGCATTGGTCAGGCCGTTGAGCGCAGCGTTCGCCCTGGCGTCCTCGATCGCCTCTGGGACGACCTCCACGCCGTACACCTTTCCGGCCTTTTGCGCCAAAAACAACGAGATCGTGCCGACCCCGCAATAGGCGTCGATGACCGTTTCGCCGCCCGAGAGATCGGCGTATTCGAGCGCCTTTTCATAAAGGACGCGCGTTTGCACCGGATTTACTTGATAAAACGAGCGCGCGGAAATCGCAAACTTCACCGGGCCGATTTGGTCATAGATGACGTCCCGCCCCCAAAGCGTCCGCGTTTCTTCCCCGTAAATGACATTGGTCCGCAACGGGTTCACGTTTTGCACGATCGCTTTAATTTGAGGGAATTTTTTCGGCAGTTCGGTAATGAAACGCTTGCGGTGCGGCAAGTCTTTCGTCCGGGTCACGAGCACCACCATCGCCTCGCCGCTCACCCGGCCGACGCGGACACCGATGTAGCGCAACACTCCGCGATGCGCTTCCTCATCGTATGGGGGAATGCCGCTGTCTTTTGCGATCCGCTTCACTTCCTGAATGATTTCATCGCCCAAGGCGTCCGTGATTAAACAATGATCCATGTCGATGATGCGATGGCTACGTTTTTGATAGAAACCGGCGATCCATTCGCCGTCGCGGCTTCCGACCGGGACGAACGCTTTATTCCGGTATTGCCACGGCTCGGTCATCCCGATCGTCGGCCGCACGCTAACGCCTTCCAAACCGCCGATGCGAGCAAAAGCGTCTTCCACGACTTTGCGCTTGAAGGCGAGCTGGGCGTCATAGCGGACATGCTGCAATTGGCAGCCGCCGCAGCGTCCGTAAATCTCGCACGGCGGCTCGACGCGGTCCGGGCTTTGTTTAATAAACTGCTGCACCCGGGCGTAGCCGTAATCCTTTTTCGTTTTCAACACCTTGGCTTCGACCGTCTCGCCGGGCAACGCGTTCGGAATGAACAACGTATAGCCGTCGATTTTGGCAACGCCGGAGCCGTCGTGTGACCAATCGACGACGGTGGCGGTGACGATGTCGTTTTTCTTTACCGGTGGTTGCGTCATCGGATTCACTCGCTTTACGGTCTGGTTCAGCGCGCGAAAAGCTGGGATAAAAAAGCGGCGGCCGCAACGGCCGTCAGGTAAACAGACACGTGAAAGACTCCTTTAAGGCGCCAAAACGGCAGGCAAATGAATATAGAAACACCCGACGGAGACTTCCGCCGCCCGATGCCAAACGGAAAAAGACAGACATTGAGCCTGCCTGAAACGAAATAGCGGGACGATGGGTTCATCAACCATTACGCATCTAAATCCCGTACTGAGACAAAGACGTGCCAAACCCTTTCATTCGCCTTTCCAGCATGCCAATCTGCCTTTTCGTCCGCACGCTTGAGGACGCCGGGCAAAATCCGCTAAACACAAGAGCATGGCCGATTTTTCTATCCTCATTGATCCGCCGCGCCTTGAGTTTGATTTTTGCTTAATCCCGGGGACAAACCTCATGGGCAGCTCCGCCCGCGGGGCTGTTTCTCCGTCCCGACAGCGTCCGGTGCCCGCTTCGCCCCATTTCCGTTATTTTGCGCCGGAACTTGCTTCCTTAATCTCGCGGGCGTAACGTTCCGCCGTCTCTCGCGGCACGAGCAAGCGCAAATGGTGCGTGAGGTTGTCAAATGTGGCCGGCATCAGTCCGCCGTATTCGCCGTCCACGTTCAACTGCATTTTCTCGTCCGTATCGACTTCAATATGCTTCGCTTTCGTATACAGCACCTTTTTGTCTTCCACGTGCTCGCCTTTCAAGGCCAGGCGCGCCAGCCGAATGAATTCGGGAAGGCTTGCCTTTTTCAAGACGAGCAAGTCGAACCAGCCGTCGTTTAATGAAGCCGCGGGCGCCAGTTTTTCGAAACCGGCCACCGAATTGGTATTGGCGACGAAAAACAGCATGATATCGTCTTCAAGAACGTGGTCGTCGTATCGGATGCGGACCGAGGTCGGGCGTATCGACGGGAGTTTTTCGATGCCTTTTAAATAATAGGCCAGCTGCCCTAGCATCGTCTTCAGCTTGCTCGGCACTTCATAAGAAATCTCGGTCAGCTTGCCGCCGCCGGCGATGTAAATGAAATAGCGGTCATTCACCTTGCCGACGTCGAGCGGAATTTCATGTCCCTCGCAAAGGACGTCGCACGCTTTGACGATATCGCGCGACACGCCGATCGCCCGGGCAAAGTCGTTGGTCGTCCCCATCGGGATGATGCCGAATTTCGGCCGATGCGGCTGTTCGGCCAAACCGTTGACCACTTCGTTGATCGTTCCGTCGCCGCCCGCCGCGACCACAAGGTCAAACTCACGCACCACGGCTTCGCGCGCCGCCGCCGTGGCGTCGCCCGCCCCGGTCGTGGCATGGCAGGAAGCCTCATATCCGGCTTTTTCCAAACGGTCCAAAATATAGGGGATGTTGCGGCGGATTTGTTCGCGGCCGGACGTCGGATTATAGATCAGCCGTGCCCGTTTCATGGCCATCACCTGCGGTAATAAAATAAGGTCGGTCGGGATCCCGAGCCTATCCGAACATAAAAAGACAGCCCCCGATCCGGGGAAGCTGCTCGTCCATGGCTATTATACTGGAAACGCCGCGAAAAGAAAAGGAAGAGCGGCTGGCCAATTTAAACGGGAGCTGTAAGGCGATCAGATTTTGAGATGATTGAGGCTCTGGAGCGAAAGGCGCCCTCACTTGGGCGGCGCCTTGGGAAACGCCCTCTTGGAGAGGCTTCTCGAATTAAATTGGATTAAGCGCTTGCCCGCCACGCGCGCCATCGAAGTGACGCCTGAAGGAAGACGGGGGCTTAAAGAAGCATTTTCTATGGATATCGACCAATTATAGATCACTAGAATGCCTGCTCGAAATGGATCCCGCCAAATTGATCGCTCGGGGTTAAAAATGGCAATGAAATCACAATAAAATAAGGAACATGATGGCTCAGGTGGACGGTTTAAGCTCGGTTTAACCATCATTTAGTTGTAAATATACATTATAAGGGTAAATTTTAATCACTTTTTGCGATGCCGAGCGTGCCGTCTGACGCCCATGCGCACCGATTCTCAATGCATACGAGGAACGATTCAACAAAAATTGCCCGGAATTCAACGAAAACCACGGGAAATTCAATAAAAGTCCCAAAGAATTCAACGAAAATCGCCGGAATTCAATAAATCTATATTTTCTGTTATTTTTAGCTTATCATGGCCCCGCAATAAAATTTATCCATCCGCTGACGTTCGTCGGCCCACATACAAAACAAGGGAAGCCTCACGTCGTAAAGGGACAATCAAGGCAGCGCGTATTTCGCCGTTTAAGAGAAAAGAGGCCAAAACGGGTTCATCCGTTTTGGCACCCTGAAATGGTTTTAATCGGCCCGGCCCTTTAAAATTGCGTCGATCCGTTCGATGTCCGAAGCGGACAGTTCGATTTCGGCGGCTTCGATGAGGCCGCGAATGTGGTCGGGGCGGCGGCCGCCGGGGATGACGGCGTCAACGCCGTCTTGAGCGAGCAGCCAGGCGAGCGCCAAGTTCGGGAGCGTCGTTTGTTTTTCCGCGGCGACGCCTTTCAGTCGCTCCGCGATGTTGACCTTTTCATCGAACTCTTCTTGGCTCATCCTCCGGATCGCGGGATCACCGACCTTGTATTTTCCGCTCAACAGCCCGGAGGCAAGCGGAAAATACGGGATGAAGGAGATGCCGTGTTGCGCGCAGTAAGGCAGCACGTCGGCCTCCACCGAGCGGTCAAACATATTGTAAGCCGCCTGCAGCGCGGTGACCGCCGCGGTCCGGTCGGCTTCCTGCAATTGTTCGAGCGACAAGTTCGAGACACCGATCGCCCGGATTTTTCCTTCCTCCTGCAAGCGCGCCAGTTCCCCGACGGACTCGGCAATCGGCGTTTCGTTGTCCGGGAAGTGAAGATAGTACAGATCGACGTAGTCCGTCTGCAATCTTTTTAAGCTCGCTTCCAACGCGCTCCGGAGATATTCGGGGCGGTTGTTGATGCGGGTGCTCCCGTCCGCTCCCCATTGGCATCCGCCCTTCGTCGCGATGAACAGCTCTTCCCGCTTGACGCCGATTTCCTTCAACGCTTCGCCGATCAGTTCCTCGGAACGGCCGTGGCCGTAAACGTCGGCGGTGTCGATAAAGTTCACGCCTAGACGGATGGCCTCTTTAACGAAAGCTTTGCCTTCCTCTTCGTTTAAATCCTTGAAATAGTTATGCCCGCCGACTTTGTTCGTGCCGATGCCGATGACCGAAATTTGAAAATCCGTTTTCTGCAGTGACGTATATCTCACGTCGATCGCTCCTTTCCTTTCATCCCGTCTCAGAAGGAAACATGGGATAGTTCGATAAAGTCATGCAAAGCGGTCGATCCGTCGCTCCCTCCTTCCGCCCGTGCGCCCCGGAAGACCGTCCATGGGACTTCCCCTTCTAGAATACCGCCTGCAAACCATCTCTGGCCAATGAAAGACCCCCCGATTCAAAAGGCCCCGATTCGCGAAACGGCAAATCCCGGCCGCGGGGATAAAACCATTTTCAATAAAGCGCATGGCGGTCCGCCGCAACCGTATAGGCCAAGCTCGCTCCTTCATAGATCGCGCGTTTCGCGTCCAGTTCCCCCGGTTGCCTCGCCCCGCCGATCACCGTCACCTTGACGCCCACTGCTTTCAACCTGTCGAGGCCTTGGAACGCACGCGCTTCCTGGCCGGCGGCAATGATGACGGTGTCCGCTTTGATCAATTCTTCTTTCGTACTGCCGGCCTTCGTCCGTTCGATGACGACGCCTTCGGGGCGAATCGCTTTATAAGTCAATTCGTTGAGGAAGACGACCCCGCTTTGGCTCAAGTGCTGGACGAGCGCCCAGCGCGTCGTTTTGCCGAGGCCTTCGCCCATTTTGCCGCGCCGCCTCATGAGCGTGATGCGGTGCGTCCCTTGCGCCGATAAAAAGTGGGCGACGTCGCAGCCGACACCGCCGGCGCCGATGATCGCGACGTCGCGGCCGACGCGTTCCGGATGTTCAAACGCTTCCGGATAGGTCAGGACATGGGGGCTGTCTACGCCGGCAATGTCCGGCACCCTCGGCCGGACGCCGACGGCAATCACCGCCTCTTCAAAGCCTTCGCGCAACAGCTCATCGGCGCTCACTTCATGCCCCAGTTTGACGTCGACGCCCAAGCGCGCGAGTTCGGCCCGGTAATAACGGAGGGTTTCGTTGAACTCCCCCTTCATGGGGACCCTTTTCGCATAAAGCAATTGACCGCCCAACGCCCCGGACGCTTCATACAGCGTCACGTTTTCCCCTTTTTCGGCAAGCGCGCGGGCGGCTTCCAAACCGGCGGGCCCGCCGCCGACGACGGCGATCTTTTTCGGGCGCGCCGACTTTTCCAATCGCCAGATCGACTCCCGGCCGGCTCTAGGGTTGACGAGACAGGACGCCGGCCGGCCTTCGAAAACGTGGTCGAGGCAAGCCTGGTTGCAGGCGATGCACATGTTGATCCGCTCATACTCGCCGTTCGCCGCTTTTTGCAGAAGATCGGGGTCGGCGAGAAACGGGCGGGCCATAGAGACGAAATCGCACGCGCCGCGGGCGATCAGCAGGTCGGCGAGGCGCGGATCGTTGATGCGGTTGCTGCCGATGACGGGAATATGGACGTGCCGCTTGATCCGCTCCGCCACCTCGATGAACCCGGCGCGCGGCACCATCATGGAAATCGTCGGCACTTGCGACTCATGCCAGCCGATGCCGATGTTCAGGGCATCCGCCCCCACCATTTCGAGCGCCTGGGCAAATTGAATCGTCTCGGCTGCGGTCGTGCTTCCCGGGATGAGGTCGGCGCCCGACATCCGGAAGATGACCGGGACATCCGGGCCGACGCTTTTGCGGACGGCTTCCATGACGCGAAGCGGAAAGCGCATGCGTTTTTCAAACGTACCGCCCCAATCGTCTTCTCGGTCATTCGTCACGGGCGACAGAAACTGATTCAGCAAATACCCTTCCGACCCCATGATTTCAACGGCGTCAAATCCGAGTTCGACCGCCTGTTTGGCCGCTTCGGCAAAACAGTCAATCAGGCGTTCAATCTCCGGCCCGGACAAGGCTTCAGGCGTGTGGCGATGAATCGGGGAGCGCTTCGCCGCCGGCGCCACCGCCGGGCGGCCGGTAATGAGCGGCTCGGCATAGCGTCCGGCATGAAACAACTGAGCGGCGATCCGTCCGCCGACTTCATGGACGCCCGCCGTGATTTTTTTCATGATGGCGGCGTCGCGTTTGCGGTAAAACCCGAGGAAATGCAAGCCGCCTTCACCTTCCGGCGACACGGAAATGCCGCCCGTCACGATTAATCCCGGCCCGCCTTTCTTGGCGCGCGTTTTATAAAAGGCAACGAGCGCTTCGCCGCTGTCGTCCGCGCCTTCCAATCCGACGTGCATCGAGCCCATGATGACGCGATTCGGCAGCGTCAAACCGGCGAGCTGAAAAGGAGAAAACAAATGATCCAAACCCACATAAGCCACCTCCGTTTTTGCGCGCGTTTGCTTCGCGCTTCCATGCCGCCGCCGGCGCATGGATGAGGCAGCGCCAATGACGGCGCCGACCGCTGCAAACGCCAATTTTCCCATCATTTATGGATGTTTTGTGTTGAAAAAACGGGATGTAGGACGCCCTAAGGCGCAGGCCGCCATGTGACCGGTGACTCGACGTGATGCTATTCATGTATATTCTTCAAAGCTATGTACATGTTTCGATAACGAAACGAAAAATCCCTTTTTTGCTTCGATCGTTTGGCGCGCCTCTCTATCGGGACAACGGCCTTCTGGTAGGCGGCGGGCGGGGACCGTCAGAAATCAACGCGGCGGGATCGCGGTCAGCCTTCACGCAGCCAGCGGATCGGAACCAAAAAAAAGCCTCCCCGCGGGAGAATGCGGGGAGGCCGTTTGAAAAGAGAATTACAGATAGATAGAAGCAGTCGTTTAACGTTTGGCAATTTCTTCCAAAATAATTTTGTTGACCATCGGTGGGTTCGCTTGGCCGCGCGTCTTTTTCATGACTTCGCCGACAAGGAAGCCCAAGGCGCGGTCCTTGCCGTTTTTATAGTCGATGATCGATTGCTCATTGGCGTCCAGAATCGGCAGGATGATCTCGCGCAGCTGGGCTTCATCGGAAATTTGCACGAGGCCTTTTTCCTTGACGATTTTTTCCGGATCGCCGCCGTTTTTCATCAGCTCTTTAAACACCTTTTTCGCGATTTTGGAAGAAATCGTCCCTTTCTCGATCAAGGCGATGAGCTTGGCGAGCGCTTCGGGCGTCAGCGGAACTTCGGTGATCTCCTTCGCTTCAGCGTTCAAATAAGCCATCACTTCGCCCATGATCCAGTTGGACGCCTGCTTCGCGTCGGCGCCGGCCGCGATCGTCGCTTCGAAAAAGTCGGAGACGTCCTTGGATTGGGTGAGCACCATCGCGTCGTACGCCGGTAAGCCGAGTTCATTGATGTAACGGGCTTTCCGGGCATCCGGAAGCTCCGGAATTTGGGCGCGGACTCTTTCCTTCCACGCGTCGTCGATGTGCAGCTTGACGAGATCGGGCTCCGGAAAATAGCGGTAATCCTCCGAACCTTCTTTGACGCGCATCAGCACCGTCGTTTTCGTCGCTTCATCAAAGCGGCGGGTTTCTTGGCGGATAACGCCGCCGGAAAGCAAGATGCGCGCTTGACGGTCGCGCTCGTATTCGAGCCCCTTTTGCACGAAGTTGAAGGAGTTCAAGTTTTTCAACTCCGTCTTCGTGCCGAAAGCTTCTTGGCCGTACGGGCGGAGCGACAAGTTGGCGTCGCAGCGCAGCGAGCCTTCTTCCATCTTGCAATCGGAGACGCCGGTGTACTGCATGATCGCCTTCAGTTTTTCCAAATAAGCGTAAGCCTCTTCGGGCGAACGGATGTCCGGCTCGGAGACGATTTCGATGAGCGGCGTGCCGACGCGGTTAAAGTCGACGAGTGAACCGTCATCATGGTGGGTCAGCTTGCCGGCGTCTTCTTCCAGGTGAAGACGGGTAATGCCGATGCGTTTTTTCTTCCCGTTTACTTCAATCTCGATGTAACCGTTCCGGCCGATCGGCTGGTCGTATTGCGAAATTTGGTAGGCTTTCGGGTTGTCGGGATAAAAATAGTTTTTCCGGTCAAACTTCGTGTCCGTCGCAATCTCGCAGTTCAGCGCCATCGCCGCCCGCATCGCCAGTTCGACGGCTTCTTTGTTCAACACCGGGAGCACGCCGGGATGGCCGAGGCAAATCGGGCACGTGTGCGTGTTGGGCGGCGCGCCGAACTCGGTCGAGCAGCCGCAAAAGATTTTCGATTTCGTTTTCAATTCCACGTGGACTTCCAGCCCGATGATCGTTTCAAAATTCATCAGCCAGACACCCCTTTCAGATCCGGCGTAAGGTTCCAGTTCGCCGCTTGTTCATAGGCGAAAGCGACGCGGTAAACCGTGGCTTCGTCAAAGGGTTTGCCGATGATTTGCAAACCGACCGGGAGCCCGTCGGACAATCCGCAAGGCACACTGATCGCGGGCACGCCGGCGAGGTTGACCGGGATCGTCAAAATGTCGTTGGCGTACATGGTGAGCGGATCATCGATTTTTTCGCCGATCTTGAAAGCCGGAGTCGGCGTCGTCGGCCCGATGATCACGTCGTATTTTTCCAACACGTTTTCAAAGTCGCGTTTGATGAGCGTCCGGACTTTTTGCGCCTTTTTATAATAGGCGTCGTAATAGCCGGAGCTGAGCGCGAACGTGCCGAGCATGATGCGGCGCTTGACTTCGGCGCCGAAGCCCGCGCTCCGCGTCTTTTTGTACATATCCATTAAATTGTCGGCTTCCTGGCGCACGCCGTAGCGAACGCCGTCAAAACGGGCGAGGTTCGCCGAAGCTTCCGAGGAAGCGAGCAAGTAATAAGTGGCAACCGCGTATTTAGAGTGAGGAAGCGACACTTCTTCCCATGCGGCGCCGAGCGCTTCCAATTGCGCCAGCGCGTTTTGCACGGCGCGCCGTACGCCTTCGTCGACGCCTTCGCCCAAGTATTCCTTCGGCACCGCGATTTTCAAGCCCTTGACGTCGCCCGTGAGCGCGCTCGTATAATCCGGCACGTCCACATCGGCGGACGTCGAATCGTAAGGATCGACGCCGGCGATGGCTTGCAGCAAATAGGCATTGTCCGCCACCGTGCGGGTGATCGGCCCGATTTGATCCAGGGACGAGGCGAAAGCCACGAGCCCGAACCGCGACACGCGGCCGTATGTCGGTTTCATGCCGACGACGCCGCAAAAAGCGGCCGGCTGCCGGATCGATCCCCCGGTGTCCGAACCGAGGGCGAAAGGCACCATGCCGGCGGCGACAGCCGCCGCCGAACCGCCGCTCGAACCGCCGGGCACGCGTTCAAGATCCCACGGATTGCGCGTGACGTGAAATCCGGAATTTTCGTTGGAAGACCCCATGGCAAACTCGTCCATGTTCAGCTTGCCGATGATGATCCCTTTTTGTTCTTTAATTTTGCTGATGACGGTCGCGTCATAAAGCGGAATGAAATTTTCGAGCAAACGGCTCGCGCACGTCGTTTTTAAGCCTTTCGTCACGATGTTGTCCTTGATGCCGATCGGAAGCCCAAAAAGGGCGGCTTCTTCGGAATAGCCTTCTTCGTCAAGGGTTTTCGCCACGGCGCGGGCATCTTCTTCATTCAGCGTCAAAAAAGCGCCGATTTGGCAGTCGTAAGCGGCGATTTTTTCATAGGCTTCATCGACGAGATCGGAAACGGAAATCTCTTTTTTATGTAAACGCTCTTGGATCGCTTGATAACCTTCTTCAAAAAGCGGCACCGTCTTCCCTCCTCTGTTTATAGCCATCTATTGGTTTGACCCAAAGGTGCGCAAACAAGGGCCGGCTTTGCCCGGACGGTCACGTTGGCCGACCGCGCAAGCAGCCGGACGCTGTTCGTCAACCTTCGAGAATGTTCGGCACTCTGACCTGTCCGTCCCGCTTGTCGGGCGCATTGAGCAGTGCCTCTTCACGGGAAATCGACTCGCGCACCTCGTCGGGACGCATGACGTTTGCGATATTTAAAACGTGCGTCGTTTCTTCGATGCCGTCGGTATCCAGCTCATTGAGCTGTTCGGCAAAAGCGATGATGTCGCCGAGATCTTTCGTAAACACGGCGATTTCTTCATCGGTGAAAGCGAGCCGTGCCAGATCGGCGACGTGTTCCACCTGTTCTTTCGTAATGCGCGCCACCATTCTCACCTCCGCATACACGTCCAATCAATAGTTTGATGATACCAAATAACGAAGCGTGCCGGCAAACGATCCCCCCACACCACCGACGCTTTTTCTCCGCCGCCGCGGGGGCAGACCGGCGTCCGCTCCAAAAACCGCCTTATGACCGGCGCTTTTTAATGTCGGCTTTCACGATCGTTTGAATATCTTGCATCACTTTGTGGAGAGGGGGCTGAAACGGCCAGGCGACTTCGCTCTCCTCGCCGAACCGAACCGGGTCGGTCGCCCGCAAAATTTCCTCAAGTTTTTTGATCCCCTGAGGCGCCCGTTCGGCGTGCAAGCCCGCCAGCCGTTCCGTCACCGCTTTGACGCGGTCGGCGTGCACCGCCCATTTCAGCACGGCGGCGACGATATGTTTGCAGGGCACGGCGCCGTCCGGACACGTACACGTGAACAACACGTCGTCCAAATCCGGCAGCTCCGCTCCCGCCGGGCTGTTGAAAAAGGCCGAGACTTGGTAAAGTTCGGATCCTTTGACATCGGCGGTAAAGCCGAACGCTTTCTCCTTCAGATCGAGCACGCGCCCCTCCGTATATAAAAGTTCACCGCGGCGCCGCCTCGCCGGATCGGCGAGGCTGAAAAAGCGTTTCAACCACGCGCGAAAGCGGCGATCGCGCACGTAAGCCGACACGTCGGCCATTATGCCAGCACCTTCCCTCTCAAGCGGACAAGATCGTAGATTTCTTCATCGCTCATTTCGGTCACCCAGGCATCACCGCCGCCCAAAATTTGATCGGCCAAGCCTTTTTTCTTTTCGATCAAGTCGTCGATCCTCTTCTCCAGCGTGCCTTCCGTGATCAATTTATAAACGTGGACGTCCTGCTCTTGGCCGATCCGGTACGTTCGGTCGGTCGCCTGATCTTCGACCGCCGGATTCCACCACCGGTCAAAATGAATGACGTGGTTGGCGTTCGTCAGATTGAGCCCGAAACCGCCCGCACGAAGGGAAAGAATGAAGATCCCGGAACCTTCCAACGATTGAAAGGCGCGGATCATTTCTTCCCGCTTTTTCACCGGGACGCGCCGTGGAGAAAATATACCGGGCAGTCGGGAGCCTTTTCTTTCACAAAGCGGACGAGCAGTTCGCCCATCCGCACATATTGGGTAAAGACGAGCGCGCTCTGTCCGGCCGCGAAAATCGGCGTCAAGAGTTCCGTCAACGCCGCCAGTTTGCCGGGCGTGGCGAGCGCCGTTTTTTTCGTAATGAGCGCCGGATGATCGCAAATTTGCTTGAGCTTCGAGAGCGCCGACAAAATCAGGCCTTTGCGGCGGATGCCCGCCGACTGCGTCATTTTCTCCATCAGATCGTCGACAACCGATTGATAAAGGGACGCCTGCTCCTCGTTTAGTTGGCAGTAAATCTTGCGCTCGTTTTTATCGGGCAAATCTTGAATGATTCTTTTATCCGTCTTTTCCCGCCTTAGAAGGAAGGGCCGGATTAACCGTTTTAAAAGGGCGGCGCGTTTTTCATCTCCCTTTTTTTCGATCGGGTGGATGAACGCCTTGCGGAACGCGGCGAGCGGCCCGAGATAGCCCGGATTTAAAAAGTCCATGATCGACCACAATTCTTCCAGGCGGTTTTCAATCGGCGTCCCGGTCAGCGCCAGGCGGTGCCGGGCATGAAACCGGCGAAGTGCGCGGCTTTTTTTTCGCCGCCGGATTTTTGATCGCCTGCGCCTCGTCGAGAATGAGCGAGGAAAAAGGAACGGCGTTCAGCCAATCAGCATCTTTGACGACGAGGGCGTAGCTCGTGACGACGACGTCCACCTCACGCAATTTCTTCAGAAAAACTTCGCCCACCGCCCGCTCGGCCCCGTGATGGACGTAAACCTTTAAAGACGGGGAAAATGCCCGCAATTCCCGCTCCCAGTTTCCGAGCACCGACGTCGGGCAGACGATCAGCGCCGGCTCGCCCGGATGCGCTTCTTTTCCATTCAAGAGATAAGCGATCGTCTGCACGGTTTTGCCGAGCCCCATGTCATCGGCAAGGCAGGCGCCGGCCCCCTTTTCCCGCATGGCGACAAGCCAAGTGTATCCGCGCTTTTGGTAGGGGCGAAGCGCGCCATTCAAACCGGGCGGAACGGGGAGATTGCGGTCCGGCCTTTTCATGACGGATTCGAGGAAGCGTTCGACCTCTTCCGACATTTCGATCGACAAGCCGTCTTCCCCGTCGCCTTGGGCGAGCGACAGCCGCATGGCCTCGGACAACCGCCCGGACGCTTTCAAGCTTCCTCCGGCTTCTTTCAGACGGGCATAGATGGCGTTCAGCTTTTCGAGCGGAAGTTCCACCCACTCGTCGCCGTTCTGAATAAAGCGGCGCTGTTCGCGGACCAAGGTTTCAAATTGTTCCGCCGTCAAAGCCAGGTCGCCGACCGAGAGCCGCCAATTAAAGGAAACCATGGAATCAAAGGAAAAAGCGCGGCCGTCCGCCCTCACGGAGAGGCGCATGGCGACCGGTGACCGGCGCCGATCGCGGACTTTCATCCAATCGGGAAAAAGGATGGCGATGTCCCGCTCCCGCAAGCCATCGCGATGATTGACCAAATCGATGACGTCTTCCGTCGTCAACGCGATCGGGCCATCGGCATCTAAAAAGTGGAGTCTGCCGTTAAACCGCATCAAATCCTGGACGCGCGCGTCAAGCCAATCGATCCATGCCGGCGCGCGCTCCGCCACATCCGCGAGAGGGAGCCACTCGGGGGCGTCCCCGTCGCTGCGCATGACTTCCACCGCCAATTCCGCTTCCCACGCGCCACCCGCGCGAAACGGATCGTCGCGATGAACGGGCGCCAGGCGCACGGCGACCGACTGCGGCGCCAAACGTTCGGTGAAATAAGAAAACTTAAAAGCCGCAAGCGCCGCGACATCCGCTTGATCCGGCGCGGCGCCGACAAACCGCCGGATGCGTTCCTTAAAGCCATGCATGAGCGCTTTCGTTTCCGGCTCGGCGGAAGACATATAAAACCCGCCCCCGCCATACACGAGGTGATAAAACCACGCGCTTGCGGCCGATCCATGATATTCGAATTCCGGCCAATCTTTTAGGTGGGAGGCATAGGCGCGCTGAAGCGTGCGGCGGATGAGGCTGTCTCCCCAGCCGTCCAGAAAAGCGGAAAGCCAGCGATGGAGCGGTTGCTGGGCGATCGCCTTCGGCATAAGCGCCTCTTCGGGGATGCGGTGCAGCCACTCGGAGAGGAGTCCCGCCCGTTCCAGCGGCGCTTTATCCAACACCCAGTGGGCGGCCAGATAGACGATGCCGCCTTTATCCACCGTCAGCAGATGGGGGCGATAGCGGTCGTTTTCGAGGAGAAGAGCGATCGCGTCGGCGATGTCTGCAAAGAAATGCCAGGTCGGACCGGGGGCCATCCAAGGCGGGAGATGGCGGGCAAAGGCATGATCCACAAGAAAGTCAAACGCCGTCGCCATCGGCACGATCAGCCCTTCCGCATCGAAGTCGCCCGACGCTTTTTCCATCGTCAGCGAGGCCGGCCGGACTTCCGAGCCGGACAAAAGTCGCCGCCATATCGGAATGACGGATAACTGGAGCTTTAAGTTTTTATTGTTTTGTTGGTCAAACGATCCGTCCGGACGGGAAAGCCATAAAAAGAAGCCCGTCTCATCGTCAGCGGCGGCCACAAACGCCAAGTTCAATTGCAGACTCACGACCGACACTCCATCCCTGTAGATCCGAGTGTTCTTGTGTTCATATAAATGTTCATTAAATTGATTATATCACAGACGTAGAAGTCGACCAATCGGCTCGGCAAGCCGGTTCGGACCCGAACGGCGGACCGGTCGAACGTCGTCTTTCTTCAAGTTATTCATAACCCGCAAAGGGGCAACCGCCATGTTCAAGCCGAGAGGGAAACTTCACAGCAAAACCCTCTCCCGGAACGAGAGAGGGTTGTATCTTGGGGCGTTTACAATTTTTCCGTGTACGTTTTCGCTTCCATGAAGTTCAAGAGATAATCGGGGCCGCCGGCTTTCGCATCCGTGCCGGACATCTTGAAGCCGCCGAACGGTTGGTAACCGACGATCGAGCCGGTGCACCCGCGGTTGATGTACAGGTTGCCGACTTGGAAGTCGCGGCGGGCGCGGGCGATATGTTCGCGGTTGTTCGAAATCAGCGAACCGGTCAAGGCGTATTCCGTATTGTTCGCAATGGCGAGCGCTTCGTCGAAATCCTTGGCTTTGCAGAAGGCGACGACCGGGCCGAAAATCTCTTCCTGCATCAGGCGATCCGTCGGTTTCAGGCCGGCGAAAATCGTCGGTTCGATGAAGAAGCCTTTGGAATCATCGACTTTGCCGCCGAGGACGAGCTCGCCTTCTTGTTTGCCGATTTCGATGTATTCCGCGATTTTATCGAACGCGGCTTTATCGATCACCGGCCCCATATAGTTGCCGTCCTTCGGTTCGCCGACGGTCAGCGTCTTGGCGAGTTCCACCGTCTTCTTCAGCACGTCGTCGTAGACGTCTTGATGGGCGACGACGCGCGAGCAGGCGGAACATTTTTGGCCCGCATAGCCGAACGCGGAATAAACGATCGATTGTGCCGCGAGATCGAGATCCGCATCTTGATCGACGACGATGGTGTCCTTGCCGCCCATTTCCGCAACGACGCGCTTGAGCCAAATTTGGCCTTTTTGAACTTTCGCGGCGCGTTCATAAATGCGCGTGCCGACTTCGCGGGAACCGGTAAAGCTGACGAAACGGGTTTTCGGGTGATCGACGAGATAGTCGCCGACTTCCGCGCCGCTGCCCGGAATGTAGTTGACGACGCCGGCCGGCAGACCCGCTTCTTCCAGCACTTCAACAAATTTAGCGGCGACGACGGGCGTGTTGCTCGCCGGTTTCAAAAGCACCGTATTGCCGGTGACGACGGCGGAGACGGTCATGCCGCACATGATCGCAAGCGGGAAGTTCCACGGCGGAATGATGACGCCGACGCCCATCGGCTGATAAAACATTTCATTGTGTTCGCCGGCTTCCGCGAGCATTTCCTGCGGGCGGCTCAAGCGCAGCATTTGCCGGGCGTAATATTCCATGAAGTCGATGGCTTCGGATGTATCGCCGTCGGCTTCCGCCCAGGGCTTGCCGGCCTCGAGCACCATCCAGGCGGAAAATTCGTGTTTGCGGCGGCGAACGATGGCGGCCGCTTTAAAGAGGATGTCCGCGCGGTCCCGCGGATCCCATTTTCTCCAAGATTCAAACGCTTCGAGCGCGGTTTGCATCGCTTTTTCCGCAAGCTCTTTGTTGGCCTTCGAGACGGTGCCGATGACCTCATCCTTCTTCGCCGGATTGATCGATACGATTTTTTCTTCGGTCGTGATGCGTTCCCCGCCGATGATGAGATCGTAATGCTTGCCGAGTTCGGCTTGCACTTTATCAAGCGCCGCTTGAATGGCCGCTTTATTTTCTTCCTTAGAAAAGTCATACGTCGGTTCGTGCCGATATGGTATCACTTTGAAAACCTCCCTTTTAAAGCGGTTTCAACACACCGGAAAAATTTTACGGGACGGTACCCAATCTCTGTTTCATACAAATTTATTATATCGTACTTTTCAAGGGCATTCAATTTTGCGGAAATTTCTACCATTTGGTGTGTCGGCATAAAACCGCATCCGCCTCCAAAGGATATACTTGTATGTTCAATCCGGATGAAAGGGGAAGCAAAATGGCCGACGATGGCAAGAGAAAAGACTTTCGAGACGGCAACGACAACAACGGGCAAAGCCGGATAAAGGTGCACGGCGGTGAATCGCGAAACGGGCGTCTGAGCGCGTTAAAAAACCACAACGTCCACGGTGAAGGCCTTCCGAACGAGTATGTCGCAAAGCCGAAGGATGATGACGCGACATAATGGCAGGCCGACCATGCGATGTGGGATCCAGCCCCGCGCCTAGCGATCCGCGGCGGCCGTTGGGTCCCGTTTTTCTCCAAACAAGCGCTTTTTCTCCCATTTTCTCCGAACGGTCACCCCATGGTTTTGCAAATGGGTATTGTATTATTCGGGCCGATGTTCCATTCGTTTAATGGACTGACGGCCGCTTTTTCATTTTGAAATAAAAAAAGCGGGAACAAGTCCCGCTGGGACCTCCCGCTATTGATACAATTTATAGATGTGCACGAACGGTTTGTCCATATCCGGCTGCTTGACGATGATGGCCTCCGGCTGATCGACGGAATTGATGTAAATTTGAACGGGCAGGTGTTGCGAAAATGGGAACCGGCTTTGCAGAAGCGAGGAGACGTAATTGGCGAACGAAATCACTTCGGTCTTGTCGTAAAAGCGAATGTTGATCGTCACCGTCAGCTCGCTGAGCTCGCCGTCTTTATAGAAGCCTTTGCCGATGATGCCGATGGAATTCGGGAAATATTTTTCCACATCCTCTTTAAACTTGGCGAATTTGGCGCTGTCCGTTTTGTATTTATCATCCGCTTCCGCCGTCGGGAACATGGCGTAATCTTCATTGACGGATTGCCATTTGCCGATGGCCGACTGGCCTTTTCCGACGAGCGTTTTCGCGTAAAAATGGCCGGGAACGTATGAACCGGGCGGCGCTTCGATGTAGAGGGCAATGAAAATCGGCACATTCTCCAGCCCCTTAATCTTCCGAACGCGTTCCAAAACCTTCTGCGCGTAGGTCTTGCCCTCGGCCATCGCCTTGCTCTTATCCAACGTGACGTCAGCCGTGTACGTCTTTCCGTCTTTTTTATTATAAAGGCTTTCTGTATAAACGGAGTTTACGGATACCGCCAAAGAAACGCCGCCGAGTTTGTATGAATTATCGCCGGCCTTAACCAAGTAATCTTGCTCGAGCACATAGCTGAGCACCTTGGGGTGAGCGGAGGCTTGTTCCCCCAAGTCCTTGCCTTTGCCGAGCGGCGGATTCAATCCACCGGGATGGGCTTTGTCGCCCTTTCTTGAGAGCATGTCATCGATGACGTTCGGTTTGATGTAATTGCCCTGCTGAAAATAATATTCATCGGGCTTAAATGCGTCTTTCGACAGGCGCATTAAGCCTTCTTCCATTTCATCGATATCGACGCGGTTGTCGACGCCATACTGAATGTATCCGCGCAAATCGCTTGATTGGTCGGCGTGAATCGTCCGGTAATCTTGGCTGCTTTCTTGAGGAATGACCGTCACTTTTTGTCCGCCTTTGGAAGAACCTTTAAGGACTTGGCCTTCCTTTTGGGCAGACCAGGGCGCCGAGCAGGCGGTCATTGCCAACAGGGTGCAAGCGATTGCGACTCCCAATATCTTTCCTTTCAACACGTTCCACTCCTCACGATTTTAAGGCTTCCAAAAAACGCGCTTCATCCCATACTTCAACGCCCAATTCGCGCGCTTTCGAAAGCTTCGAACCCGCGTCGGAACCGGCGATGACGAGATCGGTCTTCCGGCTCACGCTGCCGGTGACCTTGCCGCCGCGCCGCTCGATTTCTTTTTGCGCTTCGCCTCTCGACATGGCTTCGAGTTTGCCGGTGAGGACGACGGTTTTACCGTTAAACGGCGAGTCGGCGGCGCTTTCGTCCGACGGGGCCGGCCCTTTATAGGCCATATTCACTCCGTGGGCTTTCAACTCATCGATAAGCGCCAGACAGTCCGGATTGTCAAAGAAAGTGCGAATGGAGTCAGCCATTTTTTCCCCGACTTCATCGACGGCGAGCAATTCCTCTTTCGTCGCGGCGATCAAGCGATCGATGTGGCCGAACGCTTGAGCGAGCGTCTTGGCCGCCTTTTCGCCGACGTAACGAATGCCGAGCCCGAACAAGAGGCGCTCCAATGAATTTTCTTTCGATGCGGCGATCGCCGCCAATAAATTATTCGCGGATTTGTCGCCCATTCGCTCCATTTTAATTAAATCCTCATATTTTAAGGCATAAAGATCGGCGACATCGTGAATCAAATCCCGCTCGAACAATTGCGTGATGACCTTTTCCCCGAGTCCTTCAATATTCATCGCATTGCGCGAGACAAAATGGATCAGCCCTTCGCGGATCTGCGCCGGACATTTTGGATTGATGCACCGAAGGGCCACTTCCCCTTCCAAACGCACGAGTTCGCCTTCGCATTCCGGACAGCGGTCGGGCATCCGATACGGCACCTCGTTTCCGGTCCGGCGATCGAAAAGCACTCCGACGACTTCGGGAATGATGTCCCCGGCTTTATGGACAATGACGTGGTCTCCGATGCGGATGTCCTTTTCGCGAATGAGATCTTCATTGTGCAAGGTGGCGCGGCTGACCGTCGTCCCCGCGACTTGAACCGGCTTCAGCACCGCGGTCGGGGTGATGACGCCGGTGCGGCCGACGGTGAGTTCGATGTCTTCCAACGTCGTGACGACTTCTTCGGCCGGGAACTTATAAGCGATCGCCCAGCGCGGGCTTTTGGCGGTAAACCCGAGCCGTCTTTGCTGGTCGAGGTCATCGACCTTGATGACGATCCCGTCGATGTCATAGGCGAGTTCGGGCCGCTTTTTCGTCCAATAGTCAATATAGTCTAAGACGTCGTCGATGGTCGCACAACGCCGCCACTCGGGATTGGTTTTCAACCCCAACGCTTTCAGCCATTCCAGCCCTTCGCTGTGCGTTCTGAGCGCGCGGCCGGGGGCCGAGCCGATTTGATAGAGAAAAATGTCGAGCTGGCGTTCGGCAGCAATTTTCGGATCCAGCTGGCGGAGCGAGCCGGCCGCAGCGTTGCGCGGGTTGGCGAAAAGGGTCTCGCCTTCGGCCTCACGTTTCTTATTGAGGCGCTCGAAGGAACGCCTCGGCATGTACACCTCCCCGCGCACTTCCAAATCGACGGGTTCTTTCAATCGGAGCGGGAGCGAACGGATCGTCTTCAAATTTTGGGTGATGTCTTCACCGGTCGTCCCGTCCCCGCGCGTCGCGCCCAATACAAAGAGTCCCTCCTCATACGTGAGCGAGACGGCGAGCCCGTCGATTTTTAACTCGCACACATACGACACCTCATCGCCGACCGCTTGGCGGACACGGCGGTCGAAATCGCGCAAGTCCCCCTCATTAAAGGCATTGCTTAAGCTGAGCATCGGCGTTTTGTGCGTCACTTTCTTAAACGCCTTCAGCGGCTCGCCCCCGACGCGCTGGGTCGGGGAATCGGGGGTGACGAGTTCGGGATAACGGGTTTCCAGTTCGATCAATTCTTGCATCAACCGGTCGTATTCGCTGTCCGGCACGCTCGGATTGTCGAGCACATGGTATTCATAGTTGTATTTATCAAGGAGTTCTCGCAATCGCCGCACGCGATCCGTTATGTTCTTATCCAAGCGGATTTCCTCCTTAATCTACCTTTTCAATAGGCGCAAATGAGGCGAGCACCCGTTTGATGCCGGTCGGTTTCGGGAAAGCGATGTCGAGCTCGAGGGCGTTTCCTTCCCCTTTGACCGACACCACCGTGCCTTCCCCCCATTTTTTGTGGCGCAAGCGATCGCCGACCGACCATTCCGTTTCCGGATTGACGTTTTTCTTGGAGGCTGCGGGGCGCGAAACCGCCCTCGGCATGCCCGGCGTCCGGTCAAAAAAGCCGACGCCCCATGCCGAGGACCCGTCCGCTTCGGTCTTCTCGATCAAATGATCGGGAATTTCTTCGATAAACCGCGATTCGGGATTCATGTTGGTGGTGCCGAACAACGTCCGCAAGCGGGCGTTCGTGAGATACAGCCGTTTTTCCGCCCTCGTGATGCCGACGTAGGCGAGGCGGCGTTCTTCTTCCATTTCTTCGTCCTCGCTGAGAGAACGGATGTGGGGGAAGACGCCTTCCTCCATGCCGGCCAAAAAGACGACGGGAAACTCCAATCCTTTTGCGGCGTGAAGCGTCATAAGCGTCACGCCGTCATTCGGCGCCCCACCCGCTTCTTCTTCGGCTGCATAATCACTGTCCAAGGCGAGCTCCGTCAGGAAGGCGACGAGCGATTTGTCATCGTTCTCCGCTTCAAACGCCTTCGTGACCGACAAAAATTCGTCGAGGTTTTCCAGCCGGCTCTGCGCTTCCAGCGTCCGCTCATCTTTTAAAGCTTGGCGGTAACCGCTTTTGTCGAGCACTTCTTCGACGAGCTCTGTGACGGACAAATATTCCTGCATGCGCGACCAGTTGAAAATTTGCTCGGCGAACGCCGACAGCGCGGCGGCCGCCCGCTTGGAGACGCCGGTCATCTCGATCTCCTGAATCGCGCCCATGAGCGAAAGGTCGTTTTCCAATGCGTACTCGGCCAACTTATCAAGCGATGCAGCGCCGATGCCGCGTTTCGGCACGTTGACGATGCGGGCGAAGCTGATGTCGTCGTCGGGATTGGCGATCAAGCGCAAGTACGCCAGCAAATCTTTGATTTCCTTGCGTTCATAGAATTTGATGGCGCCGACCATCCGATAGGGGATGTTGGCTTCCATGAGCATTTCTTCAATGACGCGCGATTGGGCGTTCGTCCGATAGAGGACGGCGATGTCTTGATATTTGAAGCCTTCTTTGCTCAGTTCTTTGATTTTGCCCGCGATGTAGCGGCCTTCATCCCGTTCGTTGTCGGCGCGGTAGTATTCGATCGGCCGGCCGTCCTCGTTTTCCGTCCACAATCTTTTCGGCTTGCGGTTCACGTTATGATCGATGACCGCGTTGGCCGCTTCCAAGATTTTTTTCGTCGAGCGATAGTTTTGTTCGAGCAAAATCACTTTGGCATCCGGGTAATCTTTTTCGAAATCGAGGATGTTGCGGATATCGGCGCCGCGCCAACGGTAAATCGATTGGTCCGAGTCGCCGACGACGCAGAGGTTTCGGAACCGTCCGGCGAGGAGATTGACCAACGTATACTGGGCATGGTTCGTATCCTGATATTCGTCAACATGAATGTATTGGAATTTGCGGCGATAGTACTCCAGCGTTTCAGGCACACGCCGGAACAGATGAATCGTCGTCATGATCAAATCGTCAAAATCCAGCGAATGGTTTTTCAACAGCCGCTTTTCGTATTCGAAGTAGGCGTCGCGGACGATTTCTTCATAAGGCCCTTTCGCCGTTTTCGCAAAGTCTTCAGCGGTTTTCAGCTCGTTTTTCGCCGCGCTGATCGTGCCGAGGATGGCGCGCGGATTGAATTTTTTTGAATCGATGTTCAAATCGTTCAGGATTTGCTTCATCACCGACTGTTGGTCGGTCGAATCGAGGATCGTAAAATTCCGGTTGATGCCGATGCGGTCGGCGTCGCGGCGCAGGATGCGCACGCACATCGAATGGAAAGTGGACACCCAAAGGTCATCCGCGAGCGGCCCCGTCAGCTGGCGGAGGCGGTCCTGCATTTCCTTCGCCGCCTTATTGGTAAACGTGATCGCGAGGATATTCCACGGGGCGACTTCTTTCTCAATCAAAAGATAAGCGATTCGGTGAGTGAGCACCCGCGTCTTGCCGCTCCCGGCGCCAGCCATGATCAAAAGCGGCCCCTCCGTATGTTTGACCGCTTCCCGTTGTTCAGGGTTCAAACCGTTTAACAAATTGTCCGCCAAATCTTGCACGTTCGTTTCCTCCCTATGTAAGCAAGACGCCTTTGGCGCCTCTTTTTCCAGGCGTTTGCCGTTCGCTCATTTGGCGGTATGTCAAGCATTGTCGCCGTCCGGCAGAGGGTTCGCCCCACGGGCTTTGACGTTTTTGACAGCCTCCACCGTCTCAAGCGCCGCCTTCAGATCGGTATAAATCAGATTGCCGACGACCACGGTATCCGCATGGCGCGCCATTTCCGCGGCCTTGTCCGGGCCGTCGATGCCGCCGCCGTAAAAAAGCCGGGTTTGGGCCAAGAATTTTTTCACCTGTTCCACGACCGCCGCATCGCCGTAAGCGCCGCTGTATTCCAAATAGAAAATCGGCAAATGGAACAAACGCTCGGCGAGAATCGCATAGGCGACGATGTCGTCCGCGTCAAGGCCGGTGCGCGCCCCCGTCAGCTCCGCCACTTTCGCATCGGGATTCAGGACGCAATACCCTTCGGCCGTCACCTCGTTCCAATGGATCGTATCGCGGAACGTTTTTACCGCTTCATGGTGGCGGCCGACGATCCAATCGGCCGACGCCGCGTTCAGAACGGTGGGAATGAAATAATGGTCGAATCCCGGGGTCACCGCTTCAAGCGTCGAAATTTCGAGCGCGCAATCCACGCTGTAACGGCGAACGCGGCTCAATAGGTCCAACGTGTTGTCGAGCGTGACCCCGTCGGTGCCGCCGACGATGATCGCGTCGGTCCCCGATTCGCACAGGGCTTCCAAGGCCTGATCATCTATATCTTTATTGGGATCCAGTTTAAACACATGCTCCCATGCTTCATACAGGTTCATCGTTCATCCTCCCAAGACACTCTAGAAGGATTTTAACATAAAACCGGGTGCTTTTCCGCCATGCCGAAGCGGGAAATCCCGGAAGCGGCCGGCATTCTTTTATCCGGCTTCCCGAGGATCATTTGCAGGTTGAAAGGTTTAAGCGGATGCGTTTTTTAAATAAAAGGAAGACCTATGGAAAACCTGGTCCTGTTTGCATTCTGTTTCATTTTCCTCGAATGCATGCCGTTATACATTGAAGGAGCGGCCCTCTCGATGCCTCCCCGGGAAGGCAAAGATGACGGCGCAAGGGGACGCGGGCAAAAAAAAAGCGCGAGCCGGCGCCGCGCGAAACGTTAGTAAGGTATGGGGGCGAAAAGCGAGCGGCCGCCGCCCGGTTCGAAAGCCGCGGCCGAACGGGAGGGAAAACGCGGGGCGGGAAATATAAAAGCGCGTCTCTTTAAACAAACGGCCGGGGGTTTTGCGCCCGGCCTCGACGCACAGCCCTTATCTGCCAAGCCGTTCTCATGATCGACCGGCATACGAATCGGTCAGACGTCTTGTCCGCCTTTTGATTCCACGGCCGCTTCGCCGGCGGCCTTCACTTCTTCGCCGTCGGAGCCCGCTTGCTCGGGCCCATTTTCCGGAATTCCTGATTGTTGCGAATGCTCTTCTTTGTTTCGTATCCGCGAGAGCGTCATTTGATAGCCGTCATTGCCGAACTTGATGCAGCGCTTGACGCGCGAGATGGTCGCGGCGCTCGCGCCGGTTTCTTTTTCGATTTTTTGATAGGTATACCCGTCGATGAGCATGCGCGCGACGTCATAGCGCTGGGCGAGCGATTGAATTTCGCCCATCGTGCATAAATCATCGAAAAACCGATAGCATTCTTCAATGTCTTTAAGGGATAAGATCGCTTCAAAGAGTTGATCTAAAGCCGGTCCGCGCAGTTTGTCGATTTGCATGAAAGACCATGCCTCCTTCCGCAGATGTCTGGATGAAATTTATCATGAGTCGGGTGCAAACGCTGGGCCTTGTGGTTCCCGGATAGATCAAAGACTTATCGTATGGAATGGCCGCGTCGGCGCGTCCGCCGCGCATCGGCCGATCGGATGTTTGGATTTTCTTTCATCCGGCAAGATAAAAGGCGGCCCGGCCCACGCCCCGGCGGCGGGCCGGGCAGGCCAAACGGTTTTAGCACGGATCTCCAAACAAGAGTTTCTCGCAAAAGTGGTTCATTGTCCATCCGTCTCGGCGCGGGGCGCCGCAAGCCGCACGCTTTTCAGCCTTTCTGTCCGTCAATCTTGACGACGTGAGCCAGCCCTGGGTCGGATTCGACGATATGGATCCAGGTCCGGCCGGGCACCCATTTCAACGGGCGGTCACCGTCATAAGGCAGAAGGCGTCCATCGACGTTTTTCCAAGTGACGGCGCGCCATTTTCCCTTTTGAAACAAGTAAGCAGGCCCGCCCGACTTTAAATCGATGGTGCGGCGGTACGCATCGATGAAACGGTGATCGGCGCTGACGACAAACACATTGGCCGCCGTGACGGGGGTGTTCGTCTCCCGGTCCCGCATCGGCTCCCCATTCACTTCGCGGTAGTACAAACCGTCTTCCGAATTGTAATTGTAGCCGACGACATAGTCATTTGAATAGGTGATCGTCATTTTTTGCGCCGGTTCACCCGGGATGTTTTTCTCTTCATCGCTCTTATAAAACGGGAGCGCAGCGAACGTCTGCGTCAGGGGAAAACCGCTTTCTTCCGCGCCTTTTATAATATTTTTGTAGGGGATGTAGGAATTGTGCGGCGCCTTTCGAAACGCGACCCGTTTGAACCACGTGCCGTCATGATACAGCCCTTGAATGTAGTCGGTACCGCCGGACTCCAGCATTTTCTTGGCGTCCGGACTCCAACCGTGGGCGACATAGATGGCGCCGTAGCCGTTGTTCAATTCTATAAAGTAGGGACGGGCGCTGCGCACCGGGCCGATGACATCGGGCGTTTGGCTTTGGAAAATCGCGAGAAAACGGGTGATGCGCCCCTCCGTTAACGCTTCATAAACGATATCGGCTTTATACAGGCCGGACTGCGGCCGTGCCTGGCTGTGGTTGTTCACCATGACGCCGACGGCGCGGCGATGAAGACCTGCTTCGTCCGCCGGCAGGCCCGTCAGCGGATAGATTTCCGTCTTCTCCGCCACATTCGGCCTTTCAGAAGGCTTCGTAATCCGCTTTTTTTGGCCGTCAAGCGTTTCGCCCCGACACGCGGAAAGCAGCAATACGGCGATCATTAGCCCCCCGACCATGCGGCGCCGACGCTGATTCATTAAACTCCCTCCGGTTCGTCTCAAATTCGCCATCCGGCGTGTTCAGGTCATGACAAACTGCAAAACATCCAAAAATCAATCATCGGATCGGCCGCTTTTATCGCTCGATCGCCGGAACGAGGACTTCCCGCTTCATGACGTCGACCAATCCCCGCTGCGTCAATCGGATATAAGGCAAATGGGTGGCGGACAAAAACAGCAACGTATAGACGGGATCGGCGAAGCGGTATCCGCGCGCGCGCAAAAGCGCGGTCAGCGCCCGCTCTTCCTCCATCAATTCAGGGAGCGGTTTATCGGACACCCACCCGCGGATCGCCAGAGGGATTTCCGCGAGCACCCGGCCGTCTTCCACGAGCACCATCCCGCCGCCGATCGCCTTCATTCGTTGGAACGCCGTCACCATGTCGGTCTTGTTTTTCCCGATCAATAGAATATCCCCGGTTGAGGAGTAGCTGCTGGCAAATCCGGCGATCCGGTCGCCGAAGCCTTTGAGCCATGTGCTCAATTTCCACCGGCCGTCCCTGCCGTACAGCGTGAGATAATGGACGCCTTCAGGCGGTTCTTCTCCAACCGGCGCTTCCGCGGTGAACGGCTGTGTGATGACCGCGTTCACCATGTCGATGCCGACAGGAGTATCGGGTTCGAGCTCGGCCGGATCCAAATCCCAATCGATGGAAAACCCGCCGAGCGCCTCGCACACGGATAGGCCGGTTTCCGGATAGCACGGCGCGCGTCCCGCTTCACCCAACGGCCTTTGGCCAATATCGAAACCGGCGTCGGCTTATCCTTCGCCTCAAGGATGTTGATATGGGCCAACCGGCCGGGCGCGATTTCTCCGACCATGCGGTGGATCCCGTAATGGCGCGCGGGGTTGGCCGTCGCCATAAGATAAGCCTCGATTTCGGGCACGCCTTGTTCCAGGGCGATTTCCACCGTGCGATCCATGATGCCTTGTTCGTAAAAGGCCGGCGTTGAGCCGTCCGTGGTCATGTACAAGCGATCGAAATGTTTCACCCCGCGGGCGAGCAAATCTCTCAAGATGTCCGGCAGATCGGGGCGGATCGACGAGTAGCGGAGCGACGTGGACAGACCGAGACGGAGCCGGCGCCAAGCTTCTTCACCGGTCATCGCTTCGTGGTCGCAGTCCACGCCCAAGAGTTCGAGCTGCGTCAACGTTTTTTCCGAAGCGCCGGGCAAATGGCCTTCGATCGTTTTGCCGGCCTTTTTCGTCGCGATCATCCACTCGAGGATATCGTCGTCTCCTTGCAGCACGCTCGGCCAGCCCGTCAGTTCTCCGCCTTGGATGACGAGCGGATGCTCGAGCCATTTGCGGATGCGTTCACTGTTGAACGGCTGATCGCGCAGCAACGTCTGGGCATCATAACGGCACCACCAAAACCAAGTCGTCGGTCCGTCCGCCAGCCGTTCAACGATCGAAAACGCATCGTCATCCGACAGCTCCGTGAAAAAGACAAGATTGTCGGCGATGAGCGTCGTCGTCCCTCTTTCGGCGGCGTAAGCGGCAAACGTCCAAGGATTATATAGTTGGAACGGGTGGGCATGCGGCTCGATGTAACCGGGAACGAGCACATATCCGGAACAATCGATGATTTCGGTGTCCGCCGATTCCAACGGCATTCGTTCGCCGACATAGACGATACGGTCGCGATCGATCCAAATGTTCGCCCGCTCCCACGCCTTGAGCGATGCGTTGAGATATTCGGCGCCCGACAGCACCAACGTCGGCGCCGCTTTGCCGGCGACGATCGCCGCCTGCCGCCGAAGCGCTTCGCGATCCCATGGAAAATAAAAACCCATCTTAGTCCCCCCAATTGTTAATGACTCGCGTCCGCTGAACTTCCCCGTTTGCAAACATTCCGTCATTTCCCATTATACACTTTCATGCTGTAAAGCACGAATGTCTTTATCAATTGGATGTGAAAAAACCGAAGCGGGATGTCCGCATGCGGCCGAACGCCGTGACATGCACTTAAAAAATGGAGCCGCCGCGGCCGAATCCGTTTGCGCCGCAACGGTTTACGATGCGATGGGGGTGTGAGATGGGGCTGTGCGCGACGGCCTTCCTTGCTTTTTCTGAGTAAAAAAAAGAGAGAGCCTAAAGCCCCCTCGCCACCATTCACTTCTCGATGTTAGAGATTCTCTATAAAACTTGTACCTTATTGGCCGTCATCCGTTCCGAACCGTTGCGGAAAAGCCCCCATTGGTTTTTAAAGCGCGCCAGCCGATGTCGCGGCGGAAAAAGAGGCCGGGCTGCTTCAGTTTCTCGGCTTCGGACCGCGCTTTTGCCGTCGCTTTGCATAACTCGGCATCCCTGCACGCAACGAGCAGGACGCGGCCGCCGTCGGCGATCCAGCGTCCGTCTGCCCTTTTTGTCCCCGCATGGAACACGAGCGTTTCTTTTTCCAACGCATCTAAGCCTCTAATGACCGCGCCTTTCTGATAGTCTCCGGGATAGCCTTCGGAGGCGAGAACGATGCCGCACACCGCCCGATCGCTCCATGTCAGCTCCGGCTCTTCGCCCCGCGCGATCGCCAGCAGCGCGTCAAACAAATCCGATTCCAGACGGGGCAAGACCACTTGCGTCTCCGGATCGCCGAAACGGCAATTGAATTCAATCACT
Source organism: Caenibacillus caldisaponilyticus (assembly GCF_002003465.1). Lineage (GTDB taxonomy): Bacteria > Bacillota > Bacilli > Bacillales > Sporolactobacillaceae > Caenibacillus > Caenibacillus caldisaponilyticus. The sequence goes on along the minus strand of NZ_BDDQ01000004.1, from coordinate 41,051 downwards.
TTCGGGCCTTCGTTCGTCCACATCAACCCCGCATACAAGACCCCGCTGTACGGCCGGCCTTCTTTCACCAACGCGCGCGCGACCGGTTTCAAGATGCGTTCGACGGACACGGCGACGGCGTCGCCGGGAAGCTGCGGAACGGGAGAATAAGCGCCCATCCCGCCGGTATTCGGGCCTTGATCCCCTTCATAAACGCGCTTATGGTCTTGGGCGATGACCATCGGATACACGCGTTCCCCGGAGACGAAGGCCATCAAAGAAAACTCCTCCCCTTCGAGATAATCCTCAATGACCACCGCCGCGCCCGCGTGGCCGAACACTTGGTTTTCCATCATGTCGGAGAGGGCGCCGAGCGCTTCGTCCACCGACATCGCCACGGTGACGCCTTTGCCCGCGGCCAGCCCGTCCGCCTTGATGACGATCGGCGCCCCCCGCCTTTTCACATAGTCGACCGCCGCCTCATAATCTCGAAACGAGGCGTAATCCGCCGTCGGAATGCCGTATTCTTTCATCAGCCGTTTCGCGAAGGATTTGCTTCCTTCGATCATCGCCGCGGCTTTTGACGGACCGAAAATCGCCAAGCCCTCCGTCCGGAAGCGGTCGGCGATCCCGTCAACCAACGGCTGCTCGGGGCCGACGACGGTCAAAGCGATCGCCTCTTTTTTCGCGAATTCGATCAAACGATCCCATTCATTCTCATGGATGGGGACGCGGCGGGCCACATTCGCCATCCCGTCATTGCCCGGAGCCGCGAAAATTTCTTCGACTTTATCGCTTTGGGCAAGTTTCCAAGCGATGGCGTGCTCGCGTCCGCCTCTCCCGATCACCAACACTTTCACGCCCATCCCCCCAAGCGCGTTTTTCATGCGTCGCCGTTTCGGCCACGCGTGGTAAAGCATCGACTGTTTTCTTCTCTTTGGCTTCCGCTTCCTTTATCCTCAGCAAAACATTCTTAGTGTTTAAAATGGCGGATGCCGGTGAAGACCATGGCGATGCCGTATTCCTCGGCCTTGTCGATCGCGTCTTGATCGCGAATCGATCCGCCGGGCTGGATGATCGCCGTCACGCCGGCCTTCGCCGCTTCTTCGACCGTATCGGGCATCGGGAAAAACGCATCGGAAGCCATGACGGCCCCTTTGGCCTCGGCGCCGGCTTGCTGGATGGCGATCCGCGCCGCTCCGACGCGGTTCATCTGTCCCGCCCCCACGCCGACGGTCCGGTCGCCTTTAACGAGCACAATGGCGTTCGACTTCACATGTTTGACCGCTTTCCATGCCAAGGCCAGGCTCCGCATCTCTTCGGCGGTCGGCCGCCGCTTCGTCGGATAACTCAGGCGGGCGTCGTCCAGCCCCAATCGATCGGCATCCTGGATCAATAGACCGCCGCTGACGGACGTGAGCACGCGATCATCTTTGTCCGCTTCCGCCATGTTCACGGTCAGGAGGCGGATGTTTTTCTTCTTGGTCAAGATCGCCAAAGCTTCGGGCGTGAATGCCGGGGCGATGATGATTTCCAGGAAAAGCTTGGCCATTTCCGCAGCGGTCGCCGCGTCGATCGGACGGTTCGCGGCGATGATTCCGCCGAAGATCGAAACGGGATCCGCTTCATAGGCTTTGGCGTAAGCTTCTTCAATCGTTTCTCCGATTCCGATGCCGCACGGATTCATGTGCTTGACCGCGGCAACGGCCGGGCGGTCAAATTCGCGGACGATCTGGAGGGCGGCATCGGCGTCGCGGATATTGTTATAGGATAGCGCTTTGCCGTGCAGTTGCACGGCGGCGGCGATCGACCGGTCGTCCGCAAACAATTCTTTATAGAAAGCGGCCTCTTGGTGCGGATTTTCGCCGTAACGAAGCGCTTGTTTTCTTTCAAAGGTGAGCGTCAATGTCTCCGGGAAGCGTTCCCCGGTTTGTTTCGTCAAATAGTCCGCAATCACAGCGTCATAAGCGGCGGTGTGGCGAAACGCCTTGGCCGCCAGCTTTTGTCTCAGCTCATAAGACGGCTCGCCATTTTCCCGCCATTCACGAAGAACGGCATCATAATCCGCCGGATCGCACACCACGGTGACGCGGGCGTGGTTTTTTGCCGCCGATCGCAACATCGCGGGCCCGCCGATGTCAATGTTTTCAATCGCCGTTTCATATGCGACGCTCGGATGGGCCACGGTTTCTTTAAATGGATAAAGATTGACGACGACGAGATCGATCGGCTGAATGCCTTGCGCTTTGATGGCTTCGGCATGGCCGGGATTGCGCAAATCGGCGAGCAGGCCGCCGTGAATCATCGGATGGAGGGTTTTCACCCGGCCGTCGAGCAGTTCCGGAAAACCCGTCACTTCCGCCACCGGAGTGACGGCCACTCCGGCAGCTTCCAAGGCCGTTTTCGTGCCGCCGGTCGAAACGATTTCAAAGCCGAGCTCAACAAGGGCTCGGGCGAACGGGATTAATCCGCTTTTATCCGATACACTGATGAGAGCCCGTTTGGCCATCAGAACATCCGCTCCTTCGCATAAGTGATCCCCATTGGGTTTTCCTTCTTCAACAACCGGGCCAACGTCTCCGGATACAAAACGTGTTCCACCCGATGGATGCGTTCGGACAGCGTCTCGACGGTATCTCCCTCCAAAATTTCCACCGCGCGCTGGGCGATAATCGGCCCGCTGTCGATGCCACTGTCCACATAATGGATCGTCACCCCGGTCACCTTCACCCCCGCTTCAAGCGCGCGGGCGATCGCGTTCCGCCCTGGAAACGCGGGCAAAAGCGACGGATGAATGTTGACGATGCGCTCCGGATAAGCGTTTAAAAGCGTGGGGCCGATGAGGCGCATATAGCCGGCAAGCGCGATGAACGTCACGTCCTTCTCGTGAAGCCGGGCCAATACCGCCCGTTCATAGGCGGCCTTGTCTGGAAAGGTCTTCGGCGCGGCGACAAAGACCGGGATGCCCGCGGCTTGCGCCTTGGCGACGACCGGAGCGCCGGGTCTGTCGCAGACGAGCAAAACGACTTCGGCCGGGATTTGCCCGCTGTGCGCGGCGCGCACGATCGCTTCGAAATTGCTGCCCGTTCCCGAGGCGAACACGGCCATCCTTCTCATAAGCCCGTTCCCTCAATCCGGAGGCCTCCGCCCGTAATCACTTCGCCGATCCGGTAGGCCTTCTCGCCGTGTTCGATCAAGTGGCGGACGGCCGCATCGGCATCCTCCGCACGCACGGCGATGACCATGCCGATGCCCATGTTAAAAGTGGCGTAGAGATCATTGGCGGTCAGTCCCCCTTTTTCCCGAAGGAAAGAAAAGATCGCCGGAATCGGCCAGGTGCGGGCATCGACGAGAGCGCCGAGGCCTTTCGGCAACATGCGCGGAACGTTTTCATAAAGCCCGCCGCCCGTGATGTGCGCCATGCCCCGGATTTCGCAGTCCCGCATGAGGGCGAGCAACGGCCGGACGTAAAGGCGCGTCGGCCTCAGGAGCTCGGCGCCGAGCATGCGCCCGGTCGGAGGAAACGGCTCATCGTAGCGAATGCCCGCCTCGCGCACGATCTTGCGGACGAGCGAAAAGCCGTTGCTGTGCAAGCCGTCGGAAGCCAGTCCGATCAGCGCGTCGCCCGCCTCAATCGCTTTCCCCGTGATGCGTTTCGTTTTTTCGACCGCGCCGACGGCGAACCCGGCGATGTCGTACTCATCGGGCGGGTACATGCCCGGCATTTCCGCGGTCTCGCCGCCGATCAATGCGCAGCCGGCCCGTTCGCAACCGTCGGCGATCCCTTTGACGATTTGTTCGATTGTGTTCGGTTCCAGCTTCCCGCACGCGATATAATCGAGAAAGAACAAAGGTTCGGCGCCTTGCGTCACGATGTCGTTGACGCACATCGCGACGGCATCGATCCCGATGGTCGTATGGTCGTCCATGGCTTGGGCGACCATCAACTTCGTTCCGACCCCGTCCGTGCCGGTGACGAGAACGGGCTCATTCATCCCCGTGCGCGACAAATCAAACGCGGCGCCGAACGCCCCAATGCCGTCAAGCACCTCCGGCCGCCGCGTGCGGGCGGCATGCGCCTTGATCCTTTGTACGGCCTCGTACCCCGCCTCGATGTTGACGCCCGCTCTTTGATAGGCTTCACTCATGCGGTTCTCTCCCCTTATGTGTGTTCTTCCGACTGAAAACTTTTGTCTGAACGGAAACGCTCGGTTCTGCCGGCGGCGCCTTTGCTATGGAGCCGGCCGCTGAAGAGGCCCATGCCGACAGCGCCGGCCGTCTGGACAGGGTTAACCCGGCTTTATAGGAGCCGCTCCTTCTTGTGGGGAAGCGCCGTATCATCAATTTCCGTCGGATAGCGCCCGGTGAAACACGCGAGGCATTGCCCGCATGGATGTTGTCCGGGATCGCGGCCAATCGCTTTCAACATGCCGGGGATGCTCAAGTAGGCGAGGGAATCGGCGCCGATGAGCCGGCGGATTTCCTCGACGGTGTGATTGGAAGCGATCAGCTCGCTCGATGACGACGTATCGATGCCGTAAAAACAAGGATGCGTGATCGGCGGCGAACTGATGCGGACGTGGACTTCCCGCGCCCCGGCCTCTCGCAGCAAACGCACGATGCGCCGGCTCGTCGTGCCGCGGACAATGGAATCATCGACCATGACGACGCGCTTTCCGGCCACGACGCCGCGCACCGCCGACAATTTCATCTTTACCCCGCGTTCCCGGAGCTCTTGGGACGGCTGGATAAACGTACGCCCGACGTAGCGGTTTTTAATCAGGCCCAGTTCATATGGGATGCCGGAGGCTTCCGCATACCCGATGGCGGCCGAGATGCTCGAATCCGGCACACCGGTGACGACGTCGGCTTCGACCGGCGCTTCGTCGGCGAGCGCCATGCCGAGCCTCTTTCTTGCCGAGTGAACGTTAATGCCGTCGATATTGCTGTCCGGACGGGAAAAATAGATGTACTCCATGCTGCAGATCGCTCGCTCGTTCACGGGGCTGAAACGCTCGGACGACAGCCCCGATCCGTCGATCACCATGAGCTCGCCCGGCGCAACGTCGCGAACGTAGGTGGCCCCGATGACATCGAACGCGCACGTCTCCGACGCGACGACATAAGCGTCGCCGAGTCGGCCGAGGGCGAGCGGCCGAAAGCCGTGGGGATCAAGGGCGACGAGCAAGCGGTTTTCCGTAAGAAGAACAAAGGCATAGGCCCCCTTGAGCATGCGCAAGGCCCGTTTTACCTTCTCGATAAAATTGGAACCGCGGCCGCGCTTGATCAGATGCGCCAGCACTTCCGTATCCGATGTCGTCTGAAAGATGCTGCCCTGGCTTTCCAATTGGGTCCTCAAGGCATGCGCGTTCACGAGATTTCCGTTATGCGCGATCGCCAGCGCATCGGTCTGCGAGCGGAAGACGAGCGGCTGGACGTTCGCGTAATTGCTCTCGCCTTGCGTGGAATAGCGCACGTGCCCGATCGCGGCATAGCCTTTAAGGTCATCCAGCGCGGCCCTTGTGAACACGTCGTTGACGAGTCCCGTGTTTTTGTGAAAACGAAGGGTTTCGCCGTCGGTGACGGCGATCCCGGCGCCTTCCTGACCGCGGTGCTGCAAGCTGTGCAATCCGTAATAGGCGAGGTGGGCGGCGTTTTCATGTCCCCAAATCGCAAAGACGCCGCACTCTTCGTTCAATTCGCGGTCTTTGAATCCATATAGCATGGGAGGACTCCTTTCCACGCCTTTTCTAAACGATCGACGGCTTCATCAATGAACGCGCCGGTTTCGCCGGCAACGATCAGTCGCGGTTCGGCGGTCACTTCACCGAGACGAACGGCGTCAGCGACATGGGCCTCAAACCGTTCGGCCTCTTCGGGTTTGACGGAGACGAGAAAACGCGACTGGGTTTCATCGAATAACTCGGCGATCGCATCCCCTTGAATCCGTATGGTCGCCCCGAGTCCCGTTCCGAACAAGCTCTCACAGAGGGCGACGGCGAGACCGCCTTCGGAGAGATCGTGAGCGCTCTGAATCCGCCCGTTCCGGATTTCCTCCAAAAGCTGTTGCTGCCGCTTTTTCTCCAACTCTAAATCCAATCGCGGCGGACGGCCGAAAACGTCGCCGGTCAGGAGGCGCTGCAAGGCGCTTCCTCCGAATTCCCCGCGGGCGCGTCCGATGACATAAAGGACGTCGCCCGCTTTTTTGACCCGGCTGGTCGTGATATGATCCGGCGCCTCGATCAGGCCGACCATGCCGACGACCGGCGTGGGGTCGATGGCCCGGCGGCCGCTTTCGTTATAAAGGGAAACATTGCCGCTGACGACCGGCGTTTCGAGCGCACGGCAGGCCGCGCTCATCCCGTCGACCGCTTTTTCGAGCTGCCAAAACACCTCGGGTTTCTCGGGATTGCCAAAATTCAAGCAATCCGTGACAGCGAGCGGCCGACCGCCCGAACAGATGATGTTGCGCGCCGCTTCGGCAACGGCGATTTGCCCGCCGACTTCCGGGTCAAGCCGCAAATAGTTGGCGTTGCAGTCGGTCGTCAGCGCGAGCGCCTTTTTCGTCCCGCGGATGCGGATGACGGCGGCATCCGATCCGGGCGCGACGACGGTGTTCGTCTGCACCATGTAATCGTATTGATCGTATATCCATTCCTTGCTCGCGATCGTCGGGTCGCCGAGCAAACGATAGAGCGTTCGGGCGGGATCGAGATCGTCCGGTCGCCACGAGGGCCGGGATTGGTGGCTGCGATACGCCTCCGGCTCCTTCGAAGGCATGTGATAGACGGGCGCATCGGAGGCGAGGGCATCAACCGGTACTTCCGCGACGATGCACCCTTTGTGAAAGAGGCGAAACACCTTTTCTTCAATGACCGTGCCGACGGCGACCGCGTGCAATCCCCATTTTTTAAAGATGTTTTGCACTTCGGCTTCGCGCCCGCGTTCCACGACGAGGAGCATGCGTTCCTGCGATTCGGACAACATCATCTCATAGGGCGTCATGCCCGCTTCCCGCTGGGGAACGAGATCAAGGTTCATCTCGATGCCGACGCCGGCTTTGGAAGCCATTTCGCTCGCCGAGGACGTCAAGCCCGCCGCGCCCATATCCTGCATGCCGACGAGCGCATCGCAGCGGACGAGTTCGAGGCAGGCTTCGAGGAGCAGTTTTTCCATAAACGGATCCCCGACTTGAACGGCGGGCCGTTTTTCTTCGGAATCATCCGTCAATTCTTCGGAAGCGAAGGTGGCGCCGTGGATGCCGTCGCGGCCGGTCGCCGCGCCAACGTACATGACCGTATTCCCAATGCCGCTCGCCCGCCCGACCTGAATGTCTTCATGGCGAATCAGTCCGACGCACATCGCGTTGACGAGCGGGTTTCCTTCATAACAGTCGGCGAAGGCCACCTCGCCTCCGACCGTGGGAATGCCGACGCAATTCCCGTAACCCGCGATGCCGGCGACGACTTGTTCCAACAGATAACGGACGCGCTCGGAAGCCAAAGGTCCGAAGCGCAAGGAATTTAAAAGGGCGACCGGGCGCGCGCCCATCGAAAAGACATCGCGGATAATCCCGCCGACGCCGGTCGCCGCTCCTTGATACGGCTCGATGGCGGACGGATGGTTGTGGCTTTCGATTTTAAAGACGACGGCGAGCCCATCCCCAATGTCGACGATGCCGGCGCCTTCTCCGGGACCTTGCAGGACGTGGGGGCCGGTCGTCGGGAAGCGCTTGAGGACGGGTTTGGACGTTTTATAGCTGCAATGTTCCGACCACATGACGCTAAACAAACCGGTTTCCGTGTAATTGGGCTTGCGGCCGAGGATGGCCGTGATCCTCTCGTATTCCTGATCGGACAGCCCCATTTCGCGATATCTTTTATCTCGAAAAATCTCTTCCGGCGTCGGTTCAACGGACAAGCGCGGCACGGGATTCCCTCCAATGCTTCAAAATCGATTGAAAGAGCCTCAAACCGTCGGCCGAACCGAGCAGGGCGTCGACGGCTCGCTCCGGGTGAGGCATCATGCCGAGGACGTTGCCTTTTTCGTTCACGATGCCGGCGATGTCGCCCACCGATCCATTCGGATTGTCCCGGTATTTGAAAACGATGCGCCCAGCGGCTTTGAGTGCCGACAGCGTCGTTTCATCGCAATAGTAATTGCCTTCCCCGTGGGCGATCGGAATCGTGATCGTCTCGCCTGTTTCATAAAGCGAGGTAAACAGGGTTCGGTTGTTGACGACTTCGAGTTCGACCGGCCGGCAGATGAATTTCAGCCCGCGGTTTCGGAGCATCGCGCCCGGCAGGAGGCCGGCTTCAAGAAGAATTTGAAAGCCGTTGCAAACGCCGAGAATCGGCTTGCCCGCCTCAGCCGCCTGGACGAGCGCCGGCATGATCCGGGAAAAGCGGGCGATCGCCCCCGTGCGCAAATAATCGCCGTAGGAAAATCCCCCCGGGATCATGACCGCGTCAAAACCGTCGAGCGACTTTTCCTCGTGCCAGATGAATTCGGCTTCTTGGCCAAGATTATCGCGGATGGCGTGATACATATCCGCGTCACAATTGGAACCGGGAAAAACGATCACCGCGGTCTTCACAAGGAAACGACCTCCTCGACCTCATAGCGGTAGTCTTCGATGACCGTGTTGGCCAGAAGCTTTTCGCACATCGCCCGGATGTCGCGTTCCCCATCCGCACCGTCCGCAACAACAAATTCAATATATTTCCCGATGCGGACGTCTTTGACCCCGCTGAACCCGAGTTGATGAAGCGCCGCTTCCACCGCTTTGCCCTGAGGGTCGAGCACGCTTTCTTTTAAAGTGACAAAAACCTTTACCTTCTTCACGACCATGGCACCAGCCTTTCGAGCAGCTTTTGATACGCGGTTTCCAGATCGCCGAGGTCGCGGCGGAACACGTCTTTGTCCAGCTTTTCGCCGGTCTTTTTATCCCAAAGCCGGCACGTATCCGGAGACACCTCGTCGGCGAGAATCACTTCGCCCGATGTCGCTTCCCGCCCGAATTCCAGCTTAAAATCAACGAGCCGGATGCCGCAGCGGTCGAAATAGGCGGACAGAAGGGCGTTGACGCGAAGCGCCGTCTCGCGGATGAGCGCCACCTCATCCACGGCGGCGAGTTCCAGTTCATAAATGTGGTCTTGAGTGATGAGCGGATCGCCGAGGTCGTCCCGTTTGTAGTAAAATTCGACGAGCGGCGCCTTCAAAGGCCGCCCTTCAGGCAAACCGAGGCGTTTCGCCATGCTGCCGGCAGCGAGGTTGCGGACGACGACTTCCAGCGGGATGATGTCGACGGCTTTGACGAGCTGCTCGGTGTCCGACAATTTTTTTATGAAATGGTTGGCTACCCCGGCGTCGGAGAGCATTTGAAAGAGCAGCGCGCTGATCGCATTGTTCAGGCGTCCCTTTCCGCGGATCACCGCCCTTTTCTGCGCGTTAAAAGCGGTCGCGTCGTCTTTGTATTCCACGAGCAGTTCGCCGGCTCGGCCGGTGCGATAAACGCGCTTGGCTTTCCCTTCGTACAACAGTTCCTTTTTCATCCGCCTCTCTCCTCATCCTGTGGATCGCAAAACTCGAAAGCTCGGAAACTCGTTGGCTAGCCTATCGGGACAAGCCGACAACAAAGGGCCGCCGTTCTTTGCAAAGGCAGCGATTCCGCCTTCCGCAAACGGCGCCGGGGCCCGGTTCAGTCGAGACCGAGCCGTTTAAAGATCGCATCGACGTTTTTCAAATGGTAGGAGGGATCGAAGCAAGCCGCGATTTCCTCGGGCGGCAAATATTCGGTGATCTTCGGATCGCGCTCCAACAGTTCCTGGAACGGCGTCTCCGTCTCCCAAGCTTTCATGGCCACGGGTTGGACGCGATCGTACGCTTCTTCCCGGCTCAAGCCTTTATCGATCAGAGCGAGCAGCACCCGTTGCGAAAACGGAAGCCCGAACGTTTTTTCCATGTTGCGCTTCATGTTTTCTGGGTAGACGATGAGCGTGTCGACGAGGCGCGTGAAACGGTTGAGCATGTAATTCAACGCGATCGTCGCATCCGGCAAGATGATGCGCTCCGCCGACGAGTGGGAAATGTCGCGCTCGTGCCACAGCGGAACGTTTTCATAGGCGGTGAGCATATAGCCGCGCAAGACGCGGGCCATGCCCGTCATGTTTTCCGATCCGATCGGATTGCGCTTGTGCGGCATCGCCGACGAACCCTTTTGTCCTTTCGCGAAAAATTCCTCAACCTCGCGCGTTTCCGATTTTTGCAAGCCGCGGATTTCGACGGCGAATTTTTCGATGGATGTAGCGATCAAGGCGAGCGTCGCGATGTAATGAGCGTGGCGATCGCGTTGGAGCGTCTGGGTCGAGATCGGCGCCGGTTTTAAACCGAGCTTTTCGCACACGTAGCGCTCGACAAATGGATCGATGTTGGCGTACGTGCCGACGGCGCCGGACAATTTGCCGACTTCGATCGCAGCGGCCGCTTGCTTAAAACGCTCGAGATTTCTCTTCATCTCCTCATGCCAAAGGGCGAGCTTGAGGCCGAACGTCGTCGGTTCCGCGTGCACGCCGTGGGTCCGCCCCATCATGACGGTGTATTTGTGTTCGACGGCCCGCTTTCTCAACACTTCGATGAATCTTTCAATGTCTTTTAAGAGGATGGCATTCGCCTGTTTTAAAAGGTAGGATTGCGCCGTATCGACGACATCGGTCGACGTCAAACCGTAATGGATCCATTTTTTCTCTTCACCGAGCGATTCGGAAACGGCTCTCGTGAAGGCGATCACATCGTGCCGCGTCTCCTCTTCAATTTCGTGAATGCGTTGGACCGTAAAAGAAGCGTTGGCGCGAATTTTTTGCACGTCTTCCTTCGGGATGACGCCGAGTTCCGCCCACGCCTCGCAGGCGAGAATTTCAACTTCCAGCCAGGCGCGGTATTTGTTTTCCTCGGTCCAAATCGCCCCCATCTCAGGTCTTGTGTAACGTCCGATCATGGCATTTCCTCCACTCTTAGTCGTTCCAAATTTTTAAGGCTTCCGCTTCGGCCAAGGCCGCTTCGACGGTGTCCGCCAAAATCGTCACATGCCCCATCTTGCGGTTCGGTTTCGCCTCCGCTTTGCCGTAAAGGTGAAGATGCGCGTTGTTCAATCGCGGGATCGCGGCGAGGACGCGATCGACGTGTTGGCCGAGCACGTTCACCATCACCGCCGGTTTCAGCAAATGGACGGGGCCGAGCGGCCAGCCGCATATCGCGCGGACGTGCTGTTCAAATTGCGACGTCTCGCAGGCCTCTATGGTGTAATGCCCGGAATTATGCGGGCGCGGTGCGAGTTCATTGACGAGCAGGCGTCCGTCCGCGGTCAAAAACATTTCCACGGCGAGCGTCCCGATGAGTCCGAGCGCTTCCGCCACTTTCAGCGCCGTCTGGGTGGCCCGTTCCCGGATTGATGGATCGATGCGGGCCGGAACGATCGACTGATGCAAAATATTTTGGACATGAATGTTTTCCGCGGCGGGAAAAGCGCGCGCTTCGCCGGTCGTCCCCCGCGTCACGATGACCGACAGCTCTTTCTCAAACGAAATCCGCCTCTCCAGCACGAAAACCGTCCGGCCGTCGAGCATCCGGAAGGCATCCAGCACATGTTTGTCCTCTTCTAAAACGAACTGGCCTTTGCCGTCGTAACCACCCCGCGCCGTTTTTAAAATCGCCGGCAAGCCGATCTCCGCAAGCGCCCTTTCCAAATCCGCTTTCGTGACGACGACCCGGTACGGCACGACCGCTTCCCCGGCGTTCCGGACGGCGGCCTTCTCCAGCGCGCGGTCTTGCGTGATTTGCAGCAGCTCCGCCCCCTGCGGCAAATACGCATGGTCCTCCAAATACCGGGCGACCGCCCCATCGACGTTTTCAAATTCATAAGTTACGACTGCGCTCGCTGCCGCCAGTTCCTGAGCCGCTCCGAGGTCATCGTATGAAGCGGTGATCTCGATGTCCGAGACTTGGGCGGCCGGGCAGCCTGCCGTCGGATCCAACACCGCCGTTCGGAAACCCATTTGTTTGGCGGCGATCGCCATCATCCGGCCGAGCTGGCCGCCGCCGAGGATGCCGATCGTTTCCCCTGGGCGTATGCGTTTCAAAGGCGCTCCCCGCTTTCCAACACGTCTTGTTCCATTTTTTTGCGAAAGTCGGCTAGCCGCCGGGCGACGCTTTCATCGAACGCCGACAACAGTTCGGCCGCCAAAAGCCCGGCGTTCTTTGCCCCCGCCGCACCGATGGCGACGGTCGCGACCGGAACCCCGGCCGGCATTTGCACGATCGACAACAGCGAATCCAGCCCGTTCAACGCTTTGGATTGGACGGGTACGCCGATCACGGGCAACGTCGTCTTGGCCGCGATCATGCCCGGCAGATGCGCGGCTCCCCCTGCTCCGGCGATAATCGCTTTTAACCCGCGCTTGCGGGCGGTTTCGGCGTATTGAAACATGAGATCGGGGGTGCGATGGGCAGAGACCACCTTTTTCTCATAAGGAATGTCCAATTCGTCCAACACGTCGCAGGCGTGTTTCATCGTCTCCCAGTCCGACAGGCTGCCCATAACAATGCCGATTGCCGGTTCCACTCACATCCTCCCCTTTCTCACCCTTTGCCGACGTTGGCCGACGGCTGTGCTTCCAACAAAAAACCCCCTGAAACATCCGCTTCCTCACAATGAGAGAAAACGAACATTCAGGGGGTTGTCGTCACCGCAGAGAATGCCGTCGCTCTCCCTCATAGTCCGGCGATTTACGGTCGCCGGGTAGAGACTTTTGGGCCATATTCCCAAAATTATATGAGGAAGCTCAAGGTTGGTCCTATCCGTTTGTCACACGCCCAGCATAACAAAGGGCGCCGGGACTGTCAAGATAAAACTCGAATATTACATTCTATAAATCAAATTAATGTTCGGTTTTTAATTCAAAATCACCAACGAGTACACGTTTTCCGCGCACCGCCAATATATTTTCAATAGGAGGGTGACGCCCATGGAAGAACAGAAAAACAAAAAATTGAACGACTGGAAAAGGACGGTCAGCGGTTTCCTTGGCAAAGACTTTTGGAACGAGTTTCAAGGTTTTTTTGCGAGAGATTGGCCGCTTGTCAATCTTTATGAAAACGACGATCATGTGCTCTGCTTGATCGCGCTCCCGGGCATTCGCAGCATGGATGACGTCCGCATCACCATCAACCATACAAGCTTGGAAATCAAAGGCCATCTCCACCGTCCCTTCGCCGATTACCGGGCGGTCCATGAAGAAATTCAAGAAGGCCCGTTCGAACGCCATGTCGATTTGCCCGCTCCCGTTCAGAACGAGCCGGTGGAAGCCGTGTTCAAAACGGGCATGCTCATCCTCACTCTGCGCCGCATCCCGCACTTCGAAGTGAGCGAAATCGTCATTGCGGACGAGGAGTGAACGGAAAACCGCTCAAAGCTATCTGCGATCGCGTGTTCCCTGCAATGCGTCCAAATCCGATGGCGCATGCGGGGCGAATCGCTTTCCGGGACCGCCGACGGGAGCCGCCGCCGGTCGCAAAAAACCGGGCGTGCTTCCGTAAGCATCTGAACGGGAAATCGTTATTCAGGCGTTTCAACATCAAAGCTTATGGAGCGCGCGTTCACGTTTAGACGCCAATAAACGCCAAAGGGACAAATCCGATCGCGATGATGACGGCGCCGACGATCAAGAATAGAACGCGGAGATAATACCATGGGACCAAATCAATCAGCCCGCTTCCCATCCGGTAAGCGATGCCCGCGGACGGATCGCGGAACGCCGTCCGCTCGGCGCGTTCTTTAAATGCTTCGCCCGCTTTCTGCAACTTAACCGACATATAACCGCCGCTCAAGATGACGATGACACCGACCACCCAAAATCCAAATGAAACCCATATCGGCCCCGTCACGGCCATCCCCCCTTAAATGATTGTCTTCCTACGCTAAGGAAGAAACTTGCGCTTAATTACAGGATGCGCGGTCAGACGGGGATTTATGTTTTTCCGCTCCGGGACGTTGCGGCCGTCGGTTCAAGCCATGCCGAAGCCCGCATATGGTGGAAAAGGACCTGCCTCGGCGATGCCGAGAGGTCCTTTTTTCTCAAGAGAGAAACGGCAGGAAGAGGATAAAGACGACGGACAGGCCGTACATGATCGGATGCAGCTCTTTGGCGCGTCCCGCGACCAACATCGTGAGCGGATAGGCGACGAAGCCGAGTGCAATGCCGGTCGAGATGCTATAGGTCAGCGGCATCGCCACGATGGTTAAGAAAGCCGGAATGGCAATTTCCAACCGTTTCCATTCTATATTGCCGATCGAGGACGCCATCAAGACGCCGACGATGATCAACGCCGGGGCCGTGACTTGATCCGTCACGACGACCAAAAGCGGCGAGAAGAACAGCGCGAGCAAAAACAGGATGGCCGTTACGACCGAAGCAAACCCGGTTCGGCCGCCCGCGGCGACGCCCGATGAAGATTCGACGTAAGCGGTCGTCGTCGACGTCCCGAGAATGCTGCCGATGACGATCGACGAAGAATCGGCGAACAACGCCCGGCCGGCGCGCGGCAATTTATTGTCTTTTAACAAACCCGCCTGGTTAGCGACAGCCATCAGCGTGCCGGCCGTATCAAAAAAGCCGACGAACAGGAACGTCAAAACGACGATGAGCAACTGACCGGTATGAATGTCGGCCACATGTTCGACCGCGACGCCGAACGTCGGGGCCAAGCTCGGCACTTTCGCGACGACGTGATCGGGAAGCGGCAGTTGTTTCGTCACGATTCCGGCGACGGCGGTGATGATCATGCCGTAAAAAACCGCAGCCTTCACCTTGCGCACCAACAAAATGATGGTGACGACGAGACCGAACAAAGCGAGCAGCGTTTTCGGGTTCGTGACATCGCCGAGCGCGACGAGCGTGGCGTCGCTGTTCACCACGATGCCGGCGCCTTTCAAACCGATAAAGGCAATGAACAATCCGATGCCGCACGCGGTCGCGTGCTTGAGGTTTTCCGGAATGGCGTTGATGATTTTTTCGCGGATTTTAAAAACCGTGATGATGACAAAAACGATACCAGAAATCAAGACGCCCGCGAGCGCCGTTTGCCACGGGATGCCGAAATTGAGCACGACGGTGAACGTGAAAAAGGCGTTCAAACCCATTCCCGGCGCAATCGCGATGGGATAGCGCGCCAGGATGCCCATGATGAGCGAACCGATGGCCGCCGAAATCGCGGTCGCCGTGTAAACCGCGCCGGTATTCATATGCGCGTGGCCGAGCACCGCCGGGTTGACAAATAAAATATAAGCCATGGATAAAAACGTCGTTAATCCCGCGATGGATTCTTGCGTAAAGGATGTGTTCAGTTCGGAAAAACGAAAATAGCGAGCAATCGCGTTCACAACCCCCAACCCCTTCTAAAAAATGGTTTTCCTCCCGCAGTCTCGGCCCTTGATCCGCGCATTGTACCGGACGGATCGACAACAAAAGGCTTCGGAGCATCCCCCGAAGCCTCTAAGTTTATTGAAGGCAATAGCCGCCCGCCTCTGCCGCAAAAAAGCGACAAAGGTGTACGAACCCCCGCCGCGACTGCCGAAGCAACGGTCGCGGCTTGAGCCTAGCAATAAACGTAGTAAAACCATTTACGGTGGTTTTGTAGAGACTCCCGGGCCATATTCCCGCGGATTATACGTTTATTCGTATTCTGTTTTTGTTCAGGCTTATTATACCAACGTTGATCGCTGTGGTCAACGTCATAAACGAACTTTTTTTATCAAACACAAATTAATGTTCGTGTTTACTCCCATTCGATCGTGGCCGGCGGCTTGGACGTGATGTCGTAGACGACCCGGTTGACGCCGTCGACTTCGTTGACAATGCGCGTCGAGATCGTCCCGAGCACGTTCCACGGAATTTTCGCCCAATCCGACGTCATGCCGTCGACCGACGTCACCGCCCGGATCGCGATGCAATGGTCGTACGTCCGCGCATCGCCCATGACCCCGACGGTTTGAATGCCCGGCAGCACCGTGAAGTATTGCCAAATGTCGCGGTCAAGGCCCGCCTTTTTGATTTCTTCGCGCAGGATGGCGTCGGATTCGCGGACGATCTCCAGCTTCTCTTCCGTCACTTCACCGAGCACCCGGATGGCCAGACCCGGACCCGGGAACGGCTGGCGCCAAACGATGTCGTCGGGCAGCCCCAATTCGGTGCCGAGCCGGCGGACCTCATCTTTAAAAAGTGTTTTAAGCGGCTCAATGAGTTCGAAGTTCATGTTTTCCGGCAGGCCGCCGACATTGTGGTGCGACTTGATCGTATGCGCGGTATCCGTGCCGCTTTCAATGATGTCGGTGTAAAGCGTGCCCTGAACCAAGAACGATATGTCCGAAAGCTTGCCGGCTTCTTCTTCGAAAACGTACACGAACTCGTTGCCGATGATCTTCCGCTTTTGTTCGGGATCGGTCACGCCTTTTAATTTCTCCAAAAACCGGTCTTTGGCATCCACATGGATCAAATGGATGTGAAAATGATCGCGGAACGTGCGGACGACACCTTCCGCTTCGCCTTTTCTCAAAAGGCCGTGATCGACGAACACGCACGTCAGCCGATCGCCGATCGCTTTATGGGCGAGAGCCGCGGCAACCGAAGAATCGACCCCGCCGCTCAGAGCGCACAACACGCGGCGATCGCCGACCTTTTCCCGGATCTCGTTCACCATCTCGTCGATGAAATGTTCCATCGTCCAAGATGCGCGGGCTTGGCAAATATCGAAGACGAACCGCTTCAACAATTCATTGCCGTATTCGCTGTGGCGAACCTCCGGATGATATTGGACGCCGAAGATGCGCTTTTCCCGATTTTCCATCGCCGCGACCGGACAAGACGCGCTTTGCGCCGTCGTCACAAAGCCTTCAGGCGGTTCGACGACGAGATCGCCGTGGCTCATCCAAACGGTTTGCCGAGCGGGCTGCCCTCGGTAAAGCGCCGCGTCCGGTGCAACATCGATCGTCGCCCGGCCGTATTCGGCGCGCGCCGCCCGGTCGACTTTCGCCCCGAAATGGGCGCCGATCAGCTGCATGCCATAACAAATGCCGAGAATCGGTATGCCGAGTTCAAAAATCTCCGGATCGCATTTCGGCGCATCAGGCGCGTAAACGCTGTTCGGGCCGCCGGAAAAAACGATGCCCTTCGGTTGTTCCCGACGGATTTCTTCCGCCGTGATTTTATGCGATTTCAGTTCGCTGTAGACCCCGATGTCGCGGATGCGCCGGGCGATCAACTGGTTATACTGGCCGCCGAAGTCGATGACGATGATTTTGTCCTGCTCCATATCCTCCGTCCTTTCAGCCTACAGATGTTGTCCGCTTCTATTTTGCCCGAGCCGGCCGTTCCCCATCGCATCGAAATCCCAACCGCCGCGATGGCCGGACCCTGCCGTTCCGCCGCGTGTGGCCGCCCCGGCATCTCCAATCCTTTTACAAAAAATTGCCGGCCCCGCCAATGAAAGGCGGAAT
This sequence comes from Caenibacillus caldisaponilyticus, assembly GCF_002003465.1. Lineage (GTDB taxonomy): Bacteria > Bacillota > Bacilli > Bacillales > Sporolactobacillaceae > Caenibacillus > Caenibacillus caldisaponilyticus. The sequence continues at coordinate 23,524 of NZ_BDDQ01000004.1, read as the reverse complement.
GCCGACAAAAGGACCATAAACCATCCGCCCTTCATTGTAAGGCCATTTACGGTGACCTTGTAGAGACGCCCGAGCCGTATTCCCAGGCTTAAATGAAGGTTGCGTTGCAAGGAACCGATGATTCAATTTTATAAATGCCTTTCAAAACGATTCGCGGCAGCGTATTTTAATGATTGATTGATCCCCATTTTATCAGTCTGCTTGACATAATTCAACCGCGCAGGTTAATGATGATATTTTCCCAAAATTGTTTCGACTGCTGCCACAGCTCCGGCGACGGCCGGTAGTAACGCTTGCGCTCGTAGATGAGCGCAAAAACCCTCAAGTCCCCGCCGCCCAGCGCGCGATCGACCACGGCGGCGAATTCGCGCAACGTCTGGCCGTCCCTCCGCCGAAAGCCATGAAGGGCGAGCAGCCGCATCAGCCATTTAAAAGCATCCTCCAAGGCCGCGCCGTCCGAACGCTTGCGGAAGCGGCGCAAGAGATAACCGGGCAACCATTTCCGGCGCGTTTGAAACAGGACAGCCGCCGCCAAGATGGCGAGCAGCGCGATAGCGCCCGCGATTTTCAGCAAGAACCCAATGTCGAGCGCCGTACGGTGTGACCCGGCGCCGCTTTTCTTTACCTCATTTTGCGTTTTGTCTTGTTTCGGCGCTTTCTTTTCGGTTTTCTTCGGCGCGGCGGGAGCCGAGGCTCGATGATCCGAAGAATCGGCAAAGGTAAACTGGGCGATATTGTCAAACCCTTTGGTGGGCTCGAACGGCACCCATCCGGATCCCGGAAAATAAACTTCCGGCCAGGAATGGGCATCCGAGTTTCTCACGATAAATTTATACCCATTATCCGCCACCGTCTCCTCGTATTCGCCTTGGGTAAACCCTTTGACCCAGCGCGCCGGAATGCCGACCGCCCGGAGCAAGACGACCATCGCCGTCGAAAAATTGTCGCAATAGCCCCGTTTCGTCTCGAACAAGAATTGGTCGACATAGTCTTCGTTCCGTCCCGGTTTCGGCACGTCAACGGTATTGTACTCAAAATCGCCCGAATGGAGGAAATTGACGATCGCATTCACCTTATCGTAACGGTTGTTCGCATTTTCCGTCAGGGCTTCGGCGAGCCGTTGGACGCGTTTCGGGAGTTGGGGCGGGAGCTGCAAATATTTCGCTTTGATGTCTTTCGGATCGCCGCCGGTCACGCTTTTTAATTTCGGAATGGAAAAAACGGGATACTGATACGTCACCGCGTACGTCTTTACCGTGACGGGATGTCCTTTCGCCAACGGTTCGAGTTTACCCGTCTCCTCGTTCAAACGGAATTGATTCACATCGTCCGCGCGCGCCACCTTGGTCACCGTTCCGCCGTAAATGATTTGCGGAAAGTCATCGCCCAAAACTTGGACGCGATCGACCGATTGTTCCACTTGCGTTCCTTTTTCATAAAGCGACAAAATCGGCGTGCCGGCGAGATGGGCGCCGTCCACTCGGACGCTTTTCGCATTGTCGCTTTCGGTCCATCCTTTGCCGGTATACACCCTTTTCGCTTCCACCCGCCAATAATGGCTGTGTTCGCCCATCGTTTCAAAAACCGGGGTGGGATCCATCCGAAAAGCGCCGCCGAGGTGGCGGTCGTCACCGTCGTAGCCGATCCACTGCACACCCGCTCCGAGGTTGGCGCTCGTCCCGCCATCACCGCCGTAGGTCGCACTTTTGATGAACGGAACGGGATCGGGCCACTGCGGTCCCGCCTTGGGCGCCGCATAACCGACCGTCGTCGCAAAGGCGATCATGGCGGCGAGCGCTCCGATCCAGGAAGCGGGCAAAATCTTGGCGCCGAACGTCACGTTTTCCCGCTCTTGGACGTTCAATACGCGCAAAAGCCCGAGCAGAACGAGCCCGATGATGACCGTCCGCACGATCGCTCCTTCGGCCCGATATGCGGTAAAGGCGTCGAGCACCGCCAAATAGATGACCGTCAAGAAAAAGAAGAGGAATAGCTTGCGCATCCGAATCAACCAATGGTGCATGAGAAAGCTGGTGATCCAAAGCAGGATGAAAAACAACAGGGTGCGAAACGAATCGGTAAAGCTCACCCAATCGCCAGAAAAGACGAAGGCGAGGTTTTCCTTGACGTCATCGATCAAATAAACGAGCCAGAGCGGATGGAAGAGGGGGGCGTGGAAAACGAACAACGCGTGAAGCGCGGCCAGCATCGCCAACAGCTTGGCGGAAAAAGTCAGCCAGGCCGGCAAGCGCAAATAAGATAAAAAGAACGAAAAGGCCGCAAAGCCGATGAAAAAATGGACATGCTGCACATCCGAAATGAAGGGAAGCGGCCGGAGCCATTCCCAAAAAAGCAAGAAGGCCAGGATGTAAAGAGGCAAAGACAACCGTTCGGTTTTAGCTTGTAGCAAGCGAATCACCCGCCCGATCGAGGGTCTCCAAGCGGCCGCCGCGGTCGACGTGCACAACAACCCCCATCGCTTCCAGTTGTTTGACACGTCCGAATACGCTCTGATCCAAAACGTCCGCGACGAGAACAAGTTCGATCGCCAAACCCCGGTTGGCGAGGTCGTAAATGATCAACACCATCCGTTCGGTGACGCGCGTCGTCACGAAAATGACGGTCGACTGATAATAAAACTGGTTCGCATATTTATCAAAGCCGTAAAAACCGTCGGCCCCGCCGTCCGGCTCGCAACTCGCCAAATGATGCAGGATCGCCCATCTCGCTTCCGCTTGATGGCGAAGGGCGATCCAGATCGCGTCCCTGCCGAGCGAAAGGAAGCCGACCGCCGAACCGATGCGCAACGCTTTGTCGGCGAGCGAGGCGGAGAGCGCAACCGCAATTTCGAACCGCGTTCCGCTTTCGTCTTCGCGATCGGCGGTGCGGTCCAAAACGATGATGATATCTTGATTGACCGGGTTTTCAAACTGCTTCGTGACGAGTTGATTCGTCCGCGCCGTCGCCTTCCAATCGAGCCAACTTAACCGATCGCCGGGAATGTATTCACGGACGCTCGAGATCGCCGTCAAATCATATTCAAGGAGTTGGTGGGAACGCCGGCGCCCGCCGAAAGCGTGATCGGGCGGCAGCCACGACATCATCGGATCGATTTTCGGATAGACAAGGACGGATTGCTCGATTTGAAACGTTTTCGTTCTTTGAACAAACCCGAAAATATCGCCGGTCTTGATCGTCACCGCATTTAAGCGATATTCCCCGCGGGGCATGTCGTCGATCGTGTAAGCCACGGACGCTCGGCGACCGAATCCGAGGGCGAGCAAGGCCTTGGTCGATTCCCTTCGCAGCGTCCGGTGGCGCTTCAGCATGTTTTCCGGCGCGTGGTCTTCGACGACGAGGTAAAAAAGGGGCAACGGGAAACGCCGCTCGATGTCGATCGTGACAGTGAGCGGCTCCCCGGCGTTGAGTTCATGCTTTTCAATCCGCCGCGTGATGTGAAAGTCGCGAAGCGAATAAAAAGCGATGGCGAGCGAATAGAGAAACAACGGCACATAGCTGTAAAATAAAAACCAACTGACGAAGCCGCCCTGGAACATGGCATAAGCAAAGGCCGAAACAAAAAGAAGGAACAGCCAGGCGAGCCCGAGCGTGGATCTCGATCCGAAAAGGCGGCGAATCATCGGACGCCGCCCTCATTCAGCACGGGCACGCGCACGCCGTTCAGCGCCGCCGCGATCACATCTTCGGCTTTGACTCCGGCATACTTGGCGTCGGGTTTCAGGATCATGCGGTGGCTGAGCACATAAGGCGCCAAATATTTGACATCGTCCGGCACGACGTATTCGCGTCCGTGCATCATCGCATACGCTTGCGCGGTTTTTAAGAGGGCGAGCGTACCGCGGGGGCTGACGCCGAGATAGACGTCATGGTGATGGCGTGTATAGTTGACGAGTTCGATCATATATTTCTTCACGGTTTCCTCGACGTAGACGCCGCGCGCTTTTCCCTGAAGGAGAAGGACTTCCTCGGCCGACATGACCGGCTCGATCTCGTCGATCGGATGGCCGGATTCGAGGCGGTTGAGCACCTCCAACTCTTCCAGGCGGTTGGGATACCCCATGTGTAGCTTTAACAGAAAGCGGTCGAGCTGGGCTTCAGGAAGCGGAAACGTTCCTTCGTATTCGATGGGATTTTGAGTGGCCATGACGAAAAACGGCTTCGGCAGCATTCGCGTCTGCCCGTCCACCGTCACGCTGCCTTCTTCCATCCCCTCGAGCAACGCGGCTTGCGTCTTCGGAGACGTCCGGTTGATTTCATCGGCCAATACGATGTTGGCCATCAATGGGCCAGGTCGGAATTCAAACCGCATCTCCCTTTGGTTGTACAGGGAGACTCCGGTCAAATCGGACGGCAATAAGTCCGGAGTAAATTGAATCCGCTTGAACTCCGCGCCGAGCGACTTCGCGATGGCGCGGACGAGCATCGTTTTCCCGACGCCCGGGACATCCTCGAGCAAAACGTGGCCTTCGGCGAACAGCGCGCTCAGCGCGAGAATGATCGTATGCCGTTTGCCGATGATCACCCTTTCAATATTGTCGACGACCTTTTGAACGGGCGGATGCAACGCTTCGAAATCGACCGCCATAGCCAATCCCCCAATCTCCTGCATTCGGTTGAAAGATTCAAATTTTATCCTCTGCAAGAACAGTTGCTCTTTTCTAGTATAACAAAAAATAGAATCCGGCTCTATGATGAAAGGAGAGCCGCCGAAGCGGCGGCTCGTGGGTGTGCAGTCCTCTTTCCTTTTTCGCTCCGCATTTGCGCCTTCGCCGTCCCCTCTCCGGAAACCCGCTGAACCGCTCAGAAAATACGCCCGGCGTTCCGGCCGCCCAAATTCTCAGCGTCCGGGTCGAACGAGCGCTTGAAAAAGCGGATCAAAGCAGCGTTTAGATTTCGATGAGACGCCCTTCTGATGTCACCGTAACGGCCGTCGCTCCATGCCTTTCCGCAAACGCCCGGAGCGCCCGATGGATGTTCGCCATCAAAACGTCGGTGCGCTCCACCCCGGGCTCGATTTGCAGCAATTGGACGTGCAGGCGGCGATTCTTTTTATCCAAGCGCGGATCGATCCGGCCGATCAAGCGGTCACCGGCCAGAATCGGCATGGCGTAATAACCGTATTGCCGTTTGGCCGGAGGCGTATAGATCTTCCATCGATAGTGAAAATCAAAGAGATCGGCCAGTCGCTTCCGGCTCCATAACAGATTGTCCAAAGGCGGAAGAAAGAAGATCGGGTCATCTTCTTCAAAATCGGCCGCAGGAACGGCCGCCTCAATGTCCAAAAGGCGTTCCTTGTCCTCGGCCAAAATATAATACTCGGTTTTGAGGCCGGCGATGCAAACCGGCAGTATTTTGCCCGCCTTCACGCGCTGATCGATCGCTTCGCGGCGCTCTTTGGCGCTGATTTTCTGCCAGCCGAAGCGCGGATCGCCGGGTTCAAAGACGCGGTAGGCGCGCAAGTATTTCTCCAACAGAGCTTCCCGCGCCGAAGCTGGATCGATCCGCTTCGCTTCCTCAAGCAAAGGCCGGGGGACCGAGCGAACGGTCAAATCAAACAGGCGGTGTTGCCCGTCCCGGTAAACAACCCGGATTTCTCCGATATCCATGAGCAAATTTAAAGCATGGGACGTCGCTTTCGTTGTAGCGTTTTGATTATCCCAATAGCCGTGGACGCGCTGATCCGATCGGAACGCTTTGGCCGGCAGCGGGCCTTCGTCTTCCAATCTGCGGAGCACGCCTCCGGCCACATCCTCCAATTTTTTCAACTCCGGCAGCAAATGCTTTTTCAACCGCTCTCTGACCGGTTGAAAAAGCGGGTAATCTTGCATTGGGATGATCGAGGCGGCATTGGCGTAGTATTCAAAGATCAGATTCTCTTTCAACAACTGATTGAGGACGTCCGGCTTGAAGTCCGGGAGGCGGGCGGCCAATACCAACTGTTGATTCGGGCGCACGGCGGAAACCGGGTCGATTTGGACGCATTCCAAATCCTGAATGAGTTTTAAAACCCGCTGCGGCAAAGAGGCCGGTTCACCCGCCTTCAAGGGGGGAAGCAAATGCTGAGCATCGAGCAGAAAACGCCGGAGCGCGCGTTTCGTCGTTTTTATGGTCTGCAATTCCATCACCTGTATCTATGCCTTTATAAATCTTCAATATTATATCAAAATTAAAACGGAGTTGTCGCGATGAGTCTCAACCGCAGCGGTGACCGGATTTGGCCGGTCGTTCAAAAATGGACGCTGCGGAAAAACAAAAAATAGATCAGGGAAAGGTTGGAAACCGTTAGGCAGCTTCAGCCCGGCGCATCCGTGAAAAAAGAGAAAGGCCGGGCAACCCCGGCGCTTCAATGAAAGAACGTTGATGACATCATGAAAAAAACGCCAACAGCCTTTTGGTAGTAGGACTAAAGAACTATTTTTGACGGGTTGAGAGGATAAACAAAGTAAACATAGAATTATAAATTATATAGAATTATAAAAATATAAACACATGAAACGCATATTGGTCTAACATACCGAAATAAACCAAGGCGCCATTAGGACAACACCTTAATGTTGTGAAAGGAATCGGGAGGATATCGTGAAAAGTCACTTGTTACGTATATTTAAAGATAAAAAAAGCATGGCGATTGTTTGGCTGATCATCCTTATGCCCTGCATAGATGTCATCGCGTTGAAGTTGCAGTGGCGTGCCAAATTTCATCCGGCCATCGCCTTCTTTTTGGCTGGAACATCCGAGGGCCATATGATGCAGATCCTGTTATATTGGTTTTTGCCGATTCATTTGTTGATCCTGTGCGCCGAAAGCTATATTCAGGATGTGAAGTCGGGGAGTCACACGATATGGATTTCATCCATGGGTAAACGGGCGTATTTCGGAAGTAAACTGGCGGTTTCTTTTCTCGTTCCTTTTGCCGTTATGCTGTTTTCTCTTCTTTTTAATCTGCTATCGGTTTCTATCGTTTATGCCGGCGGAACGGAATCAAACGGTTTGTTTGATATGGATGGGATGCATGATCCCTTGTTTTTGTTCAGTCAAGCCCATCCTATACTGGTGGATATCCTCTTTATGTTAAATGTCTGCCTTTTCACCGGTTTGGTTGGGATGTTTGCGATGAGCATCTCATTCGTTTTTCCTGACAGGAAATACACTTACCCTTTAGCCTTTTTCATCTGGTTCATACTACTTGCCCTGCCGATGCGCAGCGTCCTTATATTGATGCAACCGTTTACCGAATATGGAATTGATTTTATGATCCCGGCTTTTTTAACCAATTTCACAATACTTACAATAATACCCATTGCTCTATATATTTATAAGGTGAAAACGGATGAGTTGTAACTATAAAAAAACAATGGGACTGGTAGGCATACTTTGTGCTTTTCTCATTTTTTTCTGGTACGTACAAAATAGTATTTATATTCGTTCGAAATCGGATGATATTCTAGTGGATATGAACGGAAGCGTCCAAGGATTCAATTCCATCAGGGCTTATGCTGTCTACTATGCGCTTTTTTATTTACTCTTCATGAACATGCGATTAATCAAGGAAGAGGCGCCATTCATTGTCGCCCACAAAAGCCGTTCCCATTTATTTTTCATACGGGCGGCAAGCATTTTAGAATCCGCCGGTTGGTTTGCTTTGACCATATCGGCCGTTAATCTTGGTCTCACCTATTTATCCGTCGATCATGAAACCATGGCGGATCATCATTTTTATAAAGCAACGTTGCTTAACGGCATGGCATTGGTTCTTTTTTACGGTTGGGTCGGATTATTGTGCAAAGCGCTGGAAGATCGTATCCATTCTTTTAATATTGCGGTGTCGGCGACCTTCATTTTGGTCGCATTAACCTATTTTTTCGTAAAGATGGTGCCTTGGTTACCCATTACTGATATGCGTATGTACGAAGGCATCCTCGTTCCCGAATGGAATGCGCTGGAAATTATGCTTGTCTTTGCGAGACAATTGGGGCTCGTCATCGTCTTTTGCTTGATTGGACACGTGATTTTTTTGGAAAAGGATTTCATCCGCCATGAAAATTAAAGGGAAGTTTCTTCTTTTAACGATCGCCGTGCTTGTCCAAAGTTATAGCATCGTTCAAATGTTCCAACCCGTTTATCATCATTGGCCCGCTCCATTCTTTTTCTTGTTGGGCGTGGAACCTGAGACGATATACATCGTGCTTCTGATGTGGTACGTCGTCTTTGTCTCACTGAGTTTTTACTTTTTGGGAAACGTCTCCGAAAATCTGCATGGTTTTGGGAAATATATGCTGATTCGTAATTTCAGCAAAACAAAATTCATCTTGAATCAATACATCGCAATTGCTGTAAAACTGGTGGGGTTCTTTTTCTTGCAAGCCGGTGTTTACTACCTTGTCGCAACCATCATGCGGCTTCAGACCAGTGGGCCGGTAGACGTTTCACAACTGATCAAAGCATCGTTTATTTATTATTTGACGTTGCTTGTATTGTTGTTGCTGCAAATGATGTTGGAACTGTTTGTGACCCCTCAGAACGCTCTGCTTTTCGTAAATATGTACGTCGTGTTCTCCATAGTGTTTGCCGGTGTATTGTTTACATTTAAACGCATGCAGCCGCTATTGTATGTTTTGATACCGAATTTCATGATGGTTTGCGAACGGATATCCACAATGAACAGCATTTTATCATCCACTATTCGATGGCCGTTATCGTTTTATCTCTCCTCTTAGCGGCCATCATCGGGTTATCCATGCAACGCATCAAAACGAAAGATATTTTTTAAACTGCGCTCGGAGGGATAGGATGACAACGATCACCGTGACCCATCTCAGCAAAAAAATAAAGAAAACCTTTGTATTAAAAGATATCAATTATACGTTCCAGTCCGGAAAAGCCTACGGATTGTTCGGGCGGAACGGCTCGGGAAAAACGATGCTCTTAAGGGCGCTATCGGGACTGATTTATCAGACGGAAGGCACCGTCGCCATCGACGGGCAAGTGCTTCACAAGGATATCTCATTTCCGCCCAGCATCGGCGTCATCATTGAGAATACCAGTTTATTGCCGCAATACGACGCTTTTACGAACCTAAAGATTTTAGCCAAAATCAAAAAAAGGCTACGGATGAAGACATTCGACACGCCATTGAGCGCGTCGGTCTGGACCCGGACAGCAAGTTAAAGGTTCGGAAATTTTCGCTCGGAATGAAGCAACGATTAAGCATTGCCCAAGCCGTGTTTGAAAAACCCGATACCCTTTTATTGGATGAACCGACCAATGCGATTGATGAAAAAGGCGTAAACCTTGTCAGAGACTTGCTGCTTGAAGAGAAACAACGGGGGGCAGTCATCGTGATCGCCAGCCACAACAAAGAGGATTTGACGATATTAACGGATGAAATGATTTACATGGATAATGGGAAGATCATGAAAAATGACAAGGAATAAGCGCCTTTTATATGCGCTGGTCATGTTCGGTTTAGTTTTTTGCGCCGTTTACATATTGTTCTTTTCCAAAACGGAACTGACGCTGAAAAACCGTAATGTTAGAGATAACCCGGCGAAGGCGATCACTTTGAAGTCCGGCGACTATCTGGTCGGTCATGATTTAAAACCCGGGTATTACGACATCACGTGTCTTTCCGGAAAAGTTTCCCTTGGTGATGATATGCGCATGTCCAGTGGCGACAAATGGATCAATTACGCCGTTATGGATGGCACTACGTTAACCATCGAAGGGCACGGCAAGCTGCGCTTTTCTCCGGCCGCCTTTCGACCGGTGCATGAAATCAGCGATCATCAATATGCAATCAAGCATTCTGCGAATTACATCGCCGGAAAAGATTTGCCGGCCGGTGATTACCGCATTGTCGCGAAGGGACTCAGCGAGTCTGAAAGCGTCGAAATTACTTTATTCTCATCCATTCATGCGGACCATAATAGCGCGACCTATAATCTCACGGCGGATAATAATGAAAGGAACATCCATTTAGAAAAAGGGAATTTGTTGTCCATCATCAAGCACAAACAGCATGAGAAAGATAACATTCTACTCCTTTTGACTCTGCAACGTTAAGCGCTGAAAAACGGCAAAAATGGACGAAAACGCGGATGTCCCAAAAGCCCAGCTTTTGAGGACACCCGCGTTTCTTTTTACAAAAAGGGGGACAAGCGCCGAGCGTTTGTCCCCCAATTTTAGTCTGTTTGATGTAATAAGGCTTTGACACCTTTATTACATCATGCCGCCCATGCCCATGTCGCCGCCGCCGTTGTTGTTTTTGTTTTCTTCCGGTTTGTCGGCGACAACGGCTTCCGTGGTCAGGAACATGCTGGCGACGGAAGCGGCGTTTTGCAGAGCCGAGCGGGTCACTTTCGTCGGGTCGACGATACCAGCTTCGATCATGTTGACCCATTCGCCTTTAGCGGCGTCGAAGCCGATGCCGACTTCTTCACGTTTCAGGCGTTCGACGATGACGGAACCTTCGAGGCCGGCGTTTTCAGCAATTTGGCGAATCGGCGCTTCGAGAGCTTGCAGGACGATTTTGACGCCGGTCGCTTCGTCTCCTTCCGCTTCGACGGCTTCAACGGCCTTGATGACGTTGACAAGCGCCGTACCGCCGCCGGAAACGATGCCTTCTTCAACCGCCGCACGCGTCGCGTTCAACGCGTCTTCGATGCGGAGTTTCCGTTCTTTCAGTTCGGTTTCCGTCGCGGCGCCGACTTTGATGACGGCTACGCCGCCGGCGAGTTTCGCAAGGCGTTCTTGCAGTTTTTCTTTATCGAATTCGGACGTCGTTTCTTCGAGTTGAGCGCGGATTTGATTGATGCGCGCGGAGATTTTATCGGCTTGGCCTTTGCCGCCGACAATCGTCGTCGTTTCTTTCGTCACGACGACTTTGTCCGCCGAACCGAGTTGGGCAACGGTCGCCGATTTCAATTCAAGGCCGAGATCGTTGGTGATGACTTCGCCGCCCGTGAGGATCGCAATATCTTCGAGCATCGCTTTGCGGCGATCGCCGAATCCAGGCGCTTTGACGGCGACAACGTTGAAGGTGCCGCGCAGTTTGTTGACGATCAAGGTCGCCAGCGCTTCGCCTTCGACGTCTTCAGCGATGATCAAGAGCGCTTTGCCTTGTTGCACCACTTGTTCCAAGAGCGGCAGCACGTCTTGGATGTTGGAGATTTTCTTGTCGGTGATCAAGATGTACGGATTTTCGAGCACGGCTTCCATTTTATCGGAATCCGTCACCATGTAGTGGGACACATAGCCGCGGTCGAATTGCATGCCTTCGACGACATCCAATTCCGTCGTGATGCCTTTGGATTCTTCGGTCGTGATGACGCCGTCGTTGCCGACGCGTTCCATCGCTTCGGCGATCAATTGGCCGACTTCTTCGTCAGCGGCCGAAATCGCGGCGACTTGGGCGATGGATTCTTTACCTTTGATCGGCGTGGAGATCCGTTTCAGTTCCTCAACCGCCGCTTTGACCGCTTTTTCGATACCGCGGCGAATGCCCATCGGGTTGGCGCCGGAGGTGACGTTTTTCAAGCCTTCTTGGATCATGGCTTGGGCGAGAACGGTCGCGGTCGTCGTGCCGTCACCGGCGACGTCGTTCGTTTTGCTCGCGACTTCAGCGACGAGCTGAGCGCCCATGTTTTCAAATTTATCTTCAAGTTCGATTTCTTTCGCAATGGTCACGCCGTCGTTCGTGATCAACGGAGATCCGAACTTCTTCTCAAGGACAACGTTGCGGCCTTTCGGACCGAGCGTGACTTTTACCGCATTGGCCAAAGCATCAACGCCACGAAGCATGGCGCGGCGTGCATCTTCACTAAATTTGATTTGTTTAGCCATTTGGACAATGCCCTCCTCATATCATGTATGTAGTGGATTCTGGTCGCTTACTTAACGATCGCCAAAATGTCATCTTGACGAAGGATGAGGTACTCTTTGCCGTCATATTTGACTTCGGTACCCGCATACTTCGAGAAAATGACGCGATCGCCTTCTTTGACTTCCAAAGCGACGCGTTCGCCGTTGTCAAGAAGCTTACCGGTGCCGACAGCGACAACCCGGCCTTCTTGCGGCTTTTCTTTGGCTGTATCGGGCAAAACGATGCCGCTGGCCGTTTTTTCTTCTTTTTCAACGGGTTCAATGACAATGCGATCACCAATTGGCGCTAACATTTAAAACCCTCCTTAATGTTCCCATGGCATTGTTAGCACTCTCGTTTGTCGAGTGCTAAATCCAGTAATAATATTAATCAATTCATCAGGGGAATGCAAGCGTCTTTTGTTATTTTTTATACAGCCGTACAAATGTGTTAGAATGAGGGCGGCAATGACCATTTTCTCGGACTTTTCGAAAGGGTGACCCGGCCGTGCCGAAACGTTATTGGTGGATTCTTGTCAGCTATATTCTTTGTCAATTGTCCGGATTCGTCGCGATTCCGCTTTTGACCTTTCTCCCTCCCGATCAAAGGCAGGGCTTTTGGATCACCGTCAGCTTTCTATTGACGCTGAGCATGGCGTTCATGCTGCTCCTTCCGGAACGGGGCAGTGATCGCCATGTCAAGCGGACGGGCTTCACCTCAACGGTCAAATGGTCGTTTTACGGCATCGCCCTCATCTATCTTACCCAGATTGCCGCGTCAATAATAGACGTGGCGCTGTTCGGGGCGCCCGAAAAATCGGAAAACACGGAGCAAGTCATGGAACTGGCGAACGCCACGCCCTACGTCATGTTCGTCATCGTTCTCGTCGGACCGATCTTGGAAGAGATCATCTTCCGCAAAATTATATTCGGCGCCATCGCGCAAAAGACGAATTTTTGGATCGGCGCCTTGATCAGCTCGCTTTTGTTCGCCTTCGCCCATTTCGACGGCCATTTGATCATCTACACTTCGATCGGCCTTGTGTTGTGTTATTTGTACAGCAAAACGAAGCGCCTCATCGTCTCCATCACGGCGCACGCCGCGATGAACGCGCTCGTGGTCATCCGCTTTTTGCCGGCGATTCAGAAAATGATCGAGGAACAAGAGCGGCAAAATCTTTCGCTGATCACTTGGCTGTTCAACCACTGACGGCGCCGGACGGGACGAACCCTTTGCACTGCCTAGTAAAGGCGCTGTGAGGACGTTCAGGCAAACGTTCAAAACGGGCAAATGCGCCGGTTCCATTAAAATTTTAAAGTGCTCCGTTTAACGCTTCCGCCGCTTTGATCGGGAATGTTAAACATCCCGATCAAAGCGGCTGTTCTTCAAGCGTCGTCAAAATGAGGGGCCCCTCTTTCGTGATGGCTATCGTGTGTTCGTATTGGGCGGAAAGCGAGCCGTCCACGGTCCGCGCCGTCCAACCGTTGTCATCAAGCCGGGAACGAAAATCGCCGACATTGATCATCGGCTCAATGGTTAAGACCATGCCTTCCTTAAGCCGCAAACCTTTCCCCTTGACGCCGTAATGCGGGATCTGCGGGTCTTCATGCATATATTGGCCGATGCCGTGGCCGACGAAATCGCGGACGACGCTGAACCCTTCCCCTTCGGCGTACGTTTGAATGGCGTGGCCGATGTCGCCGATGCGGTTGCCGACCCTGGCCTCGCGGATGCCGAGATACAGCGCCTTTTTTGTGACTTCCAGCAGTTTTTTCGTCTCATCGGAAATGTCTCCGACCGGGTAGCTCCAAGCCGAATCGGCGAGCCAGCCGTTGAGATTGACGACCATGTCGATCGTGACGATGTCCCCGTTTTGCAACGGCTGCTTCCGCGGGAATCCGTGGCAAATTTCGTCGTTGATCGACGCGCACGTGGCATATCGATAGCCCTTATACCCTTTTTGCTCAGGGGTGGCCCCGTGTTCGGCGAGAAATTCCTCGACAAATTGGTCGATCTCATGCGTCGTGATGCCGGGACGGATCATCTTTTCGATTTCTTTGTGGCAGCGGGCGAGAATTTCGCCGGCTTTCCGCATCTTATTGATTTCATTCATCGATTTCAATTTGATCATAACATCACCTTCAAACTTAATCATTCATTAACCTATGCCGTTTACTTCAAGGTGACACCCTCCGGACCGCTGCAAGTACGTTAAACTATACCAAATGAAAGCTTTTTCGTCTTCGTTCATGCTTAATCCCGCTCTTTTCGGCCCGCACGGCGGCCTTTCGGAAGCGCGCGGTCGCGCCGTCTGAGGAAGGCGACACCTCGGACGCCCCGTTTTGAGATCCGGCACAAAAAAACCACGATTAAAAGTCGTGGCCGTTTTCCGCTTCTTGTTTCAACTTATTTTTATAGACGCGCCGCGAGATCATGAGGCTCAATTCATAAAGGATGACAAGGGGAACCATCACGATCAATTGCGAGACGACATCGGGCGGCGTGATGATGCCGGCGATGATCAATAAGACAAAATACGCGTATTTTCTTATCTTAGCCAAAAACGCGGGCGTCAAGACGCCGAGCCGCGTCAAAAACATGATGAGAACGGGCAGCTCGAACACAAAGCCGAACGGCAACGTCAGCCGAAACAAAAACTGAAAATATTCATTGATGCCGATCACGTTTTGAATGCCGAGCGACTCGCTCAAATTCGCCATGAAATGCAAGACGTACGGAAAAAGAACGAAATAGGAAAAAGCCACGCCGCTCAAAAACAAAGCGATGATCAGCGGGATGTAAGCGAGCGTCACCCTCCGCTCATGCTCATAGAGACCCGGGCTGATGAACGCCCAGATTTGATACAGAATCAGCGGCGCCAACAAGACGAGCCCGATGACGAAGGCCGTTTGCAAATAAACCTGAAACGGATCGGTAATGCGAAAAGCGTTCATATGAATGCCTCTCGCCGTTTCCGACCGCTGTAAAAAGAGAATCACCGGTTTCGACAGGAAAAAACCGATGATAAACGTCGCGACGAAACCGACGACGATAATGAGAAGGCGCCGCCGGAGTTCCTCGAGATGTTCGCTTACGCTCATTTTTTTCTCGGACATTACGGACCATCCTGTTTTTTAGTCTTTTCCTCGCCGTCATCGACGAGCCCATTGGTTGCGTTTTTAAATTCCCGCAACGAGCTGCCCACAGCCTTGCCGAGTTCCGGCAGTTTCTTCGGGCCGAAGATGAGAAGCGCGACAATCGCGATGAGAATGATGCTTCCGATGCCTAGCCCCATATCATTCACCTCCCCGCTCCGGTTGCAGCGGATAATTTTTCATGAAATAAACCAACGTTTGCAGTTCCACGCCGAGGTCGATATGGTGCAAGCGGATATGCTTGGGCACGGATAAACGCACGGGTGTAAAGTTTAGTATACCACTGATTCCGCTCGAGACAACCTTATCGGTGACGGCTTGCGCGACTTCCGCCGGCACCGTCAAAATCGCAATGGAAACGCCGCGGTTATCATCGGTGGGCAAGTCGTCGATGTGCCGGATCGGCACCCCCGCAACGGTCGTCCCCACCCTGTCCTTTTTATTGTCGTAGGCGACGACGATGCGCGTGTTGTTGTTTTTGGCAAAATTGTATTTCAACAGCGCCGTGCCCAAATTGCCGACGCCGATGAGCATCGCTTTCGACACTTCGTTTTGGTCGAGCTTATCCCGCAAAAAAGCGAGCAAAGGTTTAATCTGATAGCCATAACCTTTTTTCCCGAGCGCGCCGAGATACGATAAATCCCGGCGGATGGTCGCGGAATCGATTTTGGCCACCTCGCTTAATTCGGACGAGGAAATCCGTTGTTTGCCCGATTCGTCAAGGTGTTGCAAAATCCGATAATACAAGGGCAAGCGCTTGGCCGTTGCCAGCGGAATTTTCGGTTGAGATTGCGGCATGATCTTCCCTCCGAAGCTTGCGGCAAGGTTTTCCGCGTGATATCCGATGATTCTCCCCTTCAAAACCGATTAAGACGTGAGCGCTTCCATTTTTCGTCCATTCCCATTTATTAATATACAACTAATATACAACAAAGCGAAGGCAGGCTCCGCATCCGGCTCCGGCCAAAACGAACAATTTTTTTAAAATTTGACCGCCCGTCCGCGCGTTTGCTCTTTTCACAATGCCGCAAGATACGCTAAACTGATTAGAGGATTTGAGGTGAACGCCATGATTTTGCTGGAAGCGCACAAGATCTCGAAATCATTTGGAACCGATCTTATTTTAGCGGATATAAACATCGAAGTACACTCCGGCGAACGGGTCGCTTTGGTCGGGCGGAACGGATCCGGGAAATCGACGCTGTTGAAAATCCTTGCCGGCGAGCTGGTTCCGGATCGCGGCGACATCGCGATCGCCAAGGAGGTCTCCATCGGTTATCTCGAGCAAAACAGCACGTTTCGTTCAACCAATACGATTTACGGCGAGCTGGAATCCGTTTTTGCCGATCTCCTGGACATCGAACGCCGGCTTCGCGACATCGAGCGGCGCATGGCGGAGGCCGACCCGAATGCCGAACCCGAGGATTATGAAAAACTTTTGGCGGAATATGACCGGCTGCAGGAACGGTTCACGGCCGCGGGCGGCTACACGTATCAAGCCGACATTCAAAGCGTTTTAAACGGTTTAGGGTTCGGCGACCGCGACCCGGACACGCCGGTCGATGCGCTGTCGGGCGGCCAAAAAACGCGGTTGGCTTTAGGGAAATTGCTGCTCGCCAAACCCGATCTCTTAATCTTGGACGAGCCGACAAACCATTTGGACATCACCACGCTGACGTGGTTGGAAAACTATCTCAAGCACTATCCGGGCGCGCTGTTGGTCGTCTCGCACGACCGTTATTTTCTCGATCGCCTCGTCGACAAAGTCTATGAAATTTCGCGCGGCGTTTCCAAAAAATATCACGGCAATTACAGCGCCTATTTGGAACAAAAGGCGGCCGATTTGGAACGGGCCTGGAAGGCTTATGAAAAACAGCAAAAAGAAATCCAAAAATTGGAAGATTTTATCCAGCGCAACATCGCGCGCGCTTCGACGACCAAGCGGGCGCAAAGCCGGCGCAAACGTTTGGAGAAAATGGACAAACTCGAACGCCCCGCCGGCGAGGAACGGCGCGCGCGCATCCATTTCGACATCACCAAGCCGAGCGGCCGCGACGTCTTGGTCGCAAGGGGCCTCGTGTATGGATACGAAGGCCGCAAGATCGGCGGCCCGGTCAGCTTCGATTTGCACCGCGGGGAGAGCGTCGCACTCGTCGGACCGAACGGGATCGGAAAGACGACGCTGCTCAAGACGATCGCCGGTCTGCTGCCGAAAATCGCCGGCGACATCCAATTGGGCGCGAACGTCACCATCGGTTATTTCGATCAGGAACAGAGCGGTCTGAACCCGAACAAAACCGTGTTGAACGAGCTGTGGGACGCCTATCCGCTCATGGATGAAAAGGACGTCCGCACCGTCCTGGGCAGCTTTTTATTTTCCGGCGACGACGTCTTAAAGCCGGTCGCCGCCTTGAGCGGCGGGGAAAAAGCGCGGCTGGCGCTCGCCAAATTGATGCTGGCCCGCGACAACTTTTTGATCTTGGACGAACCGACCAACCACCTCGATCTGGACAGCAAGGAAGTCTTGGAAGCGGCATTGATGGATTTTCCCGGGACGATCTTGTTCGTTTCCCACGACCGTTATTTCATCAACCGGCTCGCGACGCGCATCATTGAGCTGAGCCACGACGGGCTGACCGATTACCTCGGCGACTACGATTATTACGTTGAGAAAAAGGCGCTGCAAGAAGAGTTGGAACGGCTGGAAGCGGACGACCGCGCGGAGAAAAAGGCGCGCACCGCCTCCCGCGGCGACCCGGACGACTATGAGGCGGCGAAGCGCAAAAAACAAGAAGAACGGCGCCGCAAGCGGCGCATCGAAGAACTGGAACAAGAAATCGAACGGTTGGAGAAAGACATTCACGGTTTGGAACAACGGCTGTTGGCTCCCGAGGTCTTCAACAATTATGAAGAAGCGCAAAAAATAACGAAAGAAGTGGAAGAACGCAAACAACAACTGGACGCCTTGATCGATGAATGGACGCTTTTGCAGTCCTGACCGTTGCCCCCGGCGCCGCGGCGCGCACCGGGGGCTTTTTCTTCCCGCTTTTCAGCCTTGCCGCGACACTGCCGCTGCGTGATTCCAAAACCGAATCAAAGCCCCCTCCGGCTTAACGGAGATAAGCACATTATCCACACACTTATCCACAAATCCATCCCCTTTGCCGCCTGTTTTCCACAGATGTTGTCCACATCATCCACAAATCCGCCTATTTTTATCCACAATTTTTATGCACAGTCCGAACGTTTCTCCTATCCATGTTTTCAGTGGTTATTCACGATTCGCCCCATCCTGTGGATAAGTTAATCACAATCCGTAGACCGTCTGGAAACCGTGGCAAACGGGGGTGAACACCTTTGAAGGGGCCGTTATGAAACGTTTCCCAGGAAAGAGCGATCACGATATTTGCGCGAAAAACCAAAAGAAAAAACCTCCCGAATCGGAGGCTTTATAAAGCAACAATCACGCGATCAGCTAATTTTTAATGGCCCGTTTGAGCGCTGCCGGGATAACCTCATAAGCCTTTACATGGCATTCTCAACGAACTTGCCACGACTGTCTTTTCCCGGCCGCAAAGGACCACAGAGCACCCCATCATGCAGCGGGCATCGCCTTTTATAACGACAGGCCGGGATGCGCGTTCATGGAGAGATCCGCCCGTTTGCCCATGAGAAAATCGATCGTTCCGGCCGCGGCGATCATCGCCGCGTTGTCCGTACAGAGATAAAGCGGCGGGATGACGAGCTCGACGCCCCTTTCTCGGGCGGCGGCTTCCATGCGCTTCCGCAACCCTTTGTTCGCGGCGACGCCGCCCGCTACCAAGAGCTGCTTGGCCGCAAACGCATCGACCGCCCGCATCGCCTTTTCCGTAAGGACATCGATGACGCTTTCTTGGAAACCGGCGGCCACGTCGGCCTTGTTGACGATCTCGCCGCGCTGTTCGGCGTTGTGCACGTAATTCATGACGGCGGACTTGAGCCCGCTGAAGCTGAAGTCATAGGAATCTTCTTCGAGCCATGCGCGCGGGAATTCGACCGGCGCTTCGGCTTGGGCGGCCAAGCGGTCCACCTCGGGGCCGCCCGGATACAGCAAACCGAGGACGCGTGCCACCTTGTCAAAAGCTTCTCCGGCCGCATCATCGCGCGTTTCGCCGATCACGCGATAGACGCCGTGAGCCGGCATGTGGACGAGCTCCGTATGGCCGCCGGAGACGATTAAAGCGATGAGCGGAAACTTTAATTCGGTAACGAGGCGATTGGCGTAAATGTGCCCGGCGATGTGATTGACCCCGACGAGGGGCAAATTTTTGGCCAACGCCAACGCTTTCGCCGCGCTGATGCCGACGAGCAAGGCGCCGACGAGGCCCGGGCCTCTGTCACCGCGATCGCGTCCAAATCCCGCCACGTCACGCCCGCTTGTTTCATCGCCTCTTCGCAGACGATCGTGATTTGTTCAACGTGATGGCGGCTCGCCACTTCGGGGACCACCCCGCCGAACCGCTTATGGCTTTGAATTTGCGAAGCGACGACATTGGATAAAATGTTTCTTCCGTCTTCGACAACCGCCGCCGCCGTCTCATCGCAGCTCGTCTCAATTCCGAGAATTCTCGTCTTCCTTTCAGAAGCGGCGTCTTGCCGCAGCGGCGAATCCGTTTTGATGATCGTCGTAATCTCCGTCATATTTCCACCCACATAACCAGAGCATCTTCATGATTGTCCGAGTAATAACCCTTTCTGATGCCGCCGTCCTTAAAGCCGAGTTTGCGGTACAGATTTTGCGCGATGTGATTCGACACCCGCACTTCCAAGCTCATCTGTTTGGCCCGCTTGAGTTTGGCGAACAACATCGCCTTTCTGAGCAGGGTTTCGCCGATTTTAAGCCCCCGATATTCCGGCAGGACGGCGATGTTGGTGATGTGGGATTCATCCAGAATGACCCACACCCCGCAATAACCGACGATGCGGTCCCCGTCTTCGGCCACGAAATAGGTGGCGAAGCGATTGTGCCGCAATTCGTTTTCAAACGCTTCTCTCGTCCAAGGATTGGAAAAACTTGAGCGCTCGACGTGCAAAACTTGATCGATGTCTTCAAGCGTCATCGTGCGCAAATGAATGCGATCCTCCATGGCTATTTCCTCTCTTGCCGCGCCAGCCATTTGGCCTCAGCCTCTGCGAGCTGCAAATATTCGGGAGTAAATTCGTGAACCGGAACCGGGTCACGGCGGATGCCGAGTTTCGCGAGCTCGGAAGGTCTAGGATAATGATCGTTTGCGGACGATTTCACGGCGTTTTCGCCCATGGCGGCTTGAATGGTCGCCCAATGTTTGTCGACATCGCTCCCGAGAAAAAGCACGGGTGCATCCAATTTGGCGAGAGCATCAGCCCAATCGGCGATCGGGACGATCCGATCGTTCTCAACGGAAAGAACCCGGTCTTGGTGCGCCCGGTATAGCCCGGTATACACCTGGCCGCGGCGGGCATCGAAGAGGGGGACGACATAACCGGGAAAATGGCGGCCGTTTTGGGCGAGCACTTCCAAGCTGGACACGCCGACGAGCTCAATCCCAAGCGCCCACGCCAGCGTTTTGGCGACGGTGACGCCGATGCGCACGCCCGTGTAAGAACCCGGTCCTTGGGCGACGGCAACGCGGTCCAAATCATCCGGCGCCATTTCAATGTCTTTCAACAAGCGCTCGACGGCGGGCATGAGGCGGACGGAATGGTTTTTCTTCGTATTGGTGATGAACTCGCCGAGCACCGCCGTCTCATTCGCCACGGCGACGCCCATCGTCAAATTGGATGAATCGATGGCCAAAACGTTCATTTCCGCAACTCCTTGCACAATTCGACGAAGCGCCCGCCTTCCGGAACAAGGCGGATCCGGCGTTCACGCTCGCCGAGCCTTTCCATGGATATCCGCAGCCGCTCTTCGGGCAAAAGGGCGGCGATGCGGCTCCCCCATTCGACCACCGTCACGCCGTCTCCTTGAAAATATTCCTCAAAACCGAGCTCTTCGTCTTCATCAATGCGATACACATCCATATGGTAAAGGGGCAGGCGCCCTTGATATTCCTTAATGATGGTGAACGTCGGACTGTTCACCGTCCGGGTGACGCCCAACCCTTGGGCCAATCCTTTCGTCAGCGTCGTTTTCCCGGCGCCCAAATCGCCCTCCAAAACGAGAACGTCTCCCGCTTTTAACAGGCCGGCGAGCCGGGCCCCGAAAGAGATGGTTTCCGCTTCCGAATGCGTGATGATTTCATACATGCTGTTCCCTCTTTACGTCATCTATGCCTTGTCCGTCCCCGCCCCGGCTTGTCTCCGTTTAAAAAACGGGGCGAAGCGCGGCGCAATCATTCCTATACTATTGAACCATTTCTGCCCGCCAAACACAAACGGTTCATGTTCGCGGGCGGCTTTGGTTCATGCGCGGACCCTATCGTTTGTTTCGTTCCTGCACAGCCACACCCGTCCCGTTTAATGGATCATGGCGGCATGAAGCGCCCGGGCGAACGCTTCTTTAATATCGTCGATATCTTCGATGCCGACTGAAATGCGAACGAGATGATCATGAATGCCCAACCGCTTGCACAATTCCGCCGGGAGGGCGCGGTGCGAAGTGGAAGACGGATGGCTGACCGTCGTTTCCACTCCGGCCAAGGTGGCCACGATTTTGACCCAGCCCAGGGATTGGAAGAAGCGCTTGAGATCGACGCTTTCTTTGTCCATCTCGATCGTCACCATCGCCCCGTCGCCGTTCGGCGAAACGTTTTGCGGATAAAAAACGCGTTTGACGCCGGGCCGCTTTTTCAGGTCTTCGGCCAACCTCCGGGCATTGTTGACTTGCCGCTCCATGCGTATGCTCAAGGTTTTAAGACCGCGGCAGGCCAGCCACGCGTCGAACGGGCCGAGATTCGTCCCGAGATGAACCGCCTTTTCCCGCGCTTTTTGAATGAGCGCTTCCTTGCCGACGAGGACACCGGCCGTCACGTCGCTGTGGCCGCCGATATATTTCGTGGCGCTATGTACGACGAGATCGACGCCCGCTTCATACGGTCTGAGCAAATAAGGCGTCGCAAACGTATTGTCGACCATGGTGACCAAACCGTTGGCCTTAGCGATGGCGACGACGCGCTCGATGTTTTCCACCCTGAGAAGCGGGTTCGTGATCGTTTCGGTATAGAGCAATTTCGTATTCGGGCGGATCGCCGCGCGAATCTCTTCCTCATGTTCAAACGGGACCATCGTCGCTTCGATGCCATATTGCGGCAATTCCTCTGTAATCAGTTGATAGGTTCCGCCGTACAGATCTTGGCAAGCGACGAGATGATCTCCGGCTTTTAACACGGAAAGAAAGCCGACGAGGATGGCGGACAACCCGGATGAAGTCGCAATGCCTGCGGGCGCCGATTCCAGCGCGGCGACGGCCATCCCTAATTCATCGGTGTTCGGATTGCCGTTTCTCGTATATAAATAGGGCTTGGCGCCGGTGTAAAACGCCTCCATGTCGTCCAAATCTTTGTTGGTGAATGCAGAAGTTTGATAGATCGGCGTCACCTTGGACGACGTATCGATTCCGGATGGTTTCGGAAAATGCACGGTTTTCGTGTCAAAATGCCGCATGGCTTCCCCAGCCTTTCACTTTCACAATAATATGAGATGCGAAAAACGATTCAACCCGAAACGGCGGACATGTTCGGCTTAACCGGGCGATTCATCCCGCAAAGAAATGGGTTGATCTATTCCCAATTATAATCTAAAATGCCCGCCTTCTGTGATTACTTCCATCATAAAAGAAAAAAGCGGCACCCATTGCCAATCTGCGATTTTGTCAATGGTAGTTGCCCTTTATTTGATTACAATAAATAAAAACCCAACGAAAAGAAATGAGGACAAAATGGCACGCAAAACGGATGAAGAAAGACTACAAGAATTAGAGAAAAAAATCGAGCAAGCCAAAGCCAAAAAACTGCAAATCGAAAGGCGAATGAAAGAAAAAGAACGAAAAGAGCGTACTCGCCGATTGATTCAGGTCAGAGCGATCTTCGAGTATATTATGTGGTTTGCTTTTCGTTAACCGATACCGAACTTTATAACCGAAGAAGAATTATCATTTGTCAAATTTTATTCGGTTGGGTCAAGTCCATTTTATTGTGTAAATTTCCCTTTGATAGAAAGATGGACCTGATGACCTGACGTATGGCAGGTAAGTCCGGCAAGTCTCCCTGCCGGTCGCCTTCCCGGACTAATGATCATTGTTGTCAAAGTACAGGTGTGTCAAGGCGCTTTCGCGGCAACTCCTCGCTTCCGAGGTATTTCACGTTCTCCTTGACACGTCGAAGAAATTATCCCACTTTCTTGATCGCCGAAACTTCCTGATTCATCGTTTGAACGCCTAACTCTTTCGTTTTCCGCCACTGCCAATAGTCGGACATATCCAGGTATTTGCGTCCCGATATCCATTTTTCGTCCATTTCGATCAACACGG
>NZ_BDDQ01000003.1 GCF_002003465.1 Caenibacillus caldisaponilyticus | reverse complement strand
TCGCGGAGTTGTTCCGTCGGAACGCCGTCGATGCCCGGAGCCCCTTTATTTGCTTCCACCCGTTTGAGGGCAGTGATTAAGTTGTTCCGTGACAGAATCGTCTCCAACAGCGCCATCGAGATCTCTTTCCCTCCGCGGGATGGGGTTCAAGTCTTGCCGGGCAATGCTCAGCCCTCTATCCAAGGCCCTCCGGGCTTCACCCATCTTTCCTTGAAAGAGTTCCGTCAGGAATTCTGCTTCAGCGCATTGCGTCTCGAAAGAGTTTGATCCATCCCTGAATTGACGTTCAGCCCTTCCCTTTTCAGGCGTCCCTTACTCAGGTACTATGGCCTCTGCTGACTCCTGTACGTTCAGCAAAACCTCTCGATTTTGGTTGCCATCCTTAGAAGGCGTATCGTACAGGCCTCCCCGGATAAGAGTGCGGACTTTCCACTCATGTACCTGCCCAATATACCGCCACAGCCCTTGGCGGCTTAGGACTTCATCTTGTTATGCAGACTCATCCGACTGTGACAGCCTCAAATTGGGTTCGTGTCCCTCAGGTCGAGTGTTTGCCTCCGGCTTCCTTCAGATTCCGCCTCACGGCGGACACCCTTGCCTTCAGCTAACGGTAGGCGCTCGCCAGCCCCCGTTCAGGACTTTCACCCTATAGCACCGCACCCATGCCGGGCGTACAGAAAAAGGCCAGCCCTTTTCAAAAAGGCTGGCCGAGAATCGCTCGATATCCGTTTATGGCGTCGGCTCATTTTTCGCCGAAAGCAAACATGATCTCCGCTTCGCATACCAATTCGCCGTCAACCGTGGCGACGCCTTTGCCCTTTCCGATTTTCCCGCGGAAACGGGTGATTTCAACTTCAAGGCGAAGCTGATCGCCCGGGCGGACTTGCCGTTTGAAGCGGCAGTTGTCGATGCCGGCCAAAAAGGCGAGCCGGCCGCGGTTTTCTTCCGTTTTCAGCATCGTCACCCCGCCGACCTGGGCCAGCGCTTCGACGATGAGAACGCCCGGCATGACGGCGTATTGCGGAAAATGTCCGTTAAAAAACTCTTCATTCGCCGTGACGTTTTTTATGCCGACAGCGCGTCGGCCGACTTCCAGCTCGAGAATCCGGTCGACGAGCAAAAACGGATAGCGATGCGGGAGAATTTCTTTGATTTCTTCCAGGGTCAACATGCTCCATTCCGCCTTTCATCAATTCCCATGCTTTCAAACGTTCGTTTACATACACTTTTTTCGTCCAGTCGATTTATTTTTTGCTCTGCGGCGATCCCACAGCATGCGTCGTGCAGCTCCTATTTCCGACCAACCGATCAGCCATTTCTCACTTTCGGGATCGCCGTTCGGATTCGTGTTCCGTTTTAATGCTTTTCCCGTTTGCTTGCGCCAATACCGCCGCGATCGCAAAACAACCTTGCGGTAAGCCCCGATCCGCGCCACGGGAAGAACGCGGGTAATCATGGGCTTCAACCGGCAAAGGCAAAAGGGAAAAGCCTGCAGTAAAAAGAAGAATAGATCCTCCTGCGGAGCGCCATTAAAAGCATATCCCAAAAGCCGGAGGATTATTAAAAGAAAAATGCGGGGACGATTCGCCCTCGCTCATTGGTCTTTGTAAATGATGTCCCGAATATGCGTCCATGTCGCGGGACGGAAAACATCGGTGGGATGGCCGTCGCCGAGCACGCCGTAACCGATCATCGCCCCGCCGACGAATCCGACGATACATAAAACGATCCAGATGACGAGCCGGAGCCAGATCGGAAACACACGGCCCTTCGCACGTCTTCGCGCCGTGCGCGAGGACGTTTCTTCATCGCCGCTCCGTTGGGCCTTACGTGCGGTCTCCGCCTGACGTTCGCGTTCCTTGGCAAGTTGCCGCCGTTGTTCGCGCGTGGCAACCCGCTCGGATTTGGCTTCGTCGGCGCCGTTTCCGCTCCGTCCACTCGTTCTTTCCCTTTGATGCGGCGGTTCCGGCAGCGGTTCCACGTCCCGCTTGCGGCCGGATGCCTGTTGCCGATGCGCTTTTTGTCGATCCGCCGTTTTTTCCCGCTCATCGTCCGCTGCGCGGGCGCCATCCGATCGAGGCAAATCGCTGGGATTTTCTCCGTCTTTTAATTGATTCGGAAGTTCTGCTTCTTTTCCGTTGCGGCGGCCGGTTTGAATCCGTTCACCGTCTTCGCGCCGTTCGTTTTCCCGGTGTTGCGACCGTTCCACAATTTCCTCTCCCTTTGTAGCACGATGGCTCTTGCCGGCGGTTTCGCCTTGAAGGAAAGCGTCGGGTTTTTGGTCGGGCGATGCGGCCGCGCCGCCGCCGGTGCCATCCGGCTGTTCCGACCGCCTTTGCGGCGAACGGCGCTCTTTTATATCCGCATGCGCCGGCGAAAGATGGGTTTCCGCGCCGTCCACCCGCGCCGTGTCATCCTGTCCGTTCCGTGTCCCTGTGACATCCGCTTTTTCATGACCAGGCAACAGATCGGGCGCTTTCCTTTCCATGTCAAAGGTGCGGCCGTCCGCGGGTGCGATGCCATCTCGCGCATCGGGGACGTGCCCGTTGCCTTCATTGTTCCGCGGCAACAGGCGTTCGCCATCTTCGGAAAGGCCGGGCGTTTCCCCCTCAACAGCAGAGGACGTGTCGCGATCCCTTCGCCCGTTCTCGCGCTCATCTTCAAAAAACGTCGTCATCGGCTCCGCTCCAGTCCGTTTCTTTCCAAAAAGCCGCGGCCGCGCCGGGCAATGGACCAATTTCCAACAATCATACCCTTCAATTCAGCAAATCGCAGCTGCCGCCAACGCCCCAAAGGTATCCCGACGTCTCAAGGGGTTCCGTTTACCTTAAATTGTTGATGAGGGCGAGCATGTCGTCGGCCACGCTGAGCGACCGGGCATTAAATTCATACGACCGCTCCAACGTCATCATCTTCGTCATTTCTTCGGAAAGATCGACATTCGACGATTCCAAAGCCCTTTGTTGGACGACCGGTTGATTCGCGATGTTCGGACCGATGACGTCCCCGACGACCAAACCGAGCGCTTGCAAATCAGGCAATACAAACACGTTGTTGCCTTGCGCTTTAAGGAGCTGCGGCCGCAAAATCTGGACGATGCCGAGCCTTCCGACGGCCACGTTTTGGCCGCCCCGCGTTTTATAAGAAATCTCGCCCGTCGGGTCGACGTGGATTTCGGCATAGTCTCCGGGGATGCGGATGCGGTTACCGTTTTCATCCAAAACAAATTGGCCGCTCGCCGTGACGAGATTCAAAAAGCGCGGATTGTTCGCGTCGGGTTGGAGGTAAAAAGCGCCATCGCGCGTAAAGCCGGTTGTCGTTGTGGCCAGCCCTTCTTGTCCCGTCGTGCTGACCGTGAAAAACAGGTCGGGTTGTGTGAGTGCAAAGTCGAGGGCCCGGCCCGTCGTACGGATCGATCCTTGATCCATTTTCAACCGGGTGTCCGCGACGCGGGCGCCGGTCCCCAAGCGAATGCCGAGCGGGCTGAGGCGGCCGAGATTGACGGTCTCGTCCGGTTGCCGGGTCATATTTTGCGCAAGCAGGCTGGAAAACGTGGCGCTCCGGCTCTTATAACCGTTCGTGTTTAAGTTGGCCAAATTGTTGGCGATCAAATCCAATCCTTGTTGGAGCTGGTTCATGGTCACCGCGGCGGTCATCATTGAGCGATCCATGCTGATCGGCCCTCCTTATGTCAAACCTCTCTAACATCCATTCCGAGGCAAACTTCACGGAATGGCCATTTCAAGAAAAGGTTGGGTCCCCCAGCGGCTGAGCGCATGCCCTATTGTATACCTGGGTTCCCCGCTTCATGCCCTGCTAACCATGCGGGATTCGTGTCAATGTCTCGACAAATGAACCTCAACCGATCTTTCCGACCTGGTTAACGGCGAGATCCATGGTGTGGTCGATGGTTTTCAACACGCGTTGGTTAGCTTCAAACGTGCGGTAGGCCATCAGCAAGTCCGTCATCGCTTGTTCCTCTTGCACGTTGGATTGCTCCAAAAAGCCTTGCTTCGTCGAATAGGCGATCGCCGGATTGCCGTTGGCCATCGGCAAGACCGCGCCGTTCGCTCCGGCCCGGAATAAATCATTGCCCTCTTTGACCAACTGCGCGGGATCCGCGGCATACGCGATGCCGATCTCTCCGACCATGACGCCGTTCTCATAAATACGCCCGTGGTCGTCCACTTTAAAATCGTTGGTCGCGAGCGTGATCGGCTGCCCGTTTGCGTCCAAGACGAAATAACCGTCCGCCGTCGTCAGCCTCCCGAGCGGGTCGAGGTTAAAATGGCCGTTGCGCGTGTAGCGGATGTCGCCGTTCGGCAAAGCAACCGCAAACAGCAACGTTCCGGTTCTTCCGGAGGCGGGATCGGGAGGAACGTTCGTCGGAACCAAGGCGATGTCGGTGTTTTCACCGGTTTCCTTCAACGGGCCGAGGCTGAAATCGGGCAACCCTTCCTGCAAGTAAACACCGTTGGAAATGCCGCCGATCTGGGCGCCGTCGCCGATCGTTCCGCCGATTTGCTGTAAAAGAACATTGGGAAAGCTGTGGAGGCTTGTCCGATCGGCTTTATAGCCCGGCGTATTGACATTGGCGATATTATTCGTCAGCATTTCCTGGCGCTGCATTTGCGCGAGCATGCCCGCCGCCGCCGTATAAAACCCTCGAATCATGAACACCTCTCCTTTGATCGTATCGAAATTGACGCGAAACCCGCCGTTCACCAAAACGCGGGCGGCCGCTCCTGCGGTTGAACGGTATGTTAAACGATTGATTCGATTGAACCTTAAGAAGCGGGCAAGTCATGTCGTCAAAAACCAAACGGGGCGAGGCAAGCGCATCGGGGCCTTTTGCGGTTTCCATGAAAAAGAGCGCTGCCTCTACAAATCCGGTACAGCCGCAATAAGGGACACAGGGACATGCTTTAAGATCGTCCTCTTGTTCCACGCAAACGGCGCGTGTGGCCGCACCTTTAGCTTTATCCTTGGATGCCGTCCTTTTCGCGCCCGAAAACCCGCCTCAGCTCAACTTGCGCCGGGACAGCTTGTCCAAGTTTTCCAACATCCGGCCGGTTCCTTCGGCGACGCATGTCATCGGGTCGTCGGCGACGACGACCGGCACTTTCAGCTCTTCGGATAGCAGTTGGTCGATGCCGTGCAATAAGGCGCCGCCGCCGGTTAAGATGATGCCGCGGTCGATGATGTCTGCGGAAAGTTCCGGCGGCGTCCGCTCCAACACGTTTTTTGCGGACTGGATGATGTTCGACACCGGTTCCTGTAACGCTTCCATGATTTCTTCGGAAGTGATGGTGAGCGTCTTCGGCAATCCGGTAACCAAGTCACGGCCGCGAATGGACATTTCCTCTTTGCGCGCGCCCGGAAAAACCGTTGCGACGCCGATTTTAATTTCTTCTGCGGTTCGTTCGCCGATGAGCAATTTATACTTCCGTTTAATGTAATTGAGAATTTCGCGGTCGAAGGCATCGCCCGCGATGCGAATCGAGGAGGCGGTGACGATATCGCCCATGGAAAGAACGGCAATATCGGTTGTCCCACCGCCAATATCGATCACCATGTTCCCGCTCGGTTGGAAGATGTCCATTCCGGCCCCAATCGCGGCCACTTTTGGCTCTTCTTCGAGGTAAACCTGTTTTCCACCGCTTTTTTCCGCTGCTTCCCGAATCGCTTTTTGTTCGACGGATGTAATATTGGTCGGCGTGCAGATCAAAATGCGAGGTTTGTTCAAAAACCCTTTGACGTTGATCTTATTGATGAAATATTTGAGCATGATCTCCGTGATTTCAAAGTCGGCAATCACGCCGTCGCGCAGCGGCCGGATGGCGACGATGTTCCCGGGCGTGCGACCGACCATGCGACGGGCTTCTTCTCCGACGGCAAGGGGTCTTTGCGTTTTCGTGTCAATGGCGACGACGGAAGGCTCATTGAGGACGATGCCCCGACCCTTCACGTAAATGAGTACATTGGCCGTGCCCAGATCTATCCCAATGTCCCTTGAAAACATCCAATTTCCTCCCTAAATTTTCCGCTTCTATGCATAATTATTCGACATTATCAACTAAATATTTTAACATATATTTTTTAACCGGGGAGTTGTTTCGGAAAAAAATTTTACATTGAAAACGGAAAGGGACTTTTTCTATATCGCTTGGGATGGCGGGATCGGAAAAAGAGCGGATTGGCTGCGGGGTAATTACTTGACGGCCTGGCTGTTATCGGCGTTTTTGCGGTATTTGAGACGCGTGGCTTCACCGCCGCGAAGATGCCTGACGGATTTGTGGTAATCCAAAACGCTTTTGACTTCGTTTGCGAGTTCGGGATTGATAATGGGCAGTCGTTCGGTCAAATCCTTATGGACCGTGCTTTTTGAAACCCCGAATTCTTTCGCGATCACCCGCACCGTCTTTTTCGTCTCCACGATATGCCTTCCGATCTTGATGGTTCGCTCTTTGATGTAATCGTGCACACCACTCGCCTCCCAAAAAATTAAGACATGCATAATGAGAGAGTTGCAGCGTTCGATATATCCCAGAGCCCTCCCGGCAAGGCGAGACCGTTCCAAAATGCTTTATCCGAAGCCAACGCTCGGCTCGCCCTTTCGGACCCGTTCGATATATGAGCACCGCGGAACCCGCATCGGGTTGTAAGTTTTGTAACATTTTATTAAGCCGTCGAGGGTTATATGCCAAAAAGTCAAGAGGGACAAGGGCTTTTGTTTCTTGTGCGGCAGGCATTCCGCAGCGCTTTATCCAGGGGAGGATGGGCTCCGGGATGGCGCGTCATGCCTTTCCCGCGTAAGGAACGTGGCCGCCTGGCGAATGGATCGCCCAGTGCTTAGGCATGCAATGAGGGCGCGGACGGAAAGCATAACGGAATATAAAAGGGATAAACGGAAAAAACCGTGGAGGGCGTACCATAACGGATGGGCGCGGCCGATTCTTCTTTCAAGCGGTTGCCTATATAAAAAGCGCATTTCGATGCGGTTGCCTCATCATGAAGCGCCGCACTGAAATGCGTGACAAAAGAGAGGTCTATTGGTTGTGAAACGGGGAGCCGGTGAGCGCACTTCCCGCCGGAAATCGCGATCTTGCGCCAATAAATGAAAAAGGACGCCGGAAGCGGGCGTCCGAGGCCTTGTTTGAGTGAGCGGCTAGAGTGGAGCGAATGACGTTTTGCGTAAATTACCAAACGTATGCGGTTCCGACGAGGATCAAAAGGATGAACAAGACAACGATTAAAGCGAAACCGTAGCCATAGCCGTAACCATAACCGTAACTCATAGGTTCCACCACCTTTAACCCCACAGTTTCCCTACATCGTATGTGGGCTTCATAGGCGGTGAAACGGACAGGTGCCCTTGCTGATGCCCTTTCTTCATGCCCCCCTCGCCGAACCGTACCCGCCCAAAATGAAATCGCCATTTCGCCCGAGCGGGAGATGTTTTTATCACAGCGGCCGGACGGCTGACTCGGCCGCGTTTGTGCCCCTTTCGACCGGAATTCGGCGCAATTCGATGATGTTCGCTAAGAGAAAAAACGATCCCCAGGGTCTTACGGAGGATCGTTTCCTGCGCGGCTCGCTACGCTATCGAATGGGCCTTACCCACGCCAAAACCAATGGAAACATTTTTTGCTTTAAACGGTCCCGCGATGGGCGTCGTCCGGCAATCGCCGTCACCTGTGATGACGAACCGTCAACATCTTCGCGGCACCCGACTCGGATCTCGTTTTAAGACGCCATAAAAAAAGCTCCGTATACGAGCGCCGCCATGATGACGATGGCCGGATGCACCTTCACCTTCTCCATCAGCACAAAGCTGATGCCTGCGAGGGCCACCATTTGGATCCAGCCGGACGAACGATAGCTGTCGGCAAAAAAGTCGTAAGCCATCCAGCCGAGAAGCACCGCGATCGTCGGGCGGATAAACATCGTGAGCCGTTTGACTTTGGGTGAATTTCGATATTTATACAAGAGATTCAGCAAGACGATCATCAAAATCAACGAAGGGGCCACCGTCGCCAACAAGGCGATAAAAGCGCCGGTGACGCCGGCGACCTC
Organism: Caenibacillus caldisaponilyticus; assembly: GCF_002003465.1. GTDB lineage: Bacteria > Bacillota > Bacilli > Bacillales > Sporolactobacillaceae > Caenibacillus > Caenibacillus caldisaponilyticus. The sequence continues at coordinate 175,770 of NZ_BDDQ01000003.1, read as the reverse complement.
ATATCCGATATAGCCGGCCATCTTTGTGGCAATGGGACCAGGCAGCGCATTGCCCACCGCCAAAACATGGCTGAATTCGGCCAATTTCATCCAATGATAATGGTCAACGACTTCATTTTCAATGAGCGGAATGGAGGCGGGGCCTCCCCCGTATCCCAAAATGCCGGGGATGAAAAAGGCCAGAAAGATATGCCAAAAAAGCATCCCGCCTCACTCCCTTTCATCGTTGGCTATCCCCTGCTGTTTTACGGGCCGGACGAGCACATAGATCAAAATGACCGCGATCAAAATGGCGGGGTGAACGTCGGCGAACACCAACAACACCAGACTCACCGCCGTCAAACCTATGCTTTTTAGCCAACCGAGCGTCTCCTGCGCCTTTTTCAAGAATTCCCAGGCCATGGTCAGGAGCATGACTCCGATGACCGGAACGACGGCGCGCGTCATTCCCTTGACCCACGGTTGATCCTGCAGCGACGTCAAAAACACGAGCAGCACAATCATCAAGAGAACGGTCGGGAGGACGGTCGCCAGCGTGGCAACGAGCATCCCCGCTATTCCGCCCACGCGATAGCCGATATAACCGGCTAACTTCGTGTTGATTGGGCCGGGCAAGGCATTGGAAAGCGCAAGAACATCGCCGAATTCGTCAGCCGTCATCCAATGATATCGGTCCACGGCTTCTTGTTTGATGAGCGGAATCGCCGAAGGGCCTCCGCCGTAACCCAACAAGCCGGACCTCGTAAAAGCCACAAAAAGATCTAAAAGCTTCATCGCGAACCATCTTTCTAGTTGGATTCTCGTCATGCCCGACCGGACATCCGTCCGGCCGGGATGCCGTTCCGACAGACATCCCTCTTCTCATGCGGCCCATCGCTTCCGCCAGGCTCGCACCTACATTATAAGATTACCACACGGCCACGCAGCCGTCTGTGCGGGATTCCGTCCCGCCGCACAACACACCGGTTTCCGAATCCCGCCAAATGATTTGCCCGCGCCCGAAGCTGTTCGGTTCGACGGCGATGCGCACCTCATGCCCTTTTTCCGCAAGAGCCTGAACGATATGATGGGGAAAAGACGGCTCCACTTCCACCGTACGGCCGTTCAGCCATTGCCAGCGCGGGGCGTCGAGCGCCGCCTGCGGATGGAGGCCGAAATCGACCATGTTCATCACCACTTGAAGATGGCCTTGCGGCTGCATGAAGCCGCCCATGACCCCGAACGGGCCGACGGCTTCGCCGTCCTTGGTCAGGAATCCCGGAATGATCGTATGGTACGGGCGTTTCTTCGGCTCCAAGCGGTTCACATGATTTGGATCCAAGGAAAAATTATGGCCGCGGTTATGAAGGGCGATGCCTGTACCCGGAACGACGAGCCCGGAACCGAAGCCCATATAATTGCTTTGAATGAACGAAACCATATTGCCGTCACCGTCGGCGGCGGCCAAATAAACCGTTCCGCCCTTCGGCGGTTCGCCGGGCGCCGGCATCAGCGCGTGGCTTCCGATCAGCCGGCGCCTTTCAGCTGCATAGGCTTCGGAGAGGAACGCTTCGGGAGGATGAATCATGTCTTTCGGATCGCCGATATGTTGCTTTCCATCGCTGAAAGCAAGCTTCAAAGCTTCGATCTGTTTGTGGAACGTTTCAACGGTATCCCTTTCGGCAAACTCAAAGCCTTTTAAAATATTTAATGCGATCAAAGCGACAAGCCCTTGGCCGTTGGGCGGAATTTCCCAAACATCATAGCCGCGGTAACGGACGGAAATCGGCTCGACCCATTCCGGCTGAAACTCGGCCAAATCCTCTTTTCGGATAAAACCGTTATATTTTTTGGAAAAGGCATCGATTTTTTCGGCAAGCTCGCCGCGATAAAAAGCTTCCCCATTCGTTTCGGCGATCTTCCGCAATGTGGCGGCATGGTCGGGCGACGCCCAAACTTCGCCCGCTTCGGGGGCGCGGCCCTTGGGCGCGAACGTTTCGAACCAATGGGCAAACGCCTCGCCTTTTAAATTTTCCTTGAATTTTTGATAGGCGCGTTTCCAGAAACGTGCCAAAACCGGATTGAGCGGATAACCTTCTTCCGCATAGCGGATCGCCGGCGCTAGCGTCTCGGTGAGCGGCAGCCGTCCGAAGCGGCGGGCACAAGCCGCCCAGGCCGCCGGAGCGCCCGGAACGGTCACCGGCTCAAACCCGGTTTCGGGCATGGACTTCAGCCCCCGCTCCTTCAAGGCAGCGATCGACAGCAATGCCGGCGCCGGGCCGCTCGCATTTAAACCGTAAAGCCGGCCATTCATCCAAATCAAAGCGAAGGCATCGCCGCCAATGCCGTTCGAAGTCGGTTCGACCACGGTTAAACAAGCGGCCGTCGCAATGGCGGCATCGACGGCATTGCCGCCTTTGCGAAGGATTTCCAATCCCGCTTGGGCGGCAAGCGGCTGGGATGTCGCCACCATACCGTTTTTCGCAAATACGGGCTTCCGTTTCGATGCATAAGGGTGGTAATCAGCCTTGAAAGGAAACACGGCTTCTCTCCTCTCATATCGCATGTGAATTTCGCCTAAAGGTGACCTGAGGAAAGGATCCATCCTTCATTCGGATCAAGCAAAATGACAGGCGACGTAATGGCCGTCCCCGACCTTGTGCCATTCCGGCTTTCTTTCGGCGCACACCTTTTGCGCAATGGGGCAGCGCGTATGGAACGGGCAGCCGCTCGGCACGGCCAATGGGCTCGGCACGTCGCCCTTTAAAATGATGCGTTCGCGCTTTTCCTCGCCCATCTTCGGGATGGCGGAAAGCAAAGCTTGCGTATAAGGATGGCGCGGTTGCGCATATAAATCATGCTTATTCGCCATTTCCACGATCTTGCCCAAATACATCACGATTACGCGATCACTGATGTGTTTGACGACGGATAAATCATGGGAAATGAAAAGATAAGTCAAATGGCGTTCCTGTTTCAATTTCCGCAAAAGGTTCAAGATCTGCGCCTGCACCGAAACGTCCAACGCGGAGACGGCTTCGTCGCAGACGATCAATTTCGGCTGAACGGCCAATGCTCTGGCAATGCTGATGCGCTGCCTTTGCCCGCCGCTGAATTCATGGGGATAGCGATCGGCATGTTCGGGTTTCATGCCGACATCGACGAGCAGTTCGCGCACATAATTTGCGACTTCATGTTTCGGAACGATGCGGTGCGTCCGGACGATTTCGCCGAGCATGGCGCCGACCGTCATGCGCGGATTCAATGAGCCGTATGGATCTTGAAAGACCATTTGCATCTCTTTTCTCAACTTCCGCCGCTCACGGCCTTTTAACGTGGAAAGGTCCTTGCCGTTGAATGTGACTTGGCCGGCGGTCGGAGGCTGTAAGTAGAGGATCGCCCGCCCCATCGTCGACTTTCCGCAACCGGATTCCCCGACGACGCCGAGGGTTTCGCCTTCATAGACTTCAAAAGAGACATCGTCAACGGCTTTGACCGTATGTTTCCGACTCACGGGAAAATATTTTTTTAATCCTTTCACTTCCAATATCGATTCAGAGTTTGATCGTTTCTCCGGTTGCATGCTCCTGGCCACCTCCCGCCCATTCGTTTGTGTACATCCAGCAGCTCACGCGATGCGCTTCATCGCCGTACAGCCCCGGAGCTTTCGTCCGGCACAGTTCGGTCGCAAACGGACACCGCGTCGAGAACCGGCATCCCGTCGGCATGTCTTCAGGAGCCGGTACATTACCGGGAATGATCGGAAGTTCATCGACTTCTTTGTCCAGGCGCGGCATCGAGGCGATCAAGCCTTGGGTGTAAGGGTGGCGCGGGTTTTGAAACAACCGTTTGGTGTCCGTCGTTTCCACCACTTTTCCGGCGTACATGACGATCACTTTATCCGCCATTTCCGAAACGACGCCGAGATCGTGGGTGATCATCAAAATCGCCATGCCGAACCGTTTTTTCAACTCATTCATCTGTTCAAGGATCTGCGCCTGAATCGTCACATCCAAGGCCGTCGTCGGTTCATCGGCGATGAGCAGTTTGGGCCTGCAGGCGAGAGCCATGGCGATCATCACCCGTTGCCGCATGCCGCCGCTCATCTCATGCGGATAATTTTTGACGCGGGCCTCCGGCGAGGGAATGCCGACGAGCCGCAACAATTCAATCGCCCGATCCCAAGCTTCTTTTTTACTGACCGATTGGTGGATCAGGATGGCTTCCGCCACTTGTTTGCCGATCGTATGAACCGGGTTCAACGATGTCATCGGCTCTTGAAAAATCATGGAGATCTCATTGCCGCGGATGTTGCTCATTTCCTTCGCGGATTTTTTCGTCAAATCCTCGTGATTGTAGATGATTTTCCCGCCCGCGATCCGGCCGCCGGGAGGAAGAAGCCCCATGATTGCCAAAGAGGTCAAGCTTTTTCCGCATCCGGATTCGCCGACGATACAAACGGTCTCCCCCGGCTGAATGTCAAAACTGACGTCATCCAAAATTTTTACGAAGGATTTGCGATTTTTAAATCCGACGTCCAAATGTTCCACTTTCAACAGCGGTTCGCTCAACGATCGCTCCCCTCCTCTCAGCCATGTGTCATTTCAACTTCGGGTCGAGCATATCGCGGACCCCGTCTCCGAATACGTTGATGGACATGACGGCCAGGAAAATAAACAGGCCCGGAAACACCGCAATCCACGGCGCTTGGGTAATATAGCCTTGCCCTTCGGACAACATCGATCCCCAGCTCGGGGTCGGCGGCTGCGTGCCCAATCCCAAAAAGCTCAAGGACGCTTCGGAAATGATCGCCCCCGCCACGCTGAGCGTCGCCTGCACCATGATCGGCGCCCAGGCGTTGGGAAGAATGTGTCTGAGCATGATGCGCCAGTGGCTGATGCCCGCGGCGATCGCCGCTTCGACGTATTCCCTTTCGCGCTGGGCGAGCACTTGACCGCGGACAAGGCGAATGAAATGCGGCGTATAAACGAGGCCGATCGCGAGCATCGCGTTGTTCAAACCCGCCCCGAAAACCGCGGCTAAGGTTAACGCGAGGACGAGCGACGGAAAAGACAACATGGCATCGGTGATTCTCATGATGATGAATTCGTCCCAAAAGCCTCTAAAGTAGCCTGAAATGAGGCCGATCGGCACGCCGATCGCCAACGCGATGGCGACGGATATGATTCCGGCTTTTAAGGAAACGCGCGCGCCGTATATGATGCGGGATAAAACGTCGCGGCCCAAATCATCCGTACCGAACCAATGCTTGGCGCTGGGCCCCTGCAAAATGGCCATATAATCTTGTTTCATCGGGTTGTATGGCGCAAGCCACGGCGCAAAAATCGCTAAGATGACCAAGATGAGCAAAAAGAGGCCGCCGGCCACTCCCAGTTTGTTTTGAAAGAAACGCCCGAGCGCCTTTTTCAGCGAGCGTAGGCGCGGGGAGCTTTCCAGCCGGTTTGGATACGGCGCCGCCGTTTGCGCATTCGTCTGACTCATCCCTTCGACACCTCACCCAACTTAATCCGCGGATCAATGATGGAATAGGCGATATCCACCAGGAAGTTAATGACGACCACCATAAACGCCATGAACAGGACGCAAGCCTGAACGACCGGAAAATCGCGCGTCAAGATGGCGTTGACGACGAGTTGGCCGATCCCGGGAATACCGAAAATGGTTTCCGTAATGACCGAACCTCCGAAGAAGGCAGCCAGCTGCAACCCGCCAACCGTGAGGACCGGGACGAGCGCATTTTTTAAAGCGTGCCCGATGACGACGGCCCTTTCCAGCAAGCCTTTGGCATAAGCCGTACGAATATAATCGGACTGCAACACATCGAGCAAACTGGAGCGCAACATCCTCGTCAATTCGGCCGCCAAGTGCGTTCCTAAAGTGATCGCCGGCAAAATCATCAACGCGATGCTTTTGCCGAAATTTTCGCTGAGCGGCACATAACCCGAAGGCGGGAACCATTTCAATTTCACCGCAAAAAGATAGATCAGGAGGATTCCGAGCCAAAAAGACGGCAAGGAAATGCCGGAAAGAGCAAAGAAAGTGCCGAGATAATCGGATAAACGGCCGCGGCGAGTGGCGCTCAAAATGCCCACGGGCAAGGCGATCAGGATGGCCACGACGAAGGAAAAAAAGGTCAATTCCAACGTCACGGGTATTTTTTGAAGCAAGGTTTTTAAGACCGGTGAATGATCGCGGAGCGAATAACCGAAATCGCCATGAAGAATATTTCCAACCCAATGAAGGTACTGGATGTAAAGCGGATCATTGAGCCCCATTTCTTTTCTCAGCGCCGCCAAAGCTTCGGGCGTCGCTTCTTGCCCCAACATTAAGCGGGCGGGATCCCCGGGCAGCACATTGACAAGACTGAAGATGATCACGCTGACGATAAAAAGGATCACGATCATCAACAGAAACCTTCTTGCTAGATATCTAACCATAATCGAAAATCCTTTCAAAAAGGTTGGTGAAATGAGGGATCAGGGTCTGTGAGACACAGACCCCGACCCGTAACGCCATCACTTGAATTGAAGGTTTTCCGTCCGGATCATGATGTCGGGGACATGGACAAAGCCTTCCACATCGTTTTTCATCGCCTTATAATCTTTGGGATAGTACAAGAAAATGTAGGGCGCGTCGTCCCACAGAATTTTGGAAACGCGGTCATACAATGCTTTGCGCTTTTCTTGATCCAAAGACGTTCTCGCCTCTTGGAGAAGCTTATCGACTTCCGGATTGGAATACTTCATATAGTTTAACGTTCCGTTGGTCGTAAACCAGGCATAGGCATTGCCGTCCGGATCGGTTCTTCCGCTCCATCCCACACGGGCCGCTTGGTAGTCGCCTTCGGCCGTTTGTTCAAGCAACGTCCCGAATTCGACCATTTCGATTTTCACTTTAAACCCGACTTGTTGGAGCATGGACTGAATCATTTGCGCCAGCTGTTTTTCTTGCGGCGACGGCGAGATTTTCAACGTGAACGACACGTTGCTTAAACCGGATTCTTTAAGCAGTTGTTTGGCCTTTGCGACATCCGCTTTCGGAACCTGCAGATCGCTCGGATGCGCCCAGCTCGTTTCCGGGAACGGGCTGGTGGCCGGCACCACGCCGTTGAAGAAGACGACCTTGGCGATCGCGTTCCGATCCAAAGCGATATTGACCGCTTGGCGCACTTTCTTGTTGTCGAACGGCTTCACTTTGGTGTTCAATTGAATGCCTTGGAAGCCGAGCGATTCCGTGCTCGATACCTTGAGGTTTGCCGCACTGTTGGCCCGTTTGATGTCCTTATAGTCAATCGTGTTGACGATATCGACGTCGCCCGAAATCAAATTCGTCAAGCGGGTCGTTCCATCAGGGAACGGTTTATAAACGATGGTTTTGATTTTCGGTTTATTTCCCCAATATTTGTCAAAGCGTTCGACAACAAGATCGCCTTGTTTGACGTGTTTAACAAACTTATAAGGCCCTGTTCCGACGGGATGGTTGGCAAAATCCTTGCCTTCTTTCTTCACGGCGGTCGGGGAAACCATCATCCCGGCCCTATCCGACAAAACCGACAAAAACGGAGCATAGGGTTGTTTTAAATGGATACGGATGGTGTAATCGTCGACCACCGTAATCTTGTCGATCAAATTGATTTCCGACAGCCGCGGAGAACCAAGTTTCGGATCGAGCATGCGCTCAAAATTGAATTTGACCGCCTCGGCATTGAAGGGTGTACCGTCTTGGAAGAGAACGTTTTTGCGCAAGTTGAACGTATACGTTTTTCCGTCATCGGAAATTTTCCAACTCGTCGCCAGTTCCGGCACATAGTTTAAATTCTTGTCGATGTCAACGAGCGTGTTATAGATAGACTGATAGACTTGACGGTCGACGGCGGCCGTTGACATCGCCGGATCCAATTGCGGCGGATCCGCATCCAAGCCGATCACCAGTTTGGATTTATCGGTGCGGGTCGAGGCGGATTGGCCCGACTTCGCATCGCTGGACGAGCCGCCATTCGAAGAGGATTGGCCGCCGCAAGCTGCTAAAAAAGCAAATAAAGCAATGACGACAAATGGCAGGATCGCTTTCCGGAGCGTTTTCATAGTCTCCCCCTACTTAGAATCAATCTGGAATTGGGATTTTTAGGTTCGCCGATGAGGCGCGCCGGATCCCCGACGCCCTGTGCACCGCCTTGGATAAAGGTGATGCACAACGATAAGAGAATGATTTCCTTGACTATTTTGACAATGAACATCGAAAAAAAAGCCGCATCCGCTTGACCGACATCACGCGACTTTCATCCTAACTTTTAATTAGTTATGAAAGCGTTTTCCCTCCCTTTGTAAGCCAAAATTGATAATTTGCTTTACAAATGAAAAATTAATTGTCTTAAATTATAGACGGTTGGTTTTTGGTTGTCAACTCGTTTTATTTTAATTAGACGCTTTTTTCTTTGTTTTTATGGCGGCCGGCCGCCGGTGCGGCAGGCCTTCCGTTTCCGCGGTGAAGCGGCGCTTGATCAAAGCGGATTTATTCCCAAAAACAAAAACACCGCCGGTTGATTCCGGCGGCGGTCATCACTAGAGCTTCAACCCGTTCCGGCTCTTAAAGCGGCGAAGCAGGATGTGGCTTTCCACGCGGGTGATGCCTTCCAATTTGTATATCTCTTCGTTGATAAATTTCTCGAGTTCGTAAAAATCTTCGACCAGAACATGCATATGCAACGTGCTCGGTCCGGTCATCTGGTAACAGCTGACCACGCACGGATGGTTGACGAGCGTTTCGGCCACATTGACCAAATGTTTCGGCTCACAATCGACTTCAAAAAAGGCAGAAACCTTTTTCCCGGCCGCCTCCGAATTCACGATCACGCTAAACCGTTCAATCACGCCTTTTTCGATGAGCTGCTGCACCCGTTCGCGAATCGAGACGCGCGAAAGATTTAACTTCTTGCCGATATCCGCATAGGACATGCGGCCGTTTTCAATGAGGCAGTCCAGTATTTTTCGATCGATTTCATCAATGGCCATAGCGTTCCCCCTTTGCTGACAGCACTCTTCCGTTTCAAACCACGTGTTTCTTGCGCTTCTCGCCATCGGACTGAATTCGGCGTTCCGACGGGATCCGTGTCCCTTTAAGCCGGATCTTACCGAAAATGCGGATGGATCCGGGGGCTATGGTCGACGCAGCCCATACGGCGAAGATGGCGATCCGTCCGTTTATCCTTTCGCACGTGACCGTTATGTCGCATCGGGCATTTGCTTTAAAAATTCCACGACGGCGCGGTCGATCCGTCCGCGCGGCAACTCGCGCTCTTCGAAATTTTCAGTGTGTAAAAACGCCGTCAGCGCTTGGTAAAAAGCGTCGTCGCTTTCGGGCAACGCGTCTTTTTTTATAAAGCCCGTGCGCACGAGTTCACGGGTCAGCTCTTCTTTTAAATCAGCCGTTATCGGCAAAATGTCTTCCTCTTTTGTTTTGGAAAAGTAGAGCTGATGCAATCCGTAGAGGCGGATGAGCTCTTTGATCGGGTCCGGATGGTCATCGACGCGCAAGTCGATGGCGCGGTCATTATAGCCGCCGTACCCGCCTTTTTCACGGACGATCAACAGCGCCGCCGATTGCCGGCCGCGGCGGTCGCCGCCCGCTTGTTGTCCGGCATCGAGCGCAGCGAGCAGGCGTTCGGCAAGCGGCCCCGTCGTTCTTTCAAAGGTTTCGCCCATCGCGAGGACGGTTTCCTTGCCGACGAGAATATTGCCTTGTGCGGCATAATGCGTGCCGGTGATGCCGCCGGCCCACTCGTAACAGTCTTCACCGGTAAACGTCGCGGCGTTTCCGTTCGCGTCAATGATGCCGACTTGACGCATGGCGCGGTCCGGATCCTCTTTGATTAATTTGTCGAGCGCCTCTTCGGCGCTGTATCCTTCCTCCAGCAACGCCAAACCTTTCGGACCATATGACATGTTGGCCAGCGACTGGGTGGCGATCGCGCCCGCCCCCGCTTTCGCAAACGGGACGATCGCTCCGACGCCGAGAAACTTGGACTGCACCGCAACGCCCCATTCTTTTGCGTCCGGATCGTATCCGACTATGGAAAACGTCGCGATCAAATCCTTGGGTATTCGTTTCAATTTCCTATGCCCTCCTTCCTGCTGCCATTTTAAACAATTCGTCGTGCCCCGTTGCTAATCCTGCTTTCCGAATCGAAGGGCCCGCTGGAAGCAGAGCATAGATCCCTGTTTCATCGCATGGATGCCCGACCGTAAACGCGTCTGGCGGCTTCCTTTGCTTCGTTCACGATGGATGCTTAAAGCCGCACCGCCCGCATCGCACGAGGGCGTGTACGGGCGCGACGATTTTTAATTATCCGGATCGCATGGATTTCCGGCCGTCACCACTCGTTCACGGACACGCAAAATCCGCTTTCCATCGGACCGGAGGAGACAAATGCACAAAAAAAACCGCCGGATGTATCCGGCAGGTCGATGAAACGTTGGTATAAAGGGTTAAGGAGCCGTGTCGGCGCCTTCACCGCCATCGAGGGAAGTTCCGCTGTCCGTAGAGGACGTATCATCATGGGAACCGCCCGAAGTTCCTTGGTCCGTGCTGTCTTGGTTCGTCTTGTTTTGATCCCTGTTGTCATTGTTCGAACCGTCGTTGTTTTTCGCGCCGTTGTCGTTCCGTGTGTCGTCACCGGATCCGCTTTTTTCGCCGGTCGCTTTGTTGTTCGCTTTCGTCACTTTATCAAGGCTCGCGACGGTTTTTTGGAAGTAAGCGACCGGATCGACGGCGACGCCGTCCTTGCGGATTTCAAAATGCAAGTGGACGCCCAAATCCTTCATGAACTTGTTTTCACCGGCGGTGCCGATGACGTCGCCTTGAGAGACGGTCTGCCCTTTTTCGACCGCGATCGAGCCCAGGCTGTCATAAACCGTGTTTACGCCGTCTTTATGTTGGATTTCGACGACATAGCCGAGCAGATCATCCTTTTCGGCCCGAACGACTTTACCGCTCACGGACGCCGTCACGTCAAAGCTTTTGCCGTCTTTCGCCACGATGCAAATGCCTTTGTTCGGGACATAAGTATTATTGTAATTGACGAGAGCGGCTTCTTGTTCTTTTTCGTCGGCGTTGACATCGTAAAACGGCATGGCGATCTCGACGCTATCCTTGTCCAATACCGGCCATTGGAAAACTTCCTTGGCGCCGGTGACCGGGATCGCTTCCTTGTCTTTTTGGTTGAGCGCCGTTTTGCCGTGCTCATTGGCGTTCGGCTTTCGGTCGTTCAAGCTGTGCTGAATCAAAAAAGCGGCGGCCAAAACAATCGCGACGGCCGACAGGTAGACAGCCGGATAAAACCAACGTTTACGGGTGAGCTTCCGCAGTCTGGTAATCTTGACTTCTTGCGGTGTCTTCTTTTCATCTGACATGTCCATCACCTCAGAAACCATTCTGATCAGTTTCTTGAGGTTCTATACATGCAAATAAAAAAATTCTTATTATTTTTGGTGCCGCACAGCCGCCGCTCGTGCATCCATCGTCTTTCCGTCGCGTCGACCTTCCTTTGATCCGGGATCAATAAATAAAACATCCCAGCCAACGATGGCATCACAACGGCCAACGGGGGCTTTACGTCTTAAGGACAAACGGAAGCGGCATCCATAAGCCATAGCGTTTGTTGTGCGATAAAAAAAGACGAGCGGATCGAAGCCGCTCGTCATCGGCAGGTACCCGGCAAATGAAAGCCGCCAAACGGCCATCGCCCCATGCGGGCCATGTTCATCCATGAACTCCAACCCGCCGGTGATTCCGCCATCGCCGGGAAAGACGGAAGCGGTGATTTCTGACGAATGAAGGCGCGCCGCCTCAAAGCCCCTCGCCTTTTTTTCATGAGCGCCTTATTTTTTCTTCAACTCTTTGAGAAAAGGCGACACGTCCGAAACGGCGACCCCTTTATAAAAGTATTTGACGATCGCCTTATAATCTTTGCCTTCCTCCGCCATGCCGTTCGCGCCGTACTGGCTCATGCCGACGCCGTGCCCGTAGCCTTTTGTCGTCACAAGGACTTCACTGCCTTGGCGAACCATGGAAAAATCCGTTGACCGCAAATTCAAGCTTTCCCGGATTTCCCGGCCGGTAAATATTTTCCCGCCGATCTTGAAAGACGCGACCCGCTTGCCGGCCGTGCGCTTTATGACCGAACCGACGGGACCGTCGGTTTTCGGCAATCGGATGTTCAGCGCCTTTTCCACGGCCTGGACGGAAAGAGCGACGGTTTTTTTATATTTTGGCGATTTTAAGTCCCAAGGGCTTTTGACGGATTTTAAATAGGGATAAGAATATTTCCAGTAATCTTCGGCGTTTTCGGTATACCCGTTGCTCGTCGAAAAAAAGGACGGGGAGATGAGCTGGCCATCATATGTCAGCACCTGTCCGGCCGTCGCGTCGACCGCCTTTTCTATCTTTTTAATCTTCCAGCCGTAATCCGCTCCCCATGCCTTTTTTAACTCCGTCCGGCTCTTGAAGACTTGATTCGTCGGTGTGTCCGAAACGATCGGGTCGTTATTGTCGCGTTCGCCTTTATCCAGAAGGATTTTAACGATGTAAGTGCGCGCGGCGAGAGCCTGGGCTTTCAGCGCTTCGCTTTGAAACTCGGCGGGCATCTCGCTGGCGACAACCCCTATCAAATAATCGCGCAACGATAAGGTCTGAACTTTGTTCGTCTCGTGGCGCGACACGGTCACCGCAACCGCCGGATCGGTCGCTTTCGCCGCCGGGGCACGGGCCTGCACGGCCACGCCCTCGCTTTCTTTTGGATCGGTAAAAGGGAGGACGATGAGCGCCGGAATGGCGAAAATCATTGTAATGAAAATGCCGATGATAATGAGGGGGGTGCGTTTCATTGTGCGATCCTCCAAATCCATTTTTTTAATAGATTATGAGAACGGATCGGCTTTTAGAACCGCACCCTCCGCTGTTTCCGAGAAACGGCGCCTGCGCGGTCTGTCGTTTCCCGCGCTTTTGAATGATAGAGCAACCCAGGCGCCCGACACGGATGAACCGGGATCAGCATGCGCAAAGCCGCCTATCCGCATCGGCCGCCACCCTGTGCACGACAAAGAGTGAAAAATCAAGCGCGCGATTCATAATAAAGCGCGTTGGCGGCGAAGAACAAGGCATCCAAATCCGTAGCCCATTCGCACGGATTCAACGGTTCTATTTCGCGATGATCGGGCATACAATGGGGTACATAAAACCGCTGGGGGAAAATGGGGAGCGAAAGCGTAGAGAATAACGCGCGTGCCGACAATGAGGCGAATGTCTCATTGCCGGCACGCGCAAAGGGCCAAACAAGTGAAATGGCGTTGGAGCAAGGCGCTTGCCTTGTCTTACGCAAGAACGATGCCGTCATGTGCTCTGCACACAACACGGATGTAAGAAGACCATATACCGCTTATGCAAATTTTGGTTTCATGTTCAGCTTGGACGTCGATTGTTTGGAGGCTGTGGCTTCTTCCTCTTCCTCGACGTCGACCCGTTCGATGTCGGCGCCGAGCGCTTTCAATTTGCCGGCGAGGTCGACGTAGCCCCGATCGATGTGGTGCAGGTCGGTGACGCGGGTTGTCCCGTTCGCGGCGAGCCCGGCAAGGACCAACGCGGCGCCGGCGCGCAGGTCGGTGGCCGCCACTTCGGCGCCCTGGAGCTTACAGGGACCGTTAATGATCGCCGAACGGCCTCGATCTTAATATCCGCATTCATGCGGCGGAATTCCTCGACATGCATGAACCGGTTTTCAAAAACGGTTTCGGTGATCACCGCCGTCCCTTTGGCCTTTAACAGCAAGGCCATCATTTGCGACTGCAAATCGGTCGGAAAACCGGGGTGCGGCATCGTTTTAATGTCGGCGGGCCGGATGATATCGGGCCCGATGACGCGAATGCCGTTGAGCTGTTGTTCCACAATGATGCCCATTTCCTCAAATTTGGCGATCAACGGGCGCAAATGGTCGGAAACGGCATTCTCGACGAACACGTCTCCCCCGGTGATCGCCGCCGCGATCATATAGGTTCCCGCTTCAATCCGATCGGGAATGATGTCGTGGGATGCCCCTGTCAATTCCTTGACGCCGGTGATCCGGATCGAACTCGTGCCGGCCCCTTTGATTTTGGCCCCCATGGCGTTAAGATAGGTGGCCAAGCAGACGATTTCGGGCTCGCGGGCACAGTTTTCGATCAGCGTTTCACCGTCCGCCAAGACAGCCGCCATCATGATGTTCTCCGTCGCCCCGACGCTCGGAAAGTCGAGGTAAATGTTCGCGCCTTTTAAACGGCCGTTTGTCGTCGCTTCGATGTACCCGTTGCCGATGGTGACTTTGGCGCCCATCGCTTCAAAACCTTTGAGATGTTGATCAATGGGGCGGGATCCGATCGCACACCCCCCCGGCAACGCGATGCGGGCGCGACCGATTCGGGAAAGCAACGGCCCCATCACCAAAAAAGACGCCCGCATTTTCCGCACATATTCAAACGGCGCCTCAGCGTTCAAATCGGCTTGAGCATCGACCGTTATGGCGCTGCCGTCAAATTCCACCTTGGCATTCAGATGTCGGAGCACTTCATTGATCGTATAAACATCCGCCAATGCGGGAACATTATATATTCGGCTTATCCCTTTGCTTGCCAATATCGACGCAGCAATAACGGGCAAAACGGCATTTTTCGCCCCGTCAACTTTAACGGTTCCGCTCAACCGTTTACCGCCTCGTATAATGATCTTTTCCAACACTTTCCCCTCCGGTCCAATTTCATCATACGATATATCTGTTTCTGTACGGGCTGGCCGGAAGCCTATGCTCCGGCGTTACGTTGTCATTAATATTCCGTCGTAATAATGGGTGTGCCAACCGTTACGGTTGTGCTTTGACCCACGGTTCGAAGCCCGATCTGCACATTGATTTTCCGTCCATTGCTTGTGATAAAGTCTTGCCAATGATCAGTATATGCCGAAACGGATTTAAACGTTTTCTCCTCGACTTTTTCCACGATTCGGGCATGAAAAACGGAGAGGATGGCGTTCATCTTTTTTGAAACATTATTCATTTTACCATCGAAATTTCCCGATACACAAGCGAAGAAATTTCCTTTTTGTTGGAACAATGCACGGATGGTGTGACGAATTGATGAAGACTGAGTATTCCATTTATTGGTATCCCACGAGCGACCTTTAACCAAATAAATTAAATACGTTTCATAACCGTTTTTTTTGGGGTATGAAAACAAAATGATGGTTTCGGAAGCCCGGATGGCCGCGAGCTTTTTCGATCCCGAAAGCCGCAGTTCGCCGCCGTCCGAACGAATGCCTTGCCATTGAAAAGAACGGAACGTTTTTTGGAGCTGATGGGCCCGGAGATAAAATTCCGAAGATGTGTCGTCATGCCAAATCGTCCGCCCGTACAGCTGCCACGATTGCGTCGCGGCGCCTTGATCGGACAAAACGCGGACGAGTTCAGGCAGTTTTTCCAACGGGGAAGGCGCATCGGCCTGCGAATGGGCGATCCCGCAAAAAAATAACAGGATGAAAAATAGCACGGTATATATTGCGGTTTTTTTCATTGGACTCCTCTCCTTAATTACAGTTTTACCTGAGAGAGGAGTCACATACGTGGAACTTTGCGTAAATATGGGGCAAAAACCGACAAAAATCGGCGTCATTCAAAAAGATTGGGTAAAATCAGCGAATGATCTAAATAGTTCAGGAAAAATTGGCTGACCAAATAGCTGATCGCAATCGTGAACAAGATGATCAAAACCTTCGCTTGCGGGCTTTTCGGATGCTTAAGCACCCGCTCCCATTGAAAGGCTTGCAGCGCCCACCACGTCACGACCAACATGACGATGTGGACGAAAATATAAACGGCTGCATCCGCGCCGAAATTATACAAAACGCTTCGCTCCTTTCTTCAATGGCATCGAGGCCCTGCGCCGGGGCGATCCCGATGGATCGCGCGGCCGGACAGGGCCGTTGGCCATCGTTCTCCGTAAACAGAGGGAGCGGCCGTTTTTGACCGCATCCTGACGTGCCCAATGAGGGTAAGAGTTGTCGGGCGCCATTAATAAGTTGTACGCCTTTTAAGGCGGACGATCGTCGCTGCGATCGCTCACCGCACGAATGCATGCCTGCCGAACGGATGAATGGTTGATGGCAGGCCCGCAATCGTCTCTATTCATGTGAAACGATATGATGGGCCACATGACGTGGTGAAATGAGCGTTATCTTCGCTTAAATGCAACGAATCGGTGGGGGTTCGTTGGAGCCTACGGCCTAAATGAAACGCACGGGATTCATCCCGTGCGTTTCATCACGCTTACTTTAAGGAAGCCACGCGCAGGCGGTTTTCCGCGCGTTTCAGATCGTTCTTGGCCGCCTCGTACTCCGGCGACCCTTCGCCAAGCTCAGCAAGGCGCGCCTCGGCTTCTTCCTTCGCCCGTTCGGCGCGGGCGACGTCGATGTCTTCTTGCCGTTCCGCGGATTCCGTCAAGATGGTGATGCTGTCGCGCCGGACTTCGATGAAGCCGCCGCTGACAGCCACGTATTCGTCTTTTTCTTCCGTTTTCAGTTTGACCGCGCTGATTTCAAGCGGCGCAACGAGCGGCATGTGGTTCGGCAGCACGCCCATGTCGCCGCTCTTCGCCCGTACGCTGACCATTTGCACATGGCCCTCGAACACCTTGCCGTTTGGCGTCACAATCGTTGTTAAAATCGTGCTCATTTAAGCAACCCTCCTTGGGCGGCCGCGGGAGTCCACGCTGAGGGGAGAACCCTCAGACGTTGACGCCCATTCTTTTGGCTCTTTCAACGACCTCTTCGATGCGGCCGACGAGGCGGAACGCATCTTCCGGAATGTGGTCGTATTTGCCTTCAAGGATTTCCTTAAAGCCGCGCACCGTTTCTTTAACCGGCACGTAGGAACCCGGTTGGCCGGTGAACTGTTCGGCGACATGGAAGTTTTGCGAAAGGAAGAATTGGATGCGGCGCGCGCGGTGGACGATGAGCTTGTCTTCGTCCGACAATTCATCCATGCCGAGAATAGCGATGATGTCTTGCAGTTCACGATAGCGCTGCAACGTTTCTTGAACGCGGCGCGCGACGTTGTAATGTTCTTCGCCGACGATTTCCGGCGCCAGCGCGCGCGATGTCGAAGCCAGCGGGTCAACGGCCGGATAAATGCCCATTTCCGCCAAGCTCCGCTCAAGGTTCGTCGTCGCATCCAAGTGGGCAAACGTCGTCGCCGGAGCCGGATCGGTGTAGTCGTCCGCCGGGACGTAAACCGCTTGGATGGAGGTGATGGAACCTTTTTTCGTCGACGTGATCCGCTCTTGCAGCCGGCCCATTTCGGTCGCGAGCGTCGGCTGATAACCGACGGCAGACGGCATGCGGCCGAGAAGCGCCGACACTTCGGAACCCGCTTGGGTGAAGCGGAAGATGTTGTCGATAAAGAGCAGGACGTCTTGCCCTTCTTGGTCACGGAAGTATTCCGCCATCGTGAGCCCCGTGAGTCCCACGCGCATGCGCGCGCCCGGCGGCTCGTTCATTTGTCCGAAGACCATGGCGGTTTTGTTGATAACGCCCGAGCCTTTCATTTCAAAATACAGGTCGTTCCCTTCGCGCGTGCGTTCGCCGACGCCGGCGAAGACGGAGATGCCGCCGTGTTCTTGGGCGATGTTGTGGATGAGCTCTTGGATCAAAACGGTTTTTCCGACGCCAGCGCCGCCGAAGAGACCGACTTTACCGCCTTTGACGTACGGCGCGAGCAGGTCGATGACTTTGATCCCGGTTTCAAGGACTTCGGTTTTCGTGGCGAGCTCTTCAAATTTCGGCGGTTCGCGGTGAATGGAGACGCGAGGAACGTCTGCCGGGATGTCTTCCTTTTGGTCGATCGGTTCGCCGAGCACGTTGAAGACGCGGCCGAGCGTCGCTTCGCCGACCGGGACGGAAATCGGCGCACCGGTGTCGACCACTTCCATGCCGCGGACGACGCCGTCGGTCGACGCCATCGCAATCGTGCGGACGGTGTCGTTGCCGAGGTGTAACGCGACTTCAAGCGTCAGGTCGATGTCCGTTTCGCTTTCGGATTTGGCTTTATATTCTATTTTAAGCGCATTGTTCAGTTTGGGCAGCTGGCCGTGCTCGAACTTGACGTCGACGACCGGGCCCATTACTTGCGTCACGTAACCCTTGTTCATCCTTTTCCCTCCTAACGGGTGCTGTATTACTGTATAGCGTTGGCGCCGGCGACAATTTCGGTAATTTCTTGGGTGATCGCCGCTTGCCGCGCGCGGTTGTAGGAAAGGGTCAGCTTATCGATAAGCTCGGTCGCGTTATCGGTGGCGTTCTTCATCGCCGTCATGCGCGCGGCGTGCTCGGCCGTTTTCGCATCAATCAATGCGCCGTATATTAAGCCTTCCGCGTAAAGCGGCAGCAACGTCTCGAGCACCTCTTCCGGCGACGGTTCATATTCGTAATAAGTGGCCGGTCCGCTGTCTTCTTGCTCGCCGATGTCGGCAAGCGGCAGGAGTTTGACCGACTTCACTTGTTGGACGATCGGGTTGACGAAATGGTTGTAAACAAGATAAAGTTCATCGATTTCTTCCCGTTCGTAAAGGCCGACGGCCAGACGCGTCAGCTTTTTGACGTCGTCAAATGTCGGCTGATCGGAAAGCCCCGTCACTTGCGAAACGACGGGCATGCTGCGTTTATTGAAATAAGACAGGCCTTTTCGCCCGATGACGATGATCTTGTATTCATCTTTCGAGCGATGGCGCTCGTCGATCATTTGTTGGACCGCTTTTAAAACGTTGGTGTCATACGCCCCGGCCAATCCCCGGTCGGTCGTGATGACAAAATAACCGGTTTTCTTAACCGGACGCGTGACCAACATCGGATGGCGGAGGCTCGCGCGATTCGATTTGGCGATGTGGGCGACGACGCTCCGCAGCTTATCGGTATAGGCTTGGTAAGACTGCGCTTGTTCTTGGGAGCGGTTGAGCTTGGCGGCCGAAACCATTTCCATCGCCTTCGTGATCTTGCGCGTCTTTTTCGTCGCATTGATTCGCCCCCGGATATCACGCAATGAGGCCACTTCGGTTCACCACCTTTTCACGGAAGGCGCCGGATCTTCCGCCGGCGCGCCTCCATTTTCCCAAAATCATCCTTCACAGATTGCCGTCAGTTGTTCGATGTGACAAACGTTTTCTTGAAGCCTTGGATCGCCTGATTCAACGCTTCATCTTCCGGCAGCTGTTTTGTTTCCTTGATGTGCTTGAGAAGATCCGCATGGTTTTGATCCATGTAGGCCAAGAATTCTTTTTCAAAACGGCGGACGTCTTCGAGCGGAATATCATCGAGATAACCGTTGTTCAACGCATAGATGATCACGACTTGCTTTTCAACCGGATACGGATTGTGCAGCTCTTGTTTCAAAATTTCAACCGTGCGTTGACCGCGGTTCAATTTCGCTTGCGTCGCGGCATCAAGATCCGATCCGAATTGGGCGAACGCCTCAAGTTCGCGATAAGAAGCGAGGTCGAGTTTCATCGTCCCGCCGACTTTCTTCATCGCTTTGATCTGAGCGGCACCGCCGACGCGGGAAACGGACAGACCCGCGTTCACCGCGGGGCGCACGCCGGAGTGGAACAAGTTGGTTTCAAGGAAGATTTGCCCGTCGGTGATGGAAATGACGTTCGTCGGAATGTAGGCGGAAATGTCGCCCGCTTGGGTTTCGATGATCGGAAGCGCCGTCATCGATCCCCCGCCTTTTTCGTCGCTCAGTTTCGCGGCGCGTTCCAGCAAGCGCGAGTGCAGATAGAAGACGTCGCCCGGATACGCTTCGCGGCCCGGCGGACGGCGGAGCAGCAGGGACAATTCGCGGTAAGCGGTCGCTTGTTTCGACAGGTCGTCGTAAATGATCAGCACGTGCTTGCCGTTGTACATGAATTCTTCGCCCATCGCGCAACCGGCATACGGCGCGAGGTACAGGAGCGGAGCCGGTTCGGAAGCGCTCGCCGACACGACGATCGTGTTTTCCAACACTCCGTGTTCGCGCAGGGTTTCGACGACGCTCGCGACCGTCGATTCCTTCTGGCCGATCGCGACGTAAATGCTGATTACGCCTTCATCTTTTTGGTTGATAATCGTGTCGATGGCGATCGACGTCTTGCCGGTTTGCCGGTCTCCGATGATCAATTCCCGTTGGCCGCGGCCGATCGGAATCATCGCATCGATCGCTTTAATGCCGGTTTGGAGCGGTTCATGAACCGACTTCCGATCCATGACGCCGGGAGCGGGGCTTTCGATCGGGCGCGTTTTGGTTGTATGGATCGGGCCTTTGCCGTCGATCGGTTGACCGAGGGGGTTCACGACGCGGCCGAGCAAGGCTTCGCCGACCGGAACTTCCATGATCCGTCCGGTGCGCTTGACTTGATCGCCTTCGTGAATGTCGGTATACGGACCAAGGATAACGATACCGACGTTGTTTTCTTCAAGGTTTTGCGCGAGACCCATGACCCCGTTTTCGAATTCGACGAGCTCGCCGGACATGACGTTGTCGAGACCGTGAGCGCGCGCAATGCCGTCGCCGACCTCAATGACCGTGCCGACATCCGTCACTTGGACGACGGCGTCATAGTTCTCGATCTGCTGTTTTATCAGAGAGCTAATTTCTTCAGCTTTAATGCTCACGTGCTATTTCACCCCTATCTCTGTGCTTTCAGCTCTTTCGCAAAGCGGTTGAGTTTGCCGACCAACGTGCCGTCGTAGAGGCGATTGCCGACTTTGACCAGCACGCCGCCGATGATCTTCGGATCCGTTTTGGCGTGTATGCGCAATTTTTTGTTGAAATGGCGCTCGAAGGCCTCGGCCAACTTTTTCTCCTCGGCTTCATTTAAAGGGCTCGCCGTCGTCACGGTCACTTCGACGATGCCCTTGTAGTCGTTGGCGATAACCGTATACTGTTCTTTAATATCGTCAAGGAGGTTGACCCGCCCGCGATCGACGAGGATTTTGAGCAGGTTCAAAACTTCCGGATTGACTTCGTCTTTAAAGATTTTTTCCAGAACCGCTTTTTTGTCGTTGCGGTCGATTTGCGGATGGCGGAGCATCCTTTTCAATTCGTCGTGGCCGCCGACGGTATCGGCGACAAGTTGCATTTGGCTTTCGACGGCATCAATGATGTCGCGCTCTTTCGCCACTTCAAAAAGAGCGGCGGCATAGCGCTTTGCTACCGTTTCGCTCATAGCCGTTCGCCCACCTGTTTAAGAAACGCGTCGATTTCTTTTTCGTGGTCTTTTTCGTTGACTTCACGCTCAAGGACTTTGGAGGCCAGGAGCATGGACAGATGCGCGACCTCGTCGCGGAGGGAAGCGATCGCTTTGTCTCTTTCCGTCGCGATTTCTTCCTTCGCTTCTTGGATCATGCGGTCGGCGCGCTCTTTCGCCTGCGCGATGATTTCTTGCGCTTGGGCTTCGGCGCGCTTTTTCTCAGCCTCCAGGATTTGGTGGGCTTCTTCACGCGTTTTCTTCAGTTCTTCGCGCTGCTTTTCAAGAAGCGCGGCCGCTTCTTGCCGGTTTTTTTCCGCATCGTCCAGCTGTTGGTCGATATAGTCCTGGCGCTTTTTCATCGTTTCAAGCACCGGGCCGACCCCAAACTTGGCAACAATGACCATCAAAAGAATGAAGACGACCAATTGGAAGAGAATCGTGCCCAAATGGAATTCCAGCACTCTTCAGTCACTCCCTTCAGAGAAGAACCCGAAATTTATACAGTTACAGAAGGCGGGAGAAAAGAGCTTTTCCCGCCGCTTGGTCAAATTGGGTCAACCTTTATTAAATAACGCCGAAGAGCACCAGAAGACCGAAGGCTATGGAGATGATCGGCAACGCTTCGACAAGACCGAGCGTGACCATCGCTTGACCGAAGAGCGTTCCGCGAGCTTCCGGTTGACGAGCGATACCTTCAAGATAACGGCTGAACAGCACACCGTTACCGATACCCGCAGCCAAAGCGCCAAAAGCAATCATGATTCCGCCAGCAATAACACTCAAGTCCATTTGCAAAATCCTCCCTTGGTTAATGAGATCTAGAATTCATTAATGATCTTCATCCGCAATTTTTTGTGAAATATAAACCATGGCCAATACCGTAAAGATGTAGGCTTGGATCGCTCCGACAAACAAGGAGAAACCGATCCAGGCCATGAGAGGGATGCCGGTCAAATAAGGCAGCCCGTTGCGCAAAATGAGAATGAGCACTTCGCCCGCAAAGATGTTCGCCCAGAGCCGCGCCGCGTGCGTCGTCGGTTTGGCGAGCTCGTCGATGATATGGAGCGGGAACATCAGGGCGTACGGTTTGAAATAATGGCCGAAATACCGCCTCGGGCTTTTAAACAGCCCGGCGAAGTGCGCGTAAAGGGCGATCGCAAACGCCATCGCGACGGTGACGTTGATGTCGGATGTCGGCGATTTGAACCAGGAAACTTCGCCTTTCGCCGATTCCAATGCTTGTTTCGTCAAACCGAGCCAAGCGATCGGTTTGTGGACTTCCGAAGTCACCATCACGATGACGCCCAACTCGTTCGCAATGAACACGAACAGAAAAACGGTGACCGCGAAGCTGAGGTACTTGGCGGCCTTTTTCGGCGGGAGCATCATTTGCGTGATGCCTTGGATGAATTCAAGCACCATTTCCATCACGTTTTGCATGCCCCTGGGCCGCATCGACCGGCCGCGCGTGGCGGCGAGCACGAGGATGAGAACGAGAATAGCGGTCACGAGCGTCCCGATCATGACGGTGACGTCGAAGGTTAAGCCGAGAAACTTAATTTTCGGAGTGATTTCCAAGGATCTCCCTCCCTTCGCGCGGTAACCTCTCCTTTTTGTTATAGCGGCACGCGGCGATCACCATGAGAATATAGCCAAGCGCCAGCCCGGGCGCCAAGCCCCGGTAATCGATTTGTTCGGGAAACCGATACGCGAGGATGACGCCGAAGGCCACCATCAAGACGCGATTGACAAACCCCGAACCCGCGCGGCGGGGCACGGCCCAGGCCGCTTGCTCATGGATGATCCTTACGCGTCTCGCCAAGTAAAGAATGTTATAAAGACTGATCAGGCCTCCGAGAATAAATCCAGCGGCGAAGGACTTGAGAGGAGTGAACAGCCAGAGTAGAAGAGATGCGCCGTAAAAGGCGCATGAAAGGATGAGAATAAAGCGGCGGTACCAAGCCCATTCATCCATTCGTCTCAGTCCTTCATAAAAGTTCGTAATGTGAAGAGCGCGCTGGTGATCCCGACGATTAAACCGCCAAAAATGCCGATGACCAGCCCAAGCGGATCCGTGCCGTACGCGCGATCAAACGCTTTTCCGGCCCAGATGCCGGCAATCAGAACCAAAGTGATTTCGACCCCAAGCGTACCGACGAGTCCGACCGCCTGCCAAGGGCTGTTTGTGTTCTTCTTCACATAAACACCCTTCCTTCACCGCCCGTTGTTTAAAACAGACGGCAAATGCGTACGTTCGCTCCTTCGGCCCTTCCCACCTCGGCGCGTCCGTCCAGCCGAGAACGTGCGCCCTTTTACCATACCGCACGTACTGCAGGACGTCATTAACATTTATCACCCAAAATTCCGGGCATATACCTGCGTGGAAGCGGCGAATTGCCTCTTGGGGAAAAAAGAACTTCCGCATCGGACGGCCTCAGTGCGGGGTTAAAGGCGGTTAAGACATCAAGTCGGGGATGCCAAAATGCTGGAATTATTCGCAATGAAAGCCCTTTAATTTACTTTATCCCTTGCCATCTTACCAAGCGGGTAGGGGCTTGTCAACGCGAAATAGTGTGTAATTTTTTGATTTTTAATCGTTAGGATCTCATCATTATAATTTTAAACAATTTTTTTAGGAGATTCATGAACAAAATCGGTGAATTTATGACGTTTTTTTTGAACAGCCCGGTACTTTTTGCTTTGCTCTTCTTATATCGTTCGGTTTCATGGGTTCAAGTATAGGGATTCAACGGACAAAACCCGTTTGGCCGGCGAGCCCAGAATGACGAAATCGGACATGAGGCACACCGGCTGTCCAAACCTTCCGGCGCGCGCGGTCCGCCTATCCTGCCGAGCGGCGCCAAGAAGGCGGCCGGCGCCGATTCCGCCGCCCGCGAAGCGCCAGGTTGCCGCTCGCCATACCCGACTAAGTCCCCGCCGCGAAAACGGGAAGTCGAACCGATCGGGTGTTACTTCGTTCCGAACAGCCGGTCGCCGGCGTCGCCGAGCCCCGGTACGATATACCCTTTTTCGTTCAGCTTTTCATCCAGAGCCGCTAGGAAAATGTCAACATCGGGATGATCCGTTTGAATGCGTTGGACGCCTTCCGGAGCGGCGATCAGGCACATGAGCTTGATGTTGACGGCGCCTTTTTCTTTCAACAAGGTGAGTGCCGCGGACGCCGATCCTCCGGTCGCAAGCATGGGATCGACGACGATGAGCTCGCGCTCGTGGATGTCCGACGGCATCTTAGAGTAATATTCAACCGGTTTGAGCGTTTTCGGATCCCGATACAAACCGATGTGTCCCACCTTGGCCGTCGGGATCAACTTTAAAATGCCGTCCACCATGCCGAGGCCGGCGCGCAAAATCGGGATGACGCCGAGCTTTTTCCCGGAGAGATGATAGGTTTTCGCTTCAGCCACCGGCGTTTGCACCGTGATTTCTTCAAGCGGCAAATCGCGGGTGATCTCGAAAGCCATCAGCGTCGCGACTTCGTCCACCAACTCGCGGAATTCCTTCGTCCCCGTCCGATGGTCGCGTATGTACGTCAGTTTATGTTGTATTAATGGATGATCGAGCACTTTAACTTGTCCCATAATGGCCTCCTCTATTCCTCACATCTTCTGCGTTTCCGTCAAACCAGCCTCCCGACAAATTTTACAGAAAAACCGCGGCAACTGCAAACGAAGCGTGTAATCACCATATATTGCTAATTACCGTTAAACCGAAGCCTTTCATCATCCAAAGACAGCCGGAAACGCCCACTTTTCAGGCACAGGTGTCGCTATAAAAAAAGATCGCCGCATGGGCGATCCTACAGCCGTTGTTTTCCGGCTTAGACTGAACGCGCATCATAATTTCGGATAAAGCGGGAAACGGTTGGTCAGCGCGATGACCCGTTCTTTGACTTCGGCCAACTTGGCGGGATCGTCGGCGTTTTTCAGCACGTCGATGATCATCCGGGCGACTTCCGTCATTTCTTCTTCCTTAAAGCCGCGCGTCGTCACCGCCGCCGTGCCGGTGCGGATGCCGCTCGTGACAAAAGGACTTTCCGGATCGAATGGAATCGTGTTCTTATTGGTCGTGATGCCGACTTCATCAAGCGCTTTTTCCGCGGCTTTGCCGGTCAGCCCCAGATTGCGGACGTCGATCAAAACGAGATGGTTGTCGGTGCCGCCTGAGACGAGCGTGAGACCGCCCGCCTTGAGCTCGTCCGCAAAGCGCTTGGCATTGTTGACGATTTGTTGTGCGTATTCGGTAAAAGACGGTTCGAGCGCTTCGCCCAGAGCGACGGCTTTCGCCGCGATGATGTGCATGAGCGGACCGCCCTGGATGCCCGGAAACACCGCCTTGTCGAGTTTTTTCGCGTACTTTTCTTTGCAGAGGATCATGCCGCCGCGCGGACCGCGGAGCGTTTTATGCGTCGTCGTCGTGACGAAATCCGCGTAGGGAACGGGGTTCGGATGAAGCCTTGCCGCCACAAGTCCGGCGATATGGGCCATGTCGACCATTAAATAGGCGCCCACTTCATCGGCGATTTCGCGGAATTTTTTAAAATCGATTTCCCTCGGATACGCGCTGGCGCCCGCGACGATCAATTTAGGACGGTGCGCCTTTGCCTTTTCCAAAACATCATCGTAATCAATACGGTGGGTGACGGGATCGACGCCGTAATCCACAAAGCGATACAATGTACCGCTGAAATTGACCGGACTGCCGTGCGTCAAATGGCCGCCATGGGACAAATTCATGCCGAGCACCGTATCGCCGGGCTCGAGGACGGTGTAATAGACCGCCATGTTGGCTTGGGCGCCGGAGTGCGGCTGAACATTGACGTGTTCCGCCCCGAACAATTTTTTCGCGCGTTCCCGGGCGAGATTTTCGACGATGTCGACGTATTCACAGCCGCCATAGTAGCGCCGTCCGGGATACCCTTCGGCGTACTTGTTGGTGAGCACCGAGCCGGCCGCTTGCAAGACCGCCTCGCTGACAAAATTTTCGGAAGCGATCAATTCGATTTTATGCCGCTGGCGGTCCAGCTCCTTCTGAATGGCGTCAAAAACTTCCCGATCACGTTCTTTGAGGGCTTCCATATCGTCACGTCCTCTCCATGTCTTTTTCCCCGATTTTATATGGTGATGGATCCGTCGTCCCTCAACCGCTGCCGATTAAAAATGATTGACCTTTTCCCGTTCGGGATAAACCGCGCGCTCCCCGCCGATCAGTTTCGGCCGCGTCCGCGCGATCGACACGTGCGCGTGACCGATTTCCGTCACTTCGCAACGGACGGGAACGACGACGGGTTTCAAATGCATGCCGATAAACGTGTCGCCGATGTCGATGCCGCAATCCGCTTTAATCGCTTCGACGACCACCGGATCGTCTAATTTATTGTAAGCATACGTGGCCATCGCGCCTCCTGCGGAGCGGACCGGAATGACGGTGACGATTTCCAGACCTCTTTCCTTCGCGGTTTTTCTCTCGACGACGAGCGCGCGATTCAAATGCTCACAACATTGGAAAGCGAGCTGCACGCCGGTTTCGGCGCGAAAGGTTTCTAAAGCGGCGTAAATCGCCTTGGCGACGTCCATCGAGCCGGCGGAACCGATGTGCTGACCAAGGACTTCGCTCGTGCTCGCCCCGACCACCAAAACATGCTCTTCCGAAAGCGGCATTTCCCGATTTAATGCATGTAAAACGGTGAGTGTTTGTTCGCGTATTCTCTGAAGCTCATCCAATTCCATTGCGTTCCTTTTTCCTTTCATTTCTTAGATTACAATTTTCATCATTTCCCGGGAAAAGTCAGACATCCTTCTCCAAAAATCGTTCAATCAAGGTTTCCAATTCCCGACAGACCTTGTCGTATATTTCCTCGGGCGCCCCGAAAGGATCAGGGACATCCCAATCCTGCATCCGATCTTGCAAGGCTTGCACGCGTGTTTCGGCCTGACGAACGGCTTCTTCAAGTTCTTTTAACGCCTCGGAGTCCGGTTGTTCATCGCGCTTGAGGCGGTTGTATTCCGTGCGCTTCGCCATCCAATCGGCGACCGCTTTTTGCCATTCCTGACGTTCCTTCGGATCGGCGGCAAACTCTTTTAAAGTGAAGGTTTTGTCCGTCGCTTCAGGATAACGCTCCAAAATCATGGTTTTGTGTCCCATCGTCATCGTTATGATGAGATCGGCCCAATCGACGAGCTCTTTCGTCAAAGATTGTGAACGATGATCGAATGGGATGCCGCGTTTCGCCAGCACCTTTTCGACATTGGGATGAGCGTTCTGGCCGTCCAGCGCAAAGATCCCGGCCGATTGAACGGCGTAACGATCTGCCGCCTTTTGCCGCAGAAGCGCAGCGGCCATCGGGCTGCGGCAGGTATTGCCCGTACATACGAATAAAATATTTTTCACTCCATCACTCCCCGCTTCATTTTGCCGGTGGATGTTTAAAAATGCTCCGTCTGTCCTTACGTCCGGTCCCCGGGGCGCCGAGGCACCGCCTCGTCGTGCAGGCGCGGGACCGGCACATCGTTTTCGCTCATTATCATACATCAATCTCCGCGTGAATGGCACGGTTTAGCAAAAAAAATTCGGACGATAGGATGGGGTTATTTTCCATACCCTCCAACTTGGGCTTTGTCGACCTCCTTATTTTAACCGGGTGTGTACTAAAAAACGCCTTCGACAGGCGCATGGAAAATGATCATCCCAACAGCGGTCAGCGGACCCTTCCTTTAAAGACGAAGCCCGGAAGCCCATCCCGAATGTTTGGAGAAACGCACCGCCTCTCGGACGGCGGCATGACATGCCCTTGGACCGGACATCATTTCTTATTTATATAGAAAAAGCTTGATGCCGAAAGCGAAAAGAATGCAACCGCCGAGCGCTTCGCTGTAAGAACCGAACACGTGCTGAAACTTGCGGCCGACGAGCAGGCCGCACCACGTCATGACCGTCGTCACCAAGCCGAAAAAGACGACCGTGATGAGAACGCGGGCGCCGAATATGCCAAGGCTTAATCCGACGGAAAAACTGTCCAAACTGACGCTGACGGCGAACACCAACATCCCGATTCCGGCGGGCTGAAGCACATGTTTTTCTTGATCGCGAAGCGAAGAAAGCACCATTTGCGCCCCGAGGATGAGAAGCAAAATGCCTCCCGCCCTCTGGGCGACCCACCCGAAATGTTCGGAGAGGATATGGCCAATGATCATGCCGGTCAAAGGCATGATCACATGAAAGGTTCCGATCAAGAATCCGATGTGGATGATTTGCCTGAGCCTGAGCCCGATCATGCCCATGCCCATGCTGACTGAAAAAGCATCCATGCCGACGGCGACAGCCATCATCAGCAAAGCGAATACAGGTCCGATAAACGTGGCTGAAATCAACGTGCCCGCCTCCTTACATGCCGCTA
This sequence comes from Caenibacillus caldisaponilyticus, assembly GCF_002003465.1. Taxonomy (GTDB): domain Bacteria; phylum Bacillota; class Bacilli; order Bacillales; family Sporolactobacillaceae; genus Caenibacillus; species Caenibacillus caldisaponilyticus. The sequence goes on along the minus strand of NZ_BDDQ01000003.1, from coordinate 147,063 downwards.
AAATAACGTATGCATGTCCGAGGCGGTTTAGAATCGGGCCACGGCGCCCGGCTTGGCGGAAAGCACCGATCCGCCAAATAAAGGGGCGACGTTCTCGCGCCGGCTTGCAGCGCATGTTTTTCGATCGGGCAGAGGCGCTTCTCGTTCCATCGGTCCGTGGGAGCGGCCGGATGCCTTTAAAAGGGAATCCGGCGCCTTAAGAAGAGCACTTAAGACGGCTCATAACACGCGGTGGGCGGCGGCTTTGTTCAACCGGTTCATGATCGCTTCACCGATGCCGGCGCGCTCAAACGTTTCGCTGAAGATGACGTCCAGCGCCCGGCTGTCAAACGCGCGCAAGGCGTCATAAAGACCGTGCGCCACGGTCGCCAAATCCGTGCGGCGGCCGGCAACGGCGACAAAATCCGCATCCGGATAAGCGTCGCGATGTTCCGCGGTCGTCAGCACCCCAACCGCCTTGCCCTCGGCTTTGGCTTGACGGACGAAACGCCGCACGCGCTCGCAGTCCCCGGTCACCAAATAAACCGGCGCTTTCGGGGCATAATGGCGGTATTTCATGCCCGGCGCTTTCGGTTTGGCGTCCGGCGTCGTCAACGCCGCGTCGCTTTCGACTTCGCCGACGCACGCAACCAATTGTTCCCGAGTGACGCCCCCCGGCCTTAAAATGGTCAACGGGCGAACCGTCGCATCGACGACGGTGGATTCCACGCCGACGCCGGTCGCCCCGCCGTCGAGAATCCCCGCAATCCGGCCGGTTAAATCTTCCAAGACGTGAGCGGCCGTCGTCGGGCTCGGCCTTCCCGAACGGTTTGCCGACGGCGCCGCAATCGGAACGCCCGCCGCTTCGATGAGCGCGCGGGCGACGGGATGGTCGGGCATCCGCACCGCGACGGTTGGCAAGCCGGCGGTCACCTTATCCGCCACCCGGCCCGACGCCGGAAAAACGATCGTCAACGGCCCCGGCCAAAAAGCGTCCATCAGCACCTCGGCTTCCCGAGGGACAGACAGCACCAAATCTTTCAATTGCACCCGATCGGAAATATGGACGATCAACGGATTATCCCCCGGCCGCCCCTTCGCTTCAAATATTTTTTGCACCGCTTCATTAGAAAGGGCATTGGCGCCGAGACCGTAAACGGTTTCGGTCGGAAAGGCGACGGTTTCTCCTCTTTTGATCCGCAGCCCCGCTTCCCGGATCCCCGGGTCGTCCGTCAAATTTGCCGCATCGGGATCGACTTTCCAGACGATCGTCATGAACGCTTCCCCCATTCCGTGCACTTCTGAACGGCTGAAAGGTTATCCACTTTTTGTGGATAACCTCCATCCGCCTGTGCATAATAGCCAAACAAGCTTTATCTTTATGTATTTTAAAACATTTTAAATGCGTTCAGATAACCGTGCGCTCCTGCCGTTTTCTTTTTTTCGAGCGGTTATCTGAAACACTAAGAGAAAAGCCCTTTAAAAAAACCGATGACCGAATGGATGATGTTTGCCAAGAAAAACTCCACTTTCACGTCGTGTTGCGCGTCCGGCCGTTGCCCGCCATGGCCGCTAGCCTCCGCTTTTTCCACGTCCGGTTTGACGGCATCCCCGTTGGAAAAATCAAGAAAACAAAGGGGCGGAAACAACACGCACCACCAGTTGGCTCCCTTTCCGGCGCCCAATGTGATGACGAGCGCGTCATAGCGGCCCGCCGGATACACGTAACCGCCGTACATTTTCGTCGGGAATACGGCTTTTCCGAAAGTGACGGTAAACGATTCATGCACGCCTTTTTCGCTCAACGTTTCCCGCACCGTCCGGCGAACGTCGTCGAGATGGGAACGGATGACCCGTTTCGCCGCTTCCGCCGACGTCAATTCCCGCACCCACCGGTCAACGTCGCGTTTGACCGCATCGCGGATCGCCCGTTTGGTTGCTTGGTCGGCGGCCGAATTGCTGTTGGCCAAAATCCTCAGGCGAATGGCATCATCCGGGATTCTCTCATTTCCGTTGTCGGCTTTTGATAGATTGCCCGCATGGGTGAAAACAAGAAAAAGAAACAACGATAAAAGTCCGATGAACACCTTTTTCCCCGCCATGCTTCTCCCCCGCTTCTTTTTAAAGAGAGCGACGTTCGATCGCTCCCGCTCTTCTATCCGCCATTATGGGCAGAAGCTTAGCCGCTTAAACGCAGACAGCGGGATTTTTTTCGCCGGGTAAAAGGCGGGCATTCTTTTTCATGCCGACAACAAAAACACGGCTCACAAATCGCAAATGACCGGCTTCCAAACTCTCTTATTCTAAAACCTCGGGCGCCGACCATGAGCGATCGGCCGGCCGTCCGCTTCGCACCGTTCAGGCGCCGGCGTTCACCCCGTAAAGCCCGTTTGTATCGATACGGGCCAGCACTATGCGTTCATGCCCGTTGATGTCCTTCAATATTTCTATATCCGCGTGGGAGGAAAAGGCGGCGGCGAGTATTTCGGCGACGGCGCGGCCTTGCCCTTCCCCGATTTCAAACGCCACCAACCCCGGGCGGCGAAGCACCTGTGGCAAATCGCGGCACAGCCTGCGATAGACCTCCAGGCCGTCGCTGCCGCCGTCCAATGCCAGGCGCGGCTCGTGATCCTTTACCAGAGGATCCAGCCGCCCGATCTCTTGGCTCGGGATATAGGGCGGGTTCGAGACGATACAATCGAACGTCTCGCCCGCGGCCAAAAACGGCGACAACAAATCCCCGTGGACGAAGCGAACGCGGGCGCCGAGGCGTTCGGCGTTATCGCGGGCGACCGCAAGCGCCTCCCGCGATAGGTCGACGGCGGTGACCTCGCAGTCCGCATGCTCAAGCGCCAAGGTGACGGCAATCACGCCGCTCCCCGTTCCGACATCCAGCACGCGCACCGGCCCGTCTCTCAAAGCTTTCAAGCGCTTTAAGGTTTCGGCGACGAGCTCCTCGGTTTCCGGACGCGGGATCAACACGTCCGGAGTGACGCGAAACGCGCGGCCAAAAAACCATTCCGTCTCCGTCAAGTATTGGACGGGCACCCCGTCGGCATGACGGGTCACTCGATCGCAAAACCACTCCCAATCTTCCGGCGCAAGCGGTTTTCGCCAATCCGCCAGCAGCTCGCTCCGCGTCTTCCCGAGGCGGTGCAAAAGCAGGATCTCCGCCGCGCGGGCTTCACGGCCGCGTTCTTTTAAAAAAGAAGAAGCCCGCTTCAGGGCTTCATAAATGGCCGGCATCAGCGTCCCTCCGATTGTTCGATCAATTTCGCCTGTTCGTTCACGATCAAGGCATCGATGATTTCATCGAGCTTGCCGTTCAAAACCTGATCGAGCTTTTGCAGCGTCAAACCGATGCGGTGGTCGGTCACCCGGCTTTGCGGAAAGTTGTAGGTGCGAATCCGCTCCGAGCGGTCGCCGGTGCCGATCGCTGATTTGCGCGTCGCGGCGTATTCGGCTTCCGCTTCTTTGCGGTATTTGTCATAAATGCGCGCACGCAACACCTTCATCGCTTTTTCTTTGTTTTTAATTTGCGATTTTTCATCCTGACAGCTGACGACGATGCCGGTCGGAATGTGCGTGAGCCGAACCGCGGACATCGTCGTGTTGACGCTTTGGCCGCCGGGGCCGCTCGACGCGAACGTATCCACGCGGATATCCTTTTCGTTGATTTCCACTTCGATTTCCTCGGCTTCGGGCAACACGGCGACGGTCGCCGTCGACGTATGAATGCGCCCGCCCGACTCGGTTTCGGGAACGCGCTGCACGCGGTGGGCGCCGTTTTCGAATTTCAGCTTGGAATAGGCGCCTTTGCCGTTGATCATAAAAATGATCTCTTTAAACCCGCCGATTTCGTTCGGACTCGCTTCGATGACTTCCACCCGCCAGCCTTGGGACTCCGCGTAACGGGTGTACATTTTATAAAGGTCGCCGGCGAAAAGCGCCGCTTCGTCTCCGCCCGCCGCGGCGCGGATTTCGACGACGACGTTTTTCTCGTCGTTCGGATCTTTCGGGATGAGCAAGATCTTGAGCTGCTCTTCCAGCGACGCCTTGCGCGCCTCCAGATCGGCAATCTCCGCCCGGATCATCTCTTTCATTTCCGGATCTTTTTCTTCTTCCAACATGCTCTTCGCTTCCCGCCACGCCGAGACGACGGATTTATATTCACGATAAGTCGTCACCGTCTCCTCGAGATCGGCCGACTCCTTCGAATACTCGCGCAATTTATTAGGGTTGTTGATCACTTCCGGATCGGATAACAGCTGATTTAATTTCTCATAGCGATCTTCCAACGCCTGCAAGCGTTCAAACACCGGTTTTCACCTTCCCTCAAGGCGGAACCTTCGCCTAGATGCCACAATCATTATAGTACAGGGCCCGAAGGCCGTCAAAACGGCCACGCGCACGAAAAACCCCGCTTTAGCGGATGAGTAAGGGACGGCAAGCCTTCCATGACAAAGGACTTCTCATGACCATGACGCCGCTCCTCTTGGTCGCGCCGGATGACGTCAAACATCCTCCAACAACGGGCGCAGCCGGATAACCGCTCGGCTTTGGCCACAGGGCGAACAGACCCGCATCCGTGCGTCCCGCCGGCATCCATAGAAACACGCGGAAATCCTTGATGCCCCAAACATCCTGGCCACCGCGCCTTCGCGTGCGCATAGAAAACGCACGGGTCAAAAGCCCGTACGTCTGTTTGGCGAGGGGCGGGGATCAACCGGATATCGAGGGCGGCATTTGGCTTTACAAGCGGTGTTTCAAGCGGCGGACTGGCGGACTGCTTTTTGAAAGCCGCCTGCTTCGCCGGTATGGGGAGACATGCACCGGGCTTTGTCGCCGATCGTGGGGATCATGCCCGCCGGAAATGCCCCGTCGCCCGGACGGTATCGCGCATCGTTTCTGGATCGTGACCATCATTGCGAGGCTTGTTCGTCGAGGTTTTCGGCCGCCGAGAGAACCCACTCAAACGCCGGCTTTGCTGTTGGAAGCATGGTCCGAGGCCGACCGCCTTGTCCCTGAACGTTTTATTCCCATAAGAAGGCTTCGGTGCCCGGCTCGGGGAGGAGCGGATGTGCCGCAACCCGCCGCGGCAAAGAGAACCGGCATAAGGGAATCCCTCAACACCGCTTTCCGGTGCATGGTATGCCCGAAACCGGAGCCGGATTGCCCAAAACCCGGCGTTCAACGGAATGGCGGTACATCGGGATGCGCGGAACCCGATGTCCGGCACAGCCCATCGCTCTAAAATATGGCCGCCGGCACGCACGGAGGCCGCCGACGGGCGCGCTTACGTGACCGCCAGCCGCCACGCCTGGAAGATTTCGGGCCCGGTGTGGGAGGATGCCACGCCGAGCGGAAACGGCGTGACCGCAACGGGGAAATCTCCTATTTTATCGGCGCTTGCCGTTACACTTCGGTCGTCGCTTCGCGGCCGTTCGCCCCGCGTTTTTCTTTCCCCGGAACGACGTGGCAGCGCCGGCAGCGCGCTTCATAGGTTTCCGCCGCACCGACTAAAATGACGGGGTCGTCGTAACTTGCCGGCTTGCCGTCGATCAGCCGCTGCGTACGGCTCGCGGTGCCGCCGCAGACGACGCAGATGGCGTTGAGTTTCGTCACCTCATCGCTCACCGCCATGATCTCGGGCACCGGATGAAACGGCTCCCCGCGAAAATCCATATCCAATCCGGCGCAGATGACCCGCATGCCGTCATCGGCGAGCTTTCTGACGACTTCAACGATCGCCTCATCAAAAAACTGCACTTCATCGATCGCGACGACGTCGGTATCGGGCTCGACGGCGTTTTCAATGTCTTCGGCCCGCTCGACGGGGCAGGCGACGATCGATTTGCCGTCGTGGGAAACGACGGCGTCTTCGCTGTACCGGTTGTCCATCGCCGGTTTGAAGACTTGCACTTTTTGTTTCGCATAGGTGGCTCGGCGGACGCGGCGGATCAATTCCTCAGACTTGCCGGAAAACATGCCCCCGCAAATGCATTCGAGCGATCCAATGTTGCGGCCAGATTGCATGCTCATTCTCCTTCTTCTTTTATATTACGCGGCGCGGGAAAAGAAAAACGCGGCGCTCGCCCCCTCCGCCGCCGGCGGCAAAAACAGCCGCCGATGCGCCGAGGATTCGAGGCCCCGCACCGAAAAATCTCGGGAATCAAAAAAAACAGGCAAGCTGCCTTGCCTGCCCCGGATTAATTGATGTTGTATTTCTTTTTGAAATGTTCGACGCGGCCTCCGCGTTCGGCAAAGCGTTGACGACCGGTATAGAAAGGATGGCATTTCGAGCAGATTTCGACGCGAATCGGTCCCGGTTTCGTCGAACCGCTTTCGAATTCGTTGCCGCACGCACACGTAATTTTCACTTTATGGTATTCAGGATGAATCCCGGCTTTCATTCCACATTCACTCCTTTTTGCCCTGGTTATTCTTTCAAACCAGAGATCGTTGCACAAAGTCCATTATAACAGGACCGATCAAGCATTTCAAGGCATACCGAAACGGCGGAAATTCGCCCGGCCGCCCCCGCGGGAACCCATCAGGCCTTTTTTATATTAAACCGTTTTTTTCTTTCTCAAACAGCTGGAAAAATTCTTCGTTCGATTTCGTCTGTTTCAGCCGGCGATAGAAATGTTCGACAAACTCCGGCGTTTCTTCCATCGTCTTCCGCATCGCCCACAATTTTTCCAAATGATCCTTCTCAATCAGCAATTCTTCTTTGCGCGTGCCGGAACGGCGGATATCAATCGCCGGGAAGATGCGGCGCTCGGCGAGACGGCGATCGAGATGAAGCTCCATGTTGCCCGTCCCTTTAAATTCTTCATAGATGACATCATCCATCCGCGAACCGGTGTCGATTAAGGCGGTGGCGAGAATCGTCAGGCTGCCGCCTTCCTCAATATTGCGAGCTGCGCCGAAGAACCGCTTGGGACGATGGAATGCCGCGGGATCAATGCCGCCGGAAAGCGTGCGGCCGCTCGGAGGGATGACCAAGTTGTAGGCACGGGCCAAACGAGTGAGGCTGTCCATGAGGATGACGACGTCGCGCTTATGCTCAACGAGCCGCATCGCCCGTTCCAAGACGAGTTCGGACACCTTGATGTGATTTTCCGGCACTTCATCGAAGGTCGAGCTGACGACGTCTCCTTGAACGGAGCGCTCAATATCGGTCACCTCTTCCGGCCGTTCGTCGACGAGCAGAACGATGAGTTCGACATCCGGGTGATTGGTCGTGATGCTGTTGGCAATTTCCTTAAGCAGCATCGTTTTCCCCGCTTTAGGCGGCGCGACGATCAAGCCGCGCTGGCCGAAACCGACCGGGGCGATCATGTCGATGATCCGGGTCGACAGATTAGACGGATCGGTCTCAAGCTTCATTTTTCGGTTCGGGTAAAGAGGCGTCAGCGCCGGAAAATGGACGCGTTCTCTCGCCGTGTCGGGATCTTCGCCGTTGACCGCCTCAACATGCAGCAAGCCATAATAGCGCTCGTTTTCCTTCGGCGGGCGAACCTTGCCGGAAACCTTATCCCCGTTGCGCAAATCAAAACGGCGGATTTGCGAAGCGGATATATAAATATCTTCTGAACTCGGCGAATAATTGATCGGCCGCAAAAACCCGAAACCTTCAGTCGGAATGATTTCCAAAATGCCTTCCATGAAAGACAAGCCGTCTTTTTCGGCCTGTGCTTTTAAAATCGCAAAAATCAACTCGCGTTTGTTCAATTTGGCATAATAAGAAATTTTATATTCGCGGGCAAGTTGATACAAATCTTTGAGTTTCATATTTTCCAATTCTGACAGGGTAACTTCCATTGTGACACCACGCTTTATGAAATTTTATGAGGAAAAACTGAAATGAAAAGTATAAGGGCTTGAAGGCAGTCGGGTTTATGAGACGAAGCATGTTCGGGAGTCAGAATATGAAGCGAATCGATATCCATACTTCTTATTCTTACCGCTAGTCTATTTTTTATACCGCCTTTTAAGTGGTGATTTTTAAAAGGCAATCGGACGGTCGGAAGAGTTCCGCTATATTATACGATGATAGAATAGCGTTTGCAAGACGGCGCCCTCGTTTCGGCAAAATCTTATCCGCAAGGGACACCAATCGTTCAAAGCCGCCAAAAACGCTTAAAAAACACAACGATCGTCCTTTTGTGGTGGAAAACGAGTTTGGAAGCATCCCGAGGTTCGGGTGGGGCAAAGCGGTGATGGAATGGCCATCAACGGATATGGGTTCCCGTAAATCTGCCGACCGTCTGGGTGTCGCGGACCATCTGGGGATGATGAGATCAAGGCAGCACCGGTTCACGTTCCGATGCTGCCCGTCCGACTTTATTTTATCACGAGATTCGGTTTTTTCTTCAAGCTGTGGCGACCTTGGATAAACCGCACCGTTCCCGATTTGGCGCGCATGACGACCGAATGCGTCGTCCCGGTCGCGCCGTCAAAGCGCACCCCTTGCAAAAGCTCGCCGTCGGTCACGCCGGTGGCCGCAAAAATGGCGTCATCGCCCTTGACGAGGTCGTCCATGCGCAACACTTGGTTAATGTCGTGAATGCCCATTTTCTCACAGCGTTCTTTTTCGGCTTGGTTTTGCGGGAGGAGCCGGCCTTGGATTTCCCCGCCCAAACATTTCAACGCGACGGCGGAGATAACCCCCTCCGGCGCACCGCCGATGCCCAGCAAAATATCGACGCCGGTGTTGTCGAAGGCGGTGTGGATGGCCGCGGCCACATCCCCGTCGGGAATCAGCTTAATGCGGGCTCCGGCTTCGCGGATGTCGTGGATCATTTTCTCATGGCGCTTGCGATCCAATATGACGACGACCAAATCTTCAATGTCTTTATTCTTTGCCCGAGCGACCGCTTTCAGGTTGTCGATCACCGGGGCGTCGATATCGATTTGCCCGACGGCTTCGGGACCAACGGCAATTTTTTGCATGTACATGTCCGGGGCGTGAAGCAAGTTCCCGGCGTCGGCGACGGCGATGACGGACAGCGCGTTCCACGTGCCGTTGGCGACGATGTTCGTGCCCTCCAGCGGATCGACGGCGACGTCCACCCGCGGGCCGTAACCGGTGCCGAGCTTTTCTCCGATGTAAAGCATCGGGGCTTCATCCATTTCCCCTTCGCCGATGACGACCGTTCCTCGCATCGGAACGGTGTCGAAAACCGTGCGCATCGCTGTCGTCGCGGCGTCATCGGCTTCATTTTTTTTGCCGCGTCCCATCCAGCGCGCGGAGGCGAGCGCCGCGGCTTCGGTGACCCTTACCAATTCCATCGAAAGGCTTCTTTCCATTTTGCCATTCCCCCTTGCTTTATGTCGCCAAACGATAAAGCACGGGGACTCAAGGAGCGGGGTTGTGCTTCATCGACCGGAAAAAGCCGGTTCATGCCGAGGACGGCATCGCCCGTATTCAGGTTAGATGAAGGGGACCCCGTCATAAAAACATGCAATCGGCCACCGATCACCCACGGCCAAACGGCCGGCGGGCGCTCTTTTTTTCAGGTTGAAATCGCGGGCGCAGCGCCAAACCGGATCGAACGGGCAGCGCCGGCCATTCAACGGCCGACGGCGGTCGTTTCCTCTTCGGTTTCCGTTTTTTCCCGCCAAATTTTCATGCCGATGCCGCGCAACTTATCCACCAATCCGCTATAACCGCGGTCGATGTGTTCAACGCCGGTGATTTCCGTAATGCCGTTCGCCACGGCGCCGGCCACCACCAGAGCCGCGCCCGCCCGGAGATCCGTCGCGTTGACCTTGGCGGCTTGCAGCCGGGTCGGCCCTTCGACGATGGCCGAACGTCCCTCCACTTTGATCTCAGCGCCCATTCGGCGCAGTTCGTCGACGTATTTGAAGCGATGGTCAAAGATCGTTTCCGTGACGAGGCTCGCGCCGTGGGCTTGCGTGAGGAGCACCGTCAACGGCGGCTGCAGATCGGTCGGAAATCCGGGATAGACGAGCGTTTTGATGTCGGCTTTTTTTAACGGCGTCCCGTCGCGCACGATTTCGATCTGATCGTCATAGGTGTGCACCTTAACGCCCATTTCCCTCAGTTTGGCGGTGAGCGATTCGACGTGCGGAGGGATGACGTTGTCAATGAGAACGCGCTCGCCGCAAGCCGCGGCCAAAATCATGTATGTACCGGCTTCGATCCGGTCGGGAATGATGCAATGGCGGCAGCCGTGCAAAGACTCCACGCCGTCGATGCGGATGACGTCCGTGCCGGCGCCTTTGATTTTTGCGCCCATGCCCGAAAGGAGCGTCGCCACGTCGATGATTTCCGGCTCTTTGGCGGCGTTCTCTATGATGGTGCGCCCTTTCGCCAGCACGGCGGCGAGCATGATGTTAATCGTCGCGCCGACGCTGACGACGTCCAGATAAATGCGGGCGCCCCGCAGTTCGTCGGCTTGTAAATAAATCGCGCCTTGCTCGTTCGTCACTTTTGCCCCGAGGGCTTCAAAACCTTTGATATGCTGATCGATCGGACGCGGCCCGAGATTGCAACCGCCGGGAAGGCCGACAACGGCTTTCTTAAATCGCCCGAGCATCGCGCCCATCAAGTAATAGGATGCGCGCAATTTTTTTACGCGTCCGTTGGGAAGCGGCATCGGAATCATTTCCCTGGGATCGATAACCATGGTGTTGTTTTCAAAGGTGACCTTGCCGCCGATTTCTTTCAATAGTTCACAGAGATTTCTGACATCAGAAATGTCCGGCAACTGCTCGATGGTGACCGGGGAATCGGCCAATATGGCAGCGGGGATCAATGCGACCGCACTGTTTTTTGCCCCGCCGACTTGGATGGTTCCGTTCAGACGGTTTCCACCTTCGATCACGATTTTTTCCATGTTGGTCTCCCTTTCCTCGTTCGCCGTGCCGCCGCAACGGGCGGATACTCAAGCGATATGCGCGTTAAATTTGACCTTTCTGATAATTTTCCCAATCCTTCAGGAATGCGGCGAGGCCATTATCCGTCATCGGATGGGCAATCATCTTTTTAAAAACATTATATGGCAAGGTCGCGATGTGGGCACCGGCTTTCGCCGCCTCGGTGACGTGCAACGGATGACGGACGGATGCGGCGATGACTTCGGTATCGATTCCGTGCAGCTCAAAGAGTTCGACGATATCCGAAACGAGCTCAATGCCGCTATGTCCGATGTCGTCCAGCCTCCCGATGAACGGAGAAACGAAGGCCGCACCGGCGCGGGCAGCGAGCAATGCCTGATTGGCGGAAAAAATAAGGGTGACGTTAACGGATATGCCTTCGTTGCTGAGCTGTGAAACCGCCTTAAGGCCCTCTTCGGTCATCGGAATTTTCACCGCGATGTTCGGGGCAATGGCCGCCAATTCCCGTCCTTCTCGCACCATCTCATCGGCGCGGGTGGCGACGACTTCGGCGCTGACCGGTCCTTTGACGACGGCCGTGATCTCCCGCAAGCGCTCGCGGAAATCGACCCCTTCCTTCGCGACAAGCGTCGGATTCGTCGTGACGCCGGAAAGAATCCCCCATTCATTTATTTCGCGGATCTGTTCAATATTCGCGGTATCAATGAAAAATTTCATCAGCCGTTCACCCCTTTTTCCGTCCTTTATTTTAACAGATGCCGCCGGACGCAAGCGCCGGCGGCGAATAAACCCGTGCGAATCAGGCTTTACCGGAAGAACCGAATTCGCGGATTTTGGCTTTGACGGTTTCTTTGATCGCATCGCGCGCCGGGCCGAGATATTTCCGCGGATCATAAAGGTCCGGTTTTTCGGCCAGCACTTGGCGGATCACTTTCGTCATCGCGATTTGGTTTTCCGTGTTGACGTTGATTTTGGCATGGCCGAGCTCGATCGCCCGCTTGATATCTTTGGTCGGGATGCCGGTTCCGCCGTGAAGGACGAGCGGGACCCCCGTCAAGTTTTTGATTTCTTCCATGCGGTCGAATCCGAGCTTCGGTTCGCCTTTATACGGCCCGTGCACCGATCCGAGCGCGGGAGCGAAGCAGTCCACGCCGGTTTCATCGATGAGCCGTTTGCATTCAGAAGGCACCGCGTACATCGCTTCGGCGTCGTTGACATTGAGGTCATCTTCTTGGCCGGCGATGCGCCCGAGTTCCGCTTCGACCGAGACGCCCACGGCGTGCGCCGCCTCGACGACCCGCTTCGTCAGCGCAATGTTTTCTTCCAACGGATAGTGGGATCCGTCGATCATGACCGACGTAAAGCCGGCGCGGATCGCTTGGATGCATTTTTCGAAAGACGAACCGTGATCGAGGTGAATCGCGACCGGAACTGTGATATGATATTCTTCCATCAAAGCTTTGACCATCGCGACCGCCAATTTAAAACCGCCCATGTATTTCGCGGCGCCTTCCGACACGCCCAAAATGACCGGCGCTTCTTCCTCTTGCGCGGCTTGTAAGATCGCCTGGGTGAATTCCAGGTTATTGATGTTAAATTGGCCGACGGCATATTGGTTGGCCCGAGCTTTGTTCAACATGTTTGTCATCGATTCCAAAGCCATCGTAAATTACCTCCTTTAATACTGTCGTTTTTCCCTTCCCGCATGCGCTCCGCTCCAAGCGCCGTTCATGCGCACGGAAAATCCATCCACACGCGCGATGCGTTTTTGAAAGAAAAAACAGCCTTTCTCATTATGGCAACCATATCTAAAAACATGATTATTATAGCACATAATAATATAGGTCGAAATGATGGAGCGCACATGCGCCGCGCGCTGGCGGAACGTCCGAAAAAGCGGCCGAACTTGTGGGACGAAGTCGCCGCCAACGCAATCCTATGTTGAACGCTTAAGCACAGCGGCGGCCTTAAACGGTCAGTCGCCAAACAAGCTCTGAACGCATAACGGCGCTGCGTTAAACGGGCAATTGCTTTTGTACGGCTTCGATCAACTCGTCGATGTCAAAGGGTTTGGCAAAATGCGTGATCGCCCCGTATTCCATGGCCTCTTGGATCATGTCCAGCTCCCCGTAAGCGGTCATGATGATCACTTTAATGTCGTCGTAGTCCTTTCTAATATGTTTAAGGATATCCAAGCCATCCATACCCGGGATTTTCATATCGAGAATGACGAGTTCAGGATGCTCGTTTTTGACAATCCGCAAAGCTTGTTCTCCGTTGGCCGCTTCATAAGTTATGTATCCTTCTTTTTGAAAGATCTCATTCAACAGAATGCGGATGCCGAACTGATCGTCGACGATTAAAATTTTTCTTTTCTCTCCCGCTGTCATCTTTATCGCCTCACTTATGGTTTGATATTGACCGCATAGACGATGGATGAAAAACCGCGGTACCACCCGTTCATGCACTATTCGGGTTATTCGCTTTTTATCAATCATTTTCCTTCTTTACCGCAAAAACAACGCCTCTCCCGCGCTCCGGAAGGCCGGCGGAGGTCCGATTCCCGCCGCGTTGTGTTATATTAACTAAACGGAGGAAAGCGAGCGGCGTCTGCCGACGGCTCGCTTCATCTTCCCCGAGAATGGTTCCGATCCCAACGGATGATGGAGGACGACATATATGCTGAAGATCTATGCGACGCAAATGACCGGTGTCCTGCGAAAACTCGTCGAAAAAAATGAAGCCGCCGTGGAAGACGGCGGCCGTCTGCTCGCCCAAGCGGCGATTTCGGAAGGAAATCTTTTCGTTTATGGTTTCGGAGACATGCAGGCCGTCGAATTCGAAGCCTTATATAGCCAAAACGCGTTGCCGAAAGCGAAGCCTCTCGTTCGCGACGACGAATGGGCACCGACGGGCGCCATGGATTGCGTGTTGCTGGCGACCTTTTCGGGAGCCGATGAAGAGGCGGCCGCCGTGGCGGAAAAAATCAGGGAGACGGGCGCGTCCGTCATCGGCATGTCCAATCTTGAAAAAGGTCAACCCAATCCGTTTGCCGAAGCGGTCGACGTCCATGTCGAACTGTGCGCCGGCGAACCGCTGATCCCTTTGGAAGACGGCAAAAGAATCGGACTGCCTTCGACCGCGGCAGCCCTCTTCGCTTATCACGCTTTATATATTTCTTTATTCGACATCCTCGACGAACAAGGATTGTTGAACGACTTATAAAAAAAAATTTTGGTAGAAAAAAGGGGAAACGGAAGGGCATATCGATTTCAAGAGTTTTTCCCGCCCTTGTTTCCCCATTCTCCCTTGCCGCTTTCCCCGAATATCGGCTCGTCCAACCGTTTCCAACCCGCTTTTAATTGGATTGATGATTGAGCGCGGCTTCCACGAAATGTTTAAAGAGAGGTTCCGGCCGCGTCGGCCGAGATTGAAACTCCGGATGGAACTGGGACGCCACGAACCACGGATGGTCTTTTAATTCGATGATTTCGACGAGGCGGCCGTCCGGGCTGAGGCCGGAGAAGACAAACCCGTGTTTTTCCATGATGTCGCGATACGAATTGTTAAATTCATAGCGATGGCGATGACGCGCGTAAATCACGGGCTCTTGATAAGCTTCGTACGCCTTCGTGCCTTCCATCACCTTACACGGATACAAGCCGAGGCGGAGCGTGCCGCCCATGTCCTCGATCTCTTTTTGCTCGGGCAGCAAATCGATGATCGGATGCGGCGTCGTCGGGTCGATTTCCGACGTGTGCGCCCCTTTCAAATTTAAAACATTGCGGGCAAACTCGATGGATGCGAGCTGCATGCCGAGGCAAATGCCGAGAAACGGCACGCGGCGTTCACGGGCGTATTGGATCGCGGTAATTTTGCCTTCAATGCCTCGATCCCCGAAACCGCCGGGAACGAGAATGCCGTCGACATCATGCAACAGCGCTTCGGCGGTCTCGGACGTGACGTCTTCGGCGTTGATCCACTTGATTTTCACGTCCGCGTCGAATTCGTAACCCGCGTGGCGCAGCGCTTCGACGACGGAAATGTAAGCGTCCTGCAGTTCGACGTATTTGCCGACGAGCCCGATCTTCACCTGGCGGCTGAGATTCAATACCTTTTCAACGAGCTTGCGCCACTCGCTCATATCCGCCTCGCCGCATTCGAGTTTCAGATGATCGCAGACGATCTGATCCAAATGCTGTTCTTGCAAAGCAAGCGGAATTTCATAAAGCGTTTCGGCGTCGCGGGCTTCAATGACCGCCTTCGGTTCGATGTCGCAGAACAGCGCGATTTTATCTTTCATTTCTTGCGAGATCGGAACTTCCGTGCGCACGACGATGACGTTCGGCTGAATCCCGAGGCTGCGCAATTCTTTGACGCTGTGCTGCGTCGGTTTCGTCTTCAACTCGCCGGCCGCTTTGATGTAAGGCACAAGCGTGACATGAATGTACATAACGTTTTCGACGCCGACGTCGCTTTTGATCTGACGGATGGCTTCAAGAAACGGCAGGCTTTCGATGTCGCCGACCGTCCCGCCGATTTCGGTGATGACGACATCGGCGCCGGTTTCGCGGCCGGCGCGGAAGACGCGCTCTTTGATCTCATTGGTGATGTGCGGGATGACCTGCACGGTGCCGCCGAGATAATCGCCGCGGCGCTCTTTGCGGATGACCGACGAATAAATTTTCCCCGTCGTCACGTTGCTGTTCTTGTTGAGATTGATGTCGATGAAACGCTCATAGTGGCCGAGATCCAAGTCCGTCTCCGCCCCGTCATCCGTGACGAACACTTCCCCGTGTTGATATGGGCTCATCGTCCCGGGGTCCACATTGATGTATGGGTCGAATTTTTGGATGGTCACTTTTAATCCGCGATTTTTCAAGAGCCGGCCGAGCGACGCGGCGGTGATCCCCTTGCCGAGAGAGGAAACCACACCACCCGTGACAAAAATGTACTTTGACATTTCAAAGTTCCCCCTTCGCGATTAGTGTGTTCGATCGATGATTATTTCATGGCCGGACAGCTGCGCCGGCCGCCGTAAAAACGCAATGGTCGTGCCTCACATAACCTTTTTGGGGGAAAAACAAAAAAAGTGCGCCCCGATGCACAGGGGACGTCACTTTGTTTCATTCAGTCTGTATAGCCCAAAAGTTATTTTAGCAAAGAACGCAGCGTATGACAATAGGTATCGTTTTTATAAAATGCGGCAGTCTCTATCGTTTTTTCCAGAAAGGTCGGATCTTCAGGCCCGTCCTTTTCGCCCGCGCAGCGCACATGACTGGTCCATCGCGTTCGGCGCCCGCCCGACGGCTGCCTTGGAAGCGCCGGCTAAAGCGGGAGTGCCGTCAAACCGAAACACCCAACTTACCGCTATTATTCTTCGCGTTCTTCATCGCCGAGATCGAGATCCTCGTCAAGCAGCGCCTCGTCTTCAAAATCTTCGTCATCGACGAAAGGCGCATCGGCGTCGAAGTCGTCGAGGGCATCCTCCACGTCGGCGAATTCATCGCCGTCCAAGCCGTAAACATCGTCGTCGTAAGCCTCATCGAGATCGTCGTAATCGTCGAAATCGTCCTCGGCTTTGCGGCGTTTTTTTGGACGTGATTTTAGAGGCGACTTCTTCGTCTTGCTGCTCGACCGGATACCACGTTTTCAGCCCCCAAAAATTGTCGCCGATGCAAAGGAACCGGCCGTCGATGTTCATATTCGTGTATAAACGGGCCATGAATTCGGTCCGATCGTCTTCCGAAAGATCCTCATCGATGAGCTGGTCAACGATATCGTAAAAATTCCTCGGTTGTTTATCGCTTGCCAAAAGGTCATAGACGCGGTCGATAACCGGCCTTTCGTCTGTGAGATTCTCTTGTGCCATCATTTCCACCCCTTCCGACCGTAAGCGTATCGCGTATCGCACCAACCATTATAAACAAATTAACAGATTGTATGCCACTTTTTTTTAAGGGACCGCGCCGTTGACGCTTCTGCGCCCCGAATCAACCGGGCGGCCGCGGCAAGCGTCCGATGAGATTTGATTGCCAAGGTTCCCTGAGGCCACGGGGCGGGCGAAAAAAACGCCGAGGCCCGGACGGCGTCCGGACCCCGGCGGACTTGATCGCCCTTCCGCAACACGGAGGACGGATCATGCCGATCCCCGGATGTTTAAAGCGTTACATGTTCCGGCGATACTGCCCGCCGACTTCGTAAAGGGCGTTCGTGATTTGACCGAGGCTCGCCACCTTGACCGTCTCCATGAGCTCAGCAAAGATGTTGCCGCCGGAAAGCGCCACCTTTTTCAAACGTTCAAGAGCGGGACCGGCCTCATCCTTATGCTTTTCTTGAAAGGCTTTGAGGTTCCGAATCTGCTGTTCTTTTTCCTCAACCGTTGCGCGGGCGAGTTTCAAATCTTTAACCGTCTCTTCGGGCGGGTTCGGATTGAGAAACGTGTTCACGCCGATGATCGGCAGTTCTCCGGAATGTTTCTTCATCTCGTAAAGCAGCGATTCGTCCTGGATTTTGCCGCGCTGATACATCATTTCCATGGCGCCGAGCACCCCGCCCCGCGCGTTGAGCCGTTCGAATTCGGCGAGGACGGCCTCCTCCACCAAATCGGTCAGCTCTTCGATGATGAACGATCCTTGAAGGGGATTTTCGTTTTTCGCCCAACCGAGTTCCTTCGTGATGATCATTTGGATGGCCATGGCGCGCCGCACCGATTCTTCGGAAGGCGTCGTGATCGCTTCGTCGTAGGAATTCGTATGCAAGGAGTTGCAGTTGTCGTAAATCGCCATCAACGCCTGCAGCGTCGTCCGGATGTCGTTAAAATCGATTTCTTGCGCGTGCAGCGATCGCCCCGACGTTTGAATATGGTATTTCAGTTTTTGGCTGCGTTCGTTCGCCCCGTACTTATATTTCATGACGACCGCCCAAATCCGCCGCGCCACCCGCCCGATGACCGTGTATTCGGGATCGAGGCCGTTCGAGAAAAAGAAGGAAAGGTTCGGGGCGAAATCGTCGATGGCCATGCCCCGGTTCAAATAATATTCGACATAGGTAAAGCCGTTGGCGAGCGTAAAGGCGAGCTGGGTGATCGGATTGGCGCCCGCTTCCGCAATGTGGTAACCGGAGATCGACACCGAATAATAATTTTTCACGTGATGTTCGATGAAATATTCCTGAATGTCGCCCATCATCCGGAGGGCGAACTCCGTCGAAAAAATGCACGTGTTTTGCCCTTGGTCTTCTTTTAATATGTCGGCCTGCACGGTGCCGCGCACGGTGGCGAGCGTTTTCGCCTTGATCGCTTTCGCCTCTTCTTCGGTCGGGGGACGGCCGTTTTCCGCCTCGAACTTTTCAAGCTGTTGGTCGATCGCCGTGTTCATAAACATGGCGAGGATGATCGGCGCCGGCCCGTTGATGGTCATCGAGACCGATGTCGACGGATCGCATAAATCGAAGCCTTTATACAGCTTCTTCATGTCGTCGAGCGTGCAGACGCTCACGCCGCTCTCGCCGATCTTTCCGTAAATGTCCGGACGGCGGGCGGGATCTTCGCCGTAGAGCGTGACGGAATCGAAAGCGGTGCTCAAGCGCTTCGCCGGGTCGTCCTTCGATAAATAATGGAAACGGCGGTTCGTCCGCTCGGGCGTGCCTTCGCCGGCGAATTGCCGCTTCGGATCCTCGCCTTTGCGTTTGAACGGAAAGACGCCGGCGGTAAACGGGAAGGCGCCCGGGACGTTTTCCGTGTAGGCCCAGCGGACGATGTCGCCCCAATCTTTGTATTTCGGCAGCGCCACCTTCGGAATGTCGAGGCCGGAGAGGCTCTTCGTCGTCAGTTCGTTGACGATTTCCTTGCCGCGAACGGTCACCGTCAACGTTTTTTGCCGGTATTTTCTCTTTAAGCCCTCCCAGCCTTCGAGAATTTTGCGCGAATCGGGATGGAGCTTCTCGAGCCAGCGGTTTTTGATCGCTTCCAGCTTGCGGATCTCCGGCTCAAGATCGCCGCCTTCTTCTTTCAAGGCTTCAATGGCCCCGTGCAATTGGTAGGCGCGGCGGGCGATTTTCTCTTGTGCCTGGACAAACGCTTTGTAATCGCGGACGGTTTTCACAATTTCATTTAAATAGTTGACGCGTTCGGGCGGGATGATGACATTTCGTTTTTTCACCGTCATGTCGCCGATCACGGGCACCGGCCAGCCCGCCCCCGTTTTTTCGTTGATTTTTTCAATCAGAGCGGTGAACAATTTGTTCGTGCCCGCATCATTAAATTGACTGGCGATCGTGCCGTAAACGGGCATTTCTTCGAGATCCCTGTCGAAAAGCAAACGGCTGCGCTGGTATTGCTTGCGAACGTCCCTGAGCGCGTCTTCCGATCCCTTTCGATCGAATTTATTGATGACGACGAGGTCGGCAAAATCGATCATGTCGATCTTTTCAAGCTGAGAAGGCGCGCCGTACTCGCTCGTCATCACGTACATGGAGATGTCCGAAAGGCCGACGATTTCCGCGTCGCCTTGGCCGATCCCGCTCGTCTCGACGATGATGAGGTCAAAAGACGCGGCTTTGACGATATCGATTGCGTCGTGGATCGCCTCGGAAAGCTCCGTCTTCGAACGGCGCGTGGCCAGCGACCGCATGTATACGCGGGGATGGTTGATGGCGTTCATCCGGATGCGGTCGCCGAGAAGCGCGCCGCCGGTTTTTTGCTTCGTCGGATCGACGGACAAGATCGCGATCGATTTTTCGGGATAATGGCTGAGAAAACGGCGGACAATCTCATCCGTGAGCGAGCTTTTTCCGGCGCCGCCCGTGCCCGTTATCCCGACGACGACCGAATTGGAGCGGGTGCGGGCGGCATCCTTCAACGCCGCCAATGCGGCCGCCTGTTCTTTCGGGACGGCCGGGCGATTTTCGATCAGGGTGATCAACCGGGCGATGGCGCGATGATCCCCTTCCGCCGCCCTTTCGATTTCGTCGCCGAGTTCGGTGACGGTCGGAAAATCGCACTCCTTGAGCATGATGCTGATCATGCCTTCCAGCCCGAGTTCCCTGCCGTCGTCCGGGGAAAAAATGCGCGCGATGCCGTATTCGTGCAGTTCGCGGATTTCCCTCGGAATGATGACGCCGCCGCCCCCGCCGTAAATCCGGATGTGCGGGGCGCCTTTTTCCCGCAAAAGATCATACATGTATTTAAAATATTCCATGTGGCCGCCCTGATAGGAAGATACAGCGATGCCTTGGACGTCCTCTTGAATGGCGGCTCGCACGACTTCCTCGACGGAGCGGTTGTGGCCGAGATGAATGACCTCCGCTCCGCCTTGTTGGAGTATCCGGCGCATGATGTTGATCGAAGCGTCATGACCGTCGAAAAGGCTGGACGCCGTGACAAAACGCACGTGGTGCTTCGGCCGATAGAGCTCCCTCGGCATACACATCTCCTCCTCATTCGTAAAAATGATCGCAACCGATACACGCCTTCGCCTGTTTGCTCGCCTGATCATGGCCCCGGGGCCGGGAGACGTTTGCCGAGTCGCAACGCCTCATCGTCCGCGTAACTCCGGATCGACCGGACCAGGCTTCTCCCGATTGATTAAACCGCTTACAATCGTCTCCGCCAAAAGATCGGCAAATTCCCGCACCGTAAAGCGCGGAGCGAGTCCCCAGCGGCGGAACGCCCACATCTGGCATTGAACGAGAATGTGATGAGCGTAAAACAGTTTTTCTTTCGGTGTCAGCTGAAAATGGCCGGACGCCACGCCGTGTTCCAGCACTTCTTCAAAGAGGCCCACCATTTCCATCTCTTTGTTCAAAACGTAAGGGAGCGCGTCCTTGGCCAGCGACTTGGCTTCCTGATACATGACGAGCACCTCGTCCTGCATTTCATCCATAATGTTGACGCAGCCTTTAATGGCTTCTTTAAGGCTTAAGACGCCGTCGCGTTTTAAGGCAATCGCTGTTTTTAAACGGCTGCTCACTTTGTTATAGATGTCATCGCAAACCAAATAGAGAACGTCTTCCTTCGTCCGGATATATTCATACAACGTGCCGATGCTAAAACCGGCCGCCCGCGCGATCTCACGGGTCGTCGTGCGGTGAAAGCCCTTGATTTTAATCAACGAAACCGCGGCCTTCACAAGCTGGTCGCGCCGCTTTTTGATCAACGCTTCGTCTTTGACCGTCGATTGGACGTTTTTTTCCGCCATCGTCACACCCCCTTAATGGGCAGAGCGCTCAAGCCGCCCCCTTTCGGCAGCCCGAGCGTTTTCATCCAAGCTCGCCGCCGGCAGCGCGCTTTCGTGCCGTCGCCGATCACGAATCCGGCGCTTCACGATCCGCCGCGGCCCGCTCATCGGGCTGTTCCGGAAAACACCGACCGCCGGCTTCCGACCACCGGGCCATGAGCTTCGCCGCGCCGGAATAGGGATCCAAATCTTCCGTCTCCAAGATGTTGTCGAGCTCGCGCAAAAACCGTTCTTCCAAGCGGCGGAGCGCTTCATCGCGCACGATTTCCAATATCTCTTTCCGCCGAATGATGCGGCGGCGGTGAACCCCGGAGCCCGTGTCGCTTAAATATTGTCGATGGTTACAGCAAGCTTCCCACAGCTCGGCGAGGCCTTCCCCTTTTGTGGCGCTGACCCGGACGACGGGCGGACGCCATCCACCGGCAGCGCGAACGAGGTCGAGCATGGCATTAATCTGTCCGTGAAGGGGCCCCGCGCCCGGCAAATCGGCCTTATTGATCACAAACACGTCGGCGATCTCCATGACGCCGGCTTTGAACACTTGGACGACATCGCCCGTCCCCGGCGTGACGACGACCGCGGTCGTTTCAGCGATTTCCATGATGTCGAGCTCGGATTGCCCGACCCCCACCGTTTCGATCAGAATGACGTCAAATCCAAAGGCGTCAAGGATTCTGACGGCATCCTTCGCCGAACGAGACAAACCGCCGAGGCTGCCCCGCGTGCCCATGCTGCGGATATAGACGTCCGGATCCGTAAAATGCGTCGCCATGCGCACCCGATCGCCCAAGATCGCCCCGCCGCTGAACGGGCTGGTCGGATCGACGGCGAGAACCGCAACGCTCCGATGCGCCGCGCGCAAATGCCCGATCAAACGGTTGACGAGCGTGCTCTTTCCGGCCCCCGGCGCGCCGGTGATGCCGACATAATAAGCGCCCTTCCTTAACCGATAAAGGTCGCTCATCAGCGCGAGCTTTTCGGGATGATCGTTTTCGACATAAGTGATCGCGCGGGCGAGCGCCCGCAAATTCCGGTTTTTGATGCCTTCCGCGAGCGGATGCATGGTCTTCCCCTCGGTTCGTGATCGGTGTCAGTGTCCCGGCCGCCTGGCCCGGCGCGGCTTTAAGGCGGCGCCATGCGGATGGGCGCCGCACGGCATGCCGTATTGATCAGCCCCGCCGTCCGCTTCGGCTGGTCCCTTCAGCGGGCGGCCCATCGTCCGCAAACCCTTTCTATCAAGCAAGATGGCCGCCTACGATTAATGGTTGTTTAACAGATAGCGCGAAATGACGAGGCGTTGGATTTCGTTCGTCCCTTCGTAGATCTGCGTAATCTTGGCGTCGCGCATGAAGCGTTCAACCGGATAATCTTTTGTGTAGCCGTATCCGCCGAAGATTTGCACGGCATCGATGGTGACTTCCATCGCGATATCTCCGGCGTAAAGCTTCGACATCGCCGACGCTTTGCCGTAGGGCAAGCCTTCGCTTTCCAGCCACGCCGCTTGGTAGGTCAACAGCCGAGCGGCCTCGATTTTCGTGGCCATGTCCGCCAATTTGAAGCTGATGGCTTGTTGCCGCGCGATCGGTTGCCCGAATTGATGGCGTTCTTTCGCATAAGCGATCGCGGCGTCAAGCGCGCCTTGAGCGATGCCGACCGCTTGGGCGGCGATCCCGTTCCGGCCGCCGTCGAGGGTCATCATCGCGATTTTGAACCCTTCGCCTTCGGCACCCAATCGGTTCTCTTTCGGGATCCGGCAATCTTCGAAAATGAGTTCCAACGTGGGAGACGACCGGATGCCGAGCTTTTTCTCCTTTTTGCCGAACGAGAATCCGGGCGTGCCCTTTTCGACGATGAAGGCGGTCGTCCCTTTATGTTTTTGGCTCGGGTCGGTCAAGGCGAAAACGATGTAAATGTCGGCTTCGCCGCCGTTCGTCGTGAAGATCTTCGTGCCGTTCAGAACGTAATCGTCGCCTTCCCGTTTCGCGGTCGTGCGCATGGCGCCGGCGTCCGAACCCGAGCCGGGCTCGGTCAAGCCGTAAGCGCCGAGCTTCTTGCCTTCCGCCATCGGCCGCAAATATTTTTGCTTTTGTTCCTCGGTGCCGAACTTATACACCGGCCACCCGGCGAGCGAGGTGTGCGCCGACAGCGTCACGCCGACCGAAGCGTCGACCCGCGATAATTCTTCCACGGCGATGACGTAGCTCAGGTAATCGGCCCCGATGCCGCCGTACGCTTCCGGCCACGGGATGCCGGTCAGGCCGAGTTCGGCCATTTTTTCAAAAATGCTGCGGTCAAAGCGCTCCGTTTCATCCCTTTCCGCGGCCGTCGGCGCCACTTCCTTTTCCGCAAATTCCCGAACCATCTTCCGCAACATTTCATGTTCTTCGCTCAATCGGAAATTCATCGTGTCCTCTCCCTTTTATTTAATGAACCGGCGGT
Source organism: Caenibacillus caldisaponilyticus (assembly GCF_002003465.1). Taxonomy (GTDB): domain Bacteria; phylum Bacillota; class Bacilli; order Bacillales; family Sporolactobacillaceae; genus Caenibacillus; species Caenibacillus caldisaponilyticus. The sequence continues at coordinate 123,538 of NZ_BDDQ01000003.1, read as the reverse complement.
TGAAAAGTTGTTCCGCCTTTACAAATGTGAAGGCGGAAAGAGGCTGTCCCATGTCGCGTTGCCCGCATTTTGCGCTTTAAAACCGCGGCCTATTTCTAAGGCCAGCGCCCGCAAAAATGATTGCCGCTAACTTAATAGATGTTTGCTGATGACCATGCGTTGAATTTCACTCGTGCCTTCATAGATTTCCGTGACCTTCGCATCACGGAAAAAGCGCTCGACGGGGTAATCCTTTGTGTAGCCGTAACCGCCGAAGATTTGCACCGCTTCGACCGCCGCCCTTACCGCCGTCTGTGAAGCGAACAGCTTAGCCATCGACGCCTCTTTCGCGCACGCCTCCCCTTCCTGGACGATGCGGGCGCCGCGGTAAACGAGCAGCCGCGCCGCTTCGATACGGGTAGCGAGGTCAGCGAGCTTAAAGGCAATTGCCTGTTGGCGCCCGATCGGCGCTCCGAATTGCCGCCGCTCTTGGGCGTAGCGGCGCGCGTGTTCGAACGCCGCTTCGGCGATGCCCAATGCTTGGGCGGCAATGCCGATCCGTCCGTAGTTTAAGTTGCTCATCGCGACTTTAAATCCTTCTCCTTCATCGCCGAGCCGGTTTTCGACCGGCACCAACGCGTCTTCGAACTGCAAGGGAACGGTGCCCGAACCGTTCAGCCCCATTTTTCGCTCGGGTTTGCCGATCGAAAAGCCGGGCGTATTCCTTTCCACGATAAACGCCGAAATGCCCCGGCGCCCCGCATCGGGATCGGTTTTCGCGAACACGATGAAAACGTCGGCGGCGGCACCGTTGGTGATAAACACTTTCGCCCCGTTGATCACATAGTGATCGCCCCGTCGAACCGCCCGGGTGCGGATGCCGGCGGCATCGGAGCCCGCCTCGGGTTCGGTCAGGGCGAACGCCCCGATATTTTCGGCCCGCGCGAGTTTCGGAACGTACTTCCGCTTTTGCGCTTCCGTGCCGAAATAAAGGATCGGGTTCGTGGCGACCGACGTGTGGACGGACAATATGACGCCGGCGGTTGCGCTCACCTTCGAAATCTCGTGGACGGCGATGATGTACGACATGAAATCCATGCCCGTTCCGCCATATTTTTCCGGAACGACCATGCCCGTGAGGCCAAGCTCGCCCATCTTTTTCACCAGTTCGACGGGAAAACGGTCTTCGGCTTCCATGCGCGCCACTTCCGGGGCGATCTCATTTTCGGCGAATGTCCGGACCGTCCGACGCAACATCTCCTGTTCCTCGGTAAAAAGGAAATTCAACGTTGGCACCCTCCTCCAAATCATCGGTGTAGAGCCCCTCGTTCCGCCGCAAGCGGCTGGCCAACGCGGCGCCGCCCGGCGCACTCAATCGTACACGTAAAACCCTCTGCCTGATTTTCGCCCGAGCCAACCGGCTTTGACGTACTTTCGCAAAAGCGGGCACGGCCGATATTTGTCGTCGCCAAAGCCTTCATGCAGCACTTCCATGATGGATAAACACGTGTCGAGGCCGATGAAATCGGCGAGCGTGAGCGGCCCCATCGGGTGATTCATGCCGAGCTTCATCACTTCGTCGATCGCTGCCGGTTCCGCCACGCCCTCGTAGACGCAATAAATCGCTTCATTGATCATCGGCATGAGCACGCGGTTGGAAACAAATCCCGGGAAATCGTTGACTTCGACGGCGGTTTTTCCAAGCGATTCGGCGGTTTGCCTGACGGTGGCGAAGGTGTCGTCGGACGTCGCCAATCCCCGGATCACTTCGACCAGTTTCATGACCGGCACGGGATTCATGAAATGCATGCCGATCACTTTGTCGGGACGCCGGGTGACGGCGGCAATTTCGGTGATCGGAAGCGAGGAGGTATTCGACGCGAGAATCGCGTGGGCGGGCGCCAGCGCGTCCAATTGTTTAAAGATGTCGGCTTTCACGGCCATGTTTTCGACGACCGCTTCTACGACGAGATCGGCCTCGCGCGCCGCTTCTAAAGTCTCCGTCGTCCGCAGGCGCGCCAATGCAGCGCGGCGCTCTTCATCATTCAGGCGCCCTTTATCGACTTCACGGGCCAGCCGCTGTTCAATGCCGGCCATTCCTTTTTCCAATTGGGCGGCGCTGATGTCTTGCAGGAACACTTGATAGCCCGCCGCCGCAAAGACTTGAGCGATGCCGGCCCCCATCTGGCCGGCTCCGATGACCATCACGTTTTTAACCTCGTTCACTGCCCTTTCCTCCTTTACGAATCCTTTCAATCCGCGGAAAAACCGGTATGGCACGCGTCGCCGCAACGGTTTCCCGGCCGTTCCTTCGCTCGTTCCGGCTGTTGACGCGGCGCCACTGTTCCCAAAAATGGGCCATTGCGGCGTTTTTTCTCGCCGCGCTGTTTTTCCGGGCCATTCCGAACGAGACGGCGCATGCCGTGCTTTTTCGTGGTGCTTACGGCGATTTACCGGACTTCCACCAGGACGGCGTCGCCCTGTCCGCCGCCGCTGCAGATGGCTGCGATGCCGAGCCCGCCGCCGCGGCGTTTCAACTCGTACACGAGCGTCATTAAAATGCGCGCGCCGCTCGCGCCGATCGGATGGCCGAGCGCGACCGCACCGCCGTTGACGTTGATTTTCTCCGGGTCGATCCCGGCGATTCTTTGCGCGGTAAGCGGCACGGCGCTGAACGCCTCGTTGATTTCAAAGAGGTCGATATCGTCTAATCGGTATCCGGTTTTCCTGAGCAGCTCGAGAATGACGCGTCCCGGCGTTTCCGGAAAGTCTTTGGCTTCCACCGCGATTTGCGCATGGCCGATGATCGCGGCCAGGATGTCTTTGCCTTGGCGCTCGGCGGCTTTTTCCTCCATCAAGACGAGCGCGCCCGCCCCGTCGTTGACCCCCGGAGCGTTCCCGGCCGTAATCGTTCCATCCGGGCTGAACACGGGTTTCAACGCGGCCAATTTTTCAAGGGACGTGTCGCGGCGGACCGCTTCGTCGGCGCGAACGACGATGGTGTCCCCGCGGCGCCCGGGGAGTTCGACGGGAACGATTTCCTCGTCGAATTTGCCTTCATCGATGGCGCGGGCGGCGAGCCGATGGCTTCTGAACGCCCAGCGATCTTGCTCTTCTCGGGAAATGCCGTACGATTCGGCGGTGTCGCCGCCGTAGATGCCCATGTGAACGCCGTTAAAGGCGCACGTGAGCCCATCGTGGACCATCAAATCGACGACCGCCTGATCGCCCATCCGGTAGCCCCAGCGCGCCTTGGGAAGAAAGTAAGGCGCGTTGCTCATCGATTCCATGCCGCCGGCGACAATCGTTTCGGCGTCGCCGGCGCGAATGATTTGGTCGGCAAGCGTGACGCTGCGCAAGCCCGAGGCGCACACTTTGTTCACGGTTTCGGTCGCGATCTTCCACGGCAAACCGGCATGGCGCGCCGCCTGGCGCGAAGGAATCTGCCCTTGACCGCCTTGGAGCACCATGCCCATGATCACTTCATCAACGCGGTCTCCTTCGATTCCGGCTTGCTCCAGGGCGGCTTTGATCGCCATCCCTCCCAACTCGACGGCTTTCAACGGGCTCAAGACGCCGCCGAACTTTCCAAAAGGCGTCCGCTTGCCGCTGACGATTACGGTTCTCGCCAATGTTTTTCCTCCTCTTTTACAAAGTTTGGATGTGCCCGGACCGACTTTCCCGCTCACGTGGCCATTCCTTGCGGCCGCGGCCCTATCCCCCGGCTTCATCGCAACGGTCTTGCGGATCGCCGAGCGGACAGGGGAAGGTCAGGTTCAGCACTAATGGTAAGCGTTTACATTTTATGTTGCCGATAGGCTGAGCGAACGGTCGCTCGACAAAGTGCGGAAAAAGAGAACGGGCCGGAGCCCTCTTGTCCCCACTGTATTCCGGCAAGTGAGGCATGATGCATGGCATGGCGCTTTTATCTATCTCAGTCGGATGAGGCGATGGATTCGCCCGAAAGGCGTTCAGCGATTCAGCATCGGATCAAATGCCAATGCGGCGAACCATCAAACCGCTGCGGATTCGGTGATCGGCGGGATGATCGAACGCTCGACGAGCTCGACGACGTCAAAGGTGTGCACTTGGTCTTCCACTTCTTTCGCCTTGGTGCCGTCCGACAGCATCGTCAGGCAATACGGGCAAGCGCTGCTGATAATGGTTGGCTGGAGGGCCAAGGCTTGCTCGGTGCGCGCGACGTTAATGCGGTTGCCCGTGCGTTCTTCCATCCACATGAGACCGCCTCCGGCCCCGCAACACATCGCGTTTTCCCGGTTGCGTTCCATTTCGACGAGTTCGACGCCGGGAATCGCTTGAAGAATGCGGCGCGGCGCGTCATAGACGTCGTTATAGCGCCCGAGATAACAGGAGTCATGGTAAGTGATGCGTTCGTTCACCGGATATTTCGGCTTGATGCGCCCCTCTTGGATCCACTTCCAAATCAATTCGGTATGGTGGTAGACTTCCACCCCTTCTAGGCCGAATTCCGGGTATTCGTTCTTAAACGTGTTATAAGCGTGCGGGTCGCACGTGACGATTTTCTTCACGCCGTATTTTTTAAACGTATCGATGTTCTGGCGCGCCAACTCTTGGAATAAAAATTCGTTCCCGATCCGGCGCGGCGTGTCTCCGGAATTCCTTTCTTTGTTGCCGAGGATCGCAAACGAAATGCCGGCTTCGTTCATGACCTTGGCAAAGGATTGGACGATTTTTTGGCTGCGGTTGTCATAAGACCCCATTGAACCGACCCAGAAGAGATATTCAAATGTGCCGCCTTCTTTTTCGACTTCGCGGACCGTCTTCACGACGATGTCGTCACGGCCGTTTCGCCATTCCTCGCGCTCCTTGCGGCTGAGCCCCCAAGGATTGCCTTGGCGTTCGATGTTGGTGATGGCGCGTTGGGCGTCGGGGTCCATCCGGCCTTCCGTCAAGACGAGATAGCGCCGAAGATCAATGATTTTGTCCACGTGTTCATTCATGACGGGGCATTGGTCTTCACAGTTCCGGCACGTCGTACACGCCCAGATTTCCTCTTCCGTAATGACGTTGCCGATGATGCCCCCCGAGAAGGATTCCATCGCCGCCGCGGCTTCCGCACCGCCGCTCCTTGAGGCATAGGCGAGCTGGTTCGCCTTCGTATTCGCGAAGGCATACGCCGGCATCCACGGCGTGCGGGATGTGACGGCGGCGCCAAATTCCGTGAGATGATCGCGCAGTTTCACGATCAAATCCATGGGCGAAAGCATTTTGCCCGTTCCCGTCGCCGGACAAAAATTCGTGCAACGACCGCATTCGACGCAAGCGTACAAGTCGATGAGCTGGCTTTGCTGGAAATCGCGAATGTCGTTGACGCCGAACGTTTCTTGAGATTCGTCCTCAAAATCGATCGATTTCAAACGGCCGACCTTATGCGTTCTGCCCAGGAATACGTTGACGGGCCCGAAAATCAAGTGGGCGTGTTTCGACTGCGGCACATAGACCGCAAAGCTCAGCAAAATCAACAAGTGCGCCCACCAAAACGCGTAAAAACCGGCCTCGGCGGCTTGCGGCGACAACCCGTGAAACAGAAACGCGACGAAGCTCGCGAGCGGCGTCCACCAGGCGTAAGGCTCACCGTGCCAAATCATGTCCATGCCGCCGGCGAAAATGACGGACAGCATGAGAGAAGCGATGAAGAGAAGGACGAGGCCGGCTTTAAACCCGCGCTTGAGGCGGACGAGCTTTTCGATGTAGCGGCGGTAAAACGCCCAAGCGACCGCGACGAGAATCATCAGCGTGACGAATTCCTGCATCACTTTAAACGCGGGATAAAGCGATCCGAGCGGCAAATGGGACCCGGGCGCAAGGCCTTTCCAAATGAGATCGATCGCCCCGAATTGCACGAGAATAAACCCGTAAAACATCATGACGTGGATGGCGCCGCTCTTTTTGTCCTTCAAAAGCTTTTTCTGGCCGAAGACGTAGATGAGCACGGCGTTCAGACGCTCTTTCAACGTCTGTTCCCAAACGGCCTTTTTCCCGAGTTTAATAAATGTGATGCGCGTTTTGAGGACATGGGCGAAAAGATAAATGCCGTAAGCGACGACGATGAGAAATAGAATCCAGTTAACGACCATGAACGGGCTCAAATTGGCTCACTCCTTAGAAGCAATTTTATCACTTTGGGCAATCTGTTGAAAGCCATTACATATCAGAATGAGAGAAATATTCTGCACTCATTATACCATAAAAACCATAATGAATGAGCATTCAGTCAGAACAAATTTTTCCTAAATACCCAAAAGGCCGATCATGCGGTCATTACCTACGCGAGAAAGGAGCGGCGAACCCGTGATGTTGAGGTGTTCATCCTCGTCCGATTGGCATGGGGAAACTTCAGCGCCCGGCCAGATGAATTTGTATATTTTTGGGAGCGCGAATTGTAAAATGTTGCTTGGTGCTCCATCTCAGTCAGAGATGCACTTTTTTTGAAGCGGCGACCGCCTGGAACGCCGCTTTCAGCATGGCAGTCGACGCCTTAATTTGTCCGCGCTTGGGCATTCTAAGAATTACGACATTCCTTGCACGATATCGAGATCGGATTTGCAACCGAGACGCCACATTTTTATGAAAGGAGTGACCGCCGTTGGTCGTTTTTTGGACAATCGCCTTGATTGTCGTATTATTGGGCCTGTTCGTCTTTTTCGTCCTACTGGACATTTATTTAGGTTACAAAAAGTTCAGCAAAGGCAAAGCCCCGTCCTCGTCTGCCGCTCGCCTGAACGATGTCGAATGGTTCAACGACGGTCGTCGTTTTTTTGACCGCCTAAAAAACGACATCAAAAGCGCCAATCACCACATTCATCTGTCTTTCTTCATCTTTCGCAGCGACTGGATCGGAGGGGAAATCATTGATGCCTTGATCGCCAAGGCGCGGGAAGGCGTGAAGGTCCGCCTGTTGATCGACGCGCTCAACGGCTTAGGGATGACGAAAAAAGCGAGGAAATCCTTGCGCGAGGCGGGCGTCGAACTCGCCTTCGCCGCGAAGCCGTTTTTTCCGTTTTTCTTTTACGCCTTAAATCACCGCTATCACCGGAAAATCGCGGTGATTGACGGTTCCATCGGTTATTTGGGCGGCTTTAACGTGGGCGATGAGTATCTGGGAAGAAAGGCTGAAATGGGCGATTGGCGGGATTATCATATCCGGATCGTCGGCCAAGGGGTTAAAGATTTGCAAGATCAATTTCTGAAGGATTGGGAGACGGCCACCGGAAACCGGGTTGAAGGTGAGCGGCACTATCCGACCGCCGCATCGGGTCCGCATGAATTGCAATTCATCGCCACCGACGGATGCGGGTTGGAAGACCTTTACATTCACCATTTCCGGCAGGCCGAAGAGCGCCTTGTCATCGGCTCTCCCTACTTTGTTCCGAGCCGGCGCCTGCAGGCCGCTTTGATGGGGCTGTTGGAGCGCGGGGTGGAATTGACCATTCTCTTGCCGGCAAAAAAAGACCATCCGTTCGTCCGGCCGGTTTCTTATCGCTATCTCACCCCGCTCTTAAAAAAGGGTGCTCGCGTTTACCACTTTTATCAAGGGTTTTACCATGCCAAGGCGTTTATCGTCGATCGTAAAATCGCCTGTCTCGGGACGGTAAACTTCGATATGCGCAGCCTGTATTGGAATGACGAAATCAACGGGTTTTTCTATGACCGAAAATCGATCGAAGAAATCGAGGCGATGATGCAAAAAGATTTGCATCAAGCCTATAAAGTGACGCTGCGCGATGTCCAAAATCGTCCGCTCCTCGAAAAAATCAAGACGTGGCTGTCGGCCCCGCTCGCGCCGTTTCTTTGAAGCGGCCGCTTCTATGTATTGGGAAACAAACCGGAGAAGTTTCAAGGCTGCCGCCATCGGCGGCGCCGCCTCCGCCTGACCGAACCTGCGCCTTTCTTAAGACCTAATTGAGGAAAGGCGTTTTGTCAGAAACGCGCGTGTCGCGCCGAAGCGAGGACGTTTTGCGCGCAAATGTAAAAAAGCAAAGCAACGATCACAGAACGGAGCGCATGCCTTGCTTGCCAACTTCATTCAAGGTTCATGGAGATGGGATGCCTTAAAATCGGAAAGAAACCGGTGGACGGCATGATTGAACGGTTCGTGAAAACGCGTCGGCAATTGATGCGTGCCTTTGTCGATAAAAACGATCCGCACGTTCGCCAAGCCACGAAACCATTTATGGTGAGCGTGGATGTAGCCGTCGCGCGTACCATATAAAACCAGGCACGGTATGTGTTCCAAGCGCTGCAACTCGGCGGTGCAATCATAATGGAGGCAGTCTTGATACAAGCGATCAACCGCCACGGCATCGGCCTTTTTCCCATAAGCGCGGAGCTCTTGTTCATCCTTTTCGTTTGTCTTATGGGTAAACGCCAGGAGCCTGGCCAAAAAATCGGTTTTGCCCGCCTTCATGAGCCAAATGCCGGCATGGAACAACCGGCGCAACAACCACGTGGACACTTTCGGAAAACCGCCGGACAAAATGAGCGTTCGAACGCGTTCCGGGTATCGCAAAGCGAAGTCCAGGGCGATGACGCCGCCCGCGGAATAGCCGACGATATGGGCGCTCTGTAAACCGAGATGGTCGAGCAATTCCCGCAAATCATCGACATGGCGGGCCAAGGCATCCTTCCCGCCCCGTCCCCTGCTGCGCCCGTGGCCGCGCAAGTCGTAGAGGATCACCCGATAGTCGGTTTGCAAAACGCGTTGATGTTTAAAGACCACGTGTCCCATCAGCGGCGGGTGAATGAAAAGGATGGGGTCCCCCGCAGCGCCGAAGATTTCATAATACAATGGCACGCCATCCGAGGTTTCCATTCGAGGCACGGCGGCACCTCCCCGTGTTATTTAGAAGAGGCGATCATGGAGACGATCCATTCAAAAGTGCGAAATCCGAGATAAATGCCGATGATGCCGGTGATGCCGGCAAGCGCAGGCGGCGCGGGAATCGGCAGCTTGAGCCAGGCAAAAAGGAAGCCGACGGCAAATCCGGTTAAAAGCGCAAGAATGGCGACTTTCATCATCATTTCCCCCTTCATCGCTATTGTTTGCCCGTTCCGAAAAAATCATGTGAACGAGTGAATTCAAAGTAAAATTTAGTGTAAGAAAATTGATGCTGATGGTCAATCGATATAAGCATATTACAGAATTTGTTGAAATCTTGTATTATGCCAAGAGTTTTTTGTCGATTCCGATCAAAAAAAACCCTTTCGGAAGCCGTGACGGGCTTCCGAAAGGGTTTTGCCAAAAGAGGCTTTTTTTGCCTTCATGGCCGTATCCTCGGCTTTTTCTGAAAAGCCCAAGCCATCCATCGTTTTGATTCATCCATAACGGGAGCATTTTAATGCGCTTTTTTCAGCTGAAAATTGAGATGAAACCAGCCGACATCCTGTCCCTGCAAGTACAAGTGATAGCCTAAGTCGATGTGCCCGCAGCCTTGCTCCTCATGCCAACGGACATGGCAACGGTCGGTTTCCGTCAATGTGCGCATCATTCCCAAGGGGGTTTCATAGGTGCCTTCCGTCGACGCGCCGGCTTTTAACGGCTGGCGCATGGCCACCGGCCCTTTCCGCAAAATCATCCCTTCGCCGTCTTGGATTTTAATCGTATGGTCGACCGGACCGATGTCTTTGACTTCCTCGCGGTAGCGAAGGTAAAAGACCGCGCCCTTTTTGTACAGGACGCCGTCCGTATACAACTCCATCTCTTCCGTCGGCCCATCCGGCCGCATGACTTTGCTTATTAAATGAATCATGACCGGTTGTTGAAAATCCGCTGCTTGCTTGTCGGTGTAGGATCGGTTCACGTTGTTCATCGCAAAAACTCCTCAAACCAACGCCCATGCCTTGGTCATCGAACCATGGTTTAAGCGCCGGAAGCCGGCTTCCCTACCCAACCGAGCAACATTTCACGGACGAATTTGCTGGCGGCGATGGCGGTCTGCTCGGTCGGATCATAGGCGGGAGCCACTTCGACGAGATCGGCGCCTACCACGCGGACGTCGGAACGGGCGATGAGAACGATCGCTTCGAGCAGCTCCTTGGAGGTGATACCGCCGGCCTCGGCCGTGCCCGTCCCGGGCGCAAAAGCCGGATCCAGCACATCGATGTCGATCGTCACATACACGTTGCGGCCGGCAAGGGTGGGCAAATGGCGCTTCAACGGTTCGGCGACTTCGAACTTTTCCAAGGTCATGCCGGACGTCCGCGCGTATTCGAATTCCTCGCGCATGCCGGAACGAATGCCGAAAGAATAAACGTTTTCCGGACCGAGAAGCTCGCACGCCTTCCGAATGGGGGTGGCGTGCGACAGCGTTTCGCCCTCGTATTCCGTGCGCAGATCGGCGTGCGCGTCGATATGGATCAACGCCAAATCCGGATATTTTTTATGCATGGCCTTGAGGATCGGCCACGTGACGAGATGTTCGCCGCCGAGCCCGAGCGGAAATTTCCCGTCGGCCAAGAGCCGATCGACATACGCTTCAATCATGTCAAGGCTCTTGGCGGGGTTTCCGAACGGCAGCAACATATCCCCCGCATCAAAATAACGGACTTCCTCCAGATGGCGATCCATGTAAGGCGAATATTCTTCAAGGCCGATGGACGCCTCGCGAATCCGCGCCGGGCCGAAGCGGGATCCCGGCCGGAAGCTGACGGTGAAGTCCATCGGCATGCCATAGATCACCGCATCGGCCGATTCATAATCCGAACGGCTCATGATAAAGACTTTTCCCGAATACGCTTCATCAAACTTCATCGGTGCGCTTCTCCTTTCCTATCCGGATGCCCCAACCGCCGCGCGCTCCGGCATCCGCCATGACTTCCGTAAAGAATTTCTTCCGCATTCCAAACGGCTTTTGCCCCGAGTATAAACTCAGTCGAAAACCCGGCCACGGCGGCTGAAGGGTTAAGCTTTCAAGGCCGCCGCTTCCATGGCGAAACGGCCACCGCCTTGCCCGTTCGACCGCGGCCGTTTTCCTTCATTTCGTCAAATCCGCGACAAATTTCGGCAACACAAACGCCGCGAAATGCAGATCCTTGGTGTAGTATTTCGTGCCCACATCGCGGAAGCGCCCCGCGTCGACCTTCAGCGGATCGTACTTTTTCGAACCGAGCGTAAACGTCCAAAGCCCGCTCGGATAGGTCGGGATATTGGCGGTATACAAGCGCGTGATCGGGAAAATTTCCTTCACGTCCCTGAATACTTTACGGATTAAATCCGCTTTGAACCACGGGTTATCGGTCTGGGCGATGAACAGCCCGTCCTCTTTCAACGCCTTGGAAATCCCTTCATAAAATCCTTTTTCAAACAATTTGACGGCGGGGCCGACCGGTTCGGTGGAATCGACCATGATCACATCATAGGCGTCGCGGCTTTCCGCGATGTGCATAAAACCGTCGCCGACGATCACTTCCACCTTCGGATGGTCAAAAGCCGACGCAATCGACGGCAAATATTTTTTCGACGTTTCGATGACCTTGCCGTCGATTTCCACGAGCGTGACTTTTTCCACTTCCGGATGCTTCACGACTTCCCGCAACACGCCGCCATCGCCGCCGCCGACGACCAACACGCGCCGAGGGTTCGGGTGGGTGAACAGCGGCACGTGGGCGACCATTTCATGGTAGACAAATTCGTCTCTCTCCGTCGTCATGACCATGCCGTCCAGCGTCAGCATGTTGCCGAATTCTTCCGTTTCGAGCATATCCAATTTTTGATAAGGCGTTTGTTCCGTATGTAAAGTCCTTTTAATCTTCGCCGTGATTCCAAAACGTTCCGTTTGTTTTTCCGTAAACCAAAGCTCCATGTGCTTCGTCACTCCCTGCATGTCCTTTGATCACCGCTCCGCATGGCAACCGTAAGCCAAACCGGGCCGGTGCGTTCGTTCCATTTCCCTGAACGCCGGATCGATCCTCTTCTTATTGCGGTCTTTGCGGAGGATCTGCCGCCGCGTTGTCCTGCGACATCTATGCGTTTCGATATCTTTTGCACCGAACAGCCGCGAGCCCCGCTTATTCGGCAACGGACGGACCCGCTTCATCCGATACAAAAAAAGTATAGTTGAATGGCTGTAAAAAGCAAGAACGGAAACGGCTCGGACGTTCGCAGGCCTCCTCAGTCAAACGGCCGACTTCGACCTGCCGTCCATTGCAACTTTAACTTTGAATCGAAAGCCGCAACGTTCGGCAGCCCTTTTGCTGTCTAACGATCCGCCATCGCCTCGAAAAACCGGCCACGGTTCGAAAAATCCGTCCCAACAATCGCCCCATCGACAGGGCGGGCGATATGGCGCCGATCCGGTCGAGAAAAGGCGCGGCCCAACCGACAACTGCAACGGATCAAACCGCCAATCCTCGACGGAAACGGCCGCCGGGCGGCAATGGCCCGAATCGGGTCGAAAGCTGCCCATCGAAACCTGAACAGCGGCAGACAACCGGGCGGACGTTGCGACTTCTTTCGACACCCTTGGAAAACGGGCTTAAAAAAGGCCGGACCGTCGGCGAACGGCCCAACCCGCACATCGAACGTTTACCGCCCGCTCCTTTTTTCCATACTGCAAGTGTAGCCGATGGGGCTGCAAACGAAACCGTGAGTCATAAAGGTCACGCGCCGATCACGGCAAGCTGGCCGCCACGTGGGCAGCTGCCGTCCACATTTTCCAAGAAATCCGGCGAATCCGGGCAGCAAAACCGGGGACCGCGCCGGCCGTCCAAAGCCGGCCTCCGCACCCGCCAAGCCAAACAGCCTGACGCGCGCACCGAAGCGGATACCCATGCCATTTTGTAAAACCGGATACCTTAACGTCGGAAACGACCGCCGTCCAATACAACCAGATACACCGTGACGCCATCACGGCACACAGCTAGATGAGGGGGCGAATGAGATGGACCCTGTGGCCGGCAAGTCCCGCAAACCCAAAATGTATTTGAAATGGTTTATGAAGATCTGCATCGGGAGCGTCACCCTCTGCGCGTTCCTGTTTGCGAGCCTGCTGCTCTATGCCAAAATTCTCGGTCCTCCTTCTATTAAAGTGCCGCAAACCACGCTTTTTTACAGCGCCGACGGCAAAGTGTTCGCCGAGGCCGAACATCAAAACCAAAACCGCTATTGGGTGCCGCTCAACGAGCTGGCCGAACCGCTCGTCAGCGCCACGGTCGCCGTCGAAGACCAGCGCTTTTTCAAGCATCACGGTTTCGACGTCCGCCGCATCATGGGCTCGGCTTTAAAAGATGTCGCCACCCTGTCGAAAGCGGAAGGAGCGAGCACGCTGACCATGCAGCTGGCCCGCAGCCTTTATCTGTATAACGACAAAACGTGGAAGCGGAAATTCCTCGAAGCCTTTTATACCCTGCGCCTTGAAACGAATTATTCCAAAAAGGAAATTCTTGAGGGCTATTTGAACACCGTATATTACGGCCACGGCATGTACGGGGCGGAGGCGGCCAGCCACTATTACTTCGGCAAGCGCGCCCGCGATTTGAATTTGGCGGAAGCGAGCCTGCTCGCGGGCATTCCGAAAGGGCCGAGCTACTATACGCCCGACGACTACTACGCAAACGCGAAACAGCGCCAGCGCATCGTTTTAAACGCGATGGCGAAAGCCGGCTACATCAGCGCAAGCGAAGCGCAAAGCGCCTATCGTCAACCGGTCCACATTATCAAAGACCATCCTTCCGGACCGAACGAGGCGCCCTATTTTCAAGAGGCGGTGCTGGATGAGCTGCACGACAAGATTCATTTGGACGACCAAACGATCGCGACCGGAGGCTTAAAGATTTATACGACTCTTGATCCCCGCTTGCAAAAAAAGGCGGAGAAATGGGTGAACAAAGTCATCGATCCCGGCTCCGACATCCAGGCGGCATTGGTGACGATGGATCCGAGAACCGGTGCGGTGCAGGCGCTGATCGGCGGCCGCGATGGCGCCAAACAGTCGTACAATTTGGCGATCAAAGCGAAGCGCCAGCCCGGTTCCAGTTTTAAACCCTTTTTATATTACGCCGCCTTGCGCCATGGCTTCACGCCGTCGACACCGCTTTCAAGCGAACCGACCACCTTTGTTTTCGATCACGGCCACAGCAAATATGCCCCCGAAAATTACGGGGGGTATTACGCCGGCGGCCCGATCACGCTGATGCAGGCGCTAGCGCTGTCCGACAACATCTACGCGGTCAAAACGCATTTGGCAATCGGCATGAATCAACTGGTCGACACCGCGCGGAAAATGGGCATCACAAGTCCGCTCTCGCCCATTCCTTCGCTGGCGCTCGGCACGAAGGAAGTGAGCGTCATGGAAATGGCACGGGCGTATAGCACGATCGCCAACGGCGGCGCGCGGATCACGCCGCACTATGTCACGAAAATCGTCGATCGGAAAGGAAACACCATCTACGAATGGAAACCCGAAAAAGAACAAGTGCTGGACAAAGCGACCGCATTCGTCTTATCCCAGCTGATGACCGGCATTTTTGATCCGAAACTCAACGACTACGCGAAAGTGACGGGCGAGAGCGTCCGCCATCTGTTAACCCATAAGATCGCGGCCAAAACGGGCTCGACAAACACGGACAGCTGGATGATCGGCTTTACCCCGCAGTTGACAACGGCGGTTTGGGTCGGTTACAACGATCATCGCACCATTCAGACCTATCCCGATGCCGGCTATTCAAAAGAAATTTGGGCGCATTACATGGAGGATGCTCTTAAAGGCAAACCGAAAAACAGCTTCAAACCTCCAAAGGGCGTCGTCAAGGTTTGGGTGGATCCCGACACCGGGAAGCTGGCGACCGACGCCTGTCCGAACGCCCGTGCGACCTACTACCTCGCTGGCACCGAACCGACCGAAACCTGCGACCAACATAAAGGCCACCGCCTCGATTTCGGCGCGCCTTCCAAACGCCACAAACATGACGGCGACCACTTTTTCAACCGGATTTTCAATCATTGGCCTTGGTGAAAAACGGGGCTCGGGTGCGGCTTAACGCATACCCGAGCCGTTTTGTTTTACACTTGAACGTGGGGACCGCAACGATTTTTACGCGGAACCGCGGGGATGAGGAAAGAAAAGGCCGGAAAGCCCGGCGGGTATGAAGCCAAGCGAAAATAGAGGCGGGGCTGAAAAGAAAGCGATGCCAAAACGGTACGCGGCGCGAATGGACGCCAAATGGTCGTCTTTCATCAAAGCATGAAAGCAAGGCTCGGACTCGGACGCTTGGGCTGCCCGCGGATCGGGGGAATCCGCGCATGGGCCGCCTTCATTGGCGTCCGAGCAGGCAAGCGGCGATCTTTTTATCGCTTTCTCGGCGAACGGGCACCTAACTGCCGAGCGAAACCCGAACGGCAAGCCCGGCGCCCTCCGACAAACAAAAGCCGCGAGCCCGGGCTCACGGCTTTTGTTTGTCCTGTAATATGCGCGCTATCTTCAGTTTACGGTCAGAACGAGATGGACACAAGGTTTTCACTAAATGTTCAAGAAAGTGTCATATTTTTCATTCAGGGGCTTGGCTTCAAACGTCCAATTGTTTTTTCAGTTCTTCGTTGGCGCGCTCCCACATGCCTTTGTCGTGATTGATGAGAAAGTCGCGCAAGATTTTTTTCGACTCGACGTCCATTTCATCGAGGACGACTTTCCCCTTCAGCGCCTTATCCATCTTATTGACGTGATCGGCCAAGATTTTATAGCCGCGCTTTTTCTCGCGGTTGATCACCATTTCCGCGGCGCCGGCGCCGGCATAATACGGGCCGTCTTTGCCGCGCTCCGTCATGAGCCAGACGAGCCAATACAGCTTGCCCCCGGCTGAATCTTCACGGTTGGTCGTAAACCGGATGCGCCGCTCGACCTGGCTGCGCGCATGGAGGGCGCCAAAGTCCACCGTGGCCGTTTTCTCCTGCGGATCAATGATAATCGGCGAGATGTTGTCCAAATTGATCGTCCCGACGCCGAAACCGCCGTGACCCGATGTCGAGTCGCCGCCCAATATATTAAAGCCCGGGTTCTTCTGTTCAAAAATATCCTTCATGCATCGTTCCTCCTTGTGAACCATGCCCATTGCGGCTATCGTTCCAATCCACCTGCTTTAAGTTTATCATATCCGCTCTGCCTTGAGGAATGATCAAGCCGCCCGTTTGCTGACGGTCGTTTATACACTAAGAATGGACCATATCGGCACCGCCCATTCGCCCTTTAAGACCGTTCGCCCAACGGTAGAGGATTGGCGACGTTCTCGAGCGGAACCCGATGACAGGCGACGAGCCGGCCGTCCGCCTCAAAAAAGCAACGGTATTCATAAATTCCCGATTCGTTGAGCATCATCGGCAGGAAACGTTTGACGTGGGCCGCCACGCCGAGGTTATCCGGATGGATAATCCAATCCAACGCTTTCCATTCGAGGATGCCTTCATCGGTCACTCTAGGCGTCGCGTAATCATAATCGTCGGGCAGGGCGGCGACAAAGGCATACATTCCCGACCCGTTGCCCCGGTTCCACGTGACGATCCCTTTGAACTCGACTTTCCGCAGCGGGATGCCGGTTTCTTCGCGAATTTCCCTGATCACGCCATCCTCGGGTGTTTCCCCCGCTTCCAGCTTGCCGCCGACGCCGTTCCACACGCCCATCTGCGGCGCGGTGTTGCGGTTGAGCATCAGGATGTCCTTCCCGCGTTTGATAAAACAAATCGTATATTTCAACATCGCGAACCGCCTTTCCGTGATTCACCCGGCTTCGTCTTCATTGTTGAAAAGAAAAATCGTGCCGCGCCACGAATCGCCCCTCATCGCTCTTTCATCAAACCGGCCCTTTGTGTAACCGCTGATGACCTGCCGCCAAAAGGCTCGGGCTCCGCCATTGCTTTCCGCGACCCGCACTTCCCAATCGCCGCGATGCTGGGCAAAGACGTGCCGGGCCGCCGCTTCGCCGATCCCTCTCCGCCGGTATTTGCGCATGACGAAAAACTCGGCGATGGAATGTCCTTCCACCAACAAAACGCCGTGCCGGTTTACGAGCGCGAAGCCAGCGTACTGTTGGTCGACCATGATGAAATAAGGAAAACGGCCGGCTTCCGTCCAGTAGTGATCGAAAAATTTGTATTCGTAACGGCCGTGGCGATTGACGTCAAAACCCGCAAATTCGCTGAAATCGTAAAGATAAAATTGCATCAGGTGGCGCAGCACTTCTTTTTCTTCGAATGGAACGAGCTTGATGACGATCTCGATCAAGCCGAGCCTCCCCTTTATCCTTTACCGCGGTTGTCGCTCCGTCCACATGGCAAGCGCCTGATGAACCCAGCACCCCTCCAAACGCCCGCAGGACGAATGCTTCGTTTTTAACGCTCAACTTTTTGAAGCATCGGTCTTCAACAAGCTGTAGATTTCGACATCCACAAAATGATCGTAAAGCCATTGCGCATCGCGCAGCGTGCCTTCGTGAACAAAACCGAGCCGTTCCGGCACGGCCCGGCTTTTGCGGTTTTCCGTCGCGCAGCGAATGACGACCCGATGGAGATCGAGATGATGAAAAGCGTAATCGATTAAAGCCCGGCAAGCGCGCGTCATGATACCGCGGCCTTCATACTCTTTGGCAAGCCAGTAGCCGATCTCCGTGGAGCGGTTGGCGCGGTCGATGCCGTGAAAACCGATCATGCCGGCAATCTTCCCTTTGTAAAAGATTCCGGCTTGAAATCCGTTTTCTTCGGCGAATTGTTTGCGCCACGCCGCCAAAACCGGCTGATAATCTTCGGGCTTGTTCATGTTATCGACCCACGGCAACCATTCGCGCAAATGGGCGCGGTTGCGGTCGACAACGGCGAAGAAAGGCGCCGCGTCCGCCTGTTCCAACAACCTCAATACGATTTCCTCATCGACTTTATAGCTGAACATCATCCATTCCCCCCGCCGGTTACAAATAATAAGCGGACGCATCGCCGCTCGAAGCGCCGCCTTTCTCGCTTCATAGGGCGGAACCGCCCACAACCTTGGAAGTTGCGCCCCTTAACTGAGGATACCTCTGCTTCAACCCGGTCCGAGATGTCTTCAGAACAAGGAGCGCTCCGAACATGAGCGGGTCCACCTTATAGGTGAAAATGGGAAGACGCGCCCGTCTCCGCCGCAGCCTTTTGTAAAGAAGCGATGAACCGAAACGCTTCGTCGATCTCCTCGTCGCTGTAATGCTGCTTTTGTTTGACGACCTTCACTTTTTCGATGACGGCTTCTTTCGGCAAATTATTAAAATACAAAACCGTGGAGACGAGTTCGAGAAACCGGGCGTTTTGGTCGTTCAACGTTTGCACCAGCGCGTCGATGCCCGGCATGTCGATCTCATAGTGGCTCAAAAACCGCTCGCCCTGTTCGGTTAAGGTATAGCGGTACTGATGATAGCCACCCTTTTCTTCTTTGAGCTCGTCCATCAAATTCAAATTGCAAAGCTCTTCAATCTTCAGCGTCAATTCTTCCGAATAGGGGCCGTAAAAATGAAATTGGAATTTTTCTTGGAACGGGTAATTCAATTTTTTCAATATGTATATCATCTTTTGCAGCTTTTTTCTGCCAACGATTTCGCCCGCGTGCCGGATGAGGCCGAGCAGTTTGGCGTGCTCTTCCAACATGCTGATTCCCCCTCGTCATTTCAACAACTCTTTAATCCTTAACTTCGCCGCCCGGCGGTCGCTGAGATCGTCGATGAAATCGGCGGGATAGTAGAGTTTATGGTCGGTGCGCTTCTTGCCCGATATCGCTTCGACGACATCGGATTCACGCGACAGTTCGCGCAGGCTTCCGTCCGGCATTAAAAGGTGAATCGGCAAACGTTCGCCTTCTTCTCCGGGCCGGTAAAAATCATATGGCAAATCCGATGAAGAATCGACGACGAGATAATAATCCGGATCGATCCCCGCCTCCGTAAAAGCCTCGCGCAATTCCGTATACCGTTCGAGATTCGTCGGGCTGAATTCCACGTACTTAAAAAGCCGGCGATTGACGAAACGCGAGCAGAGGTCGGCGAGGATCGGGTCCGGTTCGTCCTGCCATACTTCAAAATAATAGAGGATGACGGCTTCATCGAGGCGGAGGTAATCGGCGAGCCCGATGTTATCCCGGAACAGCGGCGAAAGCAGGCCCGGTTCGTGTTTAAAGCGATAACCGGTTTCGAATAGCTTTTTCGCCCGGTGCAAAATCTTGCGGAGGATGACTTCCGCGCTCCGCGTCACGGGGTGAAAATAGACCTGCCAGTACATTTGATAACGGCTCATGATGTAATCTTCGACGGCGTGCATGCCGCTGCGCTTGAAGACGACTTGGTCGTCCCTGGGCCGCATCACCCGCCAAATCCGCTCAAGGTCGAAATGCCCGTAGCTCACCCCGGTAAAATAGGCATCGCGCAACAAATAGTCCATGCGGTCGGCATCGATCTGGCTTGAGATGAGGCTGACGATCAATTTGTTTTCATAGGTTTTGGCGATGACGTCCGCGACCTTTTCCGGAAAATGCGCCCCCATCCGCTCGAGCACGGCATGAACTTCCGTATCGCCCAAAATGATGTCCCGCGTGAACTGCTCGTGATCCGTCCCGAACACTTTTTCAAACGAATGGGAAAACGGCCCGTGCCCGACGTCGTGCAAAAGCGCCGCCGCGAGCGCAAGCAGCCGTTCTTCTTCATCCCAATGGACATAGTTTTTCAATTCCTCGATGATTCGCCGCATGATCTCGTAAACGCCGAGAGAATGGCTGAAGCGGCTGTGTTCGGCGCCGTGAAACGTCAAAAACGTCGTGCCGAGCTGGCGGATGCGGCGCAACCGCTGAAATTCCTTCGTGCCGATCAAATCCCAAATCAAGCGATCGCGCACGTGCACATAGCGATGGACCGGATCTTTGAACACTTTTTCCTCATCAAGCTCTTCAAACCGCCGCGTCAACATGCCTCACATCCTGTCTAATCTTGTTTTTCATTATAGCGATTTCGCTTCCGGTTTTAAATAACTTCATCGGAAATCCCGGAACCGGCGCTTGGGTTCGCCTGCAGCGGGGAAATCCGCCTCTCATGGCGCCGCATCAACCTTTTTCTCCTCCGCGTTCAATTTTCATGATGAAAAAACAAGTGTGATACAATAACAGCGGCAATCGGAAAAACCGCCGTCCAACCGTGCGCCGTAACCGGACGGATTTCACGGCTAAAAGAAGACGGCTGACAACCGTTCCAGCGCAAGCGGCAGTTTGCCTTGCTCTGATGCGCGATTCGATTTGAAACCGAACAAGCGAAGGTGACACGATGCTTTTACATCTCATTGACCGTTGGCGTTTCTTCGACCAAACCGCGCCGCGGGCCTCATTTGATCCCAAACACTCATTCGCAATTGATGATACGCTTTGCCAATCGGTGGGAACCGGCGATTCGCCCGCCGTCGTCCGCGCTTGGGTGCATCGGCCGACCGTGTCCCTCGGCATTCAGGACACCCGCCTCCCCCACTTGGATGAAGGGCTAAAGTGGATAAAAAACCGCGGTTATCGATACATCGTGCGGAATTCCGGCGGCCTCGCCGTCGTGCTTGACGAAGGGGTGCTCAACCTGTCGCTCATCCTCCCGGACAAACAGAGGTTGTCGATCGATGACGCCTTTGAAGCGATGGTCGAACTCGTCCGCCGCACGCTTGCCGATTACCGCTTAAACATTGAAGCCAAGGAGATCGTCGGATCGTATTGCCCGGGCCGTTATGATCTGAGCGTCGGCGGCAAAAAATTCGCCGGCATCGCTCAACGCCGGCTGCGCAACGGCGTGGCCGTACAAATTTACTTGTGCGTCACCGGTTCCGGCGCCGAGCGGGCCGAGCTCATCCGCGCCTTTTACATGATCGCGTCGGGAGGCGATCTTTCCGCCCATCGCTGCCCCGATGTCCGTCCTGAAGTGATGGCCTCTCTTGAAGAATTGGCCAGCCGCGCCCTCACGATCTCGTCATTGACCGCCGCCCTTCGCCGTGCGCTCTCGGAAAACGCGACCGTTGAAGACGGGGCGTTGACCGCCGCCGAAACCGAGCGATATGAACGGGATTACGCGCGCATGCTCGAGCGCAATCAAAAACTGCTCGGTCCGCTCGCCGAATGACCGCCATCCTTCCGGCTCACCGCCGCCGCAGACATGGGCATTCGTGCATTTCTCCGGAATCGCTTCGTCATTCCCCGGCACATCGGAAAGATCGCATCCGCGAAAAGGCCGCGCTCGGCGCCGGAAAGCGGCCTCCCCGTGATCAAACGCACAGCGGCCATCACTACAATTCAATAAAAATGGGGATAAATAGTCCTATCATTGAAAAGATCCAGCAGCCCAGTGCGCTTTCAAAGGAGGACTGCACATGGACCCTATCATTAAAGAACGGGTGCGCGACCGGCGCCTGCACCCTCTCATCGTCACGGCGGAGGAAGCGGCTTCGTGGATCGAAGACGGCATGACGTTGGGCCTGAGCGGTTTTACCCGGGCCGGCGACGCCAAAGCCGTTCCCCTCGCTCTCGCCGAACGGGCCAAACAATCCCCATTAAAGGTGAACCTCTATACCGGGGCATCGCTCGGTTCGGACGTCGATAAAGTCCTAGCGGAAAACGGGGCGGTTAAAAGGCGATTACCTTTTCAGGCCGATCGCACGATGAGGGAGAAAATCAACCGCGGCGAACTTTTATATATCGATCAGCACTTATCCCATACCGCCGAAGACGTCCGCACCGGCGTGCTCGGCGCCATCGACTTCGCCATCGTGGAGGCATGCGCCATCACCGAGGACGGCGCGATCGTCCCAACGACCTCCGTCGGCAACACGCCCATCTTCGTCGAAATGGCGAAGCACATTATCATTGAATTGAACATCGCCCAACCGCTCATCCTCGAAGGCATTCACGACATCGGCTCCGTCGGCCCTTACGGCGCGCGGGCGCCATTGCCGATCCAGTCGCCGCGCGACCGTTTCGGCACGGCCGCGATACCGGTGGATGTGAAGAAAATACGGGGGATCGTCATCACTGAAACGCTCGACTCACCGTCCACCATTTCGCAACCGGATGACGAGACCGCGCGCATCGCCGGGCATCTCCTCGACTTTCTAGAACAAGAGGTGAAAGCGAAGCGGCTTCCGGAAAACCTTGCGCCCATTCAATCGGGAATCGGCACGATCGCCAACGCCGTGCTCGGCGGATTGCTGGCGTCACCCTTCTCTCACTTAGAATTCTATTCCGAAGTGCTCCAAGACGCCGTTTTTGACCTGCTGGACAGCGGCAAGGCGGACTTCGCTTCAGGCTGTTCGATCACGCTTTCGAAGGCGCGGATGCAAGAGGTGTTCACCCATTTCGAGCGCTACCGCAACCGTCTCGTCCTTCGGCCGCAAGAGATTTCCAACCACCCGGAAATCATCCGGCGGTTGGGCGTGATCGCCATCAACACCGCTTTGGAAGCCGACATTTACGGGAACGTCAATTCCACGCACGTCCTGGGCACAAACATGATGAACGGCATCGGCGGCTCGGGGGATTTCGCCCGCAATGCCCGGCTTTCTATTTTTGTGACGAAATCGCTCGCGAAAGACGGCCGCATCTCCTCCATCGTGCCGTTCGTCTCCCATGTCGACCATACCGAGCACGACGTCGACGTCCTGATCACCGAACAAGGTTATGCCGATTTGCGCGGACTGGCACCGCGGGAACGGGCGCGACTCATCATCGACCGTTGCGCGCATCCTTTATATAAAGATCCGCTCCGCGACTATTTCGAAGAGGCGTTGGCGCGCGGCGGCCAGACGCCGCATCTTCTCGAAAAAGCCCTTTCCTGGCACATTCGCTATGCGCGGACCGGTTCCATGTTGGAAGAACATTCCATCACTACTGGAAAATGAGGACGGTTCAACGTACACAAGGCGGCCGAAGACGGCACGCCTACTTTTTATACGTATCCTCCTGGTCGACTCGTGCGAGCAGACGATCCAATTTTTCCAGCCATTCGCGTTGCAACGCGGCCTGATCGCGAAAAAAGAGAAATCCCCTGTACAAGAACAGTGCAACCAAGACGAAAAAGCATAAAGTCATAATGGTGATGAGACTGAATATCACCATGCAAATCGCCGCGCTTTTAAAAAACGGGTGTTCCCGAAAACCGAAGCCGCCGTGTGCATTCGCGCTAACCGCAATGACATGGCGGCCATCCCTTCTTACTTCTTTATTCGTCATCAGCCGGCCGGCTCCTCCCAACCAACCGGAGTTATGCGATGGAATCGGCGGAACGCGTCGGTCGCAAAAAAGGATCGGCCAAGGCGCCCAAAATCGGACGAATTTATGACAGTCGGCTTATGGATGGGGCTGTATGGGCGGCCGTCGTGGTAATATAAACGTAGTGATCACGTATTTCGAGGAGTGAATGCGATGAACGAGGCCATTCAAACGTTGGACGGTTGGTATTGTTTACACGATTTTCGCACCATCGACTGGGCAGCGTGGAAACAGCTTCCGAGTGCGGAGCGGCAGAAGGCATTGGATGAATTCGGAAGATTGCTCGACAAATGGGACGAAACGATGAAGGCAAAGGCAGGCAGCTATGCGTTTTATTCGATCGTCGGGCAAAAAGCCGATTTTCTCCTCATGTGGCTGCGCCCGACAATGGATGAGTTGAACGACATCGAAACCGCCTTCAACAAAACAAGGCTCGCCGATTTTACCCAACCGAGCTATTCCTACGTCTCGGTCGTGGAATTGAGCAACTACCTCGGCTCCCAGTCCGATGAGGACCCTTACGAAAACCCGCGCATTAAAGCGCGCCTTTATCCGATTTTGCCGAGGACGAAATACATCTGTTTTTACCCGATGGACAAGCGCCGCGCACCCGGAGAAAACTGGTACATGCTGTCCATGGATGAACGGCGCGAACTCATGAAGACCCACGGTGAGACCGGCCGCCGTTACGCCGGCAAAGTGAAACAAATCATCACCGGTTCCATCGGGTTCGACGATTGGGAATGGGGAGTGACGTTGTTCTCCGACGACGTCCTTCAGTTCAAAAAACTCGTCTATGAAATGCGCTTCGATGAAGTCAGCGCAAAATACGGCGAATTCGGCGAATTTTTCGTCGGTCCGCTTTTAACCAAAGAGAAATTTGCGAAAATGCTTGCCGTGGACTAAAAAAGATGGAGGCGACCCGAGCGAAGTCAGGCGCTTGCGGTCGCCCCTCTCTTTTTCCGCACCGTTTACGCCTGCGACCAGCGACCGCCCCCAGGCGCTCAGGCGGCCGAACCCGCCCGCCCTTGCCAAACCCCCGATTCTTGAAGCATATTTCCCCGCCATCCGTCATAAACATGATCGTAGAGCTTGCGTCATCGACCGACGCCCGCCGCCACACCCCCTTCCTTTCTGCTGACCGTGATTCTTTCTTAAAAGCATAGCACCCGTTTTATATCCTTTTGTGAGGAGTGAGCGCCATTGGCGAATGAAAATTCTTTCAGACCCAATCCGCAAAACTGGCCATACGGACAAGCGCCGCAAGCCCCGGCGTCCCAGGGCCAGGCGCCCAAACCCCAACCGATCCAGGGGCAAAATCCGCAAGGGCAACCGCCGTCGGGCCAAGGCCCGCAAAGCCCGCCGTCATATGCACCGCCATACTATCCCCAATACGCTCCGGGGCCATCCCAACCGTATTCCGGTCCGGCCGCCGGCCCTCTTTATCCGACGCTGGGCGGGATGCCAACTTCACCGCAGCAAGTCCTGCCGCCGACCATGGAAACGTCTTACATCGAGAACATTTTGCGCCTGAATCGTGAAAGGGTCGCGACGGTCTACATGACGTTTGAACACCAAGGCGGCGGCGAATCTAAGGTGTTTCGCGGCGAAATTGAAGCGGCCGGCCGCGACCACGTCATCATCAACGACAACAAGACGGGCACGCGCTACTTGCTCCCGCTTGTCTATTTGGATTACGTCACCTTCCAGGGCCCGATCAACTATTTTTACCCTTACCGTTGACGCAAGGCGGCCGGATGAAACGATGCCCACGCGGAGGCGATCGCTCCTAAGACATGCACGGGTTAGGGCGGTAAAAAGACGAAATGGCGTCCCAGAAGGGATTCGAACCCCTGACCGACGGCTTAGAAGGCCGTTGCTCAATCCAGCTGATCCAAGCATCGCTGAAGCCGGCCTGAAGACGCGCGGCTTTTCACCGTCACACTCTGCTTTTACATCGTTTTGACAATAAAGAACGCCCGGGGCTCCCATCACCAGAAAGCCCCGGGCGTCGTTTCGTCGATTGACCGACCCATACGGGCGATAACCTGTTCAACTTATTAATAGAAGAATACAGAACGGCGGCTACGCTTTGAGCACGGCAACGATCACAAGCAGCCAAGAGGCGAGGAACAAGAGACCGCCGATCGGCGTAATCGCACCGAGCCCGTCGATGCGCGTCACGCTTAATAGATAAAGGCTGCCGGAGAACAAGACTATGCCGGCAAACATCAACCAACCCGCCCAGCCGATTAAAGCGTTCTGGCCATCGGCAAGTTTTCCCGCCAGAATGCCGATTAATATGAGGCCAACGGCGTGCAGCATGTGATACTGAACCCCGGTGTGGTAAATGTCCAAATAGTGCGCCGACAGCTTGTTCTTCAAACCGTGGGCCCCGAACGCGCCGAGCGCGATGGACAGAAAAGCGTTGGCCGCCCCTAATGCGACGAAAAGTTTGAACACCCTCATCCCCTCCTTTGCGGTAAACTCCAGCGCCAAAATCGTTGCATGCCGGGCTACTTCGACGCCTTCAGGCGATCGGCGAAGCGATAAAAGCGGGCGACGACGGCCTGCATGCGCCTTTTGTTCGCGCCGAAGTCGGAAAAGCCCAGGCGGGATGCGGAGCGAAAGTGAATCACTTTTTTCGCCTCGTCAAAATAGAACTCCACGTCGTGGTAAAACTCGAAGAGATACGTCCTCGCTTCCGCATAAATATAGGGCCCCTCGTCGATTTTCACCTCGGTCTTCGGCAAGGTTTTCAAAACGGAAAGAAGCGTCGCTTTGGCTTCTTCCAGCGTCAGCCCTTCATAATTGATCGGCGGCATGCGCCGGTTCGGATTTTTTTGCTCCGTCGACACGCAATTGGCCGTTTTCGGGCAGGGTGCCAACCCGCCGTTGACAAGCCCAGCAGGACCGGCCTTTTTCGTCATGATCATCATCCTTATATAAGACCTTCACCCCGCAAAAATGGATGATGCCGCTTGAAAAAAGCATGCCGTCATCCTTCACGCGCAGATGAAAGCCGAAATAAAATTTTATAACCAGCGGCGACCAAAACCCGCCGCCTCCTCATTCATATCAAACACTTTCATTATAAAGATTTCGGACGGCCCGGGTCAAAAGGAGCGCCCTTGCCGACACGTAAAGGCCACCCTCAGCCGGATGAAACCGACTTGGGGTGGCCTTGCCATTGCCCGTTATAACACCGGTTTTATAATAATTGAATATTTCTCGTGATGGGAATATCTTTCATCGTCTGCAATCCGGGTTTGCCGTCGAGCGCAACGATTTTCGCTGTATTAATTACAATGGACGCCGTCGCGGAATCGCCAAAAACCCCGCCCGGAATCACGAGTTTTTGCTTCATGTCGCCGTCGATTTCGATGGTGTCTTCGGGATCATCGACCGAAGCCGCCATGACCAAATCAAGTTCAATCCGTCGGCCGTCTTTTGTAACCGCCTTGGATATTTGATGCAAGCCAATGACCTCTCCCGCTTTCACATCAAAATGCGGCAAGGTCAACGGCTGATCCGTCACGACCGGGCTGATAAAGTTTTCGACTTTTTCAAGCTCAAAACGGAGACCGGCAGCAATCAGGCGAAGCGATTCTTCAAGGCCAACGTGGCCGATTTTACCTTCCGCGGCCAGTCGATTGAACTCATCGACCGCCATGCCCATGCCAACTTTTTTCTGTAAAGGCAGGCGGCGTTTCTTTACATCCACGCGGCGTGACACCCGTATCGACGAGATCGTGCTTAAAACCGATGTCAAGCTGAGGACGAGCGTATCCATGACATATCCGGGGTTCACGCCTGAGCCGATGATCGTGACGCCTTTTTCCTTGGCAAAGCGGTCCATTTCCTCCGCCAGTTCCGGATAGCGGTGCCAAGGATACGAAAGTTGTTCACAGGTGGACACGACGGAAAATCCACAATCGACCAATTCTTTGATTTGCGGCCACACGACGGACAAGTTCGAACCGGTCGCGTGAATGGCGATCAGAGGATGCCTGCCGGCCCGTTGGACTTCCTTAATAGAAGCAACCACTTGAATGCCGCGTTTTTCGGTTCCGATTAATTCCCCGATATCTTTGCCGACTTTATTCGGATCAATATCAACCGCTCCGATGACCTTGCCCGGCAAATATTGCTCGCATTTTTTCAAAATTTCCAATCCGATTGGCCCAAGTCCGTAGACAACCAGTCCTAAACGTTCCAGTGATTCGGTCATCTCATTTCCCCCTCCCAGTAGCACCCAAATCTTAACAAATCGAGCCGGGATTGAGAAATACGGCCTTCTTATATATTGATAAGGGAGAAATATAAATCCGCGCGGCTTTATCGATCCTCTTTTAACGCCATCAGCAACTGAATCAGCGCTTTTACATGTTTTCTCATATACGGATTTTGCTCCCAAATTGCGGCAATCGAAATCTCTAAATGCGTATCCTCCAGCTCCAAATAAACAACCCCTTTATTTGGATCAATCAATTTGAACATATCCATGGGCATCAAGGTGACGCCGAGATTGTCCGCTACAATATTCGCAATCGTCATCAGTTCGAAACCGCTGCCGATCGTTTTAGGCGTAAACCCCGCCGTTTGACAGGCCGTTTGTACCAGCTTGTGAAGCGCCGCGGAATGATGGGAGTCATAATTTAAAAAGATATCCTCTTTCAATTCGCGCAAAGATATGGTTTTCCGCGCTGCAAGCTTATGATGGGCGGAAACGACCGCGCCGATGGTTGAGCGTTCCAGCTCTAAATATTCAATTCCATCTTGATTCGTTGAAGGGCGGCCGCCCACCGTCCGAATGAAGCCGATATGAAATTCTTTATTTTTTATGAGTTGAGTCACCATCGCCGAGTTCGTTTCCAAAATACTAAATTCAATAGAGGGAAATTGTTCATGCAAAGCCTTCATGACTTTAGGCAAAAACAAGCTGGCCGCCGTCGGGATCGTCGCAATCTTTAAAACGCCGGGCGCCTTCGTTGCATCCATGATATTTGAAATCGTATGTTCAATCTGCTCAAAAGAATGGACGACTTTCTCAAATAAGTACTTCCCCTCTTCCGTCAATTCGACTTTCCGGGTCGTTCGATGCAATAACTTAATCCCCAGTTGTTCTTCAAGCATATGAATTTGCTGACTGATCCCGGGCTGAGAAACGTGAAGCTTCTTGGAAGCCTCGGTGAAGTTTAAATTCTTGGCGACTTCGACAAAATATCGTAAGGCGAGCAAATTCATCCGATCACCTCATACGCTGAACACATCAAATCTTTCATAACAAATAAGAGATGCCCGCGCAAATATGCCTAAATATTTTAAGAAGAGGAGACGTTTACATATCTTAAAGTATAACAAAATTCGATAAATATTAAGCGGAAACGCGGAAGATTCGACCATGCCGCAAACGGCTTCCCCGTCGGAGACACGTCCACCTGCATTCACTCAGGGGGCACGGGACAATGCCGCCGCTTCCGGGGAATTCATAACTTGAGCTTATTATTATATACACATTTATTATTTTACAAATCAATTCCGTTTTGCTAAGATCTTATTATCCCGCTTTATGCAATTCGACTCACCCAACACAATGCAAGCGCTAACAAGAATTGGAAAACCCGGCTGCAGGAACGATCATCACTATAGATGCAAGGGGGAGAATCTATGAAAAAGTTTTTTGCTTTTCAAGTACTCATCGGCATGGTCATTGGTGCCCTGATCGGCTATCTCTTCCCTAATTTCGGTCAAGCCTTAAACCCAATCGGAACTATGTTCATCAATCTAATAAAAATGATTGTTGTACCCATTGTCTTTACGACCATTGTTATTGGCGTAGCAGGCAGCGGCGGAAAAAAAAGCATGGGAAAATTAGGGCTTAAAACCATCATTTGGTTCGAGTTTATTACAAGCCTGATATTGATCATCGGCCTTGTGCTGGCCAACCTTTTGGGGCCGGGCAAAGGCATTGATCTCTCACATCTTGCCAAACAAGATATCGGCGCCTTGCAAGCAAACGCCGCCAAAGTCGCCGACTTTAAATCCATGATCGTGGATATCATTCCAAGCAACGTCTTCAAAGCGATGGCGGACGGCAATTTATTAGCGGTCTTGTTCTTCGCGGTGGTCTTCGGAGTGGCCGCCGGCAAAATCGGCAAGGCATCGGAACCGGTCTTGAACTTTATGCGATCGACCGCGGATATTATGTTTAAAGTCACACAGATGGTCATGGCCACCGCGCCCATCGGCGTCCTGGCCCTGATGGCCTCTTCGGTCGGGAAATACGGTTTAGCCCTATTGGTGCCGATGCTGAAATTGATCGGCGTGGTTTATTTAGGGTTGCTCATCATTATTTTCGGTCTGTTCCCGCTCATCGCCTACTTCCTTAAGATCCGCTATTTTGAAGTCTTTAAAATGATATGGGACTTGTTCCTCATCGCCTTCTCGACAACGAGCAACGAAACCATCCTTCCGCAATTGATGAAGAGGATGGAAGATTATGGTTGTTCAAAGCGCGTCGTTTCATTTGTCATTCCATCCGGATTATCGCTGAACTGTGACGGGTCAACGCTCTATCTGTCGGTATGCTCGATTTTCTTGGCGCAAGCTTTCGGCATTCCGATGGATTTAAAACAACAGCTGTTTTTGATGCTGGTGTTGGTCGTCACATCCAAAGGCATCGCCGCCGTGCCGTCGGGTTCTCTCGTCGTCCTCTTGGCGAGCGCCACGGCCGTCGGTCTTCCTGTTGAAGGCGTCGCGATGATCGCCGGCATCGACCGTGTGCTGGACATGGCCCGCACGGCTTGCAATACGCCTGGACATGCCTTGGCGTCCATTGTCATTTCAAAATGGGAAAATGAATTCCGCCAAGAAAACCAACCGGCTTCTTCGATTAAAGAACCGGCGCCTTCAAATTCATAATTGCGCCCATGAACGCTTTTAAAAAGCATATCTTATGTTCCTCAAAATTAAATGAAGGGAAGACCCCTCCGTTCATCGGAGTTGAACCGGGTCTTCCCTTTTTTATCTGCCCATTCCTCTCCCGGCTTTTGATTCATTTTTATGCACTCCCCGTTTTGCAAGCGGGGCGCCGCGTCAGCTGAACGCCGGCGCCTTTTCCAAAGACGGCGCGCGGCGATGGCGCGTCGTCTGCTCAAAAGCGTAGCCCATCTCGATGAGTTTCGGTTCTTCAAACGCGCGCGCCGTAAACGTGATGCCGACTGGCTCCCCTTCATCGGTAAAACCGGCCGGAACGTTGATCGAAGGATAACCGGCTTTCGCGGCGATGCCGGCGCCCCAGCTTGACGGGAAGACGAGCGCATCGAGCCGGTATTCCGCCATGACACGGTCAATCCCGTCCGTCCTCGCATAGCGCAAATCATCGAGCCTGGCTTGGATATACTCGCGTTCGGCCAACGTCCCGCTCGTCTTTTCAGACGCCTCGAGAAGCGACTGGCCGTAGCGCAAGGCGGCATCGGCATGCGCGGCGTTGAAAGCGATCAGCTCCCGCAGACTGTGAACGGGCACGTGCGGAGCGACGCTTTTCAAATAATGGTTCAAAGCCGGTTTGAATTCATAGATTAACACGTCGATGCTTTCTTCCGCCGGCGCTTCCGGGATCGTGACCGGATCGAGGATTTCCGCCCCGAGCGCCTCCATCGCTTTCAAAGCCTCGTCGATGCGCGCGACGATGGGCGCCGGACAACCCTCGTAAAACCGCGGCCGCGGCACGCCGATCCGTTTGCCTTTCAGCCCGTTCGCGTTTAAAAACGCGGTGTAATCTTGCGCCTGATGAAACGCCGCCAACCCGGTGACGGGGTCCTCGGGATCTTCACCGGCCAAAAAATTCAACAACAGGGCGGCGTCCCGGACCGTCCTCGCCATCGGCCCGGCGGTGTCTTGACTGTGGCTGATCGGAATGATGCCCGTGCGGCTGACGAGGCCGATCGTCGGTTTGATCCCGACAATATTGTTTTGGCTCGCCGGGTTAAGTATCGATCCCGATGTCTCGGTGCCGACGGCGAGGGCGGTGAAATTGGCGGCGACCGCGGCCGCCGAACCCGAGCTTGATCCTCCGACGTCGAAGCGGCCGGGACCGTACGGATTTTGCACTTGGCCGCCGCGCGAACTGTATCCGCTCGGCATGCGGTCGCTCATAAAATTTGCCCATTCGGTCATGTTCGCCTTGCCCAATATCACCGCTCCGGCCTTCCGCAGTTTTTTTACGATAAAAGCGTCCCGGGCGGCGTAGGCATCCTTTAACGCGATCGAGCCGGCGCTCGTGTGGCACTTATCCGCGGTATCGATATTGTCCTTCAACAACACCGGGACGCCGTGCAGCGGGCTGCGCGGCCCCCGTTCTTTGCGCTCGGCGTCGCGCGCCGCCGCTATGTATTCCGCGTCGGGATTTAACTCCAAGACAGCATTGATCAAATCGTTATATCGCGCGATCCGCTTCATATAAAAATGGACGAGTTCCACTGAACTCAAGGTTCCGTCCGCCATGGCCCGCTGAAGGCTGTGAACGTCGGCTTCCAACGGAAAATCGGTCGGTTTCACCATCACCAGCATCCCCCCGGTTTTTATTTTCCTTCTTTTCAGATATAAACGCGCACAGATCCCTGGGGCGCAACGATTTGACATCCATTGACAAAGGCGTTTGTCGATAGGATACCTGAATTTTCGCCATCGTTCCAGTCGCCACTCCGACGATTTTCCCATTTTTCGTTTCTTGCCGCAGAAAAAAAATCGGGGCGCTGCTGGATAGCGCCCCGATCCGCTTTTTTTATGCTTCTTTCGCTTTCTTTTTCGACAGATAGTTCAAAAATTCTCCGATGATGACGACAACCACTGCCAGCAGAACGGGGATGCCTTTTTCGGCGATCACCCCGATCTCCTCGACCCACTCTTTCAGGATATCGTCGCCGACGATCATTTCTCCGGCCGTATAGCCGAGCAGCGCGGCACCGAGGACGACGATGATGGGCATGCGGTCCATCAATTTCATCAACAATTGACTGCCCCAGATGATCAACGGGATGCTGATGGCCAAACCGACGATGATCAACAACAGATTGTTGCCCGCGATTCCCGCCACCGCCACGACGTTATCCAAACTCATAATAAAATCGGCAAGGATGATCGTCCGGATCGCCCCGAACAAGGTCGAGCTCGCCCTCAGATCGGTTTCTTCATCCCCTCGCAGGAGATTGACGGCAATCCAAACGAGGAGCAAGCCGCCGACGATTTTCAAAAACGGTATTTGCAACAGCTCAACGGCGACAAAAGTCAATACGACGCGCAAGACAATGGCGCCGAAACTCCCCCAAAATACCGCCTTCTTCTGCTGCTCTCGCGGCAATTTTCGGCAGGCCAGGGCAATGACGACGGCATTGTCACCGCTGAGCACGATATTTATGAGAATGATTTTCAATAATCCGATGATAAATTCTCCATCCATTTGCGCCCTCTCCTAACTTTACCCTTCCAGTATAAAGTTTCGCGGGCCGTTGATCAACCAAATCCCCTTTTGCGGATTATTCCGTTTTATAAATTAGGTTCCTTTCGATTTATTCTTTATTTTATAATCAAGTGTTGAGAGGGGGACTTTCTATGAGGACAATGCGACAGGCCATGACGTGGCTCGTGCCGGTCGGCATCGCCGCCATTTTGTTCATGGCCGCCTGGGGGAAAGCGTTCACGGAAGAAAGGCAGCTGCCGTCGGAAGGTTGGAGCCGGACGATCCATCCTTCCCTGTCTACCGATTTGAAACAACCATTCGTCGATAAAAATCGCGACGGCGTCCGACTCTATACCATCGACCGGAACCAGGTCCATGTCAGTCTGTTAACCCCGGATTTAAAACTAAAACCGCTCGCCGCGCTGAAGACGGGAGCGATCGACCGCATCATCTGGGCGAAAGACCGCCAAGTGATATATAAGCGGGACGACGGCCTCTATCGCTTTGACGGAAAATCCGTTCGTTTGATCGCCGAGCGGGCCGAAGCGACCGCTTGCGTCAACGGCGAAGTGTTCTACTCCGATCCCGACAGACTCAAAGCCTACGATACCGCTACCGGCAAAACGGAAACGGTCGCCGCGTTCCAAGCTCCGGTGGAAGCCGTCGCCGCCTACGGAACAAAAGGGGCGGCCAAAATCGTGGCGATCACAAAGGCCCCGTCGGCCGCCTACCGCTTTTACATGATCAGCGAAGACCATCCGGCGCCGCAGCCCAAGGCGTTCGCGCAATGGGGCAGCAACTTCCAAGGAACCGTCGGCGATGTGCAATTGATCGAACACGGCGGCAACGCGGGCATTTTTTATACCACCCATATTTTCAAGCAAGGGGACATCGT
Source organism: Caenibacillus caldisaponilyticus (assembly GCF_002003465.1). Taxonomy (GTDB): domain Bacteria; phylum Bacillota; class Bacilli; order Bacillales; family Sporolactobacillaceae; genus Caenibacillus; species Caenibacillus caldisaponilyticus. The sequence goes on along the minus strand of NZ_BDDQ01000003.1, from coordinate 89,934 downwards.
GTCCCACTATTATTTCGAAAGGCCGTTCAATCAGCTGGAAAACCCGGAAAAACCGAAGGTCTTGGACGATCGGCCGCTCTCATTCATCGACAAAGCGACGGGAGCCGACTTGCGCGATCCCGATGATTTGCGATTGGCCATGATCGGCGGAAAACCGGTCCTTCTGTTCAGCGCCAAAGGCAAACGGACGCTGCGCGACGACGCGATCAATATTTATGAAGCGCACACGGATCCAAGCGGCCGTTGGGTGGCCGAGCGCCGCAGCACATCAACGAATATTTCCCGCCTGCCGTTTTTTATCGACGAGCAAACCATCGCTTGGTTAGACCTCGATTCCGGATCGCGGTATCAAATCGGCCTGGCGAGTCGAGATCCCCATGCGATCGAACGGAGCATGAAGGTCACGGCGCAAGACTTTTCGCAATCCTTCTCTGAAGCGGCGCTCTCCATATCGCGGATCTTCATTTTGTTTTTGCTTTCGATCGGCTACGCCATTCCGGCGATCGCGGTTTACGCCTTGATCGCTTTTCTGAAAGTGGAGTGGATCGAACGGGACTCGCCGTGGGTCAAACGGCTCGTTTTGGGCGCTTTTCTCATCGCCCAATACTTTCTTGCCTCCCGCATTAAAACGCCGCTTTTTCAGCATTATGCGCCCGGCTATTTATCGTTTCCGATGAGCGAATGGGTCATCCCGACCGTGCTGGCGGTTGCGGCGTGGCTCTTGACCCGATGGGTGAAGCGCCCCGCTTGGTCGATCCTCGCCGAAACCTTTTACGCCATGGGCCTCTTTGCGGTCATGGAACTCTTTGCGTTCGGCCCGTACTTCTTTTAAGGATAAGAACGCTTCGAATGAAGCTAAAGGCCTGGTCAAAGGCATAGCGCCGCCTTGAAAGCCCGAGATTTGACCATCCCTTTTGCCGACCTGAGCGAATCTTTCAAGATGACGAAACGTCCTAAACGCGGGCATAGGCAAACAGTTTGACAGAAAAAAAACAGGGTCTCGGCAACGACCCTGCTTCAAAGCGGCGGGACACCGGAAACCGGCGTCCCGTTTTTTACACCCCAAACCTGCGATCCGCCGATTGAGACGGGGCGGCAGATTCGTTTTTTCGATCGTCCCCGCCGACGACCCTGTCCGCGCGAACACCCAAAAAGCAAGCGGGCAATGCTCGCGCCGCGAACGCCTCATTCTTTATAGAGCTTGTAGAGCGCTTGCGTGCCGCTGTCTGCCTCGCCCCGTTCGGCAAGCGCCTCATAACGCTCTTTGGCAAGCGCCAGCCCCGGCGCGCGCAGCCCCATCTTTGCGGCGCTCTCCAACGCAATCGTCATATCCTTGATGAAATGTTTGACGTAAAAGCCGGGGGCAAAATCGCCTTTTAACATGCGCGGCGCCAAATTGGACAACGACCAGCTCGCCGCCGCCCCGTTGGAAATGCTCGCGAGCACGCGTTCCGGATCCAATCCGGCCCGCTCGGCGTAGGCCAGCGCTTCGCACACGCCTAGCATGTTCGCGGCGATCGTGATTTGATTGGCCATTTTCGTATGTTGGCCGCTCCCCGCTTTCCCTTGGTAGACGATATTTTCGCCCATCGCTTTAAAGATCGGCAACATCCGTTGAAAGGCGTCTTCATCGCCGCCGACCATGATGGAAAGCGTGCCGTTTCGCGCGCCGATGTCGCCGCCGGAAACCGGCGCATCCAAGGCGGCGATCCCTTTGGCTTTCGCCTCTTCATAAATTTTGATCGCCAATTCAGGCGAGGACGTCGTCATGTCGATGACCGTCGCCCCGGCCTTGGCGTTGTCGAGGATGCCGCCGTTAAAATAAATGGCCTCGACATCTTTCGGATAGCCGACGATCGTGATGATGATGTCGGCATCCTTCGCGAGCTCGGCCACGGAATCCCGCCAGACCGCCCCGTCCTTGATAAGCGGCTCCGCCTTCGCTTTCGTGCGGTTAAACACGCGGACCGAATATCCGGATTTTAAGAGCTGGCGCACCATGCCGCTGCCCATCACGCCGGTGCCGATAAAGCCGATGACCGGTTGTTTCTCCATGCTGCAAGCCTCCCCTTTCCAATCGTTCTTACGTTCATCGTATCATAAAATTCGCGCTTGGTCGGCCGGCGTTTTCCTTACTGAAATCCCTTTCAAAGGGCGGCTGATAATTATCGGATGAATCGCATCATTCCTCCTGTTTAAAGAAATTAATGAACACAAAAATTATGTTTTATATTTTTTTAAATATATTTGTCAAAACTTTTAATTCCTATTTTTTAGTTGAAATCCGCTGTGTTTTTTCCATTTATTAGCATTTCGCGAAGAAATATAGGACAAAAGTCCCGGTTGAGAGGGAGAAAATTGTCGGAACTGAAGAAAAGTATCGGACGTTCAACGCGATTCCGGCCATCACGGCAACATCGGCCGGCGATGACGCATCCTCCCATCGGCCGTTCCTTGATCGGCCGGAATCGTCCGCATCATTGAGCGATTTTGTTGTCGGTCAAGGTTTTTGCGGCGGCCGCTCGGTTTTTTTTCGCCCCCAAGGCCACCACTCCGCACATGGCGGCAAGGATCACCGCATACTTGATGAGCGGATGAGGAACGAGCCCGGCGACGAACGGTTCGGCGAAGATCATCTTTCCCGCCGTGTAGGCAAGAATGGCGGATCCGGCATAAATCAGCCAGCTGAAGCGGTCGAGCAACCGAATGAACAACGTGCTCCCCCACATCACGATCGGCACGCTGACGAACAGACCAATGGTGACCAGAAGGTAGCTGTCATGGCTGGCGCCGGCAATGGCGAGGACGTTATCCAGCCCCATCAAAGCATCGGCGAGGATAATCGTCCGCACGGCTTTCCAAAGCGTCTCGCCCGCCGGCACTTCTTCTTGCTCCTTTTGATCGACGAGCAAACGATAAGCGATGCGAAGGAGCAGCAATCCCCCTATAAGATGGAGACCGGGAATCTTTAATAGCGTCACGATGAGGACCGCCGCCAGCACGCGGATTCCGACCGCCCCCAAGGCGCCCAAGAGGATGACTTTTTTCCGGTCGCGGGCCGGCAGCTTCCGGGCGGCAAGCCCGATGACGATGGCGTTGTCCCCCGCGAGCACGAGATCGATGCCGACGATCAACAAGAGCGACGACCAAAACTCCCATGAAAAAATCGCCATCAACGTTACGCCCCTTCTGTTGGAATTCAAACAGCCCCCGCCCGATCAGGCGAAGGCTGTTCAAACAAAAAGACCTTCGCCTGTCTTAAGGCAAAGGTCTTGCCAACAACGGTAACGTTGCCAACAAGGCCGGGGACGGCGTCCCGTAATGACGACCTTGCTGTCCGGCTACTCCCCTTTGGGCTGTTTAATTACTTTAATTTTATGAAGCGTGCGAGCCGCCGTCAACCAAAAACTTTCACAAAATGGTGACATTGAGGTGAACGTTTTTCCGGTTCAGGCATCCGTGCGCCGCCAACCGAGGCCCTCGGGAGCGGGCGTCCGTCTACACCATCGCCCGATGCCCACCATACCTTATTGTTGAAGCCAATGATCAAGGGGGAGATAAGATTGACGGACAACGGCCAAAACTTGCCGAAAAAACCCGAAAATCCAGTGGTGCCGTTCATCGGCGGCGATTTATTGAGGAAGATCGATGAATTCTTTAACAGCGATTTCCACCGCAGTCTTTTGGACTCCATGGATGCTTTTTTTCAAAATCATCCGTTGGCTTGGGGCTTTCCCGTCGACGTGTATGAAACGGAGACGGAATGGATCGTGCGGGCGGACCTTCCCGGCGTCGACAAGGACGACATTCATATCGAAACGCTTGGGGACCGCTTAAGAATCGCCGTGATCAACAACGAACAGCTTGAGGAAAACAACGAAGCCAGCAATTATTACCGCCGGGAACGCCGCTACCATCGGGCCGAACGCGTCATCCCGCTGCCCTACACGATTCACAGGCCGCAAACCCGGGCCAGCTACCGCAACGGCATCCTGGAAATTAGGGGCCCGAAATATCCGAAAACCCGCCAAACTTTGGACATCGAATAAAAAAGGATCGCGCGCGGCGATCCTTATTGTTGCGGGTGCGGACAAGCCCACCCTTCTCCAATCGAAAGGAACGGCGTGCCGACCGATTGGCATGCCTGAGCCCGCCAAAGAGTCCTCACGGGGCAGGTTGGTCTGCATCGCGCGGCCCATCCCATACGAGCCGAGTGACGCGCGTGTAATCCCCCCGGGCCACCTCTTCTTTGGTGGCCTTCGCCTCGAGCTCCGCATCGTCGTCGATTCCGGTCGCGATCGTCGGGGTGTCAGGTGCCTTTCGTTTTTCCTGGCGGTCCAATGAAACGGCCTCCTTGCTAAAAGATGATCGCGCCCATGCGCTTTGGCTTAGTTTGTCCGGAATCGAGCCGTTTCATCGCCGCAGCCGCCCGGTCGATCCTTTGGAAGGTTTGCGAAAGAGCGCACCGGTCGGTCGCACGAACCGACGCTGCCAAAAGATCACTCTTCGTAAATCATCTTCCGCGTCATCCCGCCGTCGACGATCAGGTTAATGCCCGTTACAAAATCGTTCGTTTCATCCGACAAATAAAGGCACGCTTTCGCGATGTCTTCAGGTTTGCCGACGCGGCCGGAAAAATGTTGAAGATGGTCGCGCTCGCTCAATGCGCCGTAATCGCCCGTTTCGATCCACCCCGGGCTGATCGCGTTCACCGTGATGCGCGCCTCGCTTAAAGACGCCGCCAATGCATGCGTCAATCCGATGATGCCGGCCTTCGTCGCCGCATAGGCTTCCGAATGTTTTTCGGACATGAGCGCTCGCGTCGAAGCGATATTCACGATCGAACCGTGAATGTTTTTTTCCTTCATCAGCTTGGCGGCTTCGCGGGCGCACAGAAAATAACCGCGCAAATTAATGTTCACCACGTCATCCCATTCTTCGATCGTCCATTCGTCCATCGGCTTAAAGCGGGAAACCCCGGCGTTATTGATCAAAACGTCCACGCGACCGAACGCGTCGCGCACGTAGTTAAAAAGAGCCACCACATCGGAAGGACGGCGGACATCGGTGTGATGAAAATGCGCATCGCCGCCGGCTTTACGGATGTTCGCAGCGGTCTGTTCGCCGGCGTTGTCGTCGATGTCGGCGAGCACGACGGCGTCCCCGCGGCGGGCGAACGCCTCGGCGACCCCTTTTCCGATGCCGTTCGCCCCGCCGGTCACGACGACGACCCGATTTGTCCCGTTCATCGCTTCACCCCCTCATCCTCCGCTTTCTCTCGCCCGAGACAAGCGGTTTTTATCGGGTTTCGTCTTTGACGACTTCTATAACGATCTTGCCTTTGGCATGGCCGCTTTCGCTGCGTTCGTGCGCTTTCTTCAGCCCTTCTTCGCTGAACGGCAACACCGTATCGATGAGCGGTTTCAAGCGGCCGTCTTCGATCATTTTTCCGAGCTCTTCCAGCTGTTTGCCGTTCGGCTCCATCCAGATCAAACCCGCCTTGACGTTTTTCGCCTTGGCTTTTTCTTGATCCGGCGCCTGCAAGATCGACACGAGCACACCGCCCGGCTTGAGGACCTCGAAGCTTTCTTCTTGCGTCTTTCCGCCTATGGTATCCAAGACGACATCAAATTCGCCGGCATCGGAAAGCGAATCGGTCACATAGTTCAAGAAATGATCGGCACCGAGATTTTTAATGATTTCGGCGCTTTGGGAACTGCCCGTGGCCGTGACCTCCGCGCCTTTCGCCTTAGCGATTTGAATGGCAAAGCTGCCGACGCCGCCCGCACCCCCGTGGATGAGGACGCGATCGCCCTTTTTGAGGCCGGCGAATTCGACAAGGCTTTGCCAAGCGGTGAGACCGGCAAGCGGAACGGCGGCCGCTTCCGTAAACGTCGCGTTTTTCGGCATGGGGGCAACGTGCGCCTCGTCGACGGCGATATATTCGGCATACGTGCCGCGTTCGGTCGTCGCCGGCCGCGTAAAGACGCGATCACCCACCTCAAAGCGGGTGACCTTTGCGCCGACCCGTTCGACGACGCCGGCCGCGTCCCAACCGAGAATAATCGGGAAATGAAAGGGCAGGCGGCTTTTCAAATAGCCTTCGCGAACCTTCCAATCGATCGGATTGATCGAAGTGGCGTGGATTTTAATCAAGACTTCGTTATCCTTCGGCAACGGTTTCGGCACTTCGTATTCTTTCAGTTGATCCCTTCCGCCGTATGCATTAATGACGATCGCCTTCATGGTTTTTCATGACCTCCTTAATGATTTAAGGGATGCGCCGCATCCCGGGCAGGAATGCGTTGGCAACGAATGATCGCGCAGCGTTTGCCTAGTGGATAACGAAAACAAAAGCGGCGCCCGCCACGCCGCCCCGCTTGGGCGCCGCGGGCGAAACCTTCGGGAAGCGTCGCCCCGGCCCCTTCCCGTTTCAAACCGCCATCCAGGCGGAACCCATCAACCTTTGGGGCCGATCGTCGCCGGTACGGCAGGAGGCCGCGCCTTTTTTCAACCGGATCAAGCAAAAAGGCCTCCGCCTTCCGGGCGGGCATCTTATTCGGAAACGCCGCGCCCCATCCGCCGATTAAAAAACGGAGGCCGAAGCGGTTAGGGCGAGGGCGCGACGCGGATGCGGACGGGTCAGGAGATTTCGTCGGGATCCCGTCCCGTGCGCAGATTTTGGTTGAGCGCATCGATTTTTTTCATGTCCTCGTCCGAAAGCTCGAAATCGAACACGTCGGCGTTTTCGATGATCCGCTCCTTGCGCACCGACTTCGGGATGGTGATGAGCCCGTGCTGCAAATCCCAACGGATGATGATTTGCGCCGGCGTTTTGCCGTATTTTTTCGCGAGGTCGACGAGCGTCGGCTCATCCATCAAGCGGCCGCGCATGAGCGGGCTCCACGCCTCGACTTGAATGCCTTTTTCCTTGCAGTAAGCCCGGACATCTTCCTGCGTAAGGCGGGGATGCAATTCGATTTGATTGACCGCAGGCGTCACTTCACTGTCCTCGAAGAGTTCCTCGAGATGATGAATTTTAAAATTCGACACGCCGATGGCGCGGACGTAGCCCTCTCTATAAAGCTTCTCGAGCGCCCGCCAAGTCTCTTTGAATTTTCCTTTGATTGGCCAGTGAATCAAGTAAAGATCGACATAGTCAAATCCAAGTTTTTTGCGGCTTTCCTCAAAAGCGGCAAGCGTCGACTCGTAGCCTTGGCGATCGTTCCACACCTTGGTCGTGACGAACACGTCTTCGCGGCGGAGGCCGGACGTCCGGATCGCTTCGCCGACGCCTTTTTCATTTTCATAAAAAGCGGCGGTATCGATCGACCGGTAGCCCGCCTCCAAAGCGGCGTGAACGGCTTGAATGACTTCACCGCCGTCCTTCACCTTATAGACGCCGAGGCCGAGCCGCGGCATGCGCACCCCATTGTTCAGCTCGACCGTATCCGCAATATCGCGCACCATCGAAACCCCTCCTCGTATTCTTTTTTATAATATTGCCACAGCCGGACGAAAAAGCGGTAACGGGCTGCTCGATCACACAGGTCTTTTCCGATCCGGTACATTCAAAAGTCCCTGATGAAGAGGCGACGTTTACATTTTTATAACCCATGAACCGGACGCGCGATCGGCGACGGCCGACCGCCGCAAGCCTCGCCCGACGCCGTCACGGCAGGTTGCGGATGCGCCAATCGATTTCTTTTTCGCCAATGCTTTTTAAAAAAGCGTTCGCGCGCGAGAAGGGGCGGCTGCCGAAAAACCCGCTGTAAGCGGAATACGGGCTCGGATGCGGCGACTTGATGATAAAGTGGCGCGACGTATCGATGAGCGCTTCCTTTTCTTGCGCGTTTCGCCCCCAAAGGATGAAAACGATCGGCTTGTCCCGGTCGCTCAACTTGCGAATGATGCTGTCGGTGAGGCGCTCCCATCCCTTACCGCGGTGGGAATTCGGCGCGCGGTGGCGGACGGTCAGCACCGTGTTGAGCAGTAAAACGCCCTGCCGCGTCCAATCGACCAAACAACCATGGTTGGGGATGTCATATCCCAAGTCGTCGCGCAGCTCCTTGAAAATATTTTGCAGCGACGGCGGCTGCGGGACGCCCGGTTTCACGGAAAAGCTTAAGCCGTGGGCCTGACCCGGCCCGTGATACGGGTCCTGGCCAAGGATGACCGCCTTGACATCCTTATAGGCGGTGTAATGCAGCGCGTTATAAATGTCGTGGGGTGCGGGATAAACGATGTGATGGGTGTACTCGTACTTTAAAAACTCGCGCAACCGCAAATAATAATCGCTGGCAAATTCTTCTTTCAACAGTTCGCCCCAATCGTTTTTCAAACGAACGGCCATCGAATCCCTCCCCTTGCCGCATCAGGCGGTTTTTCTCATTCTCTCGCATCCCGGGTCGCACCCCGCGAACACCCGAGACTGATGAAGCAATCAACCTATGCGATGGCGCACGACAACCCGTTATTTTTGCCCAGGTTCCGGACCCGGACGTCGGAGCTTAATAAACGACTTGCCAATTGCCGTCCGTTTCCGCCTTGATCACTTTGTGTTTCAATATGTAATTGGCAATGAGTTCGGACATGTCGATCGGGATGTCTTTGACGACCGGCTTGCCTTTATACATGTGATAATTTCCGCCGCCCGCCGCGCGGTAGTTGTTCATGACGACGTCATATTCACCGTCCGGATCGACCGGCTTGCCTTTGTAATTTAATTTCGTCACCCGATCGCCCTTCGGCCGCCGGATGTCCAAGACATACTCAATGCCTTCCCACATGTCATAATTATAATGCTGCGGCTTCGGCGCCGTAAATTCATCGCTCACACGCACGCCGCCGTCCTCGTCGATTTCGAAGTAAGTCGCCGACCTCTCCAGGGCGGCTTTAATGTCCCGGCCGGTGACGCGCAGGACGACGAGCGTGTTCGGGTATACATAATTGGCCACGACGCTGCGCATCGTCACGTCGGGGGGAAATCCCGGCGATTGATTATCGAAAAGCGCGGTATTGGAGATGTCGACGCCCGCCGCCTCCATTTGCACGCGGTTGATGAATTCGATGAGCGGATGGTCCTTCAGTCGGACGGCGAGCGGATCGTCGATGCGCATATCCCCTTCGATCCGTCCGATCGGCTGGTCGAGCCAGCGCTGAGTCTGCTCTTCATACGGCGCGATCAAACGGACGACGTCGGCATCCGCCTCCACATCATTGACGCATAAGAGCTCAGACGTTTTCGACTGCACACGGAAGCCTTCCGGCGTTTTTTCCAGCGTGACGGTCACTTTGCCGAGACAGGCGCCAAACGATCCCGGCTGGATGACGGCGACGCCGTTGACCGTTTTACCCGCAATCTTCTGATGCTGGTGGCCGGTGAGAAGAACATCGATGCCGTCGACCTCCATGCACAGTTCATATCCTTGGTTTTCACCGGTAAGTGCTTCCACCGGCTCGCCGGTGTCGAGATCGCGCTCAAACCCGCCGTGATAAGAAACGACGACGAGATCGACGCCTGCCTCTTCCTTTAAATGCTTCACCCAATGCTTCGCGCAGATGACCGCGTCGTCAAAGCGCAAGCCACGGATGTGATCGGGTTTTTCCCAGTTGGGTATGTATGGTGTCGTCAATCCAAGCAGCCCGACGCGCAGCCCGTTGGCAAAAGTTTTTATGATATAAGGTGTGCCGAAATGCGGCTCGTCCGTTTTGCTGTCCACGATATTGGCAGAAAGCCATGGAAAGCGGGATTCGCGGACGGCCTGTTCAAGGAGGCCCAAGCCGTAATTGAACTCGTGGTTGCGATGATCGCGGCGTCATAGCCGAGGTGATTAAAGATTTGCATCATCGGGTTCGGCTCATGTGGTTGGAACTTGGCGTAATGATACGTCAACGGCGTGCCCTGGATGCTGTCACCGTTGTCGACAATGAGCAGATATTCATTCAGCGCTTTTTCGCGCTTGATGAGCGTCGCGATTTTCGCGAGGCCTGAAGCTTCCGGCTGGTTGGTTCCGTAATTGAGGGGCAACACATGCCCGTGCACATCGCTCGTCACCAAAATCGTCACCTGACATGTTCCCATCGAATCTTTCCTTTCATCTATACTCGTATCTCGTATTTTGTCAAAAATCGCGCTTATTTTACAGTATACCAAACCGGATGATCATGAACAGACCGCCCCTTGGGTTTCTGCCCGACCCAGTGACCCGAGGAAACAGAGCCGCCGTTTCGCCGAGCCGGTTCAGTCTTGTAAACTAAAAACTTTTAATAAGCTAAACAAAAATTATAATTTTTCTTTACAAAAAATTGATGTTTAACTCTTTTTTTATGCTATATTTATTGAGAAGACATTTTTGATTTTTAGGGAGGTTCCTTCATGCTCAAACGCTTGACGGTCTTATTCGCCGCCCTCTTCTTGCTTTTGGGCGTGCTCGCCGCCTGTGGAAGCAATAAAGATGACAACGCTTCCAACGGCTCCAAATCTTCGGGCAAGGGCTATGTCCCGAAACAATTGACGATCGGCTTCGTGCCGTCGCAAAACGCCGAAACCTTGGAAGCGCGCGCGAAACCGCTCGCCGAACTCCTGCAAAAACGGCTTGGCATTCCGGTTAAGGTCACCGTGACGACCGACTACAACGCGGTCGTTCAAGCCATGAAATCCAAACAATTGGATCTCGGCTTCCTGCCGCCGACCGATTATGTCATCGCCCACAGCCAAGGCGCCGCGGACGTTCTGCTGCAAGCGCTCCGCTACGGCGTCAATCCCGAAAACGGTGCGAATACCGATGAACTCGTCGATTACTACTACGCGGTCATGCTCGTGCGCAAAGATTCCGGCATCAACGACGTCAAAGATTTGAAAGGCAAAAAAGTCGCGTGGCAATCGCCGACCTCGTCCGCCGGTTACGTCTGGCCGGCCATTTACATGAAAGAACACGGCGTGGATGCACAAAAAGACGTGAAAGGCGTTACCCTTCAAGGACACGACAAAGCGGTCGAGGCGCTCTTGAACGGCGACGTCGACGCGGCTGCAGTGTTCCTCGACGCCCGCAACATTGTCAAACAAGAGCATCCCGACGCATGGGATAAAACGAAAATCCTCTTTACGACCGAAAAGATTCCGAACGATACGATCAGCGTCCGTCCGGACATGAACGACAAATGGAAAAAGAAAATCGCCGACGCTTTCGTCGCGATCGGAAAAGACCCCAAAGGGAAAGACATCATTTTCAACATTTACTCTCACGTCGGATATACGCCTTCCAAAGACTCCAACTTTGACATCGTTCGCGAGTACAACGATAAAATCAAAGAAATCGGCAAATAAACGGAACAGGCGCTTCCCCGCGGGAAGCGCCTGTTTGATCCATGCCGCCTTTTACATGGCCACGCCGAAGAAAGTCCGTTATAAACCGTATAAAAATATCGGCCAACGCCACTTGTTCAATTGAATCAATTGCTTATGCAATTTCCCGTCGACCCGCCAATAAACGAGCACCTCGACCTTGTCGGTATCTTTGGGCCGTGGAACAAAATCAACAAATCCCGTCCCATTGCTAGTATCCGTGGCTTTGCGTTTAATGGTGAAATCTTCTTCTTTCTCGCCCGCTTCAAGCTTTCCATTTATTCTGTATTGCGTAAGCGTTACAATTGCCCGCTCGCCTTCTTTTTTAGAACCTTTCCATTCCAAGAATCCATAATACAACTTATAATGTTTCTCCATCAACAAGATACCTTTCCAATTGTGATCCTTGCTTCGGCCTACCCATTTTGGGGCGGTGAAAAAGTACACGCAAGCCAAATAAATCGCAAAGAACACCATTACACAAGCGAGCGGAACCGTCATCCACAATATTTTTTTCAATGTTTCACCACTTTCACGGCCATGAATCGGCCAATTCGATAATATCAAAATGGGGATACTCCCATAAGTAATTTTATAAATTGCACTATTGTTTCACCGAAGAATCGACGCCAAAAAAGAGGGATAGCACATAGATAAACTACCGAGGATTTTTATGGGTTGCGGGCGGATTTTATTTATCTTTACTTGCAGGTTTCTTTATCGTTTGATGGAACAATCCCCGGGGCGACGGGCCCCCGGGGATTTCCTTAAACCAAGCGTTTGCGGATCGCGCCGGAAATGTAGTCGATGATCGTGACCATCACGATGATGCCGATCAAAATGATGCCGACGCGGTCCCACGTATGCCCTTGCAAGGCGAAGATGAGCGGCGCGCCGATCCCGCCGGCGCCGACGATGCCGAGGATCGTCGCGGCGCGGACGCTCACTTCAAACCGGTACAACGTATAGGACATGAATTCCGGCAGCACTTGCGGAACGATCGCGAACCAGAGCGTTTGCAGGCGGTTCGCGCCCGATGCGATCAGCGCCTCGCGCGGAGAAAGATCCATGTTCTCGATCGATTCCCCGAACAGCTTCCCAAGCATCCCGACCGAATGAAAGCCGAGGGCCAGAATGCCGGCGAACGGCCCGAGCCCGACGGCGGCGATGAACAAGATCGCCATGATGAGCTCGGGAAAGACGCGGATGGCGGACAAGACGAATTTCCCGGTGCCGGAAATCCAGCGCCTGCGGCTCATGTTCCGCGCCGCCCAGAAGGCAAAGGGAATGCAAAGCACGGCGGAAATAAACGTGCCGAGAACAGCGATGGCCAGCGTGTCGATGAGCGCGTGCAGCAAGTCTTCGCCGCCCGGTTCTACGATGTAATCCCAGTCGGGGTGAATGATGCCGTTAAATATCGCTTTGATCGACTGACCGGCGTTCGGATTGATTTTGAAGTCCTTAACAAATCCGCGAAAGGCCCAGGCATAAATGAGGATGACGACGGCGGCGATCACCCCTATTTTCAGGCGCCGCCAAATGAGCCGTTTGCGCACGTCTTTGGGCAACAGAGCTTTCTTGTTTACGGTTTCTGTCCTCATAGCAATTTCTCCCGGATTTTGTTGCTTATAAATTCAATAACGGCAACGACGATCAGCGTATACAAAATGATCGTGATCACGCGGTTGTACTGAAAGGAAGCCAGCATGTTGTTCAAGATGATGCCGATGCCGCCGGCGCCGACATACCCGAGAATGACCGCCGCCCGCACGTTGATTTCAAACGCATACAGAAAATACGACATAAAATGGGCCGCGACCTGCGGGACGACGCCGAAAAACACCCACTGGATTTTATTCGCGCCGACCGCTGTCATCGCTTCGAGCGGTCCCGGGTCGATCGCTTCGACCGCTTCATAGGCCAGTTTGGCGATGATGCCGAGGGAAAACACCGTGATCGCGCAAATGCCGGCGACCGGACCGATGCCGAAGATCGGAACGAACAGCGCGGCGAGCAAAAGCTCGGGAATCGTCCGGATCAAATTTAAAATGAATCGGGCCGGATAAAAGAGAAACGGCGAGCGCGTCACGTTGCGCGACGATAAAAGAATGATGGGGATGGATAAAATTCCGCCGAAGGTCGTTCCCAAAATAGCGATGCGGATCGTCTCTAACATCGGACCGGTGACGTAATCGAAATAGCCCCAGTCCGGCGGCAGCATATCGGCGAGCGCCGAAAAAATGTTGGGAATGCCCGAGAACAAATCCTGAAACGAGACTTGCGTGCGATAGCCGCTGCCCCACAACAATAAAAGAAGAAAAATAACGGATAAAAGCGTTTTGATGCGAGAAAGCTGCCTTCTCTTTGCAACATCCATCATTTTTGCGCCTCCAACAGCTCGTCTTCTTTGATCGGGCGCCCGTAAATTTCGGCGAATACCGCATCCGTCGCCGCTTCGACGGGACCGTCAAAGACGATTTCACCGGCGCGCACCCCGATGATCCGCTGCGCATATTGGCGGGCGAGATCGATAAAATGCAGATTGACAATGGTCGTAATGCCAAGCTCTTCATTAATCCGCTTCAAATCGTCCATCACTTGCCGCGTCGTCAACGGGTCGAGCGAAGCGACCGGCTCGTCCGCCAAGATAATCTTGGCTTGCTGGGCCAACGCGCGGGCGATGGAAACGCGCTGCTGTTGGCCGCCGGACAATTCGTCGGCGCGCGCGTACGCCTTATCGCGGATGTTGACGCGTTCCAACGCTTCGAGGGCCAGCCGTATGTCTTCCTTCGGCCAAAGGCCGAGCAGCGTCCGCAAGGTGGAATGGTAACCGACGCGGCCGGACAGAACGTTGCGCAACACCGATGACCGCTTGACGAGGTTGAAGTTTTGGAAAATCATCCCGATGTCGCGGCGCATCTGCAACAACTTTTTTCCCCTCGCCGCCGTAATCGACTCGCCGTCGATGAAAATCTCGCCTTCCGTAATTTCGTGAAGCCGGTTGATCGACCTTAAAAGCGTGGATTTCCCGGCCCCCGACAGGCCGACGATGACGACAAATTCGCCTTTGTTAATCTTTAAGTTGATGTTTTTCAAGCCAACCGTTCCGTTCGGATAAATTTTGGTGACTCCCTTGAACTCGATCATGAATACAACCAACTTCCTTTAATAAATAGTTTTTAATTTTTAGCCTCCAACGACGGTTCATTTTAAATGTAACAATCTTTATTTCTTAACTCAATACACAATTCCGCTTTTTCTAAGAGCCCCTATGGAAAACGGAATCTGGATACGGCAGACGGACGCTTTTCGCCCGGCCGCCGGCCAACAGGTTTGTCCCGCTACGCTCTTGTGACGCCACACCCTTTTTGAACAAAAAATAAAGCCCGGGTTTCCCACGGGCTATCTCCCTACCTCTTTGCCGAACGCGCAATTAAGGTTCAAAGGCGATCGGTTCGTTGATTTCAATTAAATGGCCATCCGGATCGCGGAAATGAGCGACGCGGATTCCCCAATCTTTTCGGTCATGCGGTTCGTTGATGAAACGCACGCCTTTCTCACTTAAGGTTCGATAGTAGGCATCGACGCTGTCGACGCGGAAGACCAAACAATGCGTGTCCATGGAATCGCGATCGGCGGGCAAATGGCCGGTTCCGAGCGCCTCGGCCATAAAGCGCCGATCGAACAAAGCGATTTCGGAGCCGCCGTTGGTTTTAAAATCGGCGTACATCGATTGCTCATCTCCCCAGCCAACTTCAAAACCGAGCACATCGCGATAAAACAAAAAGCATTCTTCATAGTTTTGGACCAACAAACGGACATGCGTGAATGTCAAGCGTGCCTCCTCCATTTCTTTAATCGATTCCTTTTTTCCTTCGACAGGCTCCACCAAAATCCTTCTTCATAAAACCTTGGGATTTGCCGAATTTCCATGCATTTCGAGGCATGCCGTCAAAAAGTGTCCGATAGGAGAGGGACAAAAGATTCGTTCCTTTCATAGAGAAATCTCCCGATGATTTCTGCCGGAACCGGCCGGTTTTCGTTTTTCGGGCGATTTATTTATAGGAAACCGCTTGGCCGCCGAATTGATGCCAAGCCGCAAGAAAATCGGATTTGTCGGCGCGGCGGTTTTTCTCTCCGGTCAACGGATCGTTGAAGTAGACGGCGTCGCGGTCGTATCCCGTAAGCAAAACCGCATGCTCTTTTTTCGTCACTCGAATGGTGCCCGCATCCGTCACCCACGTTTCCCATTCCTCGTCGGGCACTTTTTTAAATGTGCTCGAAACGATCACCCAGACCGGCTTTCCGGCTGAAAGGCTCGCCTGCACCACCTGAAAGCCCTTCCCCGTCAAATCGACGACGCGATCGTGCAAATAGCGCCTGGCCAAGTCGGCGATCGGTCCATGGTAGACGCCGAGGCCCGGTTTTTCATAGCTGTAAATGTCACCGACAAAGCCGACGTTCGGATTGCCGAAATGGACCTGCCCGTCAATGATGCGCCGCGGAGCGGGGTCTTTCTTGATTTCCTTCGCCAACGTCATTTTATCGACGCGGACGCCCGCCGATTTTAAGAGCATCGTGAGGCTGGCCACTTCACAGCCGCGGTCAAGTTCGGGCTGTTGCCGGACGACCGGCGCCTCGATGCGCACGCCGTCCTTCCGCTGCGCGGGATGCCGTCGCGCCGGGTCGATGACGACATGGTAATAATCAGAAAAATGGACATGGCCGCGAACGTCGGCCGGCTGATCGCGCCATGAGACAACGATGGCAGCCGCGGTGCCAACGATGGCCACAAAATATATCAAAATCGACAAGGTTTTCCCCAACATCTTCTCCCTGCCCGAAAAGATATTCTTAAAGAATTATAAGCCGGTGCATTGCCGGTGCAAAAGCCCCATTTTTTAAAACGGATAAACATGAATTTTTTTGTCCGGATATTAAAAATTGCTAGAATCCCCGCCATTCCTAGGCTAAAATACCTAGCGAGAGCCTTTGGCTTTGCAAATTCGTTCATATTTTAGAAGAAGATAAATAGATATAATCATATTAAGGAGGGGGTCCAATGTCCGTAAAACGCCTGGCGTTCGCCTGCATCGCCGCCGTTTTGCTCGTCCTGTTGAACGGTTGTTCCAAAAACGAAGAAACGCCGTCCGCGGCGTTCAGCCGATACATAAAAGCTTGGAACGATCAAAACTTTGAAAAAATGTACGGCATGTTGTCGACGAACGCGAAAAACGACATTTCCAAAAAGGAGTTTGTCAAACGCTATAAAGACATTTACGCCGGCATCGAAGCCCGCCATTTAAAAGTGACGTTCGACCGGCCGAAAAACGAAAAGAATTCGGACGACACGAACAAACAAGCGTTGACCTACCACGTCAAAATGAGCACCATCGCCGGATCGCTCCGGTTTTCGGGAAAAGTCAACCTCATTAAAGTCAAAAAAGGCGATAAAGTGAACTGGACGGTCGACTGGAACCGCTCCATGCTCCTGCCCGGGTTGAAAGATGGCGAATTTGTCCGCGTTAAAACGATTCCGTCGAAACGCGGCGAAATCGTTGACCGCAACGGCAACGGACTCGCCATCAACGGCCAAGCGGTGCAGATCGGTCTCTATCCCGCCCAATTGGAAGGGCATGCCGACACGAAGGCGAAGCTGGCCGCGCTGCTGCACATCCCGCTGACGTCCATCGAAAACGCCCTGTCCGCGTCATGGGTGACGCCCAATACCTTTGTGCCCATAAAAACCGTTTCCGCTCTGGACACGAAAACCATTGAACAAGCTTCCCGGCTTCCCGGGGTCATGACGCAAAACGTGGCGGCGCGCGTCTATCCGTGCGGAGCGGCTTGCGCCCATCTTACCGGTTACATCGGAACGATCACGAAAGAACAGTTGGAAAAGTACAAGGATAAAGGCTATACGGCGACATCCGTCATCGGAAAAAACGGCCTTGAACAACTCCTCGAGGATAAACTGCGCGGCATCGACGGCCATGCGATCGTCATCACGGACGAAGAAGGCGACGAGCTCCGGACCGTGGCCGAAAAGCCGGCGAAAAACGGCAAAGACGTGCAATTGACCATCGACGTCAACGTGCAAAAAGCGCTGTATAACGAATTGAAAAAAGATACGGGTACGGCGGCGGCGATGGATCCGACGACCGGCGATGTCCTCGCCCTCGTCAGCGCGCCGTCATTCGACCCGAACGCGTTCGCCCTCGGCATCTCTCAGTCCGGCTATGACCAACTGATAAACGATCCGAATAAACCGTTGTTGAACCGCTTCTCCAAATCATTTGCGCCGGGCTCGTCGATCAAACCGCTCGTCGCGGCGATCGCCCTGAAAAACGGAACCATACAGCCCGACACCACGATGACGATTACCGGAAAAACGTGGAAGAAGGAGAATTGGAAAGACTTCCACATCACGCGCGTCGACTCGCTCGCCAAAGTCAATTTGCGCGACGCCATCGTGTATTCCGATAACATTTATTTCGCCCGGCTCGCTTTAAAAATCGGCGCCGATCGGCTGATTTCGGGATTGAAGGCTTTCGGTTTCACCGAGACGCTGCCGGTTGAATACCCGATGGACGCCTCCCAAATTTCGAACAGCGGAAACTTCACGAGCGAAGCGATGCTCGCCAACTCCGGTTACGGCCAAGGCGAAATCGCCGTCAACCCGCTGCATCTCGCGGTGACCTATACCGCCTTCGTCAACGGGGGCAACATCGTCAAACCGCATCTGATCAAAACCGGCGAAACGACGAAGCCGTCGTATTGGAAAAAAGGCGTCATATCGGGGGAAACGGCCAAAACGATCTATAACGACATGGTTCAAGTCTTTTCGAGCCCTGAAGGCACCGCTTATAAACCGATCGTCGAGGGCGCGCCGCCCCTCGCCGGCAAAACCGGCACGGCCGAATTAAAGGACAAACAAGGCGAAAAAGGCACGGAAAACGGCTGGGTCGTCGCCTTCAACACCAACCGTCCGAGCCTTGAAATCGCAATGATGATCGAACATGTCGAAAACAGGGGCGGCAGCCATTACGTCGTCGGCAAAGTCAAAAACGCTTTTAAAACGCTATGGAAATAAAAAGCCGAAAATCAAGCAGAGGCTCAATGAAGCCAATTGGACGGCTCGGTGTCTCCTCTCCGCGCAGCCATGATTTCAACGGTTGCGCGGACCGAAACAAAAAGCCGGCCGGCGCTCCAACATCTTGAGAGGAAAAACAGGATCCTGCCTTTGTGCAGTCGGGCGCTGCATCCGGGACCGGGCCTTCATGAATCAACCGGCTGGCCGGGCCTGCCACACAGAAAAACCGCGGGGATTGCCCGCGGTTTTTTTCTTATTGGAAATGTTTTTTGACGTAAGCGACGACGTCTTCAGCGGTATCGAGATTGAGAATCGCGTCCGTGTGCGATTCCGCGATTTGTTTCGAGAGCTTCCGCAATTGGCTGCGCGCCGGCAGGATCGACGTCGCGCTCATGCTGAATTCATCCAGGCCGAGGCCGAGGAGAATCGGGATCGCCGTCTCATCGCCCGCCATTTCTCCGCACATGCCGACCCACTTGCCTTCTTTGTGGGCCGCTTGAATGACTTGGTGAACGAGCCGCAGAATGGCGGGATGGTACGGTTGATAGAGATAAGATACCCGTTCGTTCATGCGATCGGCGGCAAGCGTATACTGAATGAGATCGTTCGTGCCGATGCTGAAGAAGTCGACTTCTTTGGCGAAACGGTCCGCCAGCACGGCTGTCGCCGGAATTTCGACCATCATGCCGATTTCCAAGGCTTGCGAAACGGCGACGCCTTCCGCGACAAGCTTATCCTTTTCTTCCGCCAAAATCGCTTTCGCTTGGCGCAGTTCCTCAAGCGTCGCGATCATCGGGAACATGATTTTCAAATTGCCGTAGACGCTTGCCCGCAAAAGCGCGCGCAATTGCGTGCGGAAGATATCTTGCCGCTCGAGGCACAAACGGATCGCCCGGAAACCGAGGAACGGGTTCAGTTCTTGGGGCATGTCCAAATAGGGCAGCTCTTTGTCGCCGCCGATATCCAGCGTACGGATGACGACCGGTTTGCCTTCCATCGCTTCCAAAACTTTTTTGTACGCCTCAAATTGCTCGTCTTCCGACGGCAGCTGATCGCGGCCCATGTACAGAAATTCTGTCCGGTAAAGGCCGATCGCTTCCGCCCCGTTGCTCAGAACGCCTTCCAAATCGTTGGGGTTGCCGATGTTGGCGCCGAGCTCGACGTGCACGCCGTCGGCGGTGACGGTGCGTTCATTGACGAGTTTTTTCCATTCGGCTTTTTGCTTTTGATAATCGTCTTGTTTTTTCCGATAGGCCTTGATTTCCTCTTCCGTCGGGTCGATGATCACTTCGCCGGCCAAGCCATCGACGATCACGGTCACGCCGTTTTTCACGTTCTCAGTGATCGTCTTCGTGCCGACGACGGCGGGAATTTCCATCGAGCGCGACATGATCGCCGAATGCGACGTCCGCCCCCCGATGTTCGTCGCAAAACCGAGCACGTAACGGCGGTTGAGCTGCGCGGTGTCCGACGGCGTCAAATCGTCGGCCACGACGATGACTTCCTCGGAAATCGTCGCCGGGGAAGCGAAGGAAACCCCGAGAAGGTGCCCTAAAATCCGTTTCGTCACGTCACGGATGTCGGAAGCCCGTTCTTTCATATATTCATTATCCATGTTTTCAAAAATGGTAATGAAATCGTTGGCCACGGCGTCCAATGCGTATTCGGCGTTGACGCCCTCTTCTTCAATCTTTCGCTCGACGGTTCCGATCAGTTCCGGATCGGCGAGGACGAGCAAATGCGCTTCGAAGATGGCGGCTTTATCCGCTCCAAGCTCTTCATTCGCTTTATTTTTGATCGTTTCGAGTTCAGCTTTCGATTGTTCGACCGCTTGGCGGAAGCGTTCAACTTCGGCTCGGGTGTCTTCCACGCGCCGTTTTTCAATGGAATAATCCGGGTGTTCCAGCACGAAAGCCTTGGCGATCGCAATCCCGGACGAAGCGGCGATGCCCGCCATTTTAACGGATGCCATGCAAAATCTCCTTTCTCTCAAGCATTCAACCTTCCGTCATCTTATTATTAAGCACTCGGGAGAAAAAAGCTAGGAAAAAGGACACAAAATTTTATTCTTCACGCACCGGTTTTTTCCATAGCCCGTAGATGACGCCCGTGACGGCCGCCCCGATGAGGATGGCCAATATATACAACAATTTGCTGCCGTCGACGAACGGGATGACGAACACGCCGCCGTGAGGCGCTCGCAGGCCGATTCCGAAGTACAGAGCCAAGCCGCCGGCGACCGCCGATCCAATGACGCTCGAGACGATCACGCGAACGGGGTCGGCTGCGGCAAACGGGATTGCGCCTTCCGTAATGAACGCCGCTCCGAGCGCGTACGCGGTTTTGCCCGCGCTCCGCTCTTCCGCCGTAAACTTTTTCGCAAACAAGGTCGTGGCGAGCGCCATGCCGAGCGGCGGAACCATGCCTCCGGCCATGGTAGCCGCTTGCGGATGGAAATTGCCCGCATCAATCATCGCCAAACCGAAGGTATAAGCCGCTTTATTGATCGGACCGCCCATGTCGATCGCCATCATGGCGCCGAGCACCATGCCGAGAAGCACCATGTTGCCGGTGCCGAGGCTGTTCAACCAATCGGTGATCGCATGCATGATCGCGCCGATCGGACGGTCAATGAAATACATGATGATGCCGGTGAAGAACATGCCGAACACCGGGAAGAGCAACACCGGTTTTAAGCCTTCCAACGATTGCGGCAAGACGCGGAATGCTTTTTGCAGCAAAAGGACGATGTAACCCGCCAAAAATCCGGCAATCAAGCCGCCGAGGAAACCCGCGCCGCTCGTCGCCGCCATAAATCCGCCAACCATGCCCGGAGCGAGACCCGGCCGTTCCGCAATGCTGTAGGCGATGTAGCCGGCCAAAATCGGCACCATCAACGCCATGGCGTGGGCGCCGCCGATTTGATTCAAGATATAAGCGAATTCGTTGTATTGCTTGGAATGCGGATCGGCGGCGTGAATGCCGAAGAAAAACGACAGCGCGATCAAAATCCCGCCGCCCACGACAAACGGCAGCATGAAGGAAACCCCGTTCATCAAATGGCGATAAAACGCCGGCTGTTTCGCTTTGCGCTCGGCTTTGCTTTGAGCGATCGCCTGTTGATAGCTGCTCCCTCCGCCGCGATATATCGGAGCGTCTCCGGATACCACGCGTTGAATGAGCGTTTCCGGTTCACGAATGCCGGCCGTCACCGGAGCTTCAACGACCGGCTTGCCGACAAACGGCTCCATATCCACTTTCGTATCGGCGGCGATAATGACCCCGATCGCCTCTTCAATGTCTTCGGCCGTCAAGCGGTTTTTGACCCCGGTCGATCCGTTCGTTTGGACTTTGATCTCATAGCCCATTTCTTTCGCCTTGGCCTTTAAGGCATCCGCAGCCATGTATGTGTGGGCGATCCCGGTCGGACAGCCCGTCACCGCGACGATTTTCCCTTTGCTTGCCGCAGATTTTAATTGATCGCCGCTGACCGACAGCGCGTCGTTTTCGGCGTCCGGCGCTTGCTCCTGCCGTTCAAAGAGGGCGATGATTTCCGCTTCGGAAGTGGCGTTCAACAGACTTTCGCGAAAATCGGCTTTCAATAAATAGGTCGACAGCTTGGACAGCATTTCCAAATGCTCGTCGTTCGCCCCTTCGCTCGCGGCGATCATGAAAAAGAGATGAGCCGGTTTTCCATCCAGCGATTCATAATCGACGCCGCTTGCGGAACGTCCAAACGCGATCGCCGGGGTGTTCACGGCAGCCGTCTTGGCGTGGGGAATGGCGACGCCGTCTCCGACACCGGTCGTCATTTCCCGTTCCCGTTTCCAAAGCGCTTGGCGATAACCGTCGAGATCGGCAATTTTTCCGGCATCCATCAAAACTTGCGACAGTTCGTCAATGACTTCGGCTTTGGTCGAAGCCTTCAAGTCCAACCGGATCGTTTCCGGCGTTAAAAGTTCCGTTATTTTCACGAAGGTTCACCTCAATGCCTTTTTTCTCGGATCGTGCTTAAAGCAATCCGGGGCCATATTTTTTCTACATCTTCCGCGGTGCACAAATCATCGGAAAAAGCGGTCGCGGTTCCGGCGGCCACCCCGAAGCGGAACGCTTCCGCCGGCGCCATTCCTTTTTCGAGCGCCGCCAAAAATCCGGCGACGAGCGAATCGCCACTGCCGACGGTGCTCCGGATTTGGCCTTGCGGCACCGACGCCCGGAGCGCCGCCTCGCGATTCATGAACAAGGCGCCGTCCGCCCCGAGAGAAACGATGACGTTTTCCACGCCTTCATCCAGCAATTTCTCCGCATAGAGGACCGTCTCTTCCACCGTTTGGATGTCGGTGGCGAACAATTGTCCGAGCTCATCGCGGTTCGGCTTGATGAGGTACGGACGGGCGGCGATCGCCTCGGCCAACGGCCGGCCGGACGTGTCGACCACCGGTTTGACGCCCGCCGGCAGCTTTTCAATGATCCTCCGGTAGATATCCGGGGGAAGCGAAGCCGGGACGCTGCCGGCCATCACAAACACATCGCCGGCATTCAAGCGGCCGAGCACGGAAAGCAGGCGCTCGACATCCTCCTGAGAAATCGGTTGGGGCGCTCCGTTCAATTCCGTTTCCCGATCCGCGCTGATCTTGACGTTAATGCGCGTCAAACCTTCCAGAACGGTAAATTCTGCGGAAATGCCTTCCTCCGCCAAAAAGCGCCGTATAAAGTCGCCGGTAAAGCCGCCGATGAAACCGAAGGCCCGGCTGTCGACACCCAAGCGTTTGAGCACCCTGGAAACGTTGATCCCTTTCCCGCCCGGACGCACGGCGGTCTCTATCGCCCGGTTTAACCGGCCGACATTTAACGCTTCTAACCTCATAAAGTAGTCCAAAGAAGGATTTAATGTTAAAGTCGCAATCATGCTGTCACCACTTCTATATTTGTCAAATTTTGAAACTCGCGAAGCCGTTCCACATTCTTGGAGGCATTCGTGATAATGGTCAGTCGCTCCAACGGATGGACCAAAGCGAACGATATTTTGCCGAACTTCGTTTCATCGGCCAGCACGTAAATGTCTTCGGACAATTCCATGGCCAAACGCTTAATGTGCGCTTCCTCGGGATCCGGTGTCGTCAAACCGTGCAAGAGATGAATGCCGTTAATGCCGATGAAACATTTATCAAAGCGATATTGGCTGAGGGCATCGAGCGCTCCTCTTCCGACCAGCGCCTTGGTCGCCGGTTTGACGACTCCGCCGATCAGATAGGTCTTGAGATCGCGCTCAAGGCAGCGCTCGGCGACGGGCAACCCGTTCGTCACGACGACAATGTCTTGGGGCAAATGATCGATCATTTGTAACGTGGTCGTCCCGGCGTCGAGATAAATGCAATCGCCTTTTTGGACCATGGCAGCCGCACGGCGGCCGATAGCGGCCTTTTCTTCCCGCATTTCGGTCAACCGTTCGCCGACAGGCCGGTCTTCGGCTTTAATCCCGAGCGTTTCGGCGCCGCCGTGGAAGCGGATCAATTTTCCCGCTTCTTCCAACTGATGAAGATCGCGGCGGACCGTCGCCTCGGAGCTTCGCGTCGCCTCCGCTAATTCGCGAACGGTCGCCGCTCCTTTTTCTTTTAGTATTCTCAAGATCATCCTTTGTCTTTCCGGTGTCAGCATCCGGTCACCTCATCGCATGAACATCCTATAGACCGCTAAATCAATAAAAGCGATTTCAGTGTTATGATACGCTCATATATAATCAATTTCAAGCGTAATCCGTCACAAAACGACAAAATCAATCAAATTCATTCAAATCCGCCGTTTTTCGTTTATTAAATTCTTCCAACTCGGGACGGTCCGTTTTTTCCTCGTCGAGGCATGCTATAATCAGACGTAACGAAAACTAAAATTTTCCGATGCCAGCGATCGTCGAACGACCCGCATTTTTGCCGTCGGCTGCGAATGTTATATTTATGGCATCTTTTTTTATATCGAACCGCGCCGCTCACAGCGCTACTGTTGAACCTGGACGGACAAACGCACGCCCGCGCCCATGCTTGATGAAGGACCTATGTCCTAATATCCAAGCCGGCCGACGGCTTGGATAAGCGGTTGATCCTTGGGCCGCTTGGCAGAATCGGGCTCCGAAAATCCCACGGGACCTTTGGATTGGCGTCTCTTATAAAGAAAGAAAACAAGGGGAGGATGACGTGATATGGATCATTTGCAGCACTATTGGTCCGCCCACGTCGACGATGTCGAACGGGCGTTATGGGATTTGGCGAAAATCATCGCCCTGTTTGTGATCTCGCGCATCGCCATAAAAATCAGCAACCGCCTCATCCGCCGCTTTTTTCAATTAAACGGCAAGCTGGATGAACGGCGCCGGGAAACGCTGGTGTCGCTGTTTACCAACATCGTAAAATACGCCGTTTACTTCATCTTGCTGCTCACCGTTTTGCCGATCTTCGGCGTCAACATCGGCGGGCTGCTCGCCGGAGCCGGCGTCGCGGGCATCGCCGTCGCGTTCGGCGCCCAAAGCTTGATCAAAGATTTCTTCAACGGCTTCTTTATCATTTTCGAAGATCAATTCGGCGTCGGCGATACCGTAAAAATCAATAATGTCGTCGGCCAAGTCCATTCCATCGGCTTGCGCGTGACGACCTTGAAAGTTTGGACGGGCGAGCTCGAGATCATTCCGAACGGCCAAATCACACAGGTCACCAATTATTCGAAATTCAACTCGATGGCGGTCATTGAAGTCAACATCGGTTACGGGACTCCCGAAAAAGAAGCGATCACCATCATTGAAAACGTGCTGGCGGAATTGAAGAAGACGTGCGAGGACATCGTCGGGGACGTTGAGGTGTTGGGTGTCCAATCGCTGAACGATCATAATTACACCATTCGCGCGACCGCGGAATGCGCGCCGAACGCGCGCTTCGGCGTCGAGCGGCTGGCTCGTCAAAAAATCCGCGAAGCGTTGCAGGAAGCCGGCGTCGACCTTCCCTATCAAAAAGTCGTCTACTTGCAAGAACAGGAGGGCGGCGAACCGAGCCGGGAAAACTCGTGATCGGTGCGCCCGCAATAGGCCTGAGGGCGGCCCCGGCACCGCCCATGCGGGCCACCGTAGGCAAACGGTGGCTTGCCCTCTACCCGGCTTGATTTGCAAGTGCCCGTTTTCCCGTTTCTTCTTTCGCCAGAAGTGATCCCGTTGCTCCGCCTCGTGCACCCTACGTGAACAAAGCGACGCCCGAGCCACCCATGCAAAAAGCGGTGCCCGCCGGCTTCCGCCGAAACAAAAAACCGGTTGCCTTCAAGGCAGCCGGTTAAATCGTTTATGTACGCCGTTCTTCCATTTGCCGGTCCATTTATCCCACAATTCCTTGGCGGTCCAGTTCATCTTGATCACCATGGCCCAAGCGAACGCCAAGATGACGATATCGACCGGTTGGTTTTGAATGCCGAGAACAAGATTAATGATGAAGACATAAGACATCGCGACGGTCACACAAATGCCGAGGATCTCAAGGATTCCCTTGAGCTTCATCAAGTCCACGCTCATACCCCCGTCACATTTCCTGTTTTTAATCTTAATACAATCCAGAATAAAGGTAAAGCACATTTTTGCGGCGAGGCATCCGCCCGTTCGCCTCCGAGATCCAGACACCCAATCATCAGTCTATGTTTCGCCGCTCGGTCCTATTCCCTTTATCGTCTTCTATCAACCCGATACCACGCATGAAAGAAACGGGCGGCGCTTTTGAGAATCCCAAGCATAAAGGCCTCACTTTAAATATTTTATATCAATTATTAAATACGAATTCATATGATTTGAAAGCGATTAAAAGACGGGACTACAATATTCAGTGAAAGGAGTGATGTATGTCATGGCACTGAACAAACAATTCATAGACGGGGAATGGAGAGACGGCAAAAGTGCAACCGTTTACGAGATGACCAATCCTTACAACAACCAAGTCATTGATAGGGTCAAACTCGCAAACAAGGAGGACATAGACGAAGCGTATCGAGCCGCCCAGCGGGCCCAAGCGGAATGGGCCAAAGTCCCTGCAGAAGAGAAACGGCGCATCATTTTAAAAGCGGCGGATATTTTGGAACGGCGCCAAAAAGAAGCCATTGATTTTCTGGTGAAAGAAACCGGTTCAACGGTCATCAAATCCACCATGGAAGTCCAGGCGACCATCGATCTCATCAAGGAAACAGCGAACTGGCCGGATAAAGTGGGCGTGGGCCAAGTCTTTCCATCCGCTGACCCTACCAAAGAAAATCTCGTCTTCCGTGAACCGGCAGGTGTCGTTGGCATCATCAGTCCGTGGAACTGGCCGCTTTTCCTAAGCGTTCGCGCCGTGGCTCCGGCCGTCGCGGTTGGAGACGCGGTCGTGCTCAAACCCGACCTGCAATCGCAAATCACCGGCGGGTTCCTGATCGCCGAGATCTATGAAGAAGCGGGGCTTCCCAAAGGAGTGCTGAACGTCATCACCGCAGACATCCCCGAAATTGGCGACGCCTTCATCGAACATCCGATTCCGCGCATCATTTCGTTTACCGGTTCGACCGCGGTCGGGCGGCACATCGGCGAAGTCGCCGGCCGCAACCTCAAGCGCGTCGCTCTTGAACTCGGCGGCAACAGCCCGCTTGTCATTCTCGAGGACGCCGACCTCGACGCGGCGGTGGATGCGGCCATCTTCGGCAAGTACATTCACCAAGGCCAAATCTGCATGATTACAAACCGCATCCTCGTCCATCGCAAGCATTACGATGAATTCGTGAAGCGGTTCGTCGAACGCGCCAAACAAATTCCGTACGGCGACCCGGCCGATCCGAACGTCATCATCGGCCCGATCATCAATGAACGGCAAATCGAAAAAATCCTCGGCTTTGTCGAACTTGGCAAATCCGAAGGCGCGAAATTGGTCCTCGAAGGCCAACGCATCGGCAACGTCCTGACGCCGTTCGTCTTCGCGGACGTCAAGAACGATTCACAGCTCGCCCAAAGCGAAATTTTCGGCCCGGTGGCGACCATCATTCCTTTCGACACGGATGAAGAAGGCATTCGCTTGGCCAACGAAACCGAATACGGGTTGTCGGCCGCGGTATTTACCAAAGATCTAGAACATGGCATCGACATCGCCCGTCGACTGGAAAGCGGCATGGCGCACGTCAACGACCAAACGGTCAACATCACGCCGGAGACGCCCTTTGGCGGAGAGAAATTTTCCGGACTGGGCCGATACGGCGGCGAGTTCGCCTTTGAGGAATTCACAACGGTCAAATGGGTATCGGTGCAAAAAGAACGCCGCCAATTCCCGTTCTAAGAAATCGGATCGGCAAACGGCAGGGAATTTACCCTGCCGTTTGTTTCTGTTTTAGATTAGCTTCGCTTCACAATGAAAGCGGATTTGGATAGAAAATATGGGCCGATCTCCATCCACCCCTTAAATCTTTCCATGCAGTAAGATTAGGAAGTTTTTATCCTGTTCCCGCCCATGATCCCAAGAAGGAATCATTCACCATATCCCATATCTTCTCTTTTAATAAATAATTTTTACCTTGAATGCTTTCACAGCGCCTAAACCATTTTGGCAGAACCGATTGCGGTTGAACATTCTCCGCCATAAAACGCTTCGATTTGTATTCATTCCCTTTTCTAAAAACCGAAGGCCATCGCCACGTCGAAAAGAATACGAACAACCCCCCCGCCCTTTAATGGACGAGGGGCTTGCCCACGCCTTCCCCGCTGTCCACTCACAGCGAGGAAAACTCAATATCGCCTCTTACATTCCGAAGGACATCACCCAAATGGAGCCGGCGACGACCGCAAGCGCAATGAGGAAGCCAAATGCCATCGAAATGGTCTGAAAGGCGCCTTCATGTTCATTCAGGTGCATAAACATGAGGAGCTGGACAAGCACTTGAAAAATCGCGAGCACTACGATCGCCGCGAGCGTCATCGTCGTCGGCAGCGCGCCCGACAAGACGACAAACAGGGCGGCAAACGTCAAGACGAGCGACAGGATAAACCCGATGATATGTTTCCACGGAAAGCCGTGATGATCATCGTGCGTAAAGGATTGATTTTTTTCCATATTACAGCACCAGCCCCGTTAAATAGACTGCCGTGAAAATGAACACCCAGACGACATCGAGAAAATGCCAGTACAGGCCGACGATGAAAGCTTTTCGCGCCGTCACCGGATTGATGCCGTAAAGTCCGAGCTGAATCATCACGGCGATCATCCACAAAATGCCCAAGCTGACGTGCGCCCCGTGCGTCCCGACCAGGATGTAGAAGCTCGACAGAAAAGCGCTCGTCGAAAGCGTCGCGCCTTCGCCGACGTAGTCGACGAATTCCTTGACTTCCATGCCGATAAATCCGAGGCCAAAAAGCAACGTGATCAGAAGCCAAGCCAAAACCCCGGCTTTATTGCGCCGTCTCAGTTCATGGATGCCAAGCCCGCAAGTAAAGCTCGAGGTCAGGAGGAGGAGGGTTTCGATCAAGAAACCCTTCACCTCGTAAAGATCATGTGCCGTCGGGCCGCCCGCCGTGTGGTGCAAATAAGCCAGATACACCGCGAACAGACACGAGAACAAGACGACTTCGGCCCCAAGGAACACCCAGAAACCGAAAATCTTCATTTGTCCGTCCTTGGTGGCATATTCCAAAGGTCCGCGACTTTCCGTCGCGACTGCATGAGTCTCGGACATCGTTACAACCTCCCCGCTGCGCGCTCCGTGCGCTCGATTTCTTCAACCGGTATGTGATGCCCTTCATCTTTTTCAAAGGAGCGCAGCGCCAGGCACAGAAAGACACCGATCAATCCGATGACGCCGAGCCAAAGCCATTCGAACACAAATCCGAAACCGGCGATGAAGAACAAAACCGAGATGACAAACGGCCGGTAGGAATTGTCGGGCATGTGAATCGGCTCGAGCGGCTGTTTCCGCCATTTTTCCACTTCGCCGTTTTTCTTCATTTCCCAGAAAGCGTCAAGCGACTTCACTTCGGGAATCGTCGCGAAGTTGTACTCGGGAGCCGGCGAGGACACCGCCCATTCCAAGGTGCGGCCATTCCACGGATCGCCGGTCGTGTCGCGTTCGCCATAACGGGCGCTCCAGTAAATGTTGTAAACCATGATGATAAAGGCCACACCCATAGCAAACGCGCCGATCGTTTCAATGAAGTTCCACGGCGTCCAACCGAGATCCGCCGGATAAGTGTAAAGGCGCCGCGTCATGCCCATGAGACCGACAAAATGCATCGGCAGGAAGCAGACGTTAAATCCGATGACGAAAATCCAGAACGCCCATTTGCCCAAACGTTCATTCAGCATATGCCCGAACATTTTCGGCCACCAGTAATGCAACCCGGCGAACACCGCAAAGACGGTGCCGGCGATCAAGACGTAGTGGAAGTGGGCGATCAGGAAATAACTGTTGTGATATTGGAAGTCGGCCGGCACGACCGCCAGCATGACGCCCGTAATCCCACCGATGACAAAGTTCGGGATAAAGGCGAGCGCCCACAAGTTCGCGGTTGTAAACCGAATTTTCGCCTTATACAGCGTAAGCAGCCAGTTGAAGATTTTCACGCCGGTCGGAATCGCGATCAACATCGTCGACACGCCGAAAAACGAGTTGACGGCCGGCCCTGCGCCCATCGCAAAGAAGTGGTGGACCCACACGAAGAAGCTGAGGACGCAGATGACGATCATCGACCAAACCATGGCCTTGTAACCGAACAACTTCTTCCCAGCAAACGTGCTGATCACTTCCGAGAAAATCCCAAAAGCCGGCAGGATGACGATATACACTTCGGGGTGACCCCAAATCCAGAACAAGTTTGCCCACATCATCGGCATGCCGCCGCTGTCGGCGGTGAAGAAGTGCGCGCCGAACAAGCGGTCGATCGTCAGCATCGCCAGCGCAACCGTCAGGACCGGGAACGCAAAGACGATGATGACCGACGTAATTAAGGACGCCCACGTGAACATCGGCATTTTCATAAGCGTCATGCCCGGGGCCCGCATTTTCAAAATCGTCACGATAAAGTTGATGCCGCTGGCGAGCGTCCCGATGCCGGACAATTGCAAACCGATGAGGTAGTAGTTTTCTCCG
Organism: Caenibacillus caldisaponilyticus; assembly: GCF_002003465.1. Classification (GTDB taxonomy): domain Bacteria; phylum Bacillota; class Bacilli; order Bacillales; family Sporolactobacillaceae; genus Caenibacillus; species Caenibacillus caldisaponilyticus. Next base: position 59,374 of record NZ_BDDQ01000003.1, on the reverse strand, counting down.
ACACCCGGATCCAAGCCTTTTTCCGCCAGCGGGGTGTAACTGGTCCAACCGGCGTCCGGTGAACCGCCGATGACGAAAGACAGGTTAAAGAGCAACGCGCCGAAGAAGAACAGCCAGAAACTGATCGCGTTCAAATACGGAAACGCGACATCACGCGCGCCGATCTGAAGCGGCATGGCGACGTTGATCAAACCGAAGAGGAACGGCATCGCCATAAAAAAGATCATGATCGTGCCGTGCGTCGTGAAAATTTCATTGTAGTGCTGCGCATTCAAAAAATGAAGATTCGGAAGCGCAAGCTGCGCCCGCATGAGCAAGCCGTCCGCGCCGCCGCGGAACAGCATCGCGAGCGCCGCAATGATGTACATGATCCCGATTTTTTTATGGTCAACGGTCGTCAGCCATTCTTTCCAGAGCCATTTCCACTTTTTGAAATAAGTGAGAACGAAGACGATGGCCAAGCTGACAAGGATGATGGCGACATCGGCCATGTAAATCATCGGTTCCCCGGTGACGAAGAAATCATGGAGAAGGAAATCCTTAATGTTTTCCATGTTCACTGGCTTCTCCCCCTTTCATTCCCGGCATATCCATGTCCGACGCGTGTTCCAACTCGGCCGGATAGGAAGAGTAAACTTTCTTGCCGACAAGGCCCGGTTTCAAAAGCTTTTTGTATTCCTTCATCGTCAAGGCCGGGGCCTCCGCTTTCACCTTATCGGCCCATTTATCGAAATCCGCTTGTTTTTGCGCAACGACGGTGAACGTCATATGGGCGAAATTCTCGCCGTTGAAGTTGGCCGCCCGTCCGTCATATCGGCCGGGTTTGTCGGCCTCCAGCCACAGCTCGGTTTTCATGTCAGGCATGGTGTACATCTGTCCGCCCAGGGACGGAACCCAGAAGGAGTTCATCGCCCCAGCAGAAGTCAACACGAAATGCACCGGGCGGTCGGCGGGAATATGCACCACGTTCACGGTTTCAATGCCTTGTTCCGGGTAACGGAACAGCCATTTCCACTCCGCCGACGTGACTTCGATCGTGATCGGTTTTTTATCCGGGCTCGGGTTTTTCATCGAATCATGAATCGTGATCACGGTCGGTATGGCGAGCAAAAGAATAATGATAATCGGAATGGTCGTCCATAAAATTTCCAGTTTGGTGTTGCCTTCCAAATCCGGTTCATAATCATCGTCATTGGCGCGATTCGCGCGGTATTTAAAGACGACGAAACCGAAAAGGGTGAAAACGGTTAACAACACGAAAAGCATTAAAATGGAAGACCAAATGATCATATGAAATTGTTTTTCGGCCACTGGACCTTGCGGCTGCAAAACCGGCACGTCGCAGCCCGTCAAGGCGAATATCGATAAACCGAATAACATCAATGATTTCAGCGCTTTCTTTACCACGAGGACCTTTCCTCCCTCCGCTTACCGAAGCCCGCGACATTCCGCCAAAAAGGGCGGAATCGGCATCGTCACTTTCAAGCTGCATTCGGTCCATTCTTCTCTGCTCACCCATCTTAACAGATTGCCAGGCGGCCTGATCGACCCTCCACCATCTTTCATGAAATGCTCATAACTTGATAACAAAACTGTCACGATTTCTCCTTTTTTTGTTCATAATTGGAAGCGGTTTTGTGATGCCCGTCACGGAAAATCGCGGAAATACCGCGGTTTTGGCGGGTTCGGTTTTCTCCTTTTTGTGACGTTTGTCATCGACAAACGTCGGTCCGCGCTCCCAAAAAAGCGACGCTTGTGAAAAAACAGGCCGGCGTACATCCCATTTCCCCGGATGCATCCGCCGGCCGAAAGAAAAACGACGCAGCTGGCCTGCGTCTAGTGATAAGGAATTCATTGTATAAAAAAGGCAGCCGAAACCTAGGGCTCAATCCGCCGAAGCCGTTCTCATCGGCGCAACGGCACGGCCTCCGCCCAAAACAAAACGGTGCGCTTCGCCGCACCGTTCATCGGTCAATCTTCGAATAAAACTTTGTATTCCCCATATCCTTCTTTTTCGAGATCTTCTTTCGGAATAAAGCGGAGAGCCGCGGAATTGATGCAATAACGCAAACCGGTGGGCTCCGGCCCGTCATCGAAAACATGGCCGAGGTGGGAATCGCCGTAGACGCTACGCACTTCCGTCCGGATCATCCCATGGCTTGTATCCAGCCGTTCTTTAATGAAGGCATGGCTCAACGGCTTGGTGAAACTCGGCCAACCGCAATGGGCGTCGAATTGATCTTTCGTGCTGAAAAGCGGTTCTCCGGAAACAATGTCAACATAGATGCCTTCCCGTTTATTGTTCCAATACTCGTTTTCAAACGGCGGTTCCGTTCCGTTGTTCTGCGTCACTTCATATTGCAAAGGCGTCAGGCGCTTGCGCAATTCCTGATCGTCCTTTTTGACCGTCCAATGTTTTTCTATGAACGCCTTGCGGCCGGATCCTTCGAAGTAGCGGTTGTAATGATACGGGTTTTTCTTGTAATAATCTTGATGCGCTTCTTCGGCCGGATAAAACGGCCCGGCCGGCAAAATTTCCGTGACGATCGGCTTGTCGAACCGGCCGCTTTTCTCAAGCTCCGCTTTGGATTTTTCCGCCAGTTCCTTTTGCCGTTCATTGTGATAAAAAATCGCCGTTTTGTAGGATGTGCCGCGGTCGTAGAACTGACCGCCGGGATCCGTCGGATCGATTTGCCGCCAAAAAATATCGAGCAATTTTTCATAAGGAAAGATGGCGGGATCAAAGGTGATTTCCACCGCTTCACGATGGCCGGTTCCCCCGGCGGCGACTTCTTCATAAGTCGGATTGGGTTTATGCCCGCCGGTATAACCGCTCACGACGCGTTCAATCCCGGGCAGTTCGTCGAATGGTTTGACCATGCACCAGAAACAACCGCCGGCAAACGTCGCCTTTTCGAAACGGTCCGTCACATTCATCCCTCCTAGCGAACAGGTTGCTTCTTAGTTTAAACAAAGCCCCCATCGCATACACTTCATTGGGCAAACATTCCTATATTATATATTGTACCTATATTGTACCGGTCACGGCCGATATTCCCCAAATATTGTGCCGCCCGGACATCCTCGCTTGCGGCACGGGCGGCTGGAGAAAAATCGATGGGTGCACTCGGCCGAACCGGATCGCACGGCGACGTGAAATATTTATCTTTATTATCGCAACGAATGGACAAAAACACCAGTCGCTGCACTCCGAAAAGATCGGTGTGGGCTGCGGCGCTTTCAAACCGAATCCGGGGATCTTCATGCCATGACCGTAAGTAACGGCTCCGAAGAGAAGCGGCCTTTATACAGCCGAATCCTATTCTAGTTGCCCCGCTTCATGTACAGAGAAGCAGGCGTTCGGTTATGATCGCCGTGGTCTATAAGCAACACACGAAATCCATCCGCTTCATGAAGATCGGGTCTGAGCGATCAACGTGAAAAATGGCCGATAACCGTGTCAATCCTTCTTGCCAGCGATTCAGACTATCCTGAGGTCTATCGGGAACGCGCGCGATGCGGCGGTTCATCCCCGCTAACAATCACTCGGCCACAGGTATTCCTGTGGGCCGAGTGAACCGCGGCGGAACACTTCGTTGCCTCGGTAAAAAACCGATCTCCAATCAGCCAAAGGTTCAGTGAACGGCCGACGCGATCACGCGTTCACCGCCTTGACCTCGACGTCTTCTTCTTCATCCGAGTCTATCACCGGCTGCGGCAAGGCGCTGGCGACGGCCCAGTAGTACACAATCAACGAGCCGGCAGCGACCGCTAGCAGATCCCAGCCGTACGGAATCACCGGATGCTTCAGCGGACCAAAGGAACCCAAGTAAGACATCACCATCATGAAAATATAGTAAGTGATCAGCCAGATGCCGGCCCGCCACTCCGTCTTCAGTTTATGATGCCACTCCTTATCGCGGTCCATGAAAGCAAAGTAGAGGATCAGCGAAGCGAGCGACAGGCCAATCAGAATGCGGTTGTTGTTCCATCCGCCCCAATAGATGATGAACGAGCCGGCGATGAACGCCAACGGCGCGATGACCGAAACGGCCGGCAGGCGGAAGGGGCGAGGCAAGTCGGGCGAAGTTCGGCGCAAAGACGCGATCGAAATGGGACCGCAGACGTAAGTCAAAACGGTCGCTCCGGTAACGGCGCCGACCAGGCCGCTCCAAACGCTATAGTTTTCCGGCAGGATCCAAGCTATCGCTAAGACTACGGACAGCCACAAGGCGCCGCGCGGGATCCCCGTTCTCCGGTCGATTTTGCCGAAAAGCGAGTAAAACAAGCCCGTCTTCGCCCAAGCGAACAAGACGCGCGTCGTGCCCGAGACATAAATGTTTCCGGTGCCGGACGGCGAGATCACCGCATCCACGTACAGCAGATTGGCCAGCCAGAGCATGCCGAGTGACGTCGCCAATTCGGCGTAAGGCGCTTGATCGAACTTCAAGTTAGCCCAGCCCCCGGCCTTCGCCAGCACTTCGGGCGGCACCGCGCCGATGTACACCAACTGCAACGCGATGTACAGCAAAGCGCTGATGACGATGGACAGGATAATGGCGAGAGGAATGTGCCGCTGCGGGTTTTTCGCTTCCGACCCAAAGTCGACCGCTTGCCGCCAGCCGAGAAAAGCGAAGGCAATGCCGGACAAGGCGACCGCCTGCATGACGCCTTTAAGACCGCCCGGGCTGGCGCCGTCAACCGAGTAGTTGCCGCTATGGAAATTGAGGAGCAAAATCACCAACGTCACCAACGGCACCAAAAACTTAAACATGGTCACCACCGAATTGACCTTGCCAAACACATTGACGCTCCAATAGTTTAACAGGAAGAAGAGGACGAGCAGAGCGATCTCTAGAATGTACCCCCAAAACGAAGGCCCGCCGCTGTCGGTCGCCAACCCCGGCAGCCAGCGCGAGGCATAACCGCGCACGGCCTCCACTTCGACGCCGGAGACGCTGGAATAAGCCAGCATCGCGATAAACCCGGTCAGGTAGCCGGTAAGGCTCCCGTGCGTATAGTTTGGGTAGCGGACGAAGCCGCCCGCCCGCGGCAACATGCCGCCCAGTTCAGCGTACGTTAAACCGATAAGAATAAATGCGATAGCCGTGATCACCCAGGCCAGCCAAGCCGTCGGACCCGCATACACGGCCGCCCCTTGCGCCGCAAACAACCAGCCGGATCCGACGATGGATCCAACCCCCAGGAACGTGAGGTCGAGCAAGTTTAACTTCTTTTTGAACGATGCCGACCGAGCCATCATTCTTCTCTCCCTTCACTATAAAAAGTTGAATGCTTTCTGATAATAGCCATTATAATAAGGTTGTTCAGATAAATCAAATGATTTTTTATGGTATTATTTGTCATAATTAATAGCCGATGAAATAAAATAAAGCGCCCTATTTTGTTAACCCAAACGTTAAAAAGTTCATGCTGTCCGCCGAACGCGCGCGGTGTCGCCGCTCCCTTTTGAAAACGCACCGCAGGAAATGGGCCCGGATGTGGAATCGAACCATTTTTTGTCGAATCATAAAAGCGACAAGATCGCCTAAATTTTTTTAACAGGCGAAAAACAATGTCCGGGATGAGGTGCTCTGAATCCAGACGGAACGACAAAGGCCATCGGCCATCATGTGGACGTCGCGCACTCTTTTTTATTTTTACAAATTCGCCTAAACGCGCTAAAATTATCACAATTATCGAAAAAGGTGTGGAAAAGCGGATGAACAAAGCGCTCTCAATCGGCTTGGTTTCTTTGTTAATCGGTGAGTGGCTTGCGGGATGCAGCCATGACAACCACGATAAAGGCCGTCGAATCGCGGCTGCCGAAACGAAAACGGCCAAACATCCAACAGCATCTAAACAAAAAACAAAAGAAGAAAATCAAAGCGCGCTCGAAAAATTGACGGGCGATTATCGCCGCATCGCCATCATCGCACGGGATTATCAACTTCCCAAAGAAGGAAGGATTTCAAAAAAAGAACGGCCGGATTTATACAAATACGAGCCTGACGGCGTCATCATTTATGACAATCTTTATGTCTTTCAAAACGATGGCCGCCTTGACAGCCGAATAGCCACCAATGACCATCCCGCGATCCAACCACCGACGAAAGGGCAATATCTCGGTGTAATCATGGCGATGGTGGACGATATCGTTGACGAGCTCGATTTCAAAGGTCTCCTACTAAATCCCGGCGTTTTGAGTCAAGAAGAAAAAAGAGAACAATATTTTAAAGACTGGAATACCCAAACCGACGGAAAACCGACGGATTTGGCCCATAAATACAAACGATTAAATGAACTCATCCGCTATGCCCAGGGCTACCCGATCATTTTGACCAAGCTGAAAGACATCCAAGCCACATTCGAACAAGCGGAACAATACGGGCAGTCCAAAGACACCATCGAAAAGGCATTAGAGCTTTATCATCAAGGGTGCGAAAAAGCGAAAAAATTAAGCGAAGCATTTGCCATCGGCCGGGAATTAAAAAGGCGGAATGGATCTTTATAAAAACCATGCAACCCTTGATGCGGGCGATTATTAGACTGAAAGGATAGATAGGATAGATGAAAAACAAATACGCCGCCATTTTCGTTCAAATCCTGATCACGGCAACGTTCATTTTGATCATTGGGTGTTCAATCGCAGAGTACAAGAGCGATGAAACCAAGCATGCATCCTTAACCATCGGCGTTTTTGGCAAAATTCCCGGGATAAATGACCGAAACGTCCGATTCAAAAAGGTAAACTTAAAAGACTTAAACCGGAAGATCGATGATCACCTGGACGGTTTATTTATAATGCCTGATCGGCTCATCGAAGCGGATAAAGGACAGTACGCCGATTTATATAAAAAATTGCCTTACCCCACTTTTTTTATCGGTTCTGAAAAGCCTTATTATGTGTTTACAGATAAATCCATATCTTATGAAGAGGGAATCACCGTAAAGGATGGCATATACGCTTGGGGAGTATTGGGATTAGAAAACGGTCAGTTCAAAGTTTGGGGATTCGGGCTAAAAGCCGATGTTAAAAATGATAAAAATATAAAAGAAATGTATGAAGAAATTTTCCAACTGCTGAGTGATCTAAAGAAAACGAAAAATGAACAGTGATTTCACTGTTTATTTTTTTAGGGTTTGTTTTTACCGCTTCCGGATGGTGAACATAGCCTCATGAACCTTCCACCCATATGTGGATGATGTTTGCTTGTTCATGTCAGCGGCTGATGGATCCAGCAATGATTCATGAAGCGCCGCATCACGCGATGTGAGCGGCAAGTCCATCCGTTTGGCGAAAGCCGGCGATTATTATTATAATAAAATTGATATTTCCGAACCTCTTTATGAAGGAGAAGAATGCAAAATGAAAAAAGCATTAACCGTCGCGGGATCGGACTCTTCGGGAGGAGCCGGTCTGCAAGCGGACTTAAAAACCTTTCAAGAGCTCGGCGTTTACGGCATGTCGGCCGTAACGACGATCGTCGCGATGGATCCTTATAATAGTTGGTTCCACAACGTCTTTCCGGTGGACGTCGATACGGTCAAAGCCCAGCTGGACACGATCGTCGTCGGCGCCGGTGTGGACGCGATGAAAACGGGCATGCTCGGTTCGCCGGCGATCATCGAACTGACGGCCAAATACATCGACGACCACGGCATCGAAAAAGTGGTCATTGACCCGGTCATGGTGTGCAAAGGCGCGGATGAAGAGCTCCACCCGGAAAACACGGAAAGCTTGCGCGAATACTTAATCCCAAGAGCGTTGGTCACGACGCCGAACCTTTTCGAAGCGGCGAAACTGGCGAAAATGCCGCCGATCACGACGATCGAGCAAATGAAAGAGGCGGCAAGCGTCATCCATGAGCTCGGCGCCAAATACGTCCTCGTCAAAGGCGGCAACAAAATCCAACACGATAAAGCGGTCGATGTGCTTTACGACGGCAAGACGTTTGAAATTCTCGAAGGCGAACGGATCGACACGACGTATACGCACGGCGCGGGCTGCACGTCTTCCGCGGCCATCACCGCGGAACTTGCCAAAGGCGCCGATGTGAAAGACGCGATTCGCACCGCAAAAGCGTTCATCACGGAAGCGATCAAAAACGGCTGGAAATTAAACCAATACGTCGGGCCGGTCGACCACGGCGCTTACCGCCGGCGCGCGAACGCCTAACCGGCGTATTTAGACCGTCCGAACCCAATCCAATCGGAACTGTTCATAAGATAGGGGCTAGCCTCCTATCTTTTTTCCTTTGTAGTGAGGCGTCAGGGTGACGGCTAAAAACGAGGGCTGGTCCCTTTTTCCCTGGCTGCGAAGAAACGGCGCCATTCCCGGAGAATCCATCGCCAATTTTTCCGGCACGAAACCGAAGGCGGATTGCGCTCGTAATCAAATTGAGTAGACCAGCCTTCTTTCGACGCCGTTCGGGATCATCCATGATCGTTTGACCCTTGCGGAAAATCATGGTTTTTGTTGCGGAGGAGGTGGCATCCGTATGGAACGGAATAACCCCATCGGCCGACGCATCGATGTCAATATGTTGTTCGTCCTGTTTCTGTTGATCGCCACCAGTTTGGTCGCGGTTTACGCCGCCCAACTCAGCGATTCGTCGCTCGGCAATATCGCCGTCAAACAAGCGATGTGGTTTTTGGTCGGCGCCGTTATGCTCGTGCCGATGACGCTTTTTGATATGGAGCAATACGAAAAAATGGCATGGGGGCTGTACGCGATCGGCCTGGCGTCGCTCGGTTTTTTGATGGTCGCGCCCGCGAGCATCGTCCATATCGGAAACGGGGCGAAAAGCTGGTATTCATTTCCCGGCATCGGCACCTTCCAACCCTCGGAATTGATGAAGCCTTTTCTGATCGTGTGTCTCGCCCGGGTCATCGACCGCCACCATCTCAATGAACCGGACAACAAAACATTAAAAGACGATGGGCTGCTCGTATTGAAAACAGGGCTCATCACGCTCGTTCCGATCGCCTTCATCATGATGCAACCCGATCTCGGCACCTCGCTCGTCATCATCGCCATTTACTTTACCATGCTGATCGCCTCGCGCATCTCCGGAAAAATCCTCATCCCGTTGTTCGCTGGCGTCGCCGCCTTCGCGAGCGCGGTCATTTACATCGCCGTCCGCTACGGAGAATGGCTTAAGAAAATCGGCGTCGACACGTATCAGCTCAACCGGATCACGAGTTGGTTAAGCGGCGGGCAAATCAATAACGACCAGACGTATCAACTCCATCAATCGCTGCTTGCGATCGGTTCGGGGAAAGTGTACGGCAGCGGCTTTTCCCCGAGCGACGCCGTCTATTTGCCCGAGAGCCACACCGATTTCATCTTTAGCGTCATTACCGAACATTTCGGCTTCATCGGCGGTGCGCTCGTCATTTGCCTCTATTTCATCCTCATTTATCACATCATCATGACGGGCATCCATTCAAACCAGGCTTTCGGCAGTTATCTATGCGCCGGCGTCGTCGGCATGCTTTCCTTCCACGTGGTCGAGAACATCGGTATGGTGATCGGCCTTTTGCCCATTACCGGCATCCCGCTCCCCTTTATCAGTTACGGGGGAAGCTCCGTGCTCGGCAGCATGATGTCCATCGGCCTTGTGATGAGCGTAAAATATCACACCCGCTACTTAATGTTTTCATAGTCCATAGATAGCCGACATGCCCGTCCGCTTGGAACACCCATCCGGCGCCATGGATGGCCGGACAGGTCGGCCAAGTTGACTTCCACACAAAAATGTAACTATAATGGTTACAACAAGAGGGTGAACGCGTTGAAAATCAGCAGCCGTTTTTCTGTTGCCGTCCACATTTTGTCGCTATTGGCCATCGCAAAAGATGCGCACTGCACCTCGGAATGGATCGCGCAAAGCGTCAATACCCATCCCGTCGTGATCCGCCGCATTTTGGGCATGTTAAAAAAAGCCGGATTCGTGAAGATACCGAAGGGCTCCGGTGGCGCATATTTGATCAAAGACCTCGATGACATCACGTTGCTCGACGTCTACCGGGCCGTGGACGCCGTTCCCGGCGGAGAATTGTTCCAATTCCATGAACATCCCAATCCGGCGTGTCCGGTGGGCGGCAACATCGAGGCCGTCCTCCAACTCATTCTGTTGCGCGCCCAGGCGGCAATGGAGCAGATCTTGGCCGATGTGACGATGGAACAGCTCGTGGAAAACCTAAACGAAAAAATCGGATCGTAGAAACGGTTTTACAAAGATATTGTAACGTAATCGGTTACGTTACAATACGCCCTCTCAATTATGAATCCTGCGAAAAGGTGGAATGAACCATGAAAATCGCTTTGCTCGGCGCTACGGGAACGATCGGACAACGCATTTTAAAAGAAGCGCTGAACCGCAATCATGAAGTAACCGCCGTCGTTCGCGATCCGGCGAAGCTGACGGTCCAGGACGCCAACTTGCACGTGGCCACCGCCGACGTCCTCCATGCCGACCAAGTGGCCGACGCCGTGCGCGGCCACGACATCGTCATCAGCTCGATCGGGCCGGATCCCGGGCAAGAACGCACCTTTATAGACATGTCGAAATCGTTAATTGAAGGCGTCAAACGTTCCGGTGTCCGCCGTTTAATCGCGGTGAACGGCGCGGGAAGCCTGGAAGTCGCCCCCGGTGTTCAACTGATGAACACCCCGGATTTCCCGGAAGAGTGGAAGGCGATTGCCCAAACGGCCGCTGAAGTCCTCGACATTTATCGCCAGGAATCCGAGCTGGACTGGACCAACATCAGCCCCGCCGCGTTCATCGCGCCCGGGGAAAGAACCGGGAAATACCGCACCGGCACGAACCAACTCGTGACCGATGAAAAAGGCGAAAGCCGGATTTCCGCGGAAGATTTTGCGGTCGCCATCCTGGACGAGGCGGAAAACCCGAAATTCATCCGCCAACGATTTACGGTTGCCTATTAACGGTTTGCCGGGGCCATGCCCCGGCTTTTTTATTATGAACGGGCGGACTCATTTGGCAGATTCGTCCGACTGTGACAGTCTCAAATTGGACGCCTGAGCCGGAAAGCGCGTCAAATCAGGCGGCCTCAACGCATGGCGGCGGCGCGGCCCGCCGTGTAGCCGGTCGCAAATGCGGCGGTGATGTTGTAGCCGCCGGTGTAGCCGTGGATGTCCAAAATTTCGCCGCAAAAATACAAACCGGGCATTAACTTGGACGCCATCGTTTTCGGATCAATTTCTTTTAACGACACGCCGCCGCCAGTGATGAACGCCTTTTCGATCGGCAGCGTCCCGTTCACTTTCACGGCGAAGGCTTTCAACGCGTGCGCCAGATCCCGCACTTTGTTTTTCGGCAGGTCGTGAAATGTGGCATCCGGATGGATGCCCATCCGTTCGAGCAAAAACACGAGATACCGCTCCGGCACGATCCCCTTCCACACGTTTTTCACCGCTTTTTTCGGCTGCTGTTGTATCCGCTTCATCAACATTTGAAAAACGGTTTCCTCGTTCTCGTCGGGGAGTGCGTCGATCAACACATCGATCGCATCGGTCTTGAACTTTTTCAAGGCTTTGACGACGAATTGGCTCGCGCGCAAGACGGCAGGACCGGACAGCCCGAAATGGGTAAAGATCATATCCCAACGATGCGTGATGAGGATTTTCCCTTTCGGATCGCGGACCGATACCGCGACATCGCGGAGCGATAAACCTTGCAGCGTTCTCGCCTGAATGAACGGTTCATTCGATGTGAGCGGGACCTCGGTCGGATAAAGATCGGTGATCGTATGCCCGGCCGCCTCCGCCCACGGGTAGCCATCCCCAGTCGATCCCGTCTGCGGCACGGACTTGCCGCCGACGGCGACGATGACGTTCCGGGCCCGGATCTTTTCCCCGGAGGCGGGGACCACACCGGTCGTTCTCCCTTCTTCATACAGAACATTCGCCACCGGCGCGTTCACCCGGATTTCCACCCCAAGATCTTTCACCTTTTGGACGAGGGCGCGGACGACGGTTTTCGCGCTGTCGGTCACCGGAAACATCCGGCCGAAATCTTCCTCTTTCAATCGAATGCCGAGATTTTCAAAAAAGCGGATGATATCTTCATTGTTAAACACCGAAAACGCGCTGTATAAAAATTTGCCGTTTCCGGGAATGTGGCGGATGAGTTCGGGGATCGGCATGCGGTTCGTCACATTGCAACGGCCGCCGCCCGAAATGGCCAGCTTGCGCCCGAGCTTGTCCCCTTTGTCGACCAAAAGGACGCGCGCGCCGTGCTCGGCCGCCGCGACCGAAGCCATCAATCCCGCCGGTCCGCCGCCGACGACGATCACATCGTACATAGATAACCCCTCCCGATTCCATTGCCTACTATAGCATAAACGGAAGGGGGCCGCTTTAAAACGGAAGCATCGGCGCGGCGGGGATCGGGGCAACCGGGTTTAAGGATTTCGGGATGGGCTTTCTCATCTTTTCCGCTGATGGCCCAGGCGCCCTGGCAAAGCCGCGGCGAGCCATGGCCTTTCCTACCGTAAGCTCGAGATGGCTCGACCGCCGCTCCGATTATAAATTCTCGTGACTTCCTTGCAGCCGCAAAGCTTGTTGAAGGACGGCGTCCCCATGGATCATTCCGTAATGCACCGGATCGATGACCCCGACGCGGATCCCGTATGGCTCGGCGTCTTTTTGCACCTTATCAACCATATAACGGACTTGCGGGCCGAGGAGCACCACGTCGGCTTGATCGAGATGGCGAGCGGCCTCGGATACGGCAACCGCCCGGATGTTCACTTCAAGCGCTCGGGCTTTGGCCGCGTTTTCCATTTTGGCGACGAGCAAACTGGTCGACATGCCCGCGGCGCAGACGAGAAGAATGTTGACCATCGGAGCACCCCTCTTTTGTAATCGGTTTCATCCTATTATAATCGAAAACAATGGCGTTGTTTATCCTCTTTATCCGCCCGAACCGCTGCCGGCAGCGTCTTGAAAAATCCCTTTTTACAGTCGGCATGATCACGCGAATATCCAGGCAGGAATCGTCTTCGTTCGGTAAGAATATTTATAATAATAACATTTCTGATGCGGACAAGAAGCCGGAGAACGGAGGAGACGGCTGTGAATGTGTTTGATGTCAACCGCCTGACGGAGATCAAGCGGGCACTGTTCATTCAACCCCATCCCGACGACAACGAAATCGGCGCCGGCGCCACGGTGGCCTGGCTCGCCGACCGAGGATGCGATGTCCATTATTTAACGGTCACCGACGGCCGAGCCGGCAGCGACGACCCCCATGCGGCGCCGGAACAAATCGCCGCCATGCGCCGCCAGGAACACGAAGCGGCCGGCCGCATCCTCGGCGTCTCTCATTTTCATTGGCTCGGTTTTCCCGACGGCCGCCTTCGCGATACAGAACAGCTGCGGGAAGCGATGACCCGGGTGATCCGCACGGTTCGACCGGAAATCCTTTTTACCGTCGATCCTTGGCTTCCATATGAAGGGCATCTCGATCACATCGTCACCGGACAGGTCGCCGCCTTTTGTGCTTTAACGAGCGGGAATCCGCATTTTTTCCCGGAGCATCGGCACCAAGGCCTTGCCCCTCACGCCGTGCACGCCGTCGCCTTCTATACGACGCGTGCACCGAATGCCTTCATCGCAGCCGACCCCTATTGGGAGAAGAAACTGGCGGCCATCGGCGCGCACAAGAGTCAATTCAGCGGCGAATATTTCGCCTTCGTCAAAGAATATTTGACGACGAAAGCGCGGGAATACGCGAAAAAAGCTGACACACCTTGGAAGCTGGCGGAAGCGTTTAAAGTGCTGACGCCGGTCATGCTGCACATGAACGTTGACGCCGCCGAGATGTAAAACAGGCGCCAGATGTCCGGCCAAAACAGAGGGAGAAAAAATGAACGCTCAAACGCGTGCAACAGGAAGCAAAAAAGTCGCCTACAGCTCCGGCCATTTTGCGATCCAGCTCATGAGCCAGGCCTTTGCGACGTATATCGTCTTCTACTATGCCGACGTGTTGAACGTCCCGCCGGCATGGCTCAGCTTCGCCATGGTCCTTCACGGCATGGTGAACGCGCTTTGGAATCCCATATTCGGCTATCTGTCCGACCACACCCAAAGCCGCTGGGGCCGGCGCACGCCTTACATCGCCATCGGTTTTGCGCCGCTTGCGGCCAGCTTTGCCCTATTGTGGTGCCCCTTTGTGCCAAGCCATCTCATATTCGGCTATTTTCTCGTCGCCGTCTTGATTTACGATACGTTGTTCGTGCTCGTCGTTCTCAACTGGACGGCGCTCTATCCGGAAATGTATCCCGATTTGAAAACGCGGACCGAAGTTTCTTCATGGCGGCAAATGTTCGGCCTCGTCGGCATGATCGTCGGCGTCGCCTTGCCGCCGCTGATTTACGGAAGCGTCGGCTGGCCAGCGATGGGGATCCTCTTCGGAGTACTGGTCGGCCTCGTCTTTGCCTTCACCCTCACCGGAATACGGGAAAACCCGCGCATGCCGAATCGTCCGATCCCTTTGGTTCAAGCGCTGCGCGATGCATTGGTGAACCGCTCGTTCATTTGGTACGTGGCGGGCAGTTTTTTCGCCCAATTGACGTTTGCGCTCCTGCCGGCGGCGCTGCCGTTTTTCTCAAAATATGTCTTGCACATCTCCGACGCCGAACATTCCGCCATGCTCGGCGCGATCTTTTTGACGGCCATCCCGTGCGTTTATCTGTGGGGAAAAGCGGCCCGGCGCTTCGGACCGAGGAAAACGGCGCTCGCCGCGACCGGCCTTCTCCTCATCGCCCTCTTGCCGTTCGCCGCGATCCGTACGTTCGCTTTCGGCATCGTCACGTCGGCCGGTGTCGGCGTCGGATTGGCAGGCCTCATCGTCCTGTTGGACGTCATGCTCGCCGAGATCATCGATGAAGATGAAAAGCGCACCGGCCTGCGCCGTGAAGGCCTGTATTTCGGCGTCAACGGCTTCATCGTCCGCTGGAGCGTCTCGCTTCAAGCCGTCATCATGGGATGGATGCTGGCGTCCACGGGCTATTCGGCGAGACAGACCGTCCAGCCGGAGGCGGCGCTATGGGGCTTCCGGCTATTGCTGTCCGCCGTGCCGATCGCCTTTTTGCTGCTGTCTCTCTTATGCTTTTATTTATATCCCATCGGAAAAACGCCGTCTTCAACAACAAACAGCCAAAACGCCTCATAAGCAGGATTACCCAGAAAGAAGTGGTTGCGGAGTTTTCAAGCAGGTCGATAAGGGCGCTTTCATTCGAGGAAAAGTCGGATCAGACCGGAAAAGCGTTTAAAAAAAAGATTGACCCTGACATCACGTCACCTTTCATTCTAACAAGAGAAAAGAGAGGAGCGAACCTTGAATAGGACTTGAATCAACGGCGTTCTTATCAAGACCGGCAACCGACGGGCAAAAAGACACCGGACGAAACCTCGGAAAAATCCATGAGGGGCTCGGCGTAAAACCGAAGGCCATAAAAAAATACGGCGAGGCACGCCGGCGTTCCTCCCGTCCGGCCGATCGCCGCCTTTCTTGGCGCATTTTTTATTTGACCAACCCGTTCCGATGCGCGTAAATGGCCGCCTGGGTCCGATCCTCGACTTCGAGCTTCGCGAGGATGTTCGTGACGTGGGCCTTGACGGTTTTCAGTGCGATGCAAAGCCGATCGGCGATCTCCTGATTCGACAAGCCTTCGGCAATCAAGTTCAATACTTCCCGTTCCCTGTCCGTCAATTGTTCATGGGGAAGGGGCGCCTGTTTCTTCCGCATACGGGACAACACCTTGCCGGTGACGGCCGCTTCCAGAACCGGTTCGCCTTTGGCCGCACGGCGGATCGCCTCGGCAATTTCAGCGGCTTTGGACGTTTTGAGCAAGTAGCTGAGCGCCCCCGCTTCGATCGCCGGATAAACTTTATCATCATCGACGAAGCTCGTGAGCACGATGATCTTCGGATCGTCCAGCGCCTGGCAGATGCGGCGCGTCGCTTCGATGCCGTCCATGCCGTCCATCACCAAGTCCATGAGGATCACATCCGGGCGCGTCTCGAGCGCAAGGCGTACGCCTTCTTCCCCGTTGCTCGCTTCCCCCACGACTTCAATGTCCTTCTGGGTGGACAAATAAGCGGACAGCCCCAAGCGCACCATTTCATGATCGTCGACCAACAACACTCTAATCATGCGGCTCCTTTGCCTCCTTTATCACCGGAACTTTGACGTCGATTTCCGTGCCTTTGCCGGGCATCGAAAAGATTTCCACCACCCCGCCGATTTCGCTCACGCGTTCGCGGATCGATTTCAACCCGTAGGACGACGCCTTTTGGGCTTTGACATCAAAACCGATGCCGTCATCCGTAATTTTCAAATGGATTTGCTTCTCCGAGCGAATGAGGCGGACGTTCAAGGTTTTCGCCTTCGAATGGCGAAGCACGTTGGACAACCCTTCCTGCACGATGCGGAAGAGATGGTCTTCGACCCCTTTCGGCATCCCGGCCACATCATCGATTTTCCATTTAATATTGATAGGCTGCTTCGCTTGGAATTCGGCCAACAATTCCTCGACGCCTTGTTTCAGCCCTTTCCCGTCAAGGCGGGCCGGGCGCAAATGCAAAAGAAGCGCGCGCATTTCATTTTGAGCGTGCCCGGCCATCTCTTCGATGATCGCGAGTTGCTTCGGCGTCGCCTCCGGATCGACGCGATGGGTTTCCCGAACGGCGGAAGACAACATGGAAATGGCAAAGAGCTGCTGGCTGACGGCATCGTGCAATTCCCGCGCCAACCGCTGCCGCTCCTCGGCGATGGCGGCGTGCTTCAACTCTTCGTTCCATTTGGCTTTCTCCGACGACAATTTCTGCAAAGAGGCGACCTGGTTCTCGATATGTTCGGCCATGGCATTCAGGTGAAGCGCCGCTTGTCCGATTTCGTCATCGCCGAGATCCGGGACGCGGTACGCGTAATTCCCTCTTTCAAACCTCAAGATGGCGGCGACGAGCTCCTCGAGCCGTTTTTTCAAAGATTTGCCGAAAACGTAGCCAAAGGCGGCTCCGACGGCCAAAACGACCACAAGGAGGAAAGCCCCGCTCGGAATGCCCCATACGCGATGGAACAACAAGCGCCCGAGCTCTACGTTTTCCATGTAACCCGCAACGACGAGAGCGACGGCCGCGGCCAGAACCGCCGCTCCGACGGTATATTGAATGACGCGCCATTGAACGTTGACCAATTTCCTTCGCTTCATCATAAAAACCTCACATTAATGTCGCCGATAAAAAGCGATACTATGATTTTCACCCGGCGCGTAGACAACTTATAATCCTTGGTCGCTACGGAAAGATGGCGCTGAACGCCGGCCGCCCGCCGATCGAGAATATCCAATTCGCCGACCGTGACCGTCGCGTTGACGGACACGTCCAAATCATACGGAATGTAAATGTCGACGTCCCCAAACCAGCCGTTGATCACGAGCACGGTTTCCCCTTCGGGAATGATCGCTTTGGACAGGTCGATCTTCACATCCCCGATGCCGTGCCAAATATTCATGTCCTCGAGCACAAAGCGATGATGCATGAGATGAAGATCGCCGATAAACGAACGCTGGAAGAGCGGGCCGCCGGCCGTGACCGGCTCCGGGTCCGGATGAATATGCTTCTTGATCCGTTCGATTTCGGCGTCGATCCAATCGCTTCCCCCGTCCCGGCCGCGCCTTTTGCGGCGATCCCGTTGAAAAGCAGGGCCATCCGATTCATCGCGTCTTTTCAACATCCGATAACCAAAATACAAAAATAGGATGGCGACCAGTACGGTACCCAGATTGATATGAAAAACTGTGTTAAAGAAAGCGACGATGCCGAGAGCCAGCAGGATGATGCCGATCAGCCGCCGCTTCTTCTTCAAAAAGACAATGCCGAGAACGATGAAAATGAGCGGACCGATGAGCATGGCTCCGATTCCGATGAGGGTCAACAAGACGATGAAGCCGATCAAAATCAAAATCGCGCCGATCAAGCTGTTCATTGAAGACACGATGTCCCTCCTTTCAACGGGATCGCTATCACGCTGTCTCTATTTTACTATTTGCACCGGGAAAGCAAAACGTAGCCGGCAGACTGCCGCCGCGATCACTCCTGCGCGCAATCGGCCACATGGGCTATCCCTTTAACACAGGGCTTTTCCTCATTCCGGCAAGCTTTCAAGAGAGCGCTTTGCCGCTGTCCGACGCCCGGGATCCGGCGGCCGAAACAATCGTTTCACGACCGGGCTTTCGTATCGCTGACGGCGGACGCCCTCCTTCACTCCCGGATTTTCCCATCATGGCTTCCGCGTAAAATAAGCGGCGGTGACACCCGCCGCTTTTGTCAGGCTCTTTCCTCCGCGCTATCGGTGTCTTCCGGTTTGTTTTCACGAAGAGCCTTCTGTTTCCGCATATGTTCTATTTCTTTTTCGATCTCGTCATTCCACTCCAGTTTCGCCAATTTGGCGTCCGCACAACGTGCGCCGTAAAACGCCGCGACGTTGGCGCGAATTTCCATTTCCCGGATGCGGTCTTCCATCCTTTCGAATTCCCTGAGCGCTGACTCTCCGTTATATCGGTGCAGGGAGGCTTGAATCCGCTCCTTGGTCATGGCGGCATTCGCCCGCGCTATCAGCGAAAACTTGCGATCGCGAAGGGCTTCATATTTGTCCTGCAACCGGCGGAGATCCTTTTCCAACTCGGCCGCTTGATGGCTCGCTTTATCGGCCAAGTCCTTGTAATACTCGGCCCGTTCTTCATAATATTTTCGTTCGCCGATCGCCTTTCTGGCGAGATCCTCTTCGCCAGCATCAAAGGCAACTGCGCTTGACGCGACCGTTTTTCCGCCATGTCTGCCGCATGGCGTCCTTGGCGCATAAAGCTTTCCGCCAGCGTTTTATGCTTGACGACCGAGGCCTTCGCCCGGTCGATCTCCGCTTCCATGTCCCGCAAGTACTGGTTGATCATAACCACCGGATTTTCAATTTTGTCCAAACCTTCGTGAATGGTCGCAACGAGGATGTCGCGCATGCGTTTCAATACCATCACCGGTACCTCCTTAATTATGAGTTAATCCTTCATGAACCGTTGCCATTCTCTATCAAAATCATCATCGATACGCGAGCGGAGAACCCCACCTTCGTGAACCGCTTCCCGTTTTCCTCCGGTGAGAAGCCTGAATCCGAAATAGACGATCATCAAGGCGAACAAGGCCTGAAAAATCAAGCCGGGGATGCCGACGATCAGGAGTAAACCGAAGGCCAGAACGGCGCTGCCGAACCATTTTTGCCCATTGGCGATTTTCTTTATGCCGTATATCACGAGGCAGAGGGCGACCGCCAGTTTGACCAGACCGCCGAGATGAATCCCGAAAATGTTCAGCATGACCGTCGCGCCGACGACCACGAAAACCAATCCGATCATCGTTTTGCCGGTGACGCTCATCAGGCCACCTCCTTTCCTTTGCTGTCTTAAGCATAAAAAAAAAGCCCGGCCGGCCGAAACGAGCCGCGGCTTTATTTTTGAATAAGACTTAAGTCCAACCGGACGTCGGGCTTTCAGACGTCACGGACATGGGATCGGGAAGCCCTGGATGCGTTTCACGGCGGGTATTTCGCAACCGCCATCCGGAAATGCGAAAGCCCGCATCGCTCCTCCGGCACCCCACCGCTTTTACGAGAAGAGCACTCCAAAAAAGCAGCCCTATTTTCAACGGACGCTCCTGTTTAACGCCAACACTCCTTTAGTTTTTGGCAAAATATTGCGGCCATTGCCGCTTTTGATACAATAGAAAATGAGAAAGTTTGTTCGCCGGCACTGTTCCTTTTCGGAAAACAAGGAGGATGGGCATGGACTATGAAGTAATAAAAGAACACCGGAGCAATTATCCGAATCCGATCACTCTATCAAAGGGACAATCCGTCATCTTGGGAAAAAAATACGATGGCCCCGAGGATTGGGACAACTGGGTTTATTGTTCCACCATCGATGGCTCACAGGAAGGCTGGGTCCCGGAACAAATCATCCAAGCAAAAAAAGGTGTAGGCGTGGTATTGGATGATTATACGGCTAAAGAGTTAAATGTCGAGGTAGGGGAAACCGTGGTTGGGATAAGAGTCCTTAACGGCTGGATCTGGTGTGAAAAAGCGAACGGCAAAGAAAGCGGTTGGGTGCCGAAAGACCACTTAAAACCTTTACGATAACCCTTCTGCGATTAAATCGGACATTTCATAACAAACCCATTTAAAAAACCATCATTGGCGCAAATCCGGCCGATCCTTTATACGCGGCCGGCGCATGCATGTATGCAAGATAGGTGGCCTCCTTATCGCTGATTTGTTGAACGGCATGCCATCATCAACGCGTTTATACAGGACCGCCAAGCGCGAAAACTCTTTCACCTTGCTTTTTATACCGCCCGATTTATAATAGTTTCGGCGGAATTCGTTCTTTAAGAGATTTTCATAAATCAGGAGCTTGAGAACGGTGAAGTGTGTGACCTTCAACCCGCTGAGAACGATTGGCATTCCTCACGCGCTTTACATCAAACCGGAACATATGCACCGGCATATGGAGGCCATCATGCAGGCGGACTGGGTGTTGTTCCCGGAATATTGGCAAGTGAACGCCCTCCATTATGCTTTGAAAAAACGGATTTTTCCGAGCGTGGCAAGCTTCCATCTGGGGCACGACAAAATCGAAATGACCCGGGCGTTGGAAGCGCTCTGTCCGGAGCACGTTCCGTACACGGAGATTTTGGCCAGCACGCCGGCCAACGTCGAACGCGTGCTCGAAACGTTTACGTTCCCGTTTGTCGCCAAAACGGTCCGAAGTTCCATGGGCCGCGGCGTCTATCTGATCGAAAACGAAAGCCAATTCCGCCACTATGCCGACACGCACGAAATTCTATATGTCCAGGAAAAACTCGACATTGACCGCGACGTCCGCATCGCCGTCGTCGGCCGCAAGGCGATCGGCGCCTATTGGCGCATTGCCGGACGCGACGGATTTTTAAACAACGTCGCCCAAGGCGGGCGCATCGCCTTTGACCCGGTGCCGCGCGCCGTCATCGATCTCGTGGAAAACGTCGCCCGCGCCCTCGATATCAATCACGCGGGCTTTGATGTGGCGATCGAAAACGGCTGGCCTTATTTCCTTGAATTTAACGTGCTGTTCGGCCATGACGGTTTTCAAAAAATGGGCGTCTCGGTGGAACAACACATCCTCGAATATTTGACGAACGAACACCATACGACGACCCCGCCGTTTACACCGGTTTCGTTCGGCGGGAAAAAAACGTCGTGACGACTTCGAAGGGCCGATGGGCTACCATCGGTCCTTTTTTGCCGACGCCTGTACGCCTGCCGAGAGCGGTGCGCAAACCGTTTGGATTTCGCTTCGCCGATGTCGACCGCACCAACGGCCATTTGCCGCCAAAAATCGAAAAAGTTGTCACCCGGGTGGGCATCATCAATAATAAAAGAAGAAACGTCGCCAAGCGTCATCGATTTCTGAACGCGAATCATAGCCTTCCATGTCGGAGGAGGATTTCCAATGATCGGATTTATCGGATTGGGCATCATGGGCAGCCGGATGGCCGGCCGCCTGCTGGCGCACGGCCATGCGCTGATCGTGCACAACCGTTCGCAAGAAAAAGCCGAGCCGCTTTTAAATCAGGGCGCCCGCTGGGCGGCTTCGCCGAAAGAAGTGGCAGAACACGCCGACATCGTTTTTACGATGCTCGCGAATCCGAAAGCCGTCGAAACGGTCGCGATCGGCGAGAACGGCTTTTTGGATCATCTGGCCGAAGGCAGCCTTTGGGTCGATATGAGCACGGTTGATCCGTCCTTCAGCCGTCGAATGGCCCAAGAGGCAGGCAAACGGAAAGTCCGCTTTCTCGATGCGCCGGTCGCCGGATCTAAAATCCCTGCGGAAAAAGGCGAACTCGTCTTTCACGTCGGCGGGAAGGCGGAAGATCTAGAGGAAGTCCGCCCGCTGCTCGAATGCATGGGCCGTGCGGTTCATCATCAAGGAGAGGTCGGCAGCGGCACGGCGATGAAAATCGTCATCAACTTGATGCTCGCCCAGTCGATGGCCGCCTTTGCCGAAGCGGTCACGCTCGGCGAAGCGCTCGGATTCGACAAAGCGCACGTCGTCGATACATTGCTCGGCGGAGCGACCGCGGCACCGTTTCTCCGCGGCAAACGCGACAAAATCGTCAATGGCGATTTCGAGCCGGAATTTCCGCTCGAACACATGCAAAAAGATTTGCAGCTCGTCGCCCAAACCGCTTTTGAGCAAAACGTGGCGCTTCCCTTAGCCAATGCCGGCAAAGAGCTCTACGCCTTAGCCAAGCAAAAAGGTTACCGCGGACAAGACTTTTCAGCGATCTACCAATTTTTAAAAGACCGGTAAACGCGGCCAGGTAACGGGCGTCGCCTATTCCAAAACCGGGAAAGCAAGCGGACAGGGCCATGCGCCCCTATCTTCACCTGCGGCGCTTTAAGAGGCGTTGCATCAGCTCCCGCTTTGACTGAAGCATCACCGCTTTCATGGCGGCGCGCCGTCCGGCCACTTTCCACCAAATTCCGAATGACCGCTTGCGCGCTTTAAAGGCGCCGCGCCCGTGCAAGCCGTTATATCTGTCGTTTGTGTCCCTTACGTCGCTTTTTCTTTGCTTTTTCTCACCGGATCGCGCTATGATGAAACTAATACATATTGCGGAGGTGTTCGAAATGGCTCACGTCACTTTTGGCGGCAAACCCGTCACGTTGCTCGGCAATGAGGTCAAAGTAGGCGATAAAGCGCCGAACTTCACGGTGCTCGATAACGCGCTCAATGAAAAAACGCTCGATGATTTCAAAGGGGTGCGGATTATCGCCTCCGTCCCTTCGCTGGATACCGGGGTCTGCGACGCGGAAACGCGCCGCTTCAACGAAGAAGCGGCGCGCTTGGACGGAGTATCCGTGCTGACCGTCAGCGTTGATCTGCCGTTTGCCCAAAAGCGTTGGTGCGGAGCGGCCGGACTTGAGAACGCGATCACGTTGTCGGATCACCGCGACTTATCTTTCGGCAAAGCCTACGGTGTCGTCATCGAGGGTTTGCGCCTGCTCGCCCGCGCCGTTTTCGTCGTGGACAGCAACAACAACGTCACCTACGTGGAATACGTGAAAGAAGTCACCGAACATCCGAATTACGAGGCCGCCCTCGAAGCCGCGAAACGCGCGAAATAACGTCTTTATTCAAGGCAGCCGATTAAAAAGCCGCCCGGCGGTTCCCTGTCCCTGTCCGCGGCGGCGAACAAAAAACAAGCCCGATAAAAGCCAAAAGAAAGGCTTTTATCGGGCTGATCATTTTGGCGCATCCTTTACGTCGATGCGACCCGCTAGCGGGGGACATCCTAAGTCATCCCCAGAGCGTCCACAAACGCTCTGCTTTTACATTAAGCCGGCTTTTTTTGTACAAGCGAACCGATCGCCAACAGGACGCTCGCCACGATAAAGACATAAGGACCGGTCGACGATAAATTGACGCTCGTGCCGAACAGGCTGACCGATGCAGACGAGATATAAAAAATGCCGGCGATGACGCCGATGACAGCTAAGATGAGACCGGCGATTTTATTGATCGGTTTGTGCCTGATGAGCTGTATGACGGGATAAATAAAAATAATGAGAAAAATGAAGGCGCCGGAAGTAAACCCATTCTGCGAGATTAATATCGCGTCCGTCCATTTAAAGAACATGGAGATGAACCCGGCGATCACCGCAATCAAGATCGTGATTTGCCCGCCGTTCCACTGATTCTGCATCACCATTTCCCCCCTTTTTCTCTCTGTACGCGGCCGTTTTTTTTAAAAACGACCTTTTTCATTCTACCATCGCGAAAATATCGTGACAACACAATTTTTTAAATTTTGGCATTCAACATGAAGGCGTCTTCGTTCTTCAACAAGGTTTAACTCGCACACAATAAGAAGGATACAAGCGTCGAGAGAAACATAGACTGCCTTTTCTCCATCCGATTCACGGAAGACACGCCGCCTGATTTAAAACAACCTTTTGTTCGATATTATGAACAATCATATTTCAATCCAAGATTCATAGGCTTTATTGAACCTGATATATAAATGATTCGGTTGATCGCAAAGTTCGATATAATGCAACATTATTATTTTATTGCCGACATTTCCCACTATTTCCTATATAATTATTATATGAAAAATAACAAAGTGGGATTTGAGAATAGGGGGGGATCCTCCATGTGGTCGGTCACAGCGGACGCGCTGGTCAATATCCTGTTTATTCTATTCCCGCTGCTTTTATATCTCATCTTTATCAATAATAAAGACGACATTGAAAACGGCAAAATCACGTCCAAATTTTTTATCGCCCTCCTCCTATCCCTTATATTGACTTTAAGTCTGCGAACGACTTATACGTATAGCTATTCAAACGACTTAATGATCATCCCCGTGATCATTAGCTTCGTGTACATAGGGGTATGGCCCGGCATGGTAATGAGCGCGGTCGTGGCGTTCGACGCGTTGCTCTTTGACCGGCCCGAATTCATTGCGACCGCGGTATTCTACGGCATCAGCGCCGGCATTCTTTCATGGTTGGCGAGATTTTACAAGCAATATTCGATAAAATGGAAAATCACGGCGCTCAGCCTGTTTTACGGCGCCGTCGGAACGGCCAAATTTTTATATTTGCTTCATAAAGCATCGGGGAAAAATCTGACTTTCAGCGCCTTTAATTTGTTCTTGACATGGGTGACGTTAATCGCGGCGGTCTTCTTTCTGGAATTCATCATTAAACAGCTGGAAATGAAAAGCGAATGGGCCAACACCGAAAAGACCAATATCGTTAGCCAACTGGCCGCTTCCGTTGCGCACGAAATCCGCAATCCCATGACGACCGTGCGGGGGTTTCTTCAGCTCCTGAGCAACAGCGACCATTTGACGGAAAAGGACAAATCCTTTGTTCAGCTGTCCATCGGCGAATTGGACCGCGCCCAAAATATCATCAACGAATTTTTGGCCCTATCCAAACCGCAAAAGCGAACGTTTTCCACCATTGATTTGACCAAGGTCATCCAAGATGCCGTCAACATCATCTCTTCTTACGCGACTTTAAAAAACATCGAAATCGTCTCGGTGATCGAACCGTCGCTCACGATGATGGGCGACAAATACGAACTGCAGCAAGCGCTGCTCAACATCATGAAAAACGGCATCGAAGCGATGGAAGGCAAAAACACGTTGGAGATCTACGCCTTTAACAAAAACCAACACATTCAGATCGTCGTTAAAGATCATGGCTGCGGCATGCCTCCGGAACGCATCAAACAGCTCGGCACGCCCTATTATTCGACAAAGGAAAAGGGAACCGGCCTCGGCCTCACAGTCAGTTTTGAAATCATCCGGAAAATGCACGGCAAGGTCGATATCAAAAGCAGGGTGAACCATGGCACGACCTTCACGTTGACCTTTCCCCGCTTTTATCTGGAATAACCGTTTATCCGCCGCTTTTTCCGAACCCTCTCCCCTCATCCGCACCAAGCGCGTTCCAACATATGGCATGAGCAGGCGGAAGGCGCGCTTGCGGAACACACATACATAAATTATAGATTTTAAAGGGTTGTGATCATTTGGATCGGATCATCGAAATATTGACCAAAAAGTACGGGCGCATGCGCCCTTTGTCCGGCGGCTTCACCCATGCCGCTTACCGCCTCGAAGGACCGCCTCCCCTCGTGGCGAAAGTGGCGAGCCGTTCCAAACACGATATCGACAATGAAGTCAAAGCGATCACCTTTCTACAAGAAGCGACGTACACCCCTAAATCGGTCGATTCGCTATCGGCGGATGGCTTCTCCGCCATCGTCACGACGTTTATTGAAGGCGTCAATGGTCAAGCGATTTTGGATACCGGCGACATCGAGCGCTCCGAGGCGTTGTTCCGACGGATGGGCGTCCGCCTCGCCAAGGACATTCATGTGCGGCGCTACGATGGTGAGGCTCGTGGTCTCCGTATCGCCCGCCCGGAGGCTTATCCGTTTTATGCGCCCTTCCTCCCCGAATGGGCGGTCGAAGCGAGCCGTTCGTTTCTTGCCCGCATCGACACGGCCCAAAAGGATTGGGTGTTCACCCATGGGGATTTCGGCGCGCACAATGTGCTCGACCAAAACGACGGCGGACTGGCGGTTATCGATTGGGAATGGGCCGAATGGTTTCACCCGCTCGCGGACGTCGCTTGGACGTGCTGGAATACCAAACTCCATTATCCGCAAATCGCCGATCGTTTGAATCGCGCCTTCCTCGCCGCTTACCAATCGGTGCGTCCGATCAACGCCACGTCCGACTTGATCAAAACTTACAGCCTTTATAAAATATGGACCGTTTTGGATAAGATTCGGGACGCGGATGCCGACGTCCAGGAAAAATGGGTACAGCGGTTGATCTGGACGTTAACCGAGGCGAACTTTTAAATTTCAAGGTACGGGCGCATCCGCGGCCTGACCGACAAAAAAAGCTCCGCCCAACAAGGACGAAGCCATGACGCGATCCGGCCTTTAAAAGCTGGATCGCTTTCATTGTCCATTATTCATCCACCACGGTATACAATTCCGGCGGGACGTTCTTTAAGAAAGGGGTCGGTTCTCCCAAGGAGAACAAATGCAGCTCGTGCATCGCGCGCGTGCAGACGGTATAAAACACATGGCGCTCCGATTCTTTCCGATACTGCTCTTTGGACGCGTTGTACACCAAAACGGCGTCGAATTCGATACCTTTGGCCAAATAAGACGGAATGACGACGATGCCTTTCTTGAACGTATACGTTTCTTTATCCAATAGTTGAACGGGCAGCCGGTCTTTTAACCGGAAATAGATGGCCGCGCTTTCCGCCATCGTTTTTCCGATCACCGCGATCGTCTGATGGCCGGCTGCCTGGAGTTGTTGAATTCTGGCGACAACCTTTTCATCCAAAGCGGCTTCATCTTCCATAACGCAAAGCGTCGGCTTTTCTCCGTCGCGGTTAAACGGGATGATCCGCTCGCCCCCGGGGATCAGCGGCTTGGTGAATTCGACGATCGGGCGGGTCGACCGGTAGCTGCGCAACAACGTGATCTTCTCGATGCCTTTTTCCGGATCTCCGTCTTCCGCCAGAACCGAAGGGGCCGTCAACGCGTAGGCGTAAATCGCCTGATTGATATCCCCGAGCAACGTCATCTTGCTGTTCGGGAACAATGCCTTTAAATAAGCGAGCTGAAACGGCGTATAGTCTTGGGCTTCATCGATGAAGACGTGGCGGATATCCCGATTGGCGATGCGCCCCATCAGGTGGTCGCGAAGATACAAAAACGGCGTCACGTCTTCCCACAACCAATTGTCCTTTTCCAATTGTTCGATCGTAAAGCGGCTGATCTCTTCCCACTGATCGGGCAAAGAACCGTCCTCACGGGCGAATTCCGGCGCCAATCTAAAGAGCTGCGCATACGTGGCCTGGACGTCGATAAAGGCCAAGCGCTTAATTCGCTTGCGAATCGGCTTGAATCGTTTTTTTACGATCAGCCGGCCCAAATAATTGCGCATGACATCGAAGTCGTTGGAAGATTGGCCGGAGATGCGCCCTTTTTTATACAGTTTCTCATAAGCTTTCCGGTAGACCTTGTCGTCCAAAACCTCGACGATATCCTCCACCCACGGTTCCCGCGCTTCCCGGCGCTCCAAGTCCGTGAGCTCCTTGAGCAGCCGTTCGGCGACTTTTTCCATGCGGTAAGGAATCGTCAGCGTGCGCTCGGTTTCATAAAAATAACGCTGAATTTGTTCAGGCGTAAAAAGCGTCCGGCCGCGAAATGTGATCGGTTTAAAAATCAAGTTTTGCTTTTCCAGATACCGGACATAGCGATCGATCAACGCTTTGAATTCGAGCGATGCTTTGTAACGAATCGCCGCCAGCCGCCTCGTGTCGTCGCCATCTCCAGCGGCCAAATAATATTCCAATTGCTCGAAGGGATCTTCGAAGGTGAACGACCCGCCCAAACGATCTTCGACGAACTCCTTGTAAGTGGTCTGTTTCATGTTTTCTTCGCCCAGTTCCGGAAGCACCGTCGACACATAGCTGTTGAAAAGCGGATTGGGCGAAAAAAGCAGCATGTTTTCCGAACTCAACGTTTTGCGGTGGGCATAAAGAAGATACGCGACCCGCTGCAACGCGGCTGACGTTTTGCCGCTTCCCGCCGCTCCCTGGACGAGCAGCATCTTGCTTTTTTCATTGCGGATGATGCGGTTTTGCTCTTTTTGAATCGTGGCGACGATGCTTTTCATCTGCGTGTCGGCGTGGCGGCCGAGCACCGCTTGCAGCAAATGGTCGCCGATCGTGACGCCGGTGTCGAACATGCCTTCGATTTTTCCTTTTTTAATGATAAACTGGCGCTTCAAGGTCATCTCACCGCTCACCGTGCCGTCCATCGTCTCATACTGCGCCGGACCCGGGGAATAATCGTAATAAAGGCTTGAAATCGGTGCGCGCCAGTCGTAAATGAGAAATTCTTCTTCGCCCTCATCCATAAGGGTGGCGATCCCGATATAAATCGGCACCGGTTCGCCTGAGCCGTCTTCCTTAAAGTCAATCCGGCCGAAATATGGGGAGTCTTTCAGGCGTTCCAACGTCTTCAGCTGACGGTTGATATGTTCGTGCGTTCTTTCCCGCTCGGACAACAGCTCTGCTCGCTGATGAATGCTCGCCTGCGTTTCGATGATTTCGTCGGGTTCATCGATGTTGACCGTCACATCTTCCCAGAAATTTTTGCGCAAAGCGATGATCCCTTGCTTTAATTCGTCGGCCCGTGCGCCAAGTCTCCGTTGCTTTTCTTCTATGACGTCGACGACATGGTCGACGCGCGCTTGCTCGGCGTGCCATTCTTTGTCTTCCTGGCTCATGCCACCACTCCCCCAAAAAAATTAATGTTCATGCATTGACATTCTGATCGGCTTGTAGTATAATTATCATGAGTTTTTATATTTAATATTTCACCTCGGTTGAAGGCCACTTCCCATCATATCACCTTTTCCGGACGGATTCAAGGCAAAGCGGCTTTTTTCGCCGTTTCTTTTCCATTGTTTTTCACCGGAACCCCTCAAACGGAATTTCCCCAGCATCGGAACTTACAGCCATCGGCAAAACCAGGAATAGGATGATCCGGTTTCGATCCCGATCACCTGATAACTACATCTTTTCGTTGATCTAAACCCGGCTTCAATGGCTTTACGCTTTTTATCACTGACCATACATTGGGTTCTTGCCTATTAAACGAATTCCATTGGACGAACATTGGCTAAATCGATTTTCTTTTCATGTCATCCCGCTTGAACATGAGTTAGGCGATTATCGGCGGAATCGGGATCTTTGTTTCTCCGCTTTCTCACTTAAAAATTCACAACATTTTTCCTCATTTTTGTCGTACCATTATAGCATGGCATCGATGGTGATGGACCGCCTTTACTATACAAAAAAAGATGTCTTTCACCCCCATGGAAACACCGAAATATCCAGGAGGAGATCCATGCCGCTGTTTACGATTCATGAAATCCCTGAAGCATTTCTCGACGAAGTTGGAACGATCCGTACTCTCTGCTTTCCGACACAAGGACACACATCCGATGTCGCCGTCATCAAAGCCGCGCGTGGAACCTTTGTCATCAAACGAGCGAAGGGAGAACGGTTTAGCGTGTGGCTGGCGAGAGAAGCCAAGGTACTAAAGGCTTTATCCGCTTCGTCATTGCCGATCCCCGCCGTTTACCGTTTTCAAGAAAACAAGCATCGAAACGAAGTATGGGCGTTGTTTGAATATATCGAAGGAGAACCGCTGCGACAAGCATTAGAGAAAGAAACGAACGAGGATAAAAGACAGCAAATGATTTTTCGCTTTGTAGAGATGCTAGCGAAAATCCACGCCACACCATGCCCGCGCGAACTCATGGGGCGCAAACCGTGGCTGGATGAAATGCTGGACAAAGCGGCGGATTATCTCGCACATGGTGACGTGGACGGTACAAGGGAGCTGTTGGACATCCTAAAGAAAAAGCGGCCAACGCCTTGCCCTTCCACCCTTATTCACGGGGATTTTACGATTGACAACATTCTGGTGCGCGATGAAAATATCGTCGGCGTCATCGATTGGAGCAACGGCGCTTTCGGAGATCCAAGGTACGATGCGGCATTGGCCATCCGACCGAAGCGCAACGCGTTTCAACATGAATCGGACGTCCTCACGTTTTTTAAAGGGTATGGGCAAAAGCCCATCACAAAAGAGGAATATACGTACTTCGCAAACGGATTGTACGAGTTTTTCTAATGGAAAAAGCCAATGAACCTTCATTTTTGATAATCGATTGGTCTCCGATGCCGCAATCGTATGGCCGATCCATGGCACAACAAGTTCCGAATCTATGCGAAGAAGGTATGGTTCGCTTCCGGCGCGTCACGCTGTGACCAAATAAGAATGATGGGGATAAACGGCAGGATTGGCGGCAAAAATGGTCGCCGCGGTCACGCGCTCATCTTTCTAAACTTTTAATAAATTTTACAAATGTTTAATCATCTCTTAACCCTTCTCCTTTATAGTGGGGATGAACAAACTTCCCCATAAAAGGAGAGTGGAAAACTTGAAGTTCGGCAAATGGCGGTTGGCGGGAGTCGCTTTGGGTCTCGTTTTCACGGCGCTTGGTGCGGTCGCTTTCCCTTTCTCCGGAGCCGGCGCCAAAGATGAATCGCCCCTTTCACACAGAAAGGCGAAAAACGTCATTC
Source organism: Caenibacillus caldisaponilyticus (assembly GCF_002003465.1). Classification (GTDB taxonomy): domain Bacteria; phylum Bacillota; class Bacilli; order Bacillales; family Sporolactobacillaceae; genus Caenibacillus; species Caenibacillus caldisaponilyticus. The sequence continues at coordinate 28,541 of NZ_BDDQ01000003.1, read as the reverse complement.
TCCTTATCGGCGACGGCATGGGAGCGGCGCACCGCGAGGCGATACGCTTGGCCACTCAAGGGCTCAACGGGACAACGGCCATGGACAGTTTACCTTACAGCGGGCTCGTTCACACTCATTCCGATGATCCCAACGGCTTTATCACCGATTCGGCAGCCGCGGCGACGGCGATGGCGACGGGCGTCAAAACCTACAACGGCGCGATCGGAGTGGACGCGAACGGAAAACCTGTGGAAACGGTTTTGGAAGCCGCCAAAAAAGCCGGAAAATCGACCGGCCTGGTCACGACGAGCCAAGTGACCGACGCGACACCCGCCGCTTTCGCCGCACATGTCAAAGACCGCTCCGAACAAAGTGAAATCGCGCGTCAATTCATCGAAAACAGCCGCGTGGACGTCATATTGGGCGGCGGCGAAGACTATTGGTACCCAAGCGGCGATCCCGGAAAATTCCCGGACAACCCGGCGGAAGATCCTTCTGAAGCCAGCAAAGGCACCAAGGGAAACCTCGTCGCACAAGCCAAGCAGCTCGGCTATACCTATGTCAGCAACGAAAAGGAACTGAATGCGGCCAAGGGAAACAAGCTTCTCGGGCTGTTTGCCAACGAAGAAATGTTCCAACAACGCCCTGAAGGCGAAGGGGATCTTTACAACCCGCGCGTGTCGCTTCCGGACATGACGAAAAAAGCGATCGACACTTTGTCCAAGAACAAAAAAGGCTTCTTTCTCGTTGTGGAAGAAGAAGCGATCGACGAAATGAGCCACGAAAATAACGCGGCCTTAATGATTCAGTCGGGGCAAGCCTTCGACCGCGCCGTGGCGGTCGCCAAATCCTATGCCCAACGCCACCCCGACACATTGGTCATCGCGACCGCCGATCACGACTGCGGTGGCCTGGCGATCGAAGCCGCGGACAATAGCGACGAATCCGGCGACGGGAAGACCATTTCATCAGAAGACGGTCCCTTTCCCATTGCCCACACCGATAAAAAGTTCTATCTCGACTGGACGACGACCGGGCACACCGGCGTTGATGTCCCTTTAACCGCGATGGGGCCGGGAGCCGCTCAACTGATCGGCGTTTATGAAAACACCTACATCCACGACGCCATTTGGAAGGCGCTCGGTCTGCACAAATCCCATCGCTAAAAAGGGCCGGTCATCTCTCAGGCAACGGAAAGACCTTGGGCAGCCGCCGGCCGGTTATATAGAAAAACAACGCGACTTCAACCTTTTTCCGCATCGTTGGCGGGCTTTTTTATGAGAAAATATTGACTATTCTACAACACATGATAAAATGAGATTCCACGATTTCCGTTAGCGATTTTCAACCGAATTTTTTGTCCCTTAACCCCGCGTCTTTGACGATTGACCCCTTACATCATGCGTTCCAAGGTTTTGCCTTCAACCCTATCGATAAGAAAGGATGCTGTTTATGGGTTTCGTCATCAATTACGCGCACCGCGGTGCGTCTGGCCACTGCCCGGAAAACACGCTGGCCGCCTTCGCCAAGGCCATCGACCTGGGCGCGACCGGTATCGAAACCGATGTCCACATGACCAAGGACGGCCGGCTCGTCCTCATCCACGATGCGTCGCTCAAACGGACGACCGGCATCAACGCCTACGTCAAGGACCTCACTTTGGACGAACTGAAAGCGGCGGACGCCGGCTCTTGGTTCCACAAGGATTATAAAGGCGAAACCGTTCCGACGCTGGAAGAGCTGCTCGACTTCGTCAGAACCAAGGACGTGATGCTGAACCTGGAGCTCAAAAGCGGCATCGTCCAATATCCGGGCCTTGAAGAAAAAACGGTGGAAACCGTACGCCGATACAAAATGGACGACCGAGTCATCATTTCAAGTTTTAATCATTATTCTTTAGTAAAGGTGAAACAAATCGCACCGAAAATGAAAACCGGCATCCTGTACTCGGAAGGCCTCTACGAACCGTGGGTTTACGCCCGGCGCCTCGGTGCGTCGGCATTGCACGCGGCGCATTACGCCGTCCTTCCGGAGTTCGTCCAGGCGGCCCGAGCGGTCGACATCGACTATACCCCATTCACCGTCAACGACGCCGGGGTGATGGCCCGGCTCCTCGCGGCGGGCGTCGCCGGCATCATCACCGATTACCCCGACCGACTCGCCGCATTACTCTCTTTAAAAGGGTCGTGAAACGGATGAAAAAAGTGTGGCTCCTCGGCTTCGGCTTTTTCAGCATCAGCCTGACTTGGGCACTCTACAACGCCTTTGTCCCGCTGTTTCTCGATGACTACTTAAAAAGCACGGCCGCCATCGGCTTTTTGATGACCGTCGACAATTACTTCGCTTTGTTCATCCAGCCTTGGATCGGCAATTTGAGCGACCGCACCGACACCCCTTTCGGCAAACGCATGCCGTACTTGTTGATCGGCATGCCGCTTTCCGCCGTCTTCTTTTCCCTCATCCCTTTTCGCACGAGCTTGGCCACTTTGATCCTTTTCATGGTATTGATGAACCTGTCCATGAGCTTGTACCGCTCTCCGACGGTCGCCCTGATGCCGGACATCACGCACGAAGCGCGGCGCTCGCAAGCGAACGGCATCATCAATTTTATGGGCGGGATCGGATCGGTGCTCGCTTTTGGCGTCGGATCTTTTCTCTACAAGATTGGGCCGCCCGTCCCTTTTATTACCGCCTCCCTGGCCACGATCCTGTCGCTTGTGATCGTCGCCTCGGTCATCAAGGAAAAGCGCGACGCCATCGCGTACCCGCCCGCCGGTGCGTCGGCTCCCGTCCGCTTCAGAGGCGAACTCGACCGGACGACCGTTTGCCTCCTGGGCGCCATCTTTTTTTGGTTCGTCGCTTACCAAGGCATCGAAGCGCTGTTCACTTTATACGGCACCCACTATTTGGGCATGAGCGACAGCGCCGCGTCGTTCTCCTTGCTGTTCTTTTCGGGATCGTTCCTCCTTTTTACCTTGCCGAGCGGCTGGCTCGGCGCCCGTTTCGGAAAAAAACCGGTCATCACGGCCGGCGTCATCGGACTCGGGGCTTGTTTTGCAATAATGATATTCATCGATGCGACGGTCTGGCTCCGCTTATTTTTAGTGCTCGGCGGTCTGTTCTGGGCGTGCATCAATATCAACTCTTATCCCTTCGTCGTCTCGATTGGACGCGCGGAAAGCATCGGCACGCGCACGGGACTGTATTATCTCGTGTCAGCCGTTGCCGCCATCCTTTCCCCGCCCCTGCTTGGCCAGTTCGTCGATTGGTTCGGGTATTCCGTTTTGTTCATTTACACGTCGCTCGGCATGTTGGCCGCGTTGGTCTTTATCCTGCTTGTGCCGAACCGCGGGCTCGCCGCCGGAACGCCGCCGACCCTGTCCGAAGAAAAAAGGGGAGCCTAGGGAACTGGTGCCCACGTTCTGACTTTCAACGCGTCCGAACCGAGAGAACCAAGGAACGCGCAAATCCCTTGAATCCTGAGATCCGTTCACTCGGCGTCCATATATAAAAAAAACGGACAAACGCGCCGGCCGATCTGCCGTCGGTTTGTCCGTGTGCCCTCTCGCTGATCCTAGGGCACGGCGCCTTTTTGATCGCTCATGCCACGCGGCGCCGGTTTATTTGTTTTCCAAGCGTTCGATGCGTTGTTCAAGCTTTTGAATCACGCGGTAGCTGTCGATGAGCCGTTTGATCAAGTTCAGCTCCGCCTGAGCCGTCATGACGTGGTCTTGCGCATGGATCAGGAGCAGATTGTTTCCTTCCGCGCCCGATTCGCCCGACGAACGGATCACTTCCGTCTGCGCTTTGTGCGCTTCGGAAAATTCCTTCTCCGCTTCTTTCAGATGTTGTTCGGCTTTTTCGAAATCGAATTCTTCTGCGGCATCCAAAGCTTCATAGGCCTCGCCGCGGGCGTTCCCGCCGTGCAAGATCAGCTGAAAAATGGTTTCTTCATTCATCGTGATCGCACCTTTCTATCTCTCGTTTTATTCAGCGTCTGCGGCATCTTGTTTTTCTTGCTCAAGCAGGCTCCGTTCATAGCGTTTAAAGAACGGCCAGTAGATGAGCGCCGCGATGGCCGCATCCATGATTTGCACCAGACCGGCGGTTACCGATCCGCCCGTCGCGATAAATCCGCCGAGGAAAATCGGCACCGTAAACGGCGGCTGAATGACGATCGGCGGCAAAATGTGCGTCGCAAACAAGATGTAGTTGATCGTGACGATGATGGCCGGACCGAGAATGAACGGAATGAACAACATCGGGTTCAAAACGATCGGCAAACCGAAAATGACCGGTTCGTTAATGTTAAATATCGCCGGAATGATCGACGTGCGGCCGACTTGCTTGATTTGTTTCGATTTGGACAACAGCATGAAGATGACCAAACCGATCGTCGCCCCGGAACCGCCGAGGTGGGTAAACATGTGGAAGAACGGTTCGGTGACGATGCCGTGCGCCGTCTCACCGGCTTTGACCGCGTTGGCGTTGGCGGCGAGCTGGCTCATCCAGAACGGATAAGCGACCGAAGAGACGACGTTCATGCCGTGAATACCCATCGACCACAAGACCATCATGAGCAGGATCATGCCCAATGCCGCCCAATAAGAGTTCGACGCGGCGACGAGCGGTTTAAAGATTTCCAACACGGCTTGCGGCAGCGTGATGTGGAAATTGGCCCAGACGATCCACTCGATCGCCCAAACGGTCGGCAAGATCAACAAGAAAGGCACGAGGGCACGGAACGTCCGCATGACGTACGGCGGAACTCCCGGCGGCATTTCAAAGGCAAACCCTTTTTTCAGCAAAAAGCGCATCGCTTCGGTCGTCAAGATCCCTAAGATGATTGCAATGAATAAACCTTGTCCACCGAGATAATTCAAAATGTCGCCGAAAGGAACTTTCGTGATGTCCGTGACCGGAAAAGCGGTCATTAAGAAGGCGAGCATCGACAATATACCGGACATGACGGAGTCGAGATCGCGCCGTTCACCGAGGCTGTAACCGACCCCGAAGGCTACCGTCAAGGCCATGATGCCGAACGTTAAGTTAAAGGGAAACAGAATTTGGTTTTGGATCGGTTTGATCCCATTTTCCCACGCGTGAATGATGCCCCAATCGATCGATGTCGGCGGGTTCGCGATGATCAAGAAAATCGCGCCGGTCAAGATGACCGGAAGCGCGAAGATGACGAAGGCGTCGCGAATCGCTTGCAAGTACGTGTTTTGGGCGATTTTGCTCAACGGACCCATCAGTTTGTCTTCCAGCCATTCCATCACATGCATCGGAATGCCCCCTTTATTTTTCAATCCTTTTATTTTCCAACCATTTTCAGCACTTGATCGAGCACCTTATCGCCGTCCATCAAAGCGAACGCCCTTTGATCCACAAGGTCGACGGGAATGTTGTTTTCTTCCGCGATTTTCGTGATTTCTTTTTTCAAATGGCGGACTTGCGGTTCAAGCAAAGCCACGTCATAATTGGCCGCTTGTTTCTTAAATTCGCCGGTGCCGCCCGCATCGGCGACCAGATCCACGTTCCGTTTTTGCGCGGCTTCTTGGACTTTTTTCGCCAATTGGCTGGAAGTCGCTCCCCAGCTGCACAAAATGATCAATTTGATTGGTTCGCTCATTTTTCATGCCTCCTATGAATGATAAGGTTTGTTGATAAAGAACAATGCATCCGGATGACGACGGTGGGAGATGCTGATCCGGTTTGCATCACCCGGTCGCAGCGCTGGCCAGAACGATCCGCCGGCCACAACGCCGGCGCGGACAGCGCCACGCTTGGAATCTTGAATCGCCTTCATTCAATCGCTCCGGACACCGTTCAGCCGAAAAACGATGATGTTCCCATTAGTCCTTTTAGCGGGAACCGGCCTATGGCCGTTTCGCCAACAACTTTTTGCTCTGTTTATCCACTTCTTTATAACGCCGGAACAACCATTGGCTAAAAACGGTGGCCATGAAGAACACGACGGAAAACCCTACGCCGTATATAAGGGTATTTAAAGCGCCGGGCCGATGAACGAGCAGGCTGAACACCCCGTTGCCCACCCAGATGGCGGTAAAAACAGCGACGTAAATCTTGGCAAACCGGCTCACCTCGCCACCTCCCTTTATAACATTGTTCTTTAATCGTCCTCACTCTATTCACATGCAAGATTCGTGCCAACTTTTAATTTGTCGACAGACGGCGACACGATCCGCATTTCAAGATCTTTCGCGAAATCCCTTTCAACACTTTTGCACAGTTAAACAAAAAGTGTGCAAGACGGCACGGAGCCTTGCACACTCTAATGAACGGATGAACGTTTTGTTTATATAAATGTCACAGCGCCGCTTTATTCTTTTATGGCAAAAAAGAAAAGAAGGCGTCTCGGCGCTCGGCATGCGGTGGACCCGCAGCAGGCTGCGGCCGAAAGGCGGGCGTGGCTTCAAAAAAGCAAAGAACCGTTACCAAAAAACCGCATCATGCCAGCGCGACGAGATCCTTCTTCATTTTTTCGGAAAAAGTCAAGTGGAAGTGGGCTTCCAACGCTTCAAACAAAGGCTGCCAAACGGCAAAATCGTCCGGCGTCGGCGTTTTACGGGCCGGGACGTCCCGCCTTTCGCGGTCGAGCCGTTCGGCGTCTCCCAGCAATTGCGCCTGGATGATTTGGTCGACGAGGCTGCCGATGTGCATCCACATGCCGAGCTCTCTCGACAAATCCCAACCGTAATGGGCTCTGATGGCCGGCATATGCTGTTCCAAAATCCCGCACAAAACGCTCGGATTCAGACAGCGGACGATCTTCGCCAGCCCTTTTTCCACAAGATCTTTCATTTCTTCGTAATCATCGATGCCGTCCGGTTCGATGAAAGCTTCAGGATGTTCCGGTCTGGTCATTTCCAGCAAGCGCTCAAGCCTCGTATGGCCGTCTTCTTTAAACAGTTCCCAAGCGGGAATGAACGGGATGTGCGGCAAGGAAATCGGCACCGTGCCGACGACGGCGATGAGGTGGTATTGCTCCTTCAACTGCTGCAACAAACTGTCGTCGCGCGTCACCGGATCGATGCGGATCGAACGGACGACGACGTCCTCGTCCAACGGCGACAACTTTTTATCGATCCATTCCTGCAACAATTGGGCGGTGCCTTCTCCGGTAAAACAAACGGTCGCGATGAGCCGCCGTTTGTCAGCATCGCGGTCGGGAAACTGCGTCTCGGGCGCCATCGCCCAAAACGCTTTTTTGACGGCCCGATAGACCGCTTCCAAGTCGTTTTCCGGAATGAGCGCTTTTCTGCCCGCTTCGATAAGCATCGGCAGATTGACATTGGCCAGCGTTTTGATCGGAATGCCGAGTTCCCTCGCAAGCGCGTCGCCCATCGTCACGAGCGACCCGATGTCGACCAGCATGAGCACCCCGGCTTTGCCCGCTTTCGCCTTGAGCATTTTGCTCAAGCGTTCATAGGTGACGCTCGTCGGTTCGTCGAGCGGCATGTCGACCGCCTGGATGACCGGATTCCCCAACAAATAGTTGGTCACCTCGGCCATGGATGTTGCCGTGGAAGCGCCATGGGTGACGACGAACACAGAGACTCCGGCTGGTTTTTCCTCAGCCGTAAAAGGCGAAGCGAGCAGATGCGCGATCAGTTCAATTTCTTCGTCGGGCAGATATAATTGAATTCTTTGATTCAAAAACTCGGCGAGCTGGCGGGCGGCTTCGCGGTAGACGGGATCGGCGAATTCCGTGACCGGAAGGGTTTGCTCCCGCCCGCCCTTTATCGCGTGCAAGCGGTACGCTTGCAAATGGAGGCCGATGGCGATGAGCTGCTTCATGGTGTACGGAAACGGAAATTGGTCTTTAAAGTAATATTCCGATTCGCGCAGCGCGTCGAGCAAATCGCGGTCAATAAAGTGGGACCAGCCCGGTTCCGCTTCCAGCCTTTTCTCGGAAATCACCTTCAACTCATTGATATAGTGGTCGAGTTGCCGTTGGAAGGTTTCATTCAACGACGACGGATCGCGGCCATTTTCCTTTTCCTTAAGCCATTGCGAATAAATGCTCGGGATCGGCAGCGCGTCGTCCGCTTCCGGAGCAAGATAATGGCTTTGATCATCTCCGCTCGCCGGGCCGCCGACCAAGCTGCTGATCACGTGAGGCGGCAAATCGTCCTTTTTGATCGTGACAACGCTTTCGTCGTTTTGCAAATAACGCATGAACGCTTTCGCGCATGAAATTTGAATATCGCTTTTCAGCTGCCCGATATTGCCCGGGCAGACATATTTCAAGAAGGCTTCCCGGCATTCGGCTTCGATCGACAACGGCGCCCCCATTTTCTTCGCTTCTTGTTCCAAAAAATAGTGTAAAAATTGGTCTCTCTCTGCGAGCGGCCGCTCTCTCAGGGAGGGAATATTGATTTTCACGGAAAAACGCCTGAGCAAAGTCGGCAGCAAGGTCGCTTCCAGCGATTCGGTCGTCGCGCCGATCAAAACGATGTTGGCATGCCGTTCGACGTCGGCTTCGCCGAGACGCCGGTAGATGCCCTTGTCGATCAAATAAAAAAGCATTTCTTGTCCGGCGGGCGGCAAGCGATGGATCTCATCGAGGAAAAGGATGCCGTTGTCGGCCTGGTCGACGAGTCCTCTTTCATCCTTGGTCGCCCCGGTAAATGCGCCTCTTTTGATGCCAAAGATGTGGCCCATCAACAGCTCAGGGTTTTGCGAATAATCGGCGCAGTTAAAGACGACAAACGGCATCTGCCGTTTCCCCTTGCCGCGCATTTGCCGGGCGGCGATGTTCGCCAGATATTCGGCAAAATGGCTCTTGCCGACACCGGTTTCCCCGGACAATAATATATGCAACCCTTTTGCAGGGTAAAGCAACGCCGCCAATCCTTTTTCGATAAGGGGTTTTAAACTTCCGTCCGCACCGATCAGGCGCTCGGATTCGGGATGTGCCCCGGCGAAAGGTTCCTTATTAAGGAAGCCGTCGCGCGGCCGTTTTCCGTCGGGGGTCGCCGTCTTCCCTTCGTACCGCGCATCCGCGGGCGTGATCGACAAGCCATGTTTTGTTGGCGCCGTCCGGTTCTCCTCGATGCCGGCCGCACTCCGGTCGGCATGCACGGACGTGGTCCCCCGCCCTTGGACGTCTTCCGGGGCTTTCCGCATCCGCGGGTTTTCATCATGCGTTGCCGGTGTTTTCGCGCCGTTTTCATGATCCCCGAAATTAGCCGTTCCATTGCGAGGATCATGGACCATGGCCGCGGCGGACGAAGGGTTTCCGTGTCCGTTGTCGGCCGCCTCCATCCTGGAGATGGGGTGATGGTTGTCCGGCAGCGAATCGTCCTTCATGGACCGCCGGGACAGCGATGGCTGTGCGCCATCCGTCGCGCCGCCTGCATCCGGTTGGATGAGGTAATAGACGACGGGTTTTCCGTTCGTTTTGCCGACGAGCTTTTGTTTTTCCAATTCATTTAAATACCGGCTCGCCGTCGAACGGTCGAGCTGAAGGACGTCCGCCATCTCACGGGCCGTGACCCCTTCTCTTCCTTCTTCGGCCAGCTTTTTCAAGGCGTGATAAACTTCTTCGATTTTTTTCAACGGCGTCACCCCCTTTTAGACCCCACATTTGTCCCAGTATTATTATACTAGACAACCGCGCAAATCGTCGGTGATAAAGTTTACAAGGACAAGGAGGTTTTGCCTGTTCAAAATGGAAAATTCGGTGTCCCCACCCTCTCGACAATCGCGAAGACCCGGCTGAAACGCATATGATTCGCGATCACGCGCAAACCGTTCACATGAACCGCCATCTCCACTCCGATTGACAGATGGTTTGTCATGAACGGGCCAATCCCCTTATTTTCTTTTTTTAGCGAAAAGGAAAGCCAAAAGCAAAAACCCCAATAAGACAAACGGAATGCACATCCAAAAACAGACTTGGAAAACGATGCCGAAGAAGGCCACCGTATCGATATGCCAACCGGGTTGGGCGGATAAGGCGAGACAAAGCAACCCCAAGCCGATGAATGAGAGCGCGATCATCCATTCAAACCACTTCATGATCGTCCCCTTCCTGAACACGGGGAAAACGGACGGTGATGCAGGTGCCTTTGCCTACATCACTTTCGACGCCGATTTGCCCTTGATGAAGATGGACCAATTCTTTCACAATGGAAAGCCCCAGACCAGAACCTCCCGTGTCCCTCGATCTGGACTTTTCCACCCGGTAAAACCGGTCAAAGATTCGCTGAAGCGCATCCGCAGGGATCCCCTGTCCCGTATCCCTATTATTCGCCTCTATTCGTTTGGTCATCAGGGTCGGGCGTATAGTCAGATTTATAATCTTTATACTTGACTTCCGTCACCATTCCGGCCGACGCATGGTGCAGCTCATGGCAGTGAAACATCCAATCTCCCGGATTATCCGCTTTAAAGGCGACGACATATTCCTCACCCGGTTTGACGTTCAAAGTATCTTTTATCAACGGGGAGCCCGTCAGCGGCTTTCCGTTTTTGCTTAATACTTGGAAGAAGTGTCCGTGCAAATGCATCGGATGATCCACGGGCGAAGCATTCACTAATTTTACTTTTACCCGATCCCCTGTCTTCACATAGAGAGGTGCCGTTTCCGGATAGGTTTTGCCATTAATCGTATAGACCATGCCGTTTTTGCCCATAGCGGTTCCTAAACGCATGGTGTACGAGACATCGTATTTTTGATCGAGTGTAAAGGGGCCCGATGCCGGTTTTCCGTATTTTGTAAGGTCAACGGCCGGGAGATCTTCTTTGGCGTTTGCTTTGTCCGTGCTGCTTTTTGCGCCTTCATATTGAATTTTTACTTTCATGCCAGCGGCTCCTTTCATATTGCCGTGACATTCCAATAACCATTCGCCCGGATGATTCGCTGTAAATTCGATATCATAGCGTTCGCCTGGGGCAATATTTAACAGCTTATCTTTGATGGGTTGCGGATCATTCAACGGATGCCCGTCCGTCGCAACAATTTTATACTCATGACCATGCAGGTGGAGTGCGTGCGTCATGTATCCTGCGTTTATAAGGCGGAGCCGCACTTTTTCACCTTGCTTGACTTTTAACGGCTTGATAGCGGAACCGCTTTTCCCGTTAATCGTGAAAAGACCATACATGCCCATATCATGACAACTGCCGCTCGTATCCGTTTGTCCGTCGCCGGTACAACTTCCGTGATTCATATCGCCATGGTTCATGCCCGCCATGTTCATTTGCGCGTTTCCATGGCTCATCCATTCATCGAGCACGAGCGTATATTCACGATCAAACGTTGCCTTATTTTTCGGTTCCACAATTAAAGCCCCGTACAAACCTTCATCGACTTGATTGACGCTGTTTTGGTGGGAATGATACCAATACGTTCCCGGCACCGTTGCCGTAAATTCATACGTATAGGTTTTACCGGGTTTGATCGCATCCATAGTCACCCCGGGCACTCCATCCTGGTTATTCGAAACGGGGTAGCCGTGCCAATGGATGGCGGTCGGTACAGGCAGGTCATTTTTGAAATGGATTTTTACCCGGTCCCCTTGTTTCACATGAAGTTCCGGGCCAGGCACCGATCCGTTATACGTATAAACGGGCAGGCGGACTTTGTCGTTTATTTTTAACAACGCTTCTTTGGCAGTGATATAAAACTCTTTTCCGGACAATACTTTTGTATTCGTCGCTAACGGTAAGTTCTCGCCGGAGTTCCGCGCGGCATTTTCCCCCTGCCCGTTCATATTTGCCATGTCATGCTTTTGCGCGGATTCGTGCGGATCAACGTTTGAGCAGGCCGCGCCAATCGCGATGAAAACCGCCAAAAGGACGCCAAACCACAATTTTTTCATGTCCGTTCAATCCCCCTCCCACCCTTATGGTAAAAAACAAATGTGCAAAATGTGTGGAGAAAACGGGAATTTTAAGATGCTCTCTTCTTAACCGCGGCTTAAAAACGTTGGTTTGGACGGTGTGTTCGTAAAAACGAACACACCGTCCCCCGATCATTGGCGGTTTTTTACGGGCATTTTCCCAAAGAATCCCTCTTTATTTTCATGTTAGAATAATTTTGAAAATGGAAACCGGGTGGGGTTCTAATGGATGAGCCATTCATCGCTGAACGAAAATCACTTCTCCAACAATGGAATCACTACTTACTTCTCCAAGACAAGGAAAAGGCACTTGAAGCCAAAGATACCGCTGACCAATTCATACGGAGAGCGAATGGCAGGCACATAGACATCGATTATTTATTGGTGTCGTGCCGTCATGAACTCTCAATGACAAAGGACTACGGACAAGCGGATCGCCTCCTCACTCTCATTGAAAACTTTCATTCGCGATTAAGCCCTCGACAAGCATATACTTTTCACTTTCTGAAAGGGCTGTATTATTACAGTTTAAAACAGTACAGCGCATCGCTTGATGAATACCAACTGGCGCACGGGCTCAGCCATGCCGTCCATGATAAAATCGAAAAAGCAGAACTTTATTATAAACTCGGTACGGTTCATTTCCATTTAGACTATTTAACCCCATCGATTGAATGGGTAAATAAAGCCCTAAACATCTATGTCCAATCCAACGCAACGAAAAGATGCGCAGATTGCCATGTCCTTCTCGCCCACAACTATCAGGATATAAACGACTTTGAAAAAGCAACATCCCACTTGCAAACCGCTCGAGAACTCTATGAACAACTCAGCGATGATCAAAATTTTAACATCCTGTGTCAAGCGCTTGGCTATTTGTATGTCAAACAAAAGCGTTCGCGAGATGCGATTGCCGCCTTCGAAAAGGGCCTCGAACGCAACACAAATGTTGGTCTTCTTTTGTCCATTCTTTATCCATTGAGCAAGGAATATTTCCGGGTCGGAGAAATCGAGAAAGGTAAACAAACGTTGGCGAACGGATTGGAAATCTGCAAGTCGAACGGCATTGACGAATACAAGCATCATTTCGCCATTCTCGAAGCCCGATACATCCTAAATGATTCGCTTAAAGGACAACTTATCAATGGCATCGTTTACTTTCAAGACCGACAAATGTGGTCATATGTTGAGGAATACGCCAATGAGTTAGCCGATATGATGTTTAATGAAGGAGACTATAAAGAAGCTGCCAACTTTTATCGGATCGCTTCGGCTGCTAGGAACAAAAACTCGATCAGAGGAAAATAAAACGAGGAGGGGTTTGTCGTGAAAACATATAAAAGACGGTTGATTGGATTGGTTGGGATTTTGTTCGCTTGTCTTAGTCTCCTCTTGTTAAAAGAATCGTCCTGGGGGGACAGCGTAGCCAAACACGAATACGTCCCCGATTCTCCGAGTTATCAGGATGTCGCGAAACACGAATATGTGCCTGATTCTCCGAGTTATCGGGATGTGGCAAAACATGAATATGTGCCCGATTCGTTTGATTTTCAAGTAGCCAAACACGAATACGTCCCCGAGTCCATCGGTAACCAAATTTGAAACGGGAGTGAGAGCGCCTAACCCGCGCTCTTTTTTATCAATCAAACTGCTCATTGCTTATCATTGATCATTCATGATAAATCCCGTGAAAACATGTACGTCATCGTCAACTATATTTAAAGCGGTCAACATTTATAAATGGAAACCATTTGCTATTTCCCTTTCTTGTTTTACACAACAGATCTTAAAAATGCACCCATGGCATCATCAATGGCGTTAATAAGCACCACCCAAATAATCTGTTTTGTAATAAAATATAAAAAACGAAAGGGAATGTATTAAATGAATGTTTTTAAAAAGGGGGCTTATTTGCTCATTGCCTGCATCGCATTGACCGCTTGTAATGAAACCTCTATTGATCATCAAAAGAAAAATGCGGAAACCATGCATCATGCAACGGCATCATTCACACCGTCGCAAAAAAATATGACATCTCCAACGTTCGATTCAAAAAATGACGTTTCCGATGAAACAGTCTCTGCCTCCTCTACATCAACAAAAACATCTGTTGCTTTACCGAAAAAAGCTTCTATTACCTCCTATCACGCAACCTTTTATCTTTCATCATCCGGAAACATCCGAAGCGGCGCGGGAACAAATTATTCGATCCTCGACGTATTAACACGCGGTAAGCAAGTCCATGCTTTTGAGAAAAAATTGAACGGCAAAACGATTTGGTACCACGTTCATTACGGCCAGCACAATCAAACAGGCTGGGTCTCTTCCTCGATTTTAACGACTAAAAAACCATCGGCTCCGAACAAGGCAAGTAAACCGTCGGCGGTCGTTTCTCATTCGCGACCCCTATCAAAGCCATCAAAATCAAAGCCTTTGTCTACGACAGATCGATTGTTAAATAAAGTCTATCGAACAAGGCACGCCACCCAGGCCATGATTGTAACCGCCCGTTCATCATCAAGTTACAGCGCCACATTATCTGCATACCAATATCGTTCAGGGCATTGGACGAAAGTTTATACCATGATTGCGGTCATTGGTAAACGAGGCATCACGTTTAATCATCGCGAAGGCGATATGCGTTCGCCTGCGGGCATCTTTGACATTGGCAAGGCTTTCGGAACGGTTCCCAAGCCTTCCGGCGTGAAGTTATCATACAAAATGACCACCAAATATGATTACTGGGTCGATGACGTCACATCTTCCGACTATAATAAATGGATCGTTTACAAAGGCGATCCGAAAAAACGATGGAAATCGTTTGAACGCCTTCGAATTCCTGCGTATAAATACGCGATGATCATTCGTTTTAATATGGATCCGATTATCAAAGGCCGCGGCAGCGCCATCTTTCTGCACGTGATGCCCGGTCCTTACACCGCTGGATGCACGGCCGTATCCGAAGCAAACATGCTTAAACTGCTCAAATGGGTTTCCCCTTCGGCACACCCTGTGATCATCCAAGGAACCCAAGCACAGCTTTCTCAACTCAGCCGGTAAAAGGGCTCGAAGGCGGACTTTTTCTGCGGAATGGGAAAAAACGATGTGTCGAATCTAAGGCTTATCGTCCAACCAGAAAATGGACCCAAAAGGTCATTGTCGCCTTTTGGGTCCATTCCTCTCTTCTGCTATTCGCATGCACTTTTCAGAATGCGAATCCGCTCATCAAGAATGGGCGCGGCTAAAGAATTGCGGGAGATAATCCTTGTGCGCTTCGAGCATGTCATCCAGAATTTGTTTGGCGATCGTGTCGGACGGGACGAGCGGGTTGATCGTCATCGCCAGCAGCGCTTTGTGGTAATCGCCCGTGACGGCGGCTTCGATCGCCGTGCGTTCAAAAGATTTGATCTGTTGGACGAGGCCGTTGACGGCGACCGGCAAGGCGCCGACGTGAATCGGCTGCGGGCCGTCCTTCGTGATCACGCAGTTCACTTCGACCGCCGAGTCGTCGGGAATGCCGGCAATCGTGCCGTTATTCCTGACATTGACCGTTTGAATGTCGCGGCGGTCATTGTAGATGGAGGCGATCAAGTTGCACGCCGCGTCGCTGTAATAAGCGCCTCCCCGCTTTTCAAGTTGCGGCGGCTTGACGTTCAGGTTCGGATCTTTGTACAGCTCGAACAAGTCCGCTTCCAATTTCTTGACAACCTCCGCCCGGACGCCTTCCTTTTTCACCGCTTCCAGCTCTTCCTCGAGCATTTTTTGCGTTTGATAATAATAGCGATGATAGGGGCAAGGCAAAACGCCCAGCGCCTTGATAAAATCGGGCTCCCAGCCGAGATCGGGGATGTTTTTCACGTCGATGTCCGACGAGGTTTCGCCCGCGAGAATCCCCAATACCTTTTGCGTCACATTTTCGCCGTCCAAAAAGACGTTCAAGCCGTACACCATATGGTTGAGCCCGGCGAATTGAATATAAACGCGTTCGGGTTCAACGCCAAGGACTTGGGCGATGCGGATCTTCGTGTGGATCGGCAGGTTGCAAAGCCCGATGACCTTTTTTACGGCGCCGTAACGGAGCACCGCCTCCGTCACCATGCCCGCCGGGTTTGTAAAGTTGATCAGCCAGGCGTCGGGACAGAATTCCGCCATGTCCTCGCAGATGTCGAGCATCACCGGTATCGTGCGAAGCGCTTTAAAAAGCCCGCCCGGCCCGTTCGTTTCTTGGCCGATGACGCCGTACTTCAACGGGATTTTTTCATCTTTCACGCGGGCATCGAGGAGGCCGACGCGGAATTGCGTCGTGACGAAATCGGCGCCTTCCAACGCTTCACGCCGATCCAACGTCAAATGGATGTTGATCGGGACGCCCGCTTTCTCCACCATCCGCTTCGCCAACGCCCCGACGATTTCAAGCTTTTCGCGGCCTTCTTCGATATCGACGAGCCAAATGTCGGAGACGGGCAATTCGTCGTAACGCTTGATAAAGCCTTCGATCAGCTCGGGCGTGTAACTCGATCCGCCACCGATAGTTGCGATTTTCAGCATGGCACATTCCCCCCAGTAAACATTATGCTTCGGCACGGGCGTTTATTGTTCCGGCGCTTCTGCCGCCCGCTCTTCTCGATAATGTTGTTTATCCAACATCCGGAAGAACGGATAATAAATGAGGAGCGCCAAGAGCAAATCGACAAGTTGAATGACCGCGCCGGAAAGCTTCCCGCCTGAAGCCAACAGGCCGCTGATGAAAATCGGGGTCGTCCACGGGACGGCGACGCCGCTCGGTTTGGCCACCAAACCCATATCCATGGACAGATAAGTCACCAACACGATGACGAGCGGGGCAAAAATAAACGGGATGATCAACATCGGATTCATCACGATCGGCGTGCCGAAGATGACCGGCTCATTGATATTAAAGATCGCCGGACCGATCGCCAAACTGCCGAGCTGCTTCAACTGTTTGCTGCGCGCCAAGAACAAATAATAGAGAACGAGTGCAATCGTAAAACCGGAACCGCCGACGGTCGTCCAGACTTCATAAAATTGCGACGTGACAACATTCGGCAAATCGGCGTGCGGATGAGCCATAAACACTTTGCGGTTTTCATCCATTAAGGCGAGCCAAATGGGCATCATGATGCTGCCGACGATCGCATCGCCGTGCAGGCCGACGACCCAAAGGAGCTGGATGCAAAACACCGCGATCAAGATACCGCCGAGCCCGCCGCCAAGATGCTTCAACGGCATGCTGATCAACGTGGAAATCATCGTCGGAATGTCTTTCCACGGCGTATAAGCAACGGCCAGGCGTATGAGCCAAACCACAACGAGAACGGCAAATGCCGGAATTAATGCGGCAAAGGATTTCGCCACGGCCGGCGGGACGGTCGGAGGCATTTTGATCGTAATGTCCTTTTGGACGATGATTCGGTAAATTTCGGTCGAAATCAAAGCGAAAATCATGGCGATAAAGATGCCTTTGCTGCTCAATAGGCTGACGGGCAGCACCCCCGTCACCAGTTCCGATTTGCCCGCCGCCGTCGCATACAACATCTCATGCGGCGTTGTCAGGATAAAGGCGGCGAGGGAAATGACGCCGGCCGACACCGGATCGACGCGATACCGCTCGGCCAACCGGTAAGCGACCCCGAAGCTGACGACCAGGCCGATGATGTCAAAGGTGGCGCCGACGGGATACGTCAGTTTATCTTGCCATTTCTCCCCGAACAGGTGCGCCATCATATCGCCGAAGCCGGGGATCGGCAGGTTGGCGACGATCAAAAACAGTGAACCGACGATGATCAAAGGCATGGTGACGATGATGCCGTCGCGGATGGAAACGAGATGGCGTTGATTGCCCAGCTTGGCAGCCAGCGGTGTGATGTATTTTTCAAGCCAATTCATCAATTTGTTCATCCTGTTTCATCTCCCTTCTTCCTCGCGTTGCAGGCCGCAATTCAACGAATGGAAAGCCCGTTTCATGGATAAAAAATCCGGGTAGGCCCTTCATCAACTCTTAATCAAATCCACCGCTTGTTTGAGAACGGCCGCTCCGTCGCAAAGCCCGTAATGCATCGGTTGGATGACATCGGCTTTAATGCCATGTTCATATGCAAGCGTTTTCATTTCGTTGAACAAATAACGAACTTGCGGGCCGAGCAAAACGACGTCCACCTCATGCAATTTTTGCTTGGCTTCATCCGCAGGCAGCGCGGTGATTTCCGCTTCCAAACCTTCCTTCTTCGCGGCTTCCTGCATTTTGGCGACGAGCAGACTCGTCGACATGCCGGCCGCGCAACAAAGCATGATTTTCATCGTCCCACTCTCCTCATCCGAGAAAGATTTTCTCCGACCCGGCGCGGCTACCATGTTGTACGAAAGGATTTGGTCCAAGAGCCGGTGGCCGTCGAACGTTTGGTAAATCGCCGTGTCAATGATGGCCACGCGCACGGATTTCGGCGCCCGCCTTTGAATGCTGTCGGCTTTGTACCGCAAGTGCGGCCCCAAAAGCACAAGGTCCGCACCCTCGAGCTTCCGCTCCAGCAGATCGCTGTCCACCGCTTGAATGTCGATGGAAACGGAACGCTCGGCGGCGGCTTGCCGCGCCCGTTTCGCCAACAGGCTCGTCGACATCCCACCCGAACAACAAAGATAGACCTTCAAGGATCCTTTCATCCTTCCGCCCCTTGCGGCCTCTTTTGTCGCAAAGGGCGCTTCACCTCCAATATAAGAAAATTCCGCCCATATATACAGTTCGACCTTTTTCCGCTATGCAACGGAAAAAGGTCAACGGACCGCATCGAGCTGTTCCCAGAATCGTTGAAAAGCCGAAAAACCGTCCAGTTGCAACGCTTTCTTCTGCAGCGCCGGGCGTTCCATGATGAGGAGCAGGCGTTCATAAATGTCATCCAAGTCGCGATCGTTGCCTTTTTTGACCGACAACAAAAACACCAACTCCACCTTTTGGCGGTCCGGCCCCCAATCCATCGGTTTGTTCAACAAGGCGACGGCCAAAACCGTCTCATAACCGCACGGTTCCGCCGGATGCGGCAACGCCATGTTGCCCCCGAAAGCCGTTGGCGACACGCGCTCCCGCTTTAATGTCAACGCCAGCAATTCTTCAGGCGCATAGCCGTTCCGTATCACCGCGCCGGCGAGGAAAACGATCGCATCCGTCGGCGAGCGGAAGGTCACGTCCCGGAAAAATAACGGCGGCTTCAGCGGAGAGCGATCGGATGATTTGATGGCCGTCTGTATTTTTATTTGATCATCGGCCGTCAACAATGGATGGACGACGAGCACCGGACAGCCAACATCGTCCGGTAACGGAACGGTCGATAAGATCAACCGGCAATGGCGCCCGATTTTATCTTTCAATGCCCCGCTGTCATACAGCCCGGTAATCTGGAGGCGGTTCCCGTATAGCCCTTCCACCTTCTTCTTTAAAATTTGCGCCGACGCGATGCCCGACGTACATACGATGGCGACGGGAATTTTTTCAAGGCGAGCTTCACGGGCTTGCTGCAAATGCAATGCCAAAAAGCCGGCTTCATCTTCCGAGAGGGTGATGCCGAAGCGATCCTTAATCAAATCGATCGCTTGCAGCGCCAAGTCAAACGCGTGCGGATATTGTTTTTTGATTTCCTCCAACATCTCGTTTTTGGCGACAAGTCCGTACCGCGCCCGTTTTAAAGCGGGCAGAAGATGGCGGATAAAATATTGCCGCCATTCCTTCGTCGGGCGAAGCGCCAACCGTTGCTCCAACAAATCGGTCACCGCTTCGGTCAGATCGGCGAGCCCTCCCGCATCGGCAAGATCGTTTGGATAGACCATGCTCGTGACGCGATGTTTGATGATGAGCATGGTCAGGAAGAGCCGGTCGCCCGCTGTCAAAGGCGGCGCCTCTTCAGAGAGGCTTTTGAGCATGCGGCCGCTCCATTCGAATTCCGCCTCGTTCCGCAAACAGCCGGGATCAAAAGGCAGCGTTTTCAGCGGATGTCCCGCCGCGTTGCGCCGCCGGGCGATTTGGATGTACCGGGCGATTTCCGCAATGCCGTCGCCGCGCAGCACCACGCCGGTCTGCCCGGCCCATTCATGGATCAAACGGACAAGGGCCGGATCGGCTTCTTTTTTCGGACCTTCATTCAATAAAAACAGGCGGAAATCATATTCTTCACCATCGATGTAAATGCCGTAATTCGGCTTGGATTTGAGCGATAGTCCGTATTTTCCCAAAATTGGTTTCAACGCTTTGAGATCTTGCGAGAGCGTCGAGCGACTGACATAAAGTTGGTCTGCGGCCCGGTCCAATTTTAAATAGGTATGATCCACCAAAAATTCAATGATCCAGCGCTTTCGACCGTCCCGATCCCCTTGTGCTTCCTTTTGCCTTTTGGTGCCGTCCGCCCATTTGGCGAAAGCCCGGCTGTCGTAAATGATCAATTGATAGCCGCTCCCGCGCCGTGATTCGATGGCCGCCCCATATGCTTTGAGCGACGCATTCAATTGTTTTATGAGATTTCGGATGGTCCGCGAAGACACGTTTAACTCTTCGGCCAACGCGTTGCCGCTGACCGGCTCTTTGGCGATGCGCAGCCGTTCCATGATATACGCTTGCCTCGTCTCCACGGTCAAAACCCCTTTCGGCCTCGAAGGGAAATCGCTTACATAAAACCGTGTCGGTTTCGTTCGGCGCATGAAAACGGGGATGGCAAAGGCATCTTGAACGCCCAAATTACTCATGCGGTTGGTGGACATCGACCGAAATCAACGCATCCCCTCAGCCTCATCCTTATGAGGCTCGAACAAAATGTTGAATCTATTTTAATATTAATTGCACAATGGTTCCTATGAAACAACCGAAGCCGGCGCTTTTTAAGAAGGAAAGACGCCCGGCGGAGGGAAACTCCATCTTCTGACACATAAAATGCCCCGATGTTTCATATCAAAAAGGGCACACCAAATCATTGAAAAACAGGGACTTACAGGAGTTTTAACATCATCTCATTAAGATCATCCGCCTTCCTGCTGTCGCCTGCCGCTACTGGACATCCTTTCGATCGATGCCCGCCACCATGAGAATGAAGAGGCACCGATTTTTCCTGCACGCTTTATAGACGCTGGTCGGATGAGGCGCGGTTTTCACCAAGATGATATATCTTCAATTGAGGCCAAATCGCCTTCCAATTCTTTTTAGCGAGCCGTTCTTCGTAGACCTTGGCCAGATCCGGCGTTTTTTCAAATAAAGGCGTCGGTTTGACACGCAAACGAAGCACATCATCCAGCCCGTGCGGAGCCAGCAAAATCAGCTCATCCCGGTCATTCAGCTTGACGCCTAAGGCGGTGGCGGTTTCCGGGAATTTCGAGATGGCGTCCGCCGACGACGTATAAGGGGGAAGCTGGTTCACCGCATGCATGCGTGCCTCATTTTTCACGGACCAAGGGACATTGGGCAGAAGGCTTCTTAGCTTGGCTTCCCACCTCTTTTCAATCCCTTCATCTCCATTTGTCCCATCAAAATAAACGACATCAATATCGGAGAGCGGCGTCCGGTTTTTAAAATCGTGCAGAACATCCCAAATTTTTGAGCGCACAAACCCGGCGCAAATCCACCAATCGGGCAAATTCAACGATTTGGCCGCCCTTAATATTTCCATCATCCAATGATCTTCCCGGATGATCCTCAAGACATCCTCTTGATTTTCCACGCGCATGGATTTCCCTCCAAACAAAAATATTGTATCATAAAACTCACAAAATACTTTTTATTCTATGGATGCAACCCGCGTATTTGCCGGCTTTTTTGGCGGATGAAGGATCCCGTGATCGGCGCCGCGCGGTTTAGGGCGCTCCATCTACGGGTGGATTCGGCCAATCTTTTGAAGCGGAACGGCGCGGTAATCCGGATGTACGGCCGCTCGGTTCTTAAGAAAATGAAACGGTGTTGATGGCCGGCGCTACATGGCTGAGGGGCACAGCCATTTTCAAATCATCGGTTCGCAAAACCTCCCGCCGCTTCATGTGACGGTCGGCGGGGTTTTCCGCTTTTTCCGATCATGGTCGCGCTGGCCGGGAGGATGTGGCGGTCGTTCGATCGTGATATGATAAAACTAACCGAGAAAAAGGGAGGCAGGCGCAGTGAAAGAGGAAATCATCAAACGCTTCACGTCCTATGTCAAAGTGAACACACAGTCCAATGAAGACAGCGACACCTGTCCGTCAACGCCCGGACAGCTCGAGCTCGCCAACCAGCTCGTCGACGAATTGAAAGCGATCGGCATGGAAGACGTCACGATCGACGAAAACGGCTATGTGATGGCGACGCTTCCCGCCAATACGGATAAACCCGTGCCGACGATCGGCTTTTTGGCGCATGTCGACACGGCGACCGAAATGACCGGGGCGGGCGTCAACCCGCAAATCGTCGAAAACTATGACGGCGGGGACATCGTCTTAAACGAAGACTTACATATCGTGCTGTCGCCGCAAGATTTTCCGGAACTTTCCCGCTATAAAGGCCATACGCTCATCACGACCGACGGCACGACGCTGCTCGGCGCCGATGACAAAGCCGGCATCGCCGAAATCATGACGGCGATGGCCTACTTGATCAAACACCCGGAAATCAAGCACGGGCGGGTGCGCGTCGCCTTTACGCCGGATGAAGAGATCGGCCGGGGGCCGCACAAATTCGACGTCGCCGCTTTTGACGCGAAAGTCGCTTACACGGTCGACGGCGGCGCGCTCGGCGAGCTGCAATACGAAAGCTTTAACGCCGCCGCGGCCAAGATTACGGTGAAAGGCAAAAATGTCCATCCCGGATCGGCGAAGGGGAAAATGATTCACGCGGCAAAGATCGCCATGGACTTGCACAATCGATTGCCGGCGGACGAAGCGCCCGAATTCACCTCAGGGTACGAAGGGTTTTATCATTTGCTGTCCATAAACGGCGACGTCGAGCAAACCAAGCTGCACTACATTATCCGCGATTTTGACCGGGATCGTTTTAACGCCCGCAAAGCTTATCTCGAAACCGTCGTCAAGGAATTCAAAGAGAAATACGGCGAAGAAAACATTCAGCTGGAATTGAACGACCAATATTACAACATGCGGGAAAAAATCGAGCCGGTGAAGGAAATCGTCGACATCGCGCAAGAGGCGATGAAAAATCTGGGGATCGAGCCGATCATTTCCCCGATCCGCGGCGGTACGGACGGCTCGCAGTTGTCCTACATGGGCCTGCCGACGCCGAACATCTTTACCGGCGGCGAAAACTTCCACGGCAAGTACGAATACATTTCCGTCGACAACATGATCAAAGCGACGAACGTCATCATCGAAATCATCAAGCTGTTTGAACAACGCGCTTGAATGAAGCACGGCGAGCCATCCGATAACCGCCGCTTAATCATGTGACCCACGTACGGCGTCCGCCTGCGCTCCGATTCCCGTTCAGGGTCCTACGAGGAGCGCGGCGGGTGCTTTTTTTAACGGAGCATGAAACGACCGTTGCAGAAACACCGCGGGCACTTTTCTTGAAGCGGCATGGGCGCATCCACATCCGCGGCCATCCAGATGCCGGCCACCTCACCGGCGTTGATAACAAGCAAGACCTAAGAAACATCCGGCGGCCAAACAAATCAATAAACGATTGAAAAGAAAATATTCCGGCGAGATGGCGTAATAAAAATTAGCTGTATTCGCCCCCATCGAAAAGAGCTTAAACAATCGGCCGTCCGAATACAGATCAAGGACAAAATAGACGAGC
Source organism: Caenibacillus caldisaponilyticus (assembly GCF_002003465.1). Taxonomy (GTDB): domain Bacteria; phylum Bacillota; class Bacilli; order Bacillales; family Sporolactobacillaceae; genus Caenibacillus; species Caenibacillus caldisaponilyticus. The sequence goes on along the minus strand of NZ_BDDQ01000003.1, from coordinate 4,916 downwards.
GTCACGAACAGACCGGCATAGCTGTTCTTCGTTAAAGCGATGATGCACAACATGAGCGCGGAAAGAAAAACAATATTCGGGAGAAAACGCACGCTCAACAAAAAGCCGATCAGGCCGAAAAAAGAAACATTGCGGTAATAGAATCCCGCTGAAACAAACGAGCCGATGCAAAAGAGGAAAACAATGATCGCCCAACGGTAAACCATTGGACGGTTGAAAGAGGCCGGATGGTAGAAGGCCAGAAACCGGTAGGTCTGATTCTTATAATCATTGAAAAACGCAAAAGCGGTCATCAAGGCCGCCAAAAGCGGCACGGCATAATCATACAAATCATCCACGCCTTTAAGAAGGTTTTTTGCCTTTATTGATATGAGGTAGTTTGATGGAGCGGGGAACAAAACGGAATAAACGAACAGGAGCAAAAGGAGAGCTAAGGTCAATATCAATTTGAACCCGCGAATATCATAGATTTTAAAGTAATGATTGAAAAAGACGTTATCGGTTTTGAAAATAGATGTACGCATTTTCCAATGAAATCTCCTTTTCTTGATAACTGTCGGCGACGTCCTGTTCATTCTTGATAAACCGGATTTTGTAACGATCGGTGCTCAGCCGTTTTTCTTCAATGACGGTCACCTTTTTCCGCAAGGCCATCAACGTCGAGAAATCCGTTTCAAGCGTTCGTATATACGGGATGCTTTCGGAGATCATTTCTGCGACCGAGCCGTCAAAGGCAATGGAATGATCTTTTAAAATGATGATCTGTTGGCTGTACAACTCGACATCTTCAATGATGTGCGTGGAAATCAGAGTAATGGCGTCGTTGCTGATTTCGGACAGATAGCTCCTGAATTGCGCCCTCTCCTCCGGGTCCAAGCCCGCCGTCGGTTCATCGATGATCAGCAACGTCGGTTTTCCGATGACCGCCTGGGCGATGCCCAATCTTCTTTTATAGCCGCCCGAATACTTCCCGATTCTTTGGTGGATGACGGGTCCCAAGTGGAACCGTTCGACGATTTCATCGATTGTTTCTTTTTTATTCGTTTTTATCTTTTTTAAATCAAACACATAGGACAGAAGATCATATCCGGTAACGTTGCCGTACATATCGAAGGTTTGCGGTAAATAGCCGACCTGATCGATGGGGTAAGGTTTTGTCTTTAATAAATCGATGCCGTTCAACATGATCCTTCCGCGCGAAGGTTTTTTTAATCCCGTTAATAGATTCATTAATGTCGTTTTACCGGCTCCATTATTTCCCAATAGGGCGGTGATCCCGTCTCGACAGGCAAACGAAATATTGTCCAGCACCACATTTTTCCCATATGAAAAGGACACGTTTTCGATCGATAAGTGGTTCCCCATGCGCATCAAGCCCCTTTAATAATTAGAATCGTTGACAATAAGCGTATCTCCAACCAATCGAAGGCCTTCGTCGTCTAAACCATTGGGCCAACTTCCGACGATCACCGTTTTGTAGGCCCTGTTTTGCAAGGATTGAAGATCGGAGGCTGACAATGTCCGGTGTCGTGCTTTGGCCGCTTGGTTTATGAGCCCCTTAAGACTGGATTGGAATACATCCAAATGGGCATCGATTGGAAGAATGTAAGTCACCCCATTATCCGTTAGCGTTTGATATTGTCCGGCAAACAGGCTTAAACTCGACGTTTCCCCTTTCCGTTCGGTTTCGCCAGTGAATATTCCCAAATTGGAATAAATCTTTGCCGAAGCGTCCAAGCGAACATCGTAATAGGAAGGTTTTGGTTCGGGCATGGCGGGATACCACGCAAAGAGCCATCCGGGGAGATTGACGGCATCGCTCGTCACATAATAAGTCAGCACGCCCAAGTCGTCTTCGAGCTGGACATCGCCCTCATAGGAAACGACGATCTTTTTCGTTTCGTTTGGCCGGTACGGGACGTCGATTTTTAGAAGATTATTTTTATGGCTATACTTTACGGGAGAATCGTTGACTTTCACCGAATCGATCGTGAAACAGTCGTCCAGCAGCAAGTTGATGGCGTCGCCGGCGGAGGAAAAAGACATTTCTAATTCCGCCGTATTTTTCAGTCTATTCGTCAAAGCCAGGTCCATTTTATAGGTTTGAACGGCATAAGGAACATGTGCGAACTCAGCAGTCGGATACGCCCGGATTTTTTGCACGTGTTTTTCGCCGTAAATGACGACCCCCTTCATGGCCAGCAAGGCCAGAACCGCCAACAGGATATATGCCGTTTTTTTCTTACGATAAACGCTATAAGTGATCAATAACAAGAATAGCATCAATAAAATCAAGAACAATTTGTCCAAAAAATAATTCAGGTTAAAGATCGTGCCGGACATTGTATTGGTCTCGACTTGCATATAATCGTCGAAAATATTTAGGAGTTTCTGCTGATAGGTAATGGTCGTATTAATCGATTTCCACAAAAAGTAACCATATAAAAGTAAAGAAAGTAAGATGGATGCCCTGTGTTGCACTAAAATTCCAATGGTCGTCCCGATCGTGGCCGCCAGCATGTTTGAGAGGGTCCACAATATGAAGAAATGGACCAGGCCTTTCCATAGAAAAGACCCATCCGTCAGAGGGTTTTTAAAAGCGAGCATGGCCGCCATCGGCAACAGGGCGACGACAGAACTGATAATGAAAGCAGAAAAAAGCAACTTCCATTGTTTTTTCAACACGTCGCGTTCCAAGAAAACGAGCGATTCATACCGCTTGGAAATTACCCACGCCGTAGAAATCAAAAGAAACAAATTGGAACAAATGTAACCATGAAAAAAGAGCCTAACGAACTCAAAAATGGTAATATGCAAAGAACCTTTTATAAAATATACAAAAAATAAAACAAATGAAATATAAATAAAAAAGATAGGGTTTTTTATCATGGCTTTAATATAGAATGTGGGAAATCCGTTCATCGCTCACATCGAGTAACGGTTAACGGTTACTCGTCTCCTTTCCGACAAAAATGGATGTGTTTTTAAGAGGCCGCGTGGTTCATGAGCACGAGCAACATTTGATCGCATAATACCCGAAAGCGGTCAAGTGTTTCTGCGATTTGCGCGTTTCTTCACTTATCCCGCCCCATTTTTTGCACAAATAGATGCGGAGCCCTTTAAATTCTTTTTAAAAGAACCAACTGATAGACGGCGTATGGGATGAACGAAAGGATCAGAGCGAATCGGATGGACAGGTTGCCGTCAACGACATGAAATTGAGCGAGAACCGCAAATATGAACAAAATGACCAGATTGGTCAATCCTGCCCAGCTCGCCGATTTTAATTTGGCGATTTTAACTTTTTCATCCCTTTTATTCCCGACATTGACAGACATAAAGAGGATGTCGGTCACACCCACGACGAAAAGAAACAAGTTGATCATAAAAAAGTCATTCATCTGTTCGTGGATGAAGCCGTTCATTACATTAAAGCCTGTTATGACGCAAATGATCCCAAGAATTAAAAACCCCAGTATCGACCTTCGTTTTTTTTGCATCGTCGCTCACCTCTCAAACATTTAATCGATTAACGCCTCAGATGCCGTAAATTTGTAAATAATATTTTTTATCCCAAAAATAAGTATACATGATTTTCCGGCCATTGGATTCGAAATTTTTCTACAAAACTCGTTCCATTCATTCAAACTTTTATCTCACTGAGAAAAGTTTGAAGCCATAAAAGATAGGGTCTCCGGAAGAACGAAACAGTCTGAGTCCCTTTGAACAACGGGACTCAGGCTGTTTAACCGGGCGGATTGATTTCCGTCTGCTGTTTTGTACAGAAAACCTTTCCCTTTTGGAATAGGCCATTGTATTTGCAGACTTCTCATACTTCATTTGCTAAGAAGAAGACAATCATTTATTTGCTTTTCAATTCTCACTCCCGTCCGTAAGAGAATTATCCGTCTCGGGGACCTGATGACCAAGCCTCCGGTAAGGGGACTACGGGTTACGTACGGCCATCACTCATCATATGGAACGTCACGACAAGCATCAATTCCTCATAGGTAAGATCTAAACGGTGATCCAACCGGCCGAACGATATTCCATCCTGAGGTTTCAATTCCTCATAGGTAAGATCTAAACAATGTAGCCTTCTAAATATTCATCGCCGTTGTTGTAGTTTCAATTCCTCATAGGTAAGATCTAAACCAAGTATGCTGACAACCATGCCGACAACTATGCCAAGTTTCAATTCCTCATAGGTAAGATCTAAACGACGCAAACGGGAACGGAATGAGCGATACACCGGATGGGCTTCAATTCCTCATAGGTAAGATCTAAACCAGACTCCGGAATGTTTTGTGCTTCCGAGAGTTGAGGTTTCAATTCCTCATAGGTAAGATCTAAACTTGGTATGAGAACCGTGAGCCGGTTGGAAAGGCCGAGTTTCAATTCCTCATAGGTAAGATCTAAACGATTTGGAGTGAGGATTACCCAATGTGGGTTTTCCAGTTTCAATTCCTCATAGGTAAGATCTAAACCGCATTGCCATTCGCCAAAAGCTCGATGATGTCGCTGCTTTCAATTCCTCATAGGTAAGATCTAAACGGTCATACGCTTGGACAAGATGGGATTTTGCGGAAAAACTTTCAATTCCTCATAGGTAAGATCTAAACAATGTCCAGATCCATGGCTATGCTCCTTTCCAAAAACTTTCAATTCCTCATAGGTAAGATCTAAACCTGGGATCGGCAGCCCAATCCGGCCGGCATTTTCAACTTTCAATTCCTCATAGGTAAGATCTAAACACGGACCGAATCCCGGTCTATTACATGGACAGCGAATACTTTCAATTCCTCATAGGTAAGATCTAAACGGACCTTGATCTTCATGCTCCACCCTCCAAAAMAAAAAACTTTCAATTCCTCATAGGTAAGATCTAAACGCTTTCTCCAATATGGGAAAGCGGT
>NZ_BDDQ01000002.1 GCF_002003465.1 Caenibacillus caldisaponilyticus | reverse complement strand
GAAAGAGTTCGGTGGAAAATTCCCCATCCCTTGTCCGCGGCACGCGCAAGGTCAACCGTCCCACCCGAGTCGTCAATTGCCGGGGATAAGACCCGTTTCGATAGCCTTTTCGTTCCTCTGTGCGCTCATAACGGCCGGCGCCAAGTTGATCCGTTAACTGGGCTTCAAGGATTTGATTCAAGACCTGTTCCAACAGTTTGGCCAGTCCTTGATCTTGCGACAGGAACCCGTGCAGGATTTCATCGCTTATTGTAATATTGTATTGAGCCATAGTTGCTTTCCTCCTTTTTGTTTTTTGTTTTGGTCAATGTCCATTCTATCAAAGGGAAAGCAACGTGGCTCTTTTTACATTTCCTTTTTACACAATTTTACGGACTCAACTTTGCGGGCTTGCTTATTGCATGAGCCAAACCTTGCAAATTGCGGTAGTTCTTTTTTTTGAAGGGGTATTTACGGCAATCGTCGGCGTTTTGATCCCCACGCTCATTCAAACGGTTGTCCCAGATAAGTTAATGGGAAGAGTCGGGAGTGTTCTAATGACCGTCACCATGGCCTCGACCCCGTTTGCTCATTTTGCTTTCGGTGTGTTGGTGGAAGTATTTAGGGCACAGACACTGTTTTTGCTTGCGGGCGCCATCGAGATATTCGTTTCTGCTATAGCATTTCTTTACCTGATAGCATCCAGAACGCCTTTTTATGTTGTTAACCCAAGTTCTGAAACGGCGGTTAAGGAACGTGTTTAATGGCTGACAGAAAAGATTGCGCATGGCATGAATGGTTCCAAATACAGGCGTTAGCTCATCCAAAGCGGCTCCTCTGAAAACGTCGCAAGCACGCCGTATTTTTTGATATTTCCCCGGTGACCAAATCGCAAGAAAAAGCGGCACGGCCGGCTTTGCATAAATACATATTGTTTATGACGCCCACACTATAAGCAAAGGAATGTCTCCAATCCACACAAAGGCCCATGTTTGATCATCCCTGAACGGGCATAAACGATGGACAACGCGGCGGCACGGTGTACAATAAGAGAGGAATCGACAAGATTGATGCGGTTTCGACATGAAGGTTGGTCTATAACCGCGTCCATCGGGGAGAGAGGGGAGTTATCCTGATGACCAATAAACCCATAAAAGTCTTCCGCGGCGATTATTTGGAAAGCACCCACGAATTCCATGCCGCCGTTGTTGACCGGACCGGACGTTTATTGTACAGCTACGGCGATCCCAAGCGGTTGACGTTTGCGCGCTCATCGATGAAACCGTTTCAAGCGATTCCGCTGATTGAAACGGGAGCGGCGGCCCATTTTCAATTCGAACCGAAGGAAATCGCGATCAGCTGCGCCTCGCATAGCGGCGAGGCGTTTCACCGCGAGACCGTGCTCGGCATTTTGAAAAAAATCGGTCTGTCCATCGACGATTTGCAGTGCGGCACGCACCGGCCCCACCGCGATGAAGATTACCGGGCGCTCATTCGCTCGGGGCAAGAACTGACGCCGCTCTACAGCAATTGTTCCGGAAAGCATTCGGGCATGCTCGCCACGGCGGTGTACATGAAGGAAGATCCGGCGACCTATCGGGAAGTGCATCACCCCGTGCAACAGCGGATTTTACAAGTGATTTCGGAAATTGCCGAAACACCGGTGGAAGAGATCGCGATCGCCGTCGACGGCTGCGGGGTCCCCGTCCATCGGTTGCCCTTGGAAAAAACGGCGTACGCGTACGCCCAGCTCGCGAGCGGGCGCTCGGACAAACATCCCGAACATGATGAAGCGTTGCGCATCATCCGCGATGCGATGATGGCGCATCCCGAGATGGTGTGCGGCACGGACCGCTTCGACACCGATGTCATGAACTTGTTCCCCGGAAAGATCGTCTCAAAAGGCGGCGCGGAAGGCGTGCAATGCGTCGGCCTTGTGGAAGAGGGCATCGGCGTCATCGTGAAATGCGAAGACGGCAGCGCCCGTGCGCTCGGCGCCATCACGTTAAAAATTTTGGAAGACATCGGCTTCGTCAAAGACATTCCGGATAAAGACGTGTATGACAAATACCGTCACCCCGGCGTTTTCAACATGAGGAAGGAGCGCATCGGACGGATCGAGGCCGATTTCGAACTTCAAAAAGCATAATGGCGGGTTGGTCTTGTTTCGACACCAACCCCTTGGGCGGCAGCGTTTCACCGCCGATCTCCACAAACAACCCCCCGCGGCGTCTAACCGCGAGGGGTTACGTTTATTCGTCAAATCGCCCAGTTGCCGTTTCGGAAGATGGCGATCGTTTCGCCATTTTCCGTTTCGCCGTCGATGTCCAACTGTTCCGAGCCGATCATGAAATCGACGTGGGTGATGCTTGTGTTCAGCCCGGCTTCTTCCAGTCCCTTGTCATCGAGTTCGGTGCCGCCTTCGATGTTCATCGCGTAGGCGCTGCCGATGGCGAGATGGCACGAGGCGTTTTCATCGAACAGCGTATTGTAAAAGAGCAAACCGGTGTCGGAAATCGGCGAACGGTGCGGGACGAGCGCGACTTCTCCCAAGTAACGCGCGCCTTCATCCATATCGACGAGGTTTTTCAAAATGTCGTAGCCTTTGTCCGCCTTGAAATCGACGATTTTTCCGTTTTCAAAAACAAACGACATGCCTTCGATGAGTTGGCCTCCGTAATTCAGCGGTTTGGTGCTCTTCACGGTGCCGTTGACGCCCGTCTTCTTCGGCGCGCAAAAGACTTCCTCGGTCGGCAAATTCGGCGTATACGGGACGCCGCTCGTGTTTTTCTTGGCGCCGCCCAGCCAGATGTGGCGGTCGGCGAGTTCAATGGTCAAATCGGTGCCGGGCGCCCGGTAGTGCAGTTTTTTCAGCCGTTTTTCATTCAGGAAATCGCATCGGTCGTGCAACGTTTTAATGTGTTCTTCCCAGCTTTTGATGGGATCGGGCGTCGTGATGCGATTGATGCGGAAAATTTGGTCCCAGAGGGCTGCGATGCCCGCTTCGGGATCCAGGTCGGGAAAGACTTTTGCCGCCCATGCTTCATTCGGCACCGCGACGATGGACCAGCTCACCTTGCCGGCTTTTATGTAATTGGAGAAAGGCCTCATCGCTTCGCCGTTTACCTTTTGAGAGGTGGCGATTTTTTTCGGATCGACGCCTTTGAGCAGCTCCGGGTTCGGCGAGAGGACGCTCAAAAACGCATGGCCCGAGGCGGCCATCTCTTCAAAGCCCCGCGCCAGCCAAAGCGGCGCTTCTTCAAAAGCTTCCATCGGCGCCATGTCGTAGCGGATGCGGGTGATTTGGTCGTCGTCCCAGCGGACGAAAACGTCCTTGGCGCCGGCTTCATAGGCGGCTTTGACGACTTCGCGGACGTAGGGCGCGGCCGAGATCGTCGCCATGATGACGAGATTTTGCCCTTTTTGCAGATTGATGCCGACTTTTACCGCGACTTCTGCATATTTCTTGAGCTGGGATTGAAACTCTGTCATGTCCTTCATCACCTTTCGCTGGCTTCAGTATAGTGCTATTTTAACATTAAAAACATGCCGGATGATCAAAAATTACTTAAAACAAGTAAAAGTCGGGCCGGGCGTCGTCCGCGTCGGGCCGCTTTTCATGAAGGCGAGCGCGTGGTTCACGCGGCGGGCCGGATCGGCAGTTGCGGCTGGAGAAATGCAGGAATGGCATGGAGTTGACGATCGCAAGGCGTGGCTCGTAAGTCCCCGTTGCCGGCGTCCATCCATTGAAGAAAGCCAAAGTGAAGTGTCTGGAAAATCACCGATCGCGCGCCAAAAAGATATATAATAGAATCGGTGCCCCGTCGCCGAATGGGTGACGTGAATCAGAGTTTCTATTGGATTTCCCGGCTGAAAGCCGAGAATGAATGGAAAATAGAAAGTTCCTTTAAAAAAAGAAATGAAAGCAAATTTAATACTGGAGAGTGGTAGGATGGCATTGGCCGTTGGCATTGATATCGGCGGAACGAAGACGGCGATCGCTTTGGTGAAAGAGAATGGAGACATAGTTGAAAGCGCGGTCATCCCGACGGAGGCGGACATCGCGCCGGATTTGATGATCGACAAGATGATCGCCGTGCTCAACGATATATTGCGGAAGGCCGGGGTGACAGCCAAAGACGTCGCCGGGATCGGCATCGGCGCCCCGGGCGTGATCGACTTGGCGAAAGGAGAATTCACGTTTGCCCCGAATTTGCCGTGGCGCGACGTCCCGATCGTCGCCCGTTTTTCCGAGGCTTTTCCCGTCCCCGTCCGGCTCGGAAATGACGCCAATGTTGCGGCGTTGGCGGAAAAATGGCTCGGAGCGGCGCGGGAATGCGACCACTTTATTTACATCACGATCAGCACCGGCATCGGCGGCGGCATTTACCTGAACGGCAAATTGTACACCGGCTCGCGCGGAAACGCGGGCGAGATCGGCCACATCGTCGTCGAGCACAATGGCCGGACGTGCGGCTGCGGCCAGAAGGGGTGTTTCGAAGCGGTCGCTTCCGGAACGGCCATTGCCAAAATCGGTTCGGAACTGGCCGGCCGGCCGCTTTCGACAAAAGAGGTTTTTGATCTCTATTTTGCCGGCGACCCGGTGATCAAGCCTTTTGTCGAGGATGTCTTCAATAAAATCGGCGCGGGTTGCACCTCCTTGATCAATTTGTTTGAACCGGAAATGATCGTGCTCGGCGGCGGCGTGACGAACGTCGGCACCCCGCTCTTTGATGCGGTCAAGCGCTATGTGTCCGAGCATGCGATTTCACCGGCCGGCCGGGCAACGGCGATCGTGCCGAGCCAATTGTCCCAAAATACGGGGGTCATCGGCGCCGCCGCGCTCATATTGAAAAACGGCGAATGAATGGCGTTGATGAATGGGTGCAAGGCAACGGCGCCGGTATGGCCCGGGAAAAAGGATCCGGGCCATACCGGCGCCGGCCATGGATGAAAACAAGCAATGGAGGAGGTTGATCCCATGAAACGCGAACCGCTTTTTTTGGAACCGGTTTTTAAGGAACGCATCTGGGGCGGCGATCGCCTGCAAAAAGAATTCGGTTACGACATCCCTTCGCCCCGAACGGGTGAGTGCTGGGGGATTTCCGCACATGAACACGGTCCGTCGATTATTAAGAACGGACCGCTGGCCGGCAAAACGCTCATCGAGGCGTGGTCTCGCCATCGCGATTGGTTCGGCGACCACCCGGCCGATGAATTTCCGCTGTTAACCAAGATACTGGACGCGCGCACGGATTTGTCGGTACAAGTGCACCCGAACGACCATTACGCGCAAAAAGTGGAGCGGGTGCCGTATGGGAAAACCGAGTGTTGGTACGTCATCGATTGTGAGGAAGGCGCCGAGATTGTTTACGGCCATCACGCCGATTCGAAGGAGACGTTCCAAGCGATGGTGGAACAAGGCGTCTGGGATAAGCTTCTTCGGCGCGTCAAAGTGAAGCCGGGCGATTTCTTCTTTGTTCCGAGCGGGACGATACACGCCATCGGCGCCGGCATCATGATCTTGGAAACGCAGCAAAGCTCCGACATCACCTATCGCGTCTATGATTACGGCCGCCGTGACGAAAACGGAAACGAACGGGAGCTGCACATCGATAAGGCGATCGAGGTGACGCGCTTCCCCCATCAAAACGTGCCGTTGACTTATGAAGTGTTGCGGGAAAGCCGCGCCGTAGTCACCACCCTCGTTTCCGATAAATACTTTACCGTCTATCACTGGGATGTGCGCGGTCATCTCACCCGATCGATGGACAAGCCGTTTATCCTCGTCAGCGTCATTAAGGGCGGCGGAACGCTCGTCATTGATGACGACCGTTATGAAATCAAAAAAGGCGATCATTTCATCATTCCGAGCGGCGTCTGGGAATTTGAAATCGTGGGCGAATGCGAGTGCATCGCCTCGCATACGTAAATCTCGCACGCAGCGTCTTCCCGGTGAGGGAAGGCGTTTTTTATGCAAATCAAATCCGGCCCGATGATTGTAAAAAAAAAAAGCGCGAGATGCGGCATGTGCCATCTCGCGCGCTGGCATGACGGCTTGAGCCAAATGGCTCCCACATTTTATTAAACGCTTGAAGAGAATAAATAAGCATCCATCAAAAACCGGCGCGCGAAGGCATAGGAAAATAACAAGTTGGTCAAGGTAAATCATTATTTTGGTGTAGATATACATTATAAAAGAAAATTTAAACGGATGGTCAGGGCACTGTCCCTGGACCGCTGTCATCATCCAATGAAAAGTTTGTTTTATTCAACGAAACGCCTCTTGAATTCAACGAAATCAAGCAAAAATTCAATGTAAACGCTGGAGAATTCAACAAAAGTCGGCGGGGATTCAACAAATCTATATTTTTTGAAAAAATAGCCCGCCATTAAGATTGGGGAAAGGGAAAAAGCAATGGCCCTTGCGCATATTAAAACAACATTCCGTTGGGCCCCGGTCAATTGGAGATCAATGCAAAACGGCGCCATGGAGTCATGGCGCCGTTTTGCGATGAACGTTTTTTAAAACCGATGCCGCGGTGCTCGGCAAAAGCACTGCCGCGATGTGGTTTTTCATCGTAGAGATAAAGCCGCTCCCCCCATCAAGCGCTGGGCGCAAAGATGACGCTGGAAACGCATGGAGCCAAGCTTTATGGCCCCACACCGGCCTGGCTCCGCCTCCATTTCGGAATGATCCAGCTCAACGGTTTTTAACCGCTACTGGATTCGTTGGTTGCCGGTTTTCGAATTGTTCTTGTTGCCTTTGCTTGATGAGGTTGCGGCCGCGTCCATGCGGAATGCACATCGGCGTGCCGAACAACGGATCGTTAATAATTTTCGCCTCTATTTTAAAAACGTCGCGCATCAACTGCTCGTTGATGATCTCTTCCGGCGCGCCTTGCGCGTAAATGCGCCCGTTGTGGACCGCCACGATATGATCGGCGTACCGGCAGGCGAGATTGATGTCGTGCAGGACCATGGCGATCGTGCGCTTTTCTGCCCGGTTCAGGGCGAACAAAAGGTCTAAAATCTCGACCTGATGGGAAAGGTCCAAATAGGTCGTCGGTTCGTCGAGCAGGAGTATATCCGTCTCTTGGGCGAGCACCATCGCGATCCAGGCCCGTTGCCGTTGGCCGCCGGAAAGGGAATCGACGGGCCGATCGGCCAAATCTTCAAGATTCGTTACTCTGAGGGCGTGCCGGACTGCTCTTTCATCGTCTGTGGACCATTGGTTTAACCAATTTTGGTAAGGATACCGGCCTTGGCGGACGAGTTGGAGAACGGTCAGGCCTTCCGGTGCCACTGGCGCCTGCGGAAGCAGCGACAAATCGCGGGCGACCTTCTTCGTCGGCATTTTGGCGATGTCTTTGCCGTTTAACACGACGGAACCTGCTTTCGGCTTGAGGAGCCGGGCAAATGCAGAGAGAAGCGTCGACTTGCCGCAACCGTTTTTTCCGATAAACACGGTAATCTTCTCTTTAGGAATTTCTAAATTCAGCGCCTCGATGATCGGATGGTCTCCATAAGCAACGGTGATCGCACGCGCTTCCAAAACCATTCTCCTTAACCTCCTAATGAATGATTGACAAACCTCTATGAATGTGAGCCTTCTCTTAAGCTACCATTTTCGCTTTTATCCTGAGAGCCCCGTCGTAATGACGACATACGTCGAGCCCGGGATGACGGGCTTTTTATTTACCGCCGCGCGATTTGTACAGCAAATAAATAAAGTAGGGCGCACCGATGGCGGACGTGAAGACGCCGGCCGGGATTTCAAGCGGTAAAAACAGCATCCTGCCGGCAAGATCGCTGATCATGACGATGATGCCCCCGAACAGGGCGCTCGTCGGCAGGAGCGCGCCGTGCCCGGATCCGACAAGGCGCCGCGCCATGTGGGGAGCCATCAGTCCGACAAACCCGATGCCGCCGCTGAAGGCAACGGCTCCGCCGGCGAGCGCGGTCGCCGCGATGATTAAAAGCGTGCGATCGCCGCGCAGCGCTACACCGATGCCGGCCGCCACCCCTTCGCCAAGTTCGTGGGCGTTCAGACGGCGCGCAAGCCACAGGCTCACGGTGAAGAAGAAAACAAACCAGACGAGGAGCAGGATATCCTGATTCCATTTGGCGCCGTTCACGCTGCCCGTGATCCAAATGTTGGCGCGGGACGCCAAGTAGATCGGCCCGGTGACCATGAGAAATTGGGTAAGCGCTTTGGCGAGCGCCGCGATCCCGGTGCCGATGAGGACGAGGCGAACTGTGGAATACCCTTTTTTCGCTAACGCATGGACGAGCCAAGCAACACCCAGCGCACCGAGGAAAGAAGCGAGCGGCAGCCATTCGATGCTGACCGTCATCGCGTTGTCGCTCGTATTAAACAACGCCAAAAAGCCGACGGTAGCGAGCGCCGCCCCGTCCGTCACCCCGATGATGTCCGGTGAGGCGAGCGGATTGCGCACGAGGCCTTGCAAGATTGCTCCGGAAATGGCCAATGCCATGCCGGCGAGCGCGGCCAGCACGATGCGCGGCATCCGGAAGTTTCGGACGACGAGATTTTGCATGGCGTCGCCCATGCCGAACACCGCTTTCAGCGCATCGAACGGATGGATGACGTAGTCGCCGAGCCCGAGGCTGATGATGGCAACTATTAAAAATAGAAAGATTAACACGATGTTGACCCGCACGACTTTTTTATCGATCAGCTGCGAAAATCTCCCGTAGCGGAGACTTATATATTTTCCCGCCATTCAGCGCCACCCCCCTTTTCGCGCGATGGTGATGAAAAAGGGGGTTCCGATGACCGCCGTCATGATGCCGACCGGCACTTCTTGCGGCATCATGACGAAGCGGGCGGAGATGTCGGCGAGGAGCAGCAAGATCGCCCCGAGCAGCGCGCTGTACGGGATCAACCAGCGGTAATCTTGGCCGACAAACCATTTCGACATGTGAGGAACGATGATGCCGATGAACCCGATCGGGCCCGCGATCGCGACGGAGCTTCCTGCGAGCAAAATGACGATGAGCCCGGCCGCCATCTTGACGATCAGCGGGTTTTGCCCGACGCCGGTGGCGACGGCATCGCCCAAAGCGAGCGTGTTCATTTTGGCGGCAATGAGGAGCGCACCGATCCAGCCGATCACGAAATAGGGCAAGACGTGCAAGAGCAGGGTGAAGCTTCGGCCTTGGACGGAGCCGACAAGCCAATAGATGACGGCGTCGAGCGATTGTTGGTCGGCGGTCAGAACGCCTTGCGTCAGCGACGAAAAAAAGGCGGCCATCGACGCGCCGGCCAGCGTTAATTTCACCGGCGTCAGTCGCTCGGTACCAAAGGCGCCCAGCCCGTAGACGATGACGGACGTCAAGGCGGCGCCGAGAAAAGCGATCCAGGCCAGCGCGCTCATGGATGAGATGTGAAGGAACGAAAGGGCGATGACGATGAAGAACCCAGCGCCGGCGTTGATGCCCAAAATGCCCGGCGAGGCGAGTGGATTGCGCGTCAATCCTTGCATCAGCGCCCCGGATATCGCCAAACTCGCTCCGACCGCGGCCGCGATGAGCGCGCGCGGCACCCGCGTTTCCCTGACGATGATCTCGATGTTCGTGCCGGAAAAGTGCGTATAAGCGTGCAAGATGTCGCGCCAATCGACATTCGTGATGCCGAGCCATACGCTCAAGTACATGCAAATGATGACGAGCGTCGCGCACAGGAATAGTCCGATTCCTTTCGCGACAGGGTTTTTTAAGACACCGGCCACCTCTGACATCCTTCCAGGCCGCCATCCCGATGCGTTGTCAATTCCCTCAGTCGACCCATTTATCATTTCATCAAAAGCTTTCAAGCCGTCAAGGCTTTCTCGTCGTTGCTTATTTACAGGCAATGGGGGAACCGGGAAAAGCGGTTTGCCCGGAAACGGCGGCAAGAGAAAATATTTTATCTGGAATTTTTTTCTGCAAAATAACATGATAATGGCTCATTTTCAGTCTAGTTTAAATGAGAATCATTGTCAATGATACTGATAATTATTCTCAATTTTATCATTGACAGTTTTATGACGACCCGGTATGCTTTTATTGTAAATGATAATCATTTTCAATAAGGAGGTTTCAAGCATGACCCATATTGTGGGCAAATGGAAATACATATTTCTCTTTGCGGCTTTGCTGCTCGTCATCGCCGGCTGCGGCGGATCGGGCACGTCGAAAAACGAGGCGAAGAAGGAAGAGTCGGCGGGTTCCTACACCGTGAAGCACGCGATGGGGACGACGAAGATAAAGGGCACGCCGAAGCGCGTCGTCATTTTGACCAACGAAGGCACTGAAGCGCTGCTCGCGATGGGCTTAAAACCGGTCGGGGCCGTCAAGTCGTGGACCGGCAATCCGTGGTACGACCACATCAAGGACAAAATGAAAGGCGTCAAGGTCGTCGGAACCGAAGATCAAGTCAATCTGGAAGCGATCGCCGCCTTGCATCCCGACCTGATCATCGGCAACAAAATGAGACAAGAAAAAATCTATGACAAATTGAATGCGATCGCTCCCACCGTCTTTGCGGAGACGCTCCGGGGCGACTGGAAGGAAAACTTCAAACTTTATGCCAAAGCGATCCACAGGGAGAAAAAAGGCGAAGAAGTGCTGAAGGCGTTTGATGAACGCGTGCAGCAAATCCATGACAAACTGGGCGATCAGATCAACACGAAAGTGTCGCTCGTCCGCTTCATGCCCGGGGATGTTCGCATTTATCACAACGACACGTTTGCCGGCGTCATTCTCAAACAAATCGGATTGAAGCGCCCGGCCAGCCAAGATAAAGATGATTTTGCCGCGCAACATCTGACGAAAGAAAGCATTCCGCAAATGGACGGGGACGTCATCTTTTACTTCGACTATGAAACCGGCGACGGCAAAGCCACGCAAGCCGAAAAAGAGTGGACAAACGATCCGTTATGGAAAAATTTGAAAGCCGTCAAAGCCGGCAAGGCCTACAAAGTGGACGATGCGATCTGGAACACGGCAGGCGGGGTGCTCGCCGCCAACCAAATGCTTGACGATCTGCAACATTATTTGTTAAACGAATAAAGCGCTGAAAGAAAAACGCCGCGTCAGCAAGACCTAACGCCCGCGGCCGATGCGATCAACTCCCCGGCACACATTCCGGGGAGTTTTCGCTTGTGATGGACCGGTTCGGTATGAGTTTGGGCGTCGCTAGGGCACGGTGAACCCATCATTGGCTAACAAAAGCTGGACAGAGATCCAAACAGATGGAAATCGCTTACAATTAAAAGAGATGACTTTCACACCCAACCCGTGGCATACTATTTGTAGCATACTAAATATCATGCAATAAAACATAGAAGAAAAGGATGGAGTGCGGTGAAGGAGAAGAAGTACGTCAGAGAATCACGAGTCGTGAAAACGAGTCGCGTTTTTCCGATGCATGTGAACAACCTGGACACATTGTTCGGCGGCATCTTGATGAGCTATATCGACGATGTCGCCTCCATCTCGGCCGAACGCCATTCGCGGAGAACGTGCGTGACGGCCTCTACCGACCATGTCGACTTTTTGCACCCGATCACGACGGAAGACTCCGTCTGCCTGGAATCCTATGTTATTTCGACCGGAAGGACGTCCATGGAAGTCTTCATTAAGGTCATCGCGGAAAATCTCAAAACCGGTGAACGGAGAATCGCAGCGACGTCGTTCCAAACGTTTGTCGCTCTCGATGAAAACCGCCGACCGGTAGAAGTTCCGGGAGTCATTCCGGAAACGCCCGAAGAAAAGAAACTCCACGAGATGGCCGCCGTGCGGGCGGAAAACCGCAAGCGCCATCGTCATGCGAGCCAGGAGCTCGCCAAAGCGTTGACGACGCTGAAACCGTGGGAATATTCTTCGGAAAGCGAACAAAATAACGAATAAAGTCGAGAAAACCATTATTAAACTCAACAGGTTCATAATAAAAGAAAAACCTTGGATAACGTCAGCGACGTTGTCCAAGGTTTTTCATTTGGCGGCGCTCTCCGTTAAAAGGGATGCGGCGGTTCTCTTCGGAAGGAGACGCCGCGGCAGAACATCATTTCGCTCTTTTCTCTTGATCGACAGCCGGCGAGGCGCTTGGTTTTAATTGACTTTGATCTTATGGGTCACCGTGGCGGTTGCCCCGCGGTTATCGGTCACTTTCAAGGTGACGTTGAAATTGCCTTTTTTATTGAAGGCGTGCTGAACTCTTGGGCCGACAGCCCGGTAGCCGTCGCCGAAATCCCATTCGTAGGCTGCGATCGAACCGTCGGGATCATAAGATGCGCTCGCGTCGAAGATCGCGGCGGTGTTTTTCTTCACTTTGTCCGGCGCATCGAAGAGCGCGACCGGCTTTTGGTTCGGGACATTTAAGTAGAGCTTGCCGGGTGCGACGGCGCGGGTGACATTGCCGTAATCGTCTTCCGCTTTCACTTCGATTTGCGCGCCGTTGGCCACCACGTTGGACGTGGCCGTATAGTAGCCGACATAATGGCCCGGTGCGGTTTCCATCATCGGCAGTTCGTTGACATTGGCCAAACCGTTCAGCTTCAGGTTGGTCAACGGCATTTGCACGACGAAGGAGGCGTTTAAACCGGGTTCACTGTCGAATTCAATGCGGACGGTTTCCCCGCGGTCGAGATAGAGGTCTTCAACGGGCGCGAGCTGGCTGATAACCGGCGCGTCAAATTTCGCGTTGACGGTGATGGTGCGGCTTTGGGTATTGCCGGCTTTATCGCGGGCGACGACGCGGATTGTGTTGGCACCGTTGTCGAGCAAAATGCGTTTGCTATATGTGCCGTCATCACCGATATCGGCTTTTTGCCCGTTCACCTTAACGGTATCGAGATTGGCGTCGTTGACGGTGCCGGTGACGGTGATGGCTTCTCGATTTGTCTTATAACCGTCTTCGGGGCTGGTGATCGTCACATTCGGTTTTTCTTGGTCGAGGACGACTTTGACCGGTGCCGACGGTTCGGTCGTCCCGCTGTCCGTCGAGGCCGTGGCCGTCAACACGTTGTCGCCCGCTTGGAGCTGGATGTCCGCCGAGAACGTGCCGTCGTCGGCCGTCGAGACGGTGGTTTGCGCTTGGCCGTTGTTTAAGATCGTCACACGCGTTGTCGGCGCGGCTTTGCCTGTGACGGTTACCGCCTTGTTGTTGGTGTACGTGTTGTCCGTCGGGGCGGTGATGACGGGTGGGGTGACTTCATAGTTGACGCGCGCCCGGATCATGTAATTGCCTTCATCTTCGGGCGACGGTGCCCAGACGCTGCCGACGCGTTCCCAGCTGTGCCCGGCGCTTCCGCTGCTTTCATCCGTGGCGAGCCCGGGAGCATTGGGATACGGCGCGGTTTGCACGTAAACGATGTAGAAGTCGCCGTTGACCACGATGCCTTGATCCGACAGATCGACGACGGTCCATGTGCCGTCGCGCTTCGCCGTGGCGTGAACCGGTCCGGCGAGTTTCCGCCCTGGAGCGCCGTCGGGGCCGCTGGCGTCATAAATTTCGACGTCGAAGCTTGTCCCCCCGGGTTCAGGCCAATCCGTTGTCCAGAATTGGAACATACCGCCGGTCACCAAAGCGCTGTCGCGTCCTTCCGGGAGTTCCATTTTCACCGCCCAGGCGTTGCCGGCGTCGTAGAAGGCGTGGGCGTTTTCCGCCGTGCCGTCGTCATAGCCGATCTCGCCGGGATAGCCGATGAACGGTTTTAACGTCAAATCCAGATCGGTGGATTCGTTGCCGCGGACCGTCACTTGCTCGTCTTGCGCGTAATAGTTTGGCGCGGCGACGTGGAGCGTGTAAGTGCCTTCATAAGCTGTGAGCGAGAAATGACCGCTGGCATCCGTTTGGACCGGCTGCACATTGGCGTCTTCCATGACCATCACCGTGGCGCCTGCAATCGGTTCATGGGTCGCTTTGTTTGTGACGGTGCCGGTAATCGTCCCTTGCGGAATGGGGTCGAGATGGAAATCCGCTCTGACCGTACCGTCGCGCGGAATTTCCACGGTTTGCCGGGCGGATCGGTAACCGTACGTTTCCGCCTGCAAGGTGTACGTGCCGGCTGCATGCGACAAGCTGAAGCTTCCGTCCGCCGGATTGGTGTTGACCGAACGGCCGGTTTCGAGCACGCTGACCGTCGCGGCGAGCGGCAGCGACTGGGTGGAAGATGCCGGTTTGACTGACAGTGGTGCGGGCGGCTGGGCTTGATCCAGCTTGCCGGGTTTGATGGTCGACGGATCGATCGGTTTTTTGCCGGTGCCGTCGGCTTCGGATTTGGTCGATGATTTCGTCTGCTTCGGTTGAACGGCGAGGTTCGCGTGCGAACCGCTCAGCGGGGTGTTCGTCAGCTCGACGTCATCGATGTACCACCCTTGTTTTTGGACGCTCACATCGGTATGCAAGTGGAAGGCGATATAGACGTTTTGTCCGGCATAAGCGGACAAATCCACTTGCGCGTCTTGCCACGCGCCGTTGGCTCCATTGATGGTGGCCAAGGTCTGCCAATTGGTTTTGTCGGTCGAAATGTAAACATAGCCGTAATCGTAGCGAGTCTCCAATTCATACCACTGTTTGAAACGCAGATAGCTCGGTCCGTCAGGAAGCCGGACGGGCGGCATGACCAAGGTCGCTTCGGTGTAATTGTCGTAGACGCCGTCCAAATTGGTGGCGTAAACTTTGTCGCCGGAGGCCGCATGCCCCGGACCTGAGGTTGGCACGCCCCATTCCCAGCTGTTGTTTTGCCCGTAGGACACCCAACCGTACGGTTCCGATTCAAAATCTTGATGGTATCCGACGGTAATGCGCGGGTGAACCGTGACGTTATATGGATCGGACGTCACGTCGTTATGGCCGTAATCGACGATGTGCCATCTGTAGCTGATGCCCGGCTCGGTCACGGCGCTGGCCGGGATGACGGCTTGCCAGACGCCCTGGCGATAGTTGCCGTCGGTTTGTTCGACTTCGACGGTTTGCCAATCGTCCGCGGACGCCGCTTTATATTGGAGTTCGACTTTGCTGATGCTGACGTTGTCTTGCGCGCGGATTTGCAAGGGGAGATCCGTATCGACGAAGGCTTCCGCAACGGCATCGTGTTCGAAGGTCGGCGCCTCGTCGTCGTTGCCGTCCTTCGTGACTTGCCCTTCGACGGTACCGAGCCCTTGAGTGACGGCGGAGACGGCGCTGAAGGCGTCGAGCAAACCGTAGCCGTATCCGTTGTTCGGCGAATTGGGGAAGGACGCGTCCGTTAAAGGCGTCGCCGTATCGAGCAAAATTTGCTCGATTTCATCAACGGTCAAGGATGAGTCGGCCGAGAGCATCAAAGCGACCGCACCGGAGACGTGTGGGCCGGACATCGAGGTGCCGCTGTACGTGCCGTCATATTGGCTGCCGGGCACCGATGACCGGATGTTGACGCCCGGGGCCACGACTTCAGGCTTGATTTCTCCATACGGTGAGGGGCCTTGCAGCGAAAAGTTCGCCAAGTGATTGTTGATGTCGGTCGCGCCGGTCGCGAACGATTCGGGATAGTTGGCGGGCGCTGCGACGGAGCCTGGTCCGCCGGGATTAAAGAGGGTCGTGTTGCCCGCTGAAAACTCGGGGAAGATGCCGGCCGCGCGCCAGTTTTGCACCATCGGCCGATACCATTCGTCAAGGCCGGGCCCGCCGCCCCAAGAGTTATTAATGACATCGGGCGCCATTTCCGGATGGGGATTGCCATTTTGATCTTTCGGAGCGATCAGCCATTCGCCGGCTTCCAAGAGATCCTGATCGGTTCCGCCGTCTTCGGTGAACGCTTTAACCGTAATCCATTTGGCACCCGGGGCCATGCCGACGCGGTCGGTGCCGTCCGGTTCGCTGCCGACCATCGTGCCCATCGTATGGGTGCCGTGTCCGACGTCATCATAAGGCGTCGAGGCGCCGGTAACCGCGTCAAACCAGTTAAACTGGTTGTTCGGCGTGTTGGGGTGGGCCGGATCGTAACCGCGGTATTTTTCTTTTAACGCGGGGTGATCCCATTGCACGCCGGTGTCGATGCTCGCCACGACGACGCCCGTGCCGTCATAGCCCATGTTCCATACCGCCGGGGCGCCGACGCGCTCGATGTTCCATTCGACGTTGTCGTCATTGGTCTCGGCTTTTCCGCTTGTCTGCTGTTTATCAGGAGCTTTGACCGCTTGTTCCGATTTGGTCACCGGCAACAATTGCCGCCGTTCATTCGGCAAGATTTTGTCCACTTCGCTGAAGGTGGCGAGTTTTTCCATGACTTCTTTCGTTCCGGTGACGGCCAAGCCGTTGACGATGTAGAAAGATTCATAGTCTTTGACGCGCCCGGCGCTTTTTTCGTCGCGCAGGAAAGCGAGGAGGTTGGCCTGCGTTTCATTCGCCTTAGCGCGCAGGGCGTTCACGACGGCGGAACGCTGGGTGTATTTGGTTTTGGCTGCGGAGAGCTTTTGTTTTTCGGCGAGTTTTGTCGTTTGTTCCGCCGCTTTTTTTGTGTCCGCCTGATCTTTGAGTTTGACGAGGAACGTGACGAACTTGTCGTCAGAAAACTGCTCCTTAAGCCGTGAACTGATCTTGGCGCTCGGTTTGCTCGCCGTGTCGCGAAACGATGCGCTCGCCTTGCCGGGTGAAGCGCCGCCGTTAGACACAGGAGCGGCGAAGGCGTTCATCGGAATAAGCAGCATCGAGCACATGAACGCACAGAACAGTTTGAAGGCGATGCGTGTTTTCGACCGCATGCTTGTCCAATCCTTTCTTGAATGATAAGATGACGCGACCTGGGGACGGGTGAAGCCTTTTGCTGCGAGGATAAGAATGACCTTTTTTCTCGGAGCCCTCTCTCCTTTCGACCTTTTTCTCCCTAGCATCCAAGATGTTATGTTCATCATAATCGAGACGAGAATCATTGTCAGTAGAAAATTTGCAATTGATTAAAAAATAAGTAAATAGACTCATGCCTCAAAGTAGGAGATAAGGCGCAGCGGCCGTCTGCCAAGCGAATGGAAAAACTCGGCTATGCTTGCGGTCATGGGAGGAATGGGGGAGTTTTGCCGGGAAGGTCATTTTTCGCTCCGATTCGGCTTGAACGGGGGCTTTCAGAATGGGCTTAGGATTTTAGTCCCATTTCACGGCCATTCATCTAAAGAAAAAGGGGGTTTACGTCGATAAAAGATATATACAGGTATTGGTTGGAGGGTGAACAACCATGGATTTTGCAACGGTGATCGGACTTTTGCTCGGCATACTATCCTTACTGATGGGGTTTATTTTGGAAGGCGGGTCGATTGCGGCCATCTTACAAGGCACCGCGGCGCTCATCGTGTTCGGCGGGACTTTCGGAGCCGTGATCGCCAGCTTTCCTTTTCGTGTGTTAAAGAGAATTCCTTTCATCTTAAAATACGCTTTTTTTGAGAAACCTTTTCGTCCCGAAGAGACGATCGAACAGCTCGTGGATTTGGCGAACATTTCCCGGCGCGAAGGCTTGCTGGCCCTTGAAGGCCGGCTGGAAGAGAACGACGACAACAAATTTCTCCAGGAAGGCATTCAAATGGTCGTCGACGGCGCGGAAGCGGAAATGATCGAAGACATCTTGAACCGCGAAATCGAACGCTATGAAGAAAACATTTTGTCCGTTGCGCGCGTTTTTGAAGCAGCGGGCGGCTTCGCGCCGACCATGGGGATTATCGGTACGGTCATGGGGCTCGTTCACGTTTTGGGCGATCTTAACAATCCCGAAACGCTCGGGCCGTCCATCGCGGTCGCCTTTATCGCAACGCTTTATGGCGTTTCGAGCGCGAACCTCATCTATCTGCCGATTTTCAATAAAATTAAAGCGCGCTTGGAACAGGACATTTTGCTGATGGAACTGCAAGCGGAGGGACTCATGTCCATTCAGCTCGGCGAAAACACGACGATTTTGCGCAATAAATTGCAAGCCTTTTTGGATAAACACGGCCGTCAAAAAAATCGGGACGATGGACCTCTCGGAGAGGCGGATTTGATCAATGATTAGGAGGAGGAAACGGAACCCACATCAAGAGCGCGACAAACAAGACCGCTGGCTTGTGACGTATGCGGATCTCATCACCTTGCTCCTGGCGTTTTTCGTCGTCCTTTATTCCATGAGCGAATTGGAGAACAGCCGCTTTAACGCGCTTATCCAGTCGCTTAAAACCGCTTTTCACGGGGAAACGATCGTGGAACAGTCGAACGTTCCCCAGGTAAAAAATACCGATTTGCTCGATAAAGAAAAAAAGAAGGATAAGAAAGACAAGAACGGCCAAACGGACAAGCAAAAGTTGGACAGCCTGTATGTGAAATTGCAGAATTACATAAAGGAAAACCACTTGGATACGCTCATCGAATTAGAAAATTTGCCGCGCGGCGTACAGATCACTTTTAAGGAGAAAATTTTGTTCGATCTCGGCAAGGCGGACATCAAAGAAAACGCCATCCCGGTGTTGCGCAGGATCGGGGGCATCTTGCAATCGATTGACAATCCGATAGAAGTTGAAGGGCACACCGATAATAACCCCATTATTTATTCCAATCAATTCCACTCAAACTGGGAATTGGCGGCGGCGCGCGCGCATAACGTCGCCATGTTTCTGATCAATGAGGACAAAATCCGCCCGGAACGCATCCGCTATACGAGCTACGGGGAGTACCATCCGCGCGTCAAAAACGATACCAAGGCGCATCAGGCGATGAACCGGCGCGTCAACATCGTTGTGTTGCGGAATGCGTCGGATAACCCGTAATGCATCGCCCATGAAAGCGCAGGGAGCTTTGCCCAGCGTTTGCCGCCAGACGGGAGGTCGATCGGCTCATGCCGTGCCCGGACGTTCCGTCGCGCGTTAAAAACCATATGTTTCCATATATTCTTTTTTATGGCGGTATGGGTAAAAATTTTTACCCGGTTTATCCGCATTTTAAAAGTCTCGCAAAAACAATGTTATAGGTTTGTAATCTTCCCCCTTTACTATGAAAGTACCAAACGTGATACGGCAACCAACCAAAACGGAACAACCGCATCGGGGGGAAGACAGCAATGCATCATCCGTTCCGTAAAATCTTCATCTCTTCGCTGACGGCTTGCTCTTTGTTAGTCGCGCCGGCATTGGCCGATGGGGCCATGGCCAAAACTCCGACAAAGGTCACGGCAAGCCAACAATTGTTGTCCTACGGCTCGCGCGGACAAGCCGTTCGCACGCTCCAAGATAAGTTGAGCAAACTCGGTTACTATCACTACTGGATCGACGGCATTTTCGGGAAGTATACGCGCGCGGCTGTCATCAACTATCAAAAAGCGCACCGGCTTGTTCCGGACGGCATCGTCGGTCTGAAGACGTGGGCTTCATTGAACAACATGCGCGTCGAAGCGGCCAGTGTGAGCGTTAATTCGAACAGCGCGCTGGCGGACAAAATCATCGCCAATGCCAAATCGCTCATCGGGACCCCTTACAAATGGGGCGGACAATCGCCGTCCGGTTTCGACTGCAGCGGCTTTGTCAAATATGTTTTTAACAAAAACGGTGTCGATGTCCCGCGCACGACCGATACATTATGGAAAGCCGGAAAGACCGTTTCTTCGCCGAAAAAAGCCGATCTCGTTTTCTTTGAAACTTATAAAGACGGTCCGTCCCATGTTGGGATTTATATCGGAGACGGCAAGTTCATCCACGCTTCGAGCTCTCAAGGCGTGACCGTCACTCCCATGAACAATTCTTATTGGAAACCGCGTTACTTGGGTGCGAAATCCGTTCTGAAATAAGGCGGATGCGCCAAACAGAAATCGTTGGCGCAAAATGGTCAAAGCTGAAAGAAAATAAGTGGAGCGTTCAAAGCGAAGCGGTTATTATGGCAGATGGCAGAAATGAGAGACATGAAAACAGAGGCGTGAGATCAAAGGCGTAGTTACATAGGCGTGATCAAGAAAAGGCCAAGCCAACGCCGTCTTTGCCGACAAATCATTCGACTTTTGTACCGGGCTCCCCGCGAGCCCGGACATTTTTTTTGTTTGCCCGAAAAATGCCCGTTAGGCGTTTTTCGGGCCCATTTTTTATATTTAAAACGTTGTCTGTCGGACATTCGTCCAACGGTGTGCCGTCCACGCAACGGATGGCTCGTATTTTGGCGAAATCTCGGGCTGATCGAGCCGGATGCCTGAATCCATAAGCCGGTCGGGAAGGATGGAGCCCTCTTAATCCTTCCTCTTTCAATGTAAAGAATATAATGTCCAAAACGTCTCCATCAAGCGATTTGATGCGGTGATGGCCGTGAGCACCGTTTTAAAACGCGCTCGAAGACCGAGGGATCGATACGCATAAGCGCCGCCCTGTAATTCTTGTTTCGCCAGGCTCGTGGTTTGCGATCAATGAGATATTGTGAACGCCCTTGTGCTGATATACAATAAAAAAGAAAAATAAAAAAATACATACTTGGAATCGGTTTTCACACGTGGGATGAGGGGGTGAACCTTTGAAAAAAGGGTTGTTGGTCATCTTTGCTGTGATCGTTTGCGCCGCGGCGGTGATCGCCGGCCGCCTGCATTGGAAAGGCGAAGTGGCGCGCATGTCCAAGGCGGCGAAAGCCGAATGGCGTGCGGATCAAGAAACGGCCGGGAAGGCCGGTAATGACGGGGGACAGGCAAACGGCGCGTTGGCCTCGGACGCTCCGGCAGATCCCGCTGCGTTGACAAAACATTTGCCGAAAAAACTTCAGGATAAAATCAAAACGGCGTTGGAAAATAAATCGTCCGTCCGCGTGCTGTTGGCCGGCGGGGAAAGCGTCCTGGGGTTGGCGGCGCCCTTGCAAAAGCAATTGAATGACGCCTACGGGTCCCCGATTTTTTATGTGAAGGAGAAAACGTTTTCCGGCGAAAATTCGCTGACCGTTTATCAAAAGGAATTGTATCAATCGCTGGCGGATGAAAAGCCGGACGTTATCATTTTTACCGCCATGCTGATCGAGGACAACGGCAAGGTCAGCACGCACGATTCGGCGCGCATTCCCGTCCTTATCGGAAACAATCTAAAAGACACCCTTCCGGACGCGACGTTCATGATTGAACCGCCGAATCCCGTCACGTTTTATGACGGCATTAACGCCCGCGCCGAGGAGCTTAAGGAAACAGCGAAAGACGCCGGTTACGTCTATCTGGACCATCTCTCCGCCTGGCCGAAAGGCGAAGGGTTGGCGAACGATTTGGACAAAGCCGGCCGCCTGCCGAATGAAAAGGGCATCAAGCTCTGGGCCGACTATCTGACCGCCTATTTCTCCGGGAAAAAGTTGTAAAGGACCGGGCGCTTTCGCCGAATGAAAGGCGCGGTTTGCTTGCATAATAGCGCGGGTTTTGCCGACCGGCGTTGAAAAAGCGTAACGGTTCGGTTCAGGAGGGAAGCTTTCGATTCGGCGGCCGCTTTGACAAGCGAATGGGCAAACCGTGATCAATAAAGCCAAAAAGGATGTCATTCGGCATCCTTTTTGGCTATGCAGAGGCCGATGAAAGGGCATGTTGCATCCGCATAAGGCACACCGCATCCATTCATCGCCAGGAACGAATATCACGAAAAAACTAAAGGATAAATAACCGCTGATGCCAGATTTTTAAATTCTCCTTTATACAACGTCTCACCTGATCACCGCGGTTTTTGTACCCCAATCGAAAATAGAGCGACTTAAAGAAATTCGTGACGTTCCGCTTTTTGCGATAAAACGTTAACGCATGCCCCTCTTCTTCGAACAACATCTCCAAATCATCAAATACTTTTAAGATCCAATCAACGAATTCCGTTTCCTCTAAACCTTTATCAATAAGAGATTCAATGACAAAAATAAGCCGTTCATCTTCATCATCGGTGTAAACGGCAGCGTCTTTGAACAAACAATGGCGCACGGTATCCAGGAAGGCTTTGGACTGTTCCGGTCGATAGTGGGGATGGTTGATGGCCGCAACCAATAAATCGGCCCCGTGGGCGATGCTGTGCGCCCATCCTTTCCCTTCGACGTACCCTCTTGTATCTCTTTCTTGGCGCAAATAAGAATGACCGCTCGCCGTCGCTTTGGCCACAAGGGGAGCGGGAAGCAGCGAACCCTTTTTGTCTTTTTCCAAAACGGCGGCGATGATCAGGGACGAAAAGGAACGGGTAAAGACGGAATCGCTATTGGTTTCACCGATCCGATAAAACAAATGGTTATGGTCTAAACATGTTTCCATGACGGCCTGCAGCTGCCGCCCAGTCAAAAAATCATCGTCGATCAATCTTATAAACGTGGCATAAATGAGCGCATCGCGCAATTCCGGGTCCACCGTCCCGATGTTCACCAGCATCTTATGGATCAAATCGTCCATATCAAGATTGAATATTTGCTCTTTGGCCATCGCTTTTAATTCGATCAGTTGTTTTTTCAGCTCCATTATTCTCCCCCACGCCTCAAAAGCGATTTTCATTGGTGTATTCGATTTTCTCAGGCAGTGATCCTGCTTTGGATGTCCAAATCTCGCCATTTGAGCCAATACAATGACCCGCGAATTCATCTGCGGATTATCATTTCCTTAAAGCAAACGGCAGTTCTCGCCGAATGGGATTCTGTTCGTCAAAAAACATTCATGGCTTTCTACCCTTGTACGAAATCATGCTCCGCAAGCGTTCAAACGAATGGGAGAGCGAAAGCCGGAAAATAGGGATGAATTTATAAAATTAAAGTAAAATCTTTGATGGGAGCTTTCCAACAGACGCGCTTTGATTCGGTGCATTCTGACCAAAAGTAGGGGGGAAAACCATGCGCATTCGGGAAGTGTTGTTTCGGCTGTACGTGGAACCGGAAAAGTTGGAGCAACAGATTTTGTTTTACGAGACGGTTTTGGGTCAACGCGTGAGTCTGCGCTTTCGTTACCCTGAACTGCGCTTGGAATTGGCGAAAATCGGACCGCTATTGTTGATTGCCGGTAAAGAAGAGCATCTTTCGAGGGTGAGGGCGACCGCTTTAACTTGTTTGGTTGACGAAATCCAGGATGCGAAAGAAAGCTTAATAAGCAAAGGGGCGGAATTGCTCGAAGACATCAAGCCTGTTCCGACCGGCTGGAACATGCGGGTTCGTCACCCGGACGGCACCATTGTCGAATATGTGCAATGGCGTTAAATATGGCAATCATTCGTGCGTGAGTGAATGGCACGGTTGCGTTTCGAAGAGCCCATTAGGATATCTTACAGCCAATTTATAGCCATGCGGTTCCAAAAAAATAGCGCAAAAAAAGGGGTGCCCTGCCGGCTGCAAGGCACCCGTATGATTTGAAAAGCGGCCATGATGGAGAACGGTGAAAAAACAATCTCCGCCCGTCTCGTAAACGGGCGGAGTCGACCGCCAATGGGCGGCGTGGCCCGTGCGCTCAGCTTTCCAGAATGTTTTCGATCTTGGCGAGGACCTCGTCATCCAGCTTGACGCCGGACGCCTTCGCGTTTTCCTCGATTTGCTCGGGACGGCTGGCGCCGACGAGCGCGCTGGCAACGTTTTGCTGGCGGAGGATCCAAGCGAGGGCGAGTTGGGCGAGCGACAGTCCGAGCTCATCCGCGATGCCCTTGAGTTTTTCCACCTTGTCGAGATTTTCGTCGGTCAACAGCGATTGAATGAATTTGCTGTCCGAGGCGGCGCGGCTGCCTTCGGGCGGTTTTGCGCCTTTTTTATATTTGCCCGTCAACACCCCTTGGGCGAGCGGCGACCAAACGACTTGCCCGATGCCGTGTTTTTCGCAAACCGGAATGATTTCTTTTTCGATATGGCGGACGAGCATGCTGTATTGCGGTTGGTTGACGATGATGCGATCGAGCAATTTTTTATCGGCGAGATGCACGGCTTCGGTGATTTGTTCCGCCGTCCACTCACTGACGCCGATGTACAGCACCTTGCCTTGGCGGACGAGATCGTCGAGTGCGCGCAGCGTCTCTTCCAAGGGCGTTTCCGGATCGTAGCGGTGGCAATAGTAGATGTCGACGTAATCGACGCCCAGGCGTTTCAGACTGGCGTTGGCTTGCTCGATGATATGTTTGCGGGACAGCCCGCGGTCGTTCGGCCCGTCGCCCATCGGCCAGAACACCTTGGTGGCGAGCACATACGATTCGCGCGGAAACGCTTGGATGGCTCGGCCGACAATTTTTTCCGCCTCGCCGTGCATGTAAACGTTGGCGGTGTCAAAAAAGTTGATGCCGAGATCGTAGGCTTTGTGAATCGTTTTGATCGCCTGTTCGGCGGCGACATATCCGCCGTAAGTGAGCCAACTGCCGAGCGAGATTTCGCTCACTTTCAAACCCGATCGACCCAAACGCCGATATTCCATAGATGATGCCTCCTCGAATAGAGATGTTTTTTGATGGACCAAGTTCGCTCATTGACCGCTGCGCGCTTCGGCCATGAACGCTTCGATTTCTTCGACGGTGCGCGGCAGGCCGGTCGTCAGCACTTCGCAGCCGTCTTCCGTGACGACGACATCGTCTTCGATGCGGACGCCGATGCCTTCTTCTTCAATATATAAGCCGGGTTCGACGGTCAGCACCATGCCGGGGGCCAGTTTTTGGTCGCGGAGGCGCCCGACGTCATGCGTGTCGAGACCGAGCGAGTGGCTGACGCCGTGGAAATAATACTTCGACAGCTCCTCGGGCGTTTTGATCAAACCGATTTTTTGGCATTCCTCGGCGAGCACCTTTTTCGTATGCTCTTGTAAATCGCTGAAAGGGACGCCCGGTTTGATGAGCGCGGTCACTTCGCGGAGCGCTTTTAAGACGATGTTGTAAATCGTCTTTTGCCGCTCGGTGAACTTGCCGTTGACCGGGAAGGTGTAACTGATGTCGGCGTTGTAAAGGTCAACCTGCGCCCCGAGGTCGAGAAGCAAAAGTTCGCCGTCCCGCACCGTTTGATCGTTGCGCTCGTAATGCAGCACGGTCGCGTTTTTGCCGCCGGCCGCAATGGTGTGGAAAGCGTGATGTTTGACGCCGTTAGACTTCAAGACAAAATCAAAATAAGCCTCGTACTCATATTCTTTCATGCCCGGCTTGGCGTGGCGCAAGACGTGTTTAATCCCTTCCACGGTGATGCGCCCGGCCTCCCGGATCGTTTCGATTTCCTCTTTCGTCTTGATCAGGCGCATGTCGCAGATCGCATGATACGCATTATGTAATTGCAAGTAGGGATAGCGTTTTTTGATGCCGTGGGCGAAGCGTCCCGCCGGTGTGGACGGAGCGTTCCATGCGCGTTTTTCCAAGTCAAGGTACACGTGTTCATACGGCAGGCTCAGTAGCAAGCTTTGGAGGAAGCCGTGAAATTCATCCAAGTACGACACGTTGGCCGCTTCAATGCCGGAAGCCTCTGCGGCTTCTTCCTTCGTCAGGCTTTCGCCGATCCACTTCGCCATAACCGGATTCGGCCGTTCCACAAACAGGCGCGCTTCTTTTTTTCCTTCAAATTTCGTGAGCAGGAGGACGATTTTCGGTTCGGTGATACCCGATAAATAATAAAAATTTCGGTTCGGGACAAACGGGTGCTGTTGATCGCCGGAAGACTGCGGGGCTTCGCCGGCGAAGAAAACGGCGATCGACCGGTCTTCCATGAGCTCGAAGAAACGCTCGCGATTGTTTTTGAAAAAACTCGTCTCCATGGTCATCCCTCGCTTATGTCGTATCGTTTCCTTTTCCATTTTACAATATCTTAGGAATTTTCCCCAACAAAATGTTTGGCTCAATCCTGTTTCAACGCCGATGGCGAAGATCTATTAGTAAAGTTTAAAATTTTTCATATACAAAAAATGTATTTTGTCATATATTTAAATTATTAAGTCTTATTCGATGGAGGGTTCTATGAAACGCCTTTTACCGTTGTTGGGTTTGTTTGTCCTTTTTTTCGCCCCGGCCCATGCCTGGGCATGGTCGTCCGCAGACGATCAGCAGCTCGAAGCCTATCTTAAAAGCCTTCATTGGACGAGAAACGATTTGGAGCAATATCTTGAGAAAGAATATGACACCTCCATAAAGGAATTCGGCTCGTTTGCCGAACTGAAGGACTTTTTGGGCGAACCTCTTAATGATCAAACGCTGCAGCAAGTTTTGGACGAGTACGGTTTGACGAAAGCCGAGCTCATCGATCTGTTGGCGGCCCACGGGCGGTCGCTGGACGACTATAAGTTCGTCGATGATCTGGTGTTTGACCTCGATGAATATACGCTGGGGGATACGGACGAGGAAGATTTATCCGCCATCTTTGAGTCGTTGGGGTTGACGGATGAAGAGATCGAACGCGTGTTCACGTATCTTGATTCCTTGGATCCGGATCAAGTCGAAAAAGGAATGGAAAGCATTGCTGACCGCCTGATCGCTTTCAGCGATTCCCTCGATGAAAACGCCGAGTCGTTGACGCGAGCACAGGCCGAGGCATTGGCCGGCATCTTTGAGGACATGTTGAAGGTGTTCCAGATGCACGCGAAATATTATTTGGTCAGCGACGGTCATAAAAAGCCCATCACCCTGGCCGAACTCTTTCAAATGAAGGACATCGGAAATGCAACCCTGTTGATCGAGCTTTATGATAAAGATGGAAACCTTTTGGCCGATCTGAACGTGACGCCCGATCTCTTAAATCCGGATTTGATCAATCAAGCGGCAAAAGGTGCAGAAACCACAGCGAAGAGCCTGCCCGCCCAGCCGCCCGCAGGTAAAAAGGCGGCCTCAGCGACAGCGAAGGGCGGACGGCTTCCCGACACCGCTTCTCATGTATGGGATTGGATGGCGGCCGGCGGGGGGTTGCTCGCTTCCGGCGGTGCGCTCTTATGGTTGGGCGCGCGAAAACGCCAAGCCGGGGTGAGCTGACCGCTTGCCCCTTTCACGATCCACGGTGCCTGGCACCGTGGCCTTTTTTTTTGTATCATAGGGGTAATGTGTGAAGAGGTGTTTTTGGATGCGGGCTGCAGAGCGTGAAGCAGAGGCCCGAAGATTTTTAAAGTGCGAAACAAGGTATGCGCAATTTTATGCAGGCAGTCGAATGACGCGAAGAGGTGTCTCCATGCAAAAACCGATCAAAATCATGGTCATCTTCGGAACCCGGCCGGAAGCGGTGAAAATGGCGCCGGTCGTTCTGGAATTGAAGAAACATCCCGAAAAGATCGAGACGATCGTGGCGGTCACCGCCCAGCACCGGGAAATGCTCGACCAAGTGCTCGACGTCTTTCGAATCGTTCCGGATTACGATTTACATATCATGAAGGAACGCCAGACGCTCGCCGATATTACCGTAAAGGCTTTATCCGGTTTGGACCGGATTATGAAAGAAACTCAGCCCGATCTCGTGCTCGTCCACGGCGATACGACGACCACTTTTGCCGCGAGCCTCGCCGCTTTTTATAATCAAATCGCGATCGGGCACGTGGAAGCGGGGCTGCGAACGGGCGATAAATATTCCCCGTTTCCGGAAGAGATGAACCGGCAGCTCACCGGGATCATGGCAGACTTTCATTTTGCGCCGACGACGTGGGCGGCTGACAACCTTTTAAAAGAAAACAAGCGGCCCGAGGCGATTTTTGTCACCGGCAATACCGTGATCGATGCGCTGAAGACGACGGTCCGGAACAATTATCGCCATCCGGTGCTGGAAGCGGTCGGCAAGCGCAAAATGGTGCTCATGACCGCCCACCGCCGGGAAAATTTGGGTGAACCGATGCGCCGCATGTTTCGCGCCGTTCGCCGCCTCGTCGACGAACATGCGGACATCGCCCTCGTTTATCCGGTTCATCTCAATCCGGCCGTCCGGGAGATTGCGTTCGCGACGTTAGGCGATCATCCGCGCATTCACCTCATCGATCCG
This sequence comes from Caenibacillus caldisaponilyticus, assembly GCF_002003465.1. Lineage (GTDB taxonomy): Bacteria > Bacillota > Bacilli > Bacillales > Sporolactobacillaceae > Caenibacillus > Caenibacillus caldisaponilyticus. Next base: position 150,886 of record NZ_BDDQ01000002.1, on the reverse strand, counting down.
CTCGGGGTGATCGATTTTCACAATTTCATGGCCCGCGCGCATCTGATTTTGACCGATTCCGGCGGCATCCAAGAAGAGGCCCCGACGTTCGGCGTCCCCGTTCTGGTCTTAAGGGACACGACCGAACGGCCGGAAGGCATCGAAGCGGGCACGTTGAAGCTCGCCGGGACGTCGGAAGAGAACGTCTACCGGCTGGCGAAGGAGCTCCTGACCGATCCGGAGGTTTACGAAAAAATGGCGAAGGCTGCCAATCCGTACGGAGACGGGCATGCCGCTGAGCGGATAGTCAAGGTGATTCTCGAACACTATGATGGGGCCAAACGGGCTAAATAAATCGCGGCAAACCGGAATCCAGCGGGCTCAAGCGCGTGATTTTGCATGGTGCGACGCATTGGAATGATGTAGAATCGAAGCGTATGGTTGAACGGACGATGAAAATCGTTCCGTTATGTCAACATGCGGCAAGGGAAAGATTGACGTGACGAAAACGGTCGATGTACTCGGCATTCCATTTATCAATACCGACATGGACGGTTTGGTACAGATGTTGGACGGGCGGCTGTCGCGCGGCGAGAAAACGTTTGTCGTGACGGCCAATCCGGAAATTGTCATGCACGCCTTAAAGGATCCAGACTATTTTTCTGTTCTAAAGCGAGCGGATGTCGTCACCCCTGATGGCATCGGCATCGTCATCGGCGCGAAGCTGCTCGGCACGCCGATCCAGGAACGCTTGACGGGTTATGATCTCATCTGGCGCCTTTTTCAACTGTCGGCGGAAAAAGGGTATAAAGTGTATTTCCTCGGGGCGGCGCCCGACGTGATCGAAGAGGCCGCCCGCCGCGCCGTCGAAGCGGTGCCCGGCCTCCGATTGGTCGGGTATCACCACGGGTATTTCGATGTTGACGACCGCCGCGTGATCGAGGAGATCAAAGCGCGGGAACCCGACATCTTGCTTGTCGGCTTGGGGTTTCCGAAGCAGGAAAAATGGATTGCGCGCTTCGGCCCCGAATTGAAAAAAGGTTTGATGATCGGCGTCGGCGGAAGTTTTGATGTGTTGGCGGGCAAGGTAAAAAGGGCTCCGCTGATTTGGCGAAAGCTGTATCTGGAATGGCTTTATCGCCTGATTCAGCAGCCTTCGCGCTGGCGCCGCATGCTCGCCCTGCCCCGCTTTCTCGTGACTATTTTTAAAATCCGTTTTCGGGCAAAATAAGGAGCGGCCGTCATCCATCGCGAAATGGCCAATACGTTTCGAACGCCATACGGACCGATTAAATTTTGTAAGACGGCCCGAATCCCCCGCTTCAAGATGGTTTTTCAAACTTGAAGCGGGTTTTTAATGTTTGGTTTGACAGTCAATAAATCATTTTTAGCCTTTCTCCTAAATCGACATTATGTTTCATTTCGTTAAACGGCGGCAAACATCGGGACGTCAAATGGAAAGCATTAGCAGATGATCACGATCGGTCATTGATTAATAGATTTTTTTGTCGTAACATGGATTCTAAGAGTATTAAAGACTAAAGATTTAGGTGAATGGACCTATTAAGGTGCACTTTATACCAATGCTCGGACGTTTCCGGCCGGTAAAAATAAATTGTGACAATGTCTCGTACTTGGAGGGTCGATGAAGAGTGATCTACGCCGAAATCCTTGCCGGCGGTAAAGGCACACGCATGGGAAACATTGATATGCCGAAACAATATTTGCCGCTGAAGAACAAGCCGATCCTTATCCATACCGTTGAAAAATTCATGCTTAACGATCGGTTTGACAAGATTATTATTGTCTCGCCGAAACAATGGATGAATCATACGAAGGATATCCTCAATAAATTTATCGGTCATGATAACCGGCTCGTCGTTGTAGAGGGCGGAGAAAACCGCAATGAATCCATTATGAGCGGCATTCGATATATCGAAAACGAAATTGGCTTGAATGATGATGATATTATCGTCACCCATGATTCGGTCCGCCCTTTCCTCACCCACCGAATTATTGAGGAAAATATCGACAACGCATTAAAATTTGGTGCGGTGGATACAGTGATTGAGGCGATCGACACCATCATCCAATCCAACGACGGCGAAATGGTTCACGACATTCCAGTTCGTAGCACTATGTACCAAGGACAGACACCGCAGAGCTTCAATATTAAGAAATTAAAAGAATTGTATTATGCTTTGACGGATGAACAAAAGGAGATTTTGACCGACGCTTGCAAGATTTTTGTTTTGCACGGTGAACAGGTAAAAATCGTAAAGGGCGAGCTGTTCAATATTAAGATCACCACGCCGTATGATTTGAAAATCGCGAATGCTCTTTTGGAGGAGCGGACAACAGAATGATTAATCAAATCTATCGGCTCGTCTCACCAAGGCAATTTGAAGTGGCCTATCAAGATTGCTCGGTTCACTCAGATGATGTCGTCGTCCGTCCCACTCATCTATCGATTTGTGCGGCTGACCAAAGGTATTACACCGGTTCACGGGATAAAGAAGTTTTGGCCAAGAAATTGCCGATGGCTCTCATCCATGAAGCCGTCGGCAAAGTCATGCGTGATCCAAAGGGCGAGTGGGCCGTGGGAACACCCGTGGTCATGATCCCGAATACTCCCGTTGAAACAGATGACATCATCGCTGAAAATTATTTGCGCTCTAGCAAGTTTCGATCCAGCGGTTACGATGGGTTTATGCAAGATTATGTATTTTTAAAGCGCGATCGGGTTGTTCCGCTTTTCCCTGGCATTAATTTGAACGTCGCCGCGTTTATTGAATTGATCAGCGTCAGTATGCATGCCATTTCAAGATTTGAAAAAACGGCCCATTCCAGGCGGCAAACGTTCGGCATTTGGGGAGACGGAAACCTCGGATTTATTACGTCACTCATATTAAAAAAGAAATATCAAAACAGCCGGATTATCGTCTTCGGCAAAACGCCTTATAAGCTGGATTATTTCTCTTTTGCCGATGATGTTTATCTCATCGACCAAATTCCCTCGACACTTCGCATCGATCACGCGTTTGAATGTGCGGGGGGAATTGGGAGTCAATACGCCATCGATCAAGCGATCGACCATATTCATCCGGAAGGAACGATCGGGCTTTTGGGCGTTTCCGAAAATCCGGTTGAAATCAACACCCGCATGGTGCTTGAAAAAGGCTTGACCTTGATCGGAAGCAGCCGCAGCGGCCGCGTCGATTTTGTCAATACTGTCCAGTTCTTAGAGGAACATCCTGACGTGTTGGAATACCTCGAAGTCTTAGTCGGATCCGTGCTGACGGTGCGTACGATTCAAGATATCATTAATGCGTTTGAACAAGATTTGACAACGTCTTGGGGCAAAACGGTGATGCAATGGGAAATTTAAATATCGGGTCTGATGGTAAGGGATATAAATGGCAGGTCGATTGAACCGTGAATAAATTAAAACTGTTAAAGACGTTGACGGCAATCATGTTTATCCGTACGATTTATGCCCTGTCGACAATTTTATTCCCGGTTAGAGAAAAAAAGGTGGCTTTTGCCTCTTATCGTTCTGAAAAATTGTCCGGGAATTTGCTCTATGTTTTTCAAGAGCTCGTACGCCGGCAATACGGCTTTCATTCCGTATTTCTGTTAAAAAAATATCGTGCCTCCTTAGCAGGAAAACTTGGATATTTTTTTCATTTGCTTCGTGCCAGTTATCACTTAGCGACGTCGCGATATTTCTTTATTGATGATTATTACTTTCCTGTTTATGTCATCAAACCACGGAAAGGAACAGAGATCATTCAACTTTGGCATGCCGCCGGCGCTTTTAAAAAATTTGGCTATAGCACGGTTGGTAAGGCGTTCGGACCGAGTGAAGAATATTTGCGGTATGTTAAAGTGCATTCCAATTACTCAAAAGCGATTGTCAGTTCCACAGCGGTTATTCCGTTTTATGCTGAGGCCTTTAATATGCCGGAAAAAGATATTCTGCCGCTCGGCGTGCCGAGGACCGATTATTTTTTTTCCAAAGAAAATCACAAGAAGGCTTATGAAAAGTTTTTTGCACAATATCCAGCGTTAAAAGGCAAAAAATTAATCTTATATGCCCCGACTTTCAGAGGGAAAAGCCACAGACAAGACGCGTTTCAAATTCCGATCGACTTTCAAACCATGCAGCAAATCCTTGGTAGCCAGTTTGCCGTTCTCGTTCATTTGCATCCCTATATGCGGGAAGACTTGCATGTAAGAGATAACGAGAACCATTTTGTCTACCACATTAATAACGGTTTTGATATTCAAGAATTAATGCTTGTTTCGGATATTTTAATTACGGACTATTCATCGATTATATTTGATTTTAGCCTGCTCGACCGACCGATGGCATTCTTTGCTCATGATTTGGAGGAATATGAAAGGGAGCGGGGCTTTTATTTTGAATATCCATCGTTTGTTCCAGGCCCGATTTTTAAAGAGACACGGGAACTGGCTGAATGGATTAAAAAGGGTGAATATGATGCCCGGGCCATCGCCGCGTTTCGCTCCCGTTTTTTTGACAAAATCGACGGCAAAGCCAGTCAACGCATTGTCGATTACTTTTTCACAAAATGATTCAAAAAATGATATTGATGAGCAATGTTCTCCCTTCATTCCATATTCCTGTGCTTATGCATAAAGGGTGGGAATCAAGATCATGTTGAGAAAAGCTAAGCGGGTATTAAAAAAGATGATCAAACGGCAAAATTCGACAAACGGGGAATACATCAAGGGAAACTATGTGTTCGTCGATGATGAAAAAATTGTGATTAAGAAGGATTACTTGGAGGAATCGCTACCGGCCATCCATGAGCTGGCCGGGCAGGATGATCAGCTGATTCCTAGGCGGAAGGTCACCCATTTAAAATGGAACGGGCCCATTATGGAAATTAAAGGGTATTTTTATTTGGAAGGCATTCCGCTTGAAGATGAAGATTTTGTTAAGAAACGTCTCTATTTGGTGAATGAAAAAAAACATGTTATTGAATTGCCTTTAATGGACGTGCCTGTACAGGAACTCCAGTTGGAGGAAGAAATAAGCGATAAATACAAATGGGCTGGATTTGAAGGGAAATTCAATTTTTCAACGATCAATAGTAATAAGCCTTTGCCTGAAGCCGAATATAAGGTTTATCTCCACATTGAAGTGCAAGATTTGGGCGGTAAAAAATATTTTAAAACCTTTCCGCTTGGAAATGTCAGACCTTTCTTGGATAAAGGATTCCATTCAGCAAAAATGGAATATTTTTCGGCCCGTAAACAAATGAAATATAATTTATTGGCCACCTACGATTTGAACGTTAAAACGTTAAAAATTAAATCGAACAAATTGAAAGATCTCGATCCGGCCTTATTTGATATTGAAAATCTTGAGAAACGCGGGTTATTCTATCGCTTCTTTTCAACCAAAGTTTTCCGGTTGCTTTACCGCTTCTTCTGCCTGCTCCCGCTCAATGAGAGAAAGGTTTTATTTGCTTCCGACAGCCGCGAGGAGCTGAGCGGAAACTTCTATTTCGTCTATCAGGAAATGCAAAGGCGGCAGCTGGACTTCGAATATAAATTTATGTTGAAAAGCTCGATCAGGCAGAAGAAAACGTATAAAGAAATCGTCAGTCTCGCCTATCATTTGGCGACGTCAAAGTTCATTTTGCTTGATGATTTCTTTCCGATGGTCTATCCGTTAAAAATTCGGAAAAACGCGGAATTGATTCAGCTTTGGCATGCGGTCGGCGCGTTCAAAACGTTCGGGTTTAGCCGCTTGGGGCTGCCCGGAGGCCCGTCGCCGAAGTCGAAAAACCATCGAAATTATACGAAAGCGATTGTCAGCTCGCATCATGTTGCCAAACACTACGCAGAAGGCTTCGGCATCGATATAGAAAAAGTCGTTGCCACCGGCATTCCCCGTACCGACGTCTTTTTTGATGAAGAGTATAAGAAAAGAGTCACTGAGCAGCTCTATCAAGAATATCCGTTTTTGGTCGGCAAAAAAGTAATCATGTTTGCGCCGACCTTCAGAGGAAACGGCCAGCAATCGGCTTATTATCCGATGGAAGTATTGGATCTCGAAAAGTTGTATCATGCGTTAAAGGATGAATACGTTTTTCTGTACAAGATCCATCCGTTTGTCAAAAACGATATTACCATTCCGTATGAGTACAGCGACTTTTTCTATGATTTTTCGTCTTATCGAGAAATCAATGATTTGCTCTTTATCACTGACATATTGATTACCGATTATTCATCGGTTTGTTTTGAATTTGCGCTTCTGAATCGGCCGATGCTGTTTTTTGCCTTCGATGTCGAGGAATATGTGCAGACGCGCGATTTTTACTACGATTATCATACATTTATTCCGGGTCCGTTGGTGCGGACAACGGATGAAATCATTGAAACAATTCGCAAAAAAGATTTTAAAATGGAGAAAATCAAGCCATTTGTCGAATATTTCTTTGACCATACGGACGGCCGATCCAGTGAACGCGTTGTTGATCAATTAATATTGGGAAGCAATGAAATGAAGGCTTAAGTGTTACCGCGTTCTATCAGCAACGATTAATTGATCAATTGGTGCTTTACCTCCAGCTAGAGATGTTGTTGAAAAGAGCCTTATCGAATCCTTTCTCCGTTGACTTTTTTAATGAATGAAAGGATTTGGGTCGGCTCTTTTTTTGTGTATTATAACAGAAAATATTAAATTTAATGAACAAATAGTCTATCGATCCAGACTTTCTATGTACGCATGATTTCTATCAAGTCAAGACTTTAGGTGAGCAGTGATTCCAATGGCCTGCTACAAAAGATTCATTTTTTTACTTGAAGGTTACAAATATGAAAGATTGTAGAGATATATAGGTTATTTTGGTAGATTTATTGTTATGAAAGGAGGGGAGCGAAAAAATAGCGACATTACATTCCGTAAGTGGGGGGAACGTATTTTTGAAGAGAATTTTTAAAACCGGTTGTTGTTTTATTGCTATAGTATTTGCGGTCCATCTCCTTTGGCTGCCTGTTAATGCGGCGGCTGAAGAAACACCTTCACTTAAAGGAATTGGCTTGAAAGATCCGACGCGCGTTTATGCCCAGCCCTCGACTACTGCGAACGTGTTAAAGAGTTATAGTCAAGGAACCGTTTTAAAATACCGCCCCTATAATTCGACTTGGTATGTGTGTACCGTCTATGTTCGAGGCGTAAAGAAAACCGGATATATTAATGCCAACGATGTGGAGAACATTCAAACGCCACAGGTTGAAATCCGCGGCATTGCCCTGCAGTCGCCCACCCGCGTCTATGATAGGGCGTCGACGCAAGCATCGGTATTAAAGACGTATGCCCAAGGTACGATTTTGAAGTATAAAACCTTTACGTCGGGTTGGTATGAATGTACGGTATATGTCAACGGGATACGAAAAACCGGTTACATCAAGAAAAGCGACGTGGAGAGCGCGACTACAACGCAAAACGAAGTTCGCGGCATCGGTTTGCAAAGTCCTACCAAGATATATGAAAGGGCGTCGACCCAAGCCTCAGTGTTAAAAACGTATGCCCAAGGCACGATCTTGAAGTATAAAACCTTTACGTCGGGTTGGTATGAGTGTACGGTATATGTCAACGGGATACGAAAAACCGGTTACATCAAGAAAAGCGACGTGGAGAACGCAACTACAACGCAAAACGAAGTTCGCGGCATCGGTTTGCAAAGTCCTACCAAGGTATATGAAAGGGCGTCGACCCAAGCCTCAGTGTTAAAAACGTATGCCCAAGGCACGATCTTGAAGTATAAAACTTTTACTTCGGGTTGGTATGAATGTACGGTATATGTAAACGGGGTAAGGAAAACCGGTTATATCAAGAAAAGCGACGTGGAAAACATTACAGCCACTCCGAAAGAGGTAACCGGTATCGCTCTTCAAAGTCCGACCAACATTTATTCCAAAGCCTCGACAAGCTCAAAAGTTTTGAAAACGTATGTAAAAGGAAGCATATTAAAATATAAAACCTTCACATCGGGTTGGTATGAATGCACTGTGTATGTCAACGGTGCTAAAAAAACCGGGTATATTAAGGTCAATGACGTCGAAAACGCAACTTCCTCTCCAAAAAGCGTTCAAGCGATGGTTATAGCTGATCAAGTGACCGTGCGTTCTTATGCATCCAGCAATGCCCCGATACTCAAATCGTATATCATGGGGGCGATCTTGAAACTAAAGACGTTTACATCGGGTTGGTACAGTTGTACGGTTTACATAAACGGAAAAGCGACAACCGGTTATATCAGCAAAAGCGGATTGAAGGAATTTACGGGAAACGTCGGGATTTACACGAGCTATACTTCTTACAACATTACGCTCAATCAAGCGATTGATATGCAAATGAAGGTGGATCCAAAGGCCGATGGTCTAGGGAAGGTACCCGCCACGCGGGATCAAGTCGCTTATTACCTAAATCCTGATAATTTTTCCCAGACCGACAGTTCCTATTTTCAGTTTCTGAAATTGTCTGCTTTTTCCGGGACAAACGCAACCGATATAAATAATAATATATTAGAAGGGAAGGGCGTATTGGCTGGGAAAGCCGAAGCGTTTATTACAGCGGCTAAAACATACAATATCAATGAAATATATTTGATCAGCCATGCGCTTTTAGAGACCGGAAACGGAACGAGTCAGCTCGCAAAAGGAATTAAAGTCAATGGGGTAACGGTTTATAATGTTTATGGTGTCGGGGCGACAGATGGTTGCGCCGATACATGCGGAGCGCAATTTGCATACAATCACGGGTGGACAACGATTGAAAAAGCAATCATCGGCGGAGCCCAATTTGTTTCCGAAAATTACATTCATGCCGGCCAAGATACGTTGTATAAAATGCGCTGGAATCCGGCTTATATGGAGCAATATGGTAGAGCAGGTCACCAATACGCAACAGATGTCGGCTGGGCGGTTAAACAAACGTCTACAATGGTAAACCTATATAGTCTGTTAGATCAATACACTCTTATTTTTGATGTTCCGAAATACAAAAAGTAAATATAATCATTCGGGGGCGATGGTTCATGTTCGCCCCCTTTTTTTTTGTTGTACTGTGCTTTTTAAAGGCCGATACTCGATACCCATGACCATTCGCTATGAGTTTCATAGTAATGCAGTTTTTATTTTGTTCTGGGAACTTGTGATGTAAGTGTTCTAATCTATAATCAGAGTCTTTTTTAGGACGCCAGATCGATCATCCACGGGTATGTATGTGCTGTCATCGCGGTCTGTATTAATTGTGATTTCACGCATAAAAGGCGAGTTAAACATCTGCCATGATTATGAAGGACTAACATGTGTATTGTGCTTAAAGGTTTGGTTAAACAAAATGTTTTTAAAGGAATTATAAAAGAATGCCAATGGCAGCTTGACTTAAGCGAAGGCCGATGTGCATTTGAAATTAAGATATAGAACATTTATAATCTATTAATGTAAACCTTTAAAAGGGTGATATCGATCATGAAAAAGGTTATTACGTATGGCACCTATGACTTGCTTCATTGGGGCCATATCAATCTGCTAAGAAGAGCGAAAGAACTCGGAGATTACTTAATTGTCGGCCTTTCAACCGATGAATTTAATGCACAAAAGCATAAAGAAGCCTATCACAGCTATGAACATCGCAAGCTGATTCTGGAAGCCATCCGTTATGTCGATCTAGTCATTCCTGAAAAAAGCTGGGATCAAAAAATTGAGGATATAAAAAAATACGATGTCGATATTTTTGTAATGGGGGACGATTGGAAAGGTCGTTTCGATTTCTTAAATGATTATTGTGAAGTGATTTATTTACCGCGCACTGTCGGTATCTCGACGACGAAAATCAAAAACGACCTATTCCAAGCTAAAAATGGTTAAAGAAATATGTATAGAGGCCTACTTATTGTTATTTAAGTTGATGTTTAACTTATGTAAATGTTTTCCGCTTCGTCAGAAGACACTCATATTGGCGTCTTTCAGCCAAAATTGTCTTTTTGTCTATAATGAAATGAAGCGGCAAGACATTCCATATAAAATTATTTTTATATGTAAAAAAAACAGTCATATCAACCGACAACACGTGCCCGATGCTATTTACATTAGTATGGATTTTAAAAATCCTGTAAATTGGGTGCGATTAATCTATCATTTGGCAACTTCCCAATGGATTTTGGTGGACAATTATTATCCTTTTTTAGCCGCCGTAAATTTTAAAAATACAGTTCAATGCATTCAATTATGGCATGCGGCTGGCGCGATCAAAACCTTCGGGTTTCGGGATCGTTCGGTTGCGGAACGATCGGCAAGAGCCAGAAAGAGGTTTAAAAAAGTTTATAATAATTTTCATAAAATTGTAGTCGGTTCGGAAGCTATGGCAAAAATTTTTATGGACGCGTTTGGGTGTCCCCCCGAAAAAATTTTGCGGAGTGGCATTCCGAGAACCGATCTTTTTTATGATTCCGACTCACAAAGCAGAATCATCAAAAAATTAACCGCTGAAAATAAAGAGCTAAAAAGAAAAAAGGTCATTTTATACGCGCCAACTTATCGGGATGATCAGATCCATCATTTTAATTTAAAACTGGACATGCATCGCATGTATCGGGAACTGGGGGATGAATATATTGTTCTCCTAAAGTTGCATCCCGCCATTAAAAATACAATTGAAATCGAAAAACTATATCCGGGGTTTGTTTATGATTATTCCTTGTATCCCGATATCAACGAATTATTGCTGGTCACTGACATCTTAATAACGGATTATTCCTCGGTACCATATGAATATGCCTTGTTAAAAAGGCCGATGATTTTTTATCCTTATGATTTAAAGGAATATGTAAGATCACGGGGGCTGTGGGGTGAATATGAAAAATTAGTCCCCGGCCCGGTCGTATATAATATGGATGACCTTATAGAGACCATAAAAAACGGCAAGTTTGATTTGGATAAAATCGAGGAATTTTCGAGAACGTGGAATCAGTACTCTACCGGTCATTCGAGCCGGAATCTTGTTCATTACTTGTTTGTTGCTGATAAATCGGAAGAGCAACCTCTCGAACCCATGGAACAGGGCTTATAGACTTTCAACCCACTTATTTATTGACAAATTGGTGAATTCGGATGGGCATGATGAGAAAAATAAAAAAGCTATCGATAATAAAAAAGCTATATAAACTTGTTTTTCAAATCGTTTCTTTGTTGCCGGCCCGTGATAACCTCATTATTTTTGAAAGTTATCTCGGCAAACAATACAGCTGTAATCCGAGGGCCATTTACGAATATTTAAAAGAGAATTACCCGGAGTATAACATGTATTGGAGTGTAGACCCTCGGTATCTTAAAAACTTCATGGATAAAGATGTAAAAGTTGTCAAACGTTTTACGGTTAAATGGTTATTTTTGATGGCGCTGGCGAAGTATTGGGTGACCAACAGCCGCCTGCCGCTTTGGATCCCCAAACCGAAGCACACGATTTATTTGCAAACCTGGCACGGCACGCCTCTGAAAAAACTGGCGGCCGATATCGAAGAAGTGCATATGCCGGGAACGACGACCGAAACTTATAAAAGAAATTTCTATAAAGAATCGCGAAACTGGGACTATCTGATTTCGCCTAACCGGTATTCCACGGAAATTTTCCGCCGCGCGTTCCAGTTCGATAAAGAAATCATTGAATCTGGGTATCCGCGCAACGATTTTCTTTTTAAAGCCAACCGACCGGAAACCATTGGAGCGCTCAAGCGAAAATATGGAATTCCATTAGACAAAAAAGTCATCTTGTACGCCCCGACGTGGCGGGATAACGAGTACTATGCCAAAGGGCGTTACAAATTTGATCTGAAATTGGATTTGGAATTGCTCGAAAGAGAGCTTGGAGATCGATATGTTATAATATTACGCATGCACTATCTCATCGCCGAGCAATTTGATTTAAGCCGTTATAACGGTTTTGCTTTTGATTTTTCCAATCATGAGGACATCCGTGAACTATACGTCATATCCGATCTGCTCATCACGGATTACTCCTCGGTGTTTTTTGATTATGCCATTTTGAAGCGGCCGATGATTTTTTATGTTTACGATATCGACACATACCGGGACAAAATCCGCGGTTTTTACTTTGATTTTGAAAACGAAGCGCCCGGTCCGCTCGTGACGACGACGGAGGAGATCATCGCCGCTATTAATGATTTGGAGAAGAACAATTACCGGCTTCCAGCATCATTTGACGCTTTTTATCAAAGATTTTGCTACTTGGAATGCGGTGAATCCTCGCATCGAATCGCTGAAAAAGTCTTTTTGAACCGCTCGGCCCGGGAATATGACGTCAACAATGGGTAGAAAGGATCAACTTATGCGTTCCGTTTGGATCATCTTGAAGGAACAAGTGAATAACTTTTACTTAGTCCGCAGGCTGTCGCTTTATGAATTGAAAAGCGCCAACCGTAACAATTATTTGGGCATCTTATGGGAAATCATTAATCCGATGATACAAATCGGCATTTATTGGTTTGTATTTGGATTTGGCATCCGCGGAAGTGGAAAACATTATAATATTGACTCCATACCCTTCCATCATTGGCTGTTTGCCGGTTTTGTCATCTGGTTTTTCATTAACCAGGCCATCGTTCAAGGCTCGAAATCGATTTACAGCCGAATCCGAACGATTGCCAAAATGAGTTTCCCATTAAGCGTTATTCCCACGTATGTCATTGTGTCCAAGTTTTATCAACACTTGATGTTTTTAGCGGTCATTTATGTTATACTTCTCCTTTCTGGTGAATCGGTGTCCGTGTACATCGTTCAGCTGCCATACTTTATGTTTGCCGTATTGATGTTCGTGATTGCGTTGTCCTTGATCACCTCAACGTTGGCGACCATTGTCCGTGACGTACAAATGATCGTTCAATCGATTGTTCGTATGTTGCTTTATTTGACGCCTGTATTATGGACATCAAAAAATGCGCTCGTGCAAACCGTCATGCTGATTAATCCGATTACTTATGTTGTCGATGGATATCGCGCGGCATTGCTCGGCACATCGTGGTATGGTGTGGCACATTGGCACTATACGATTTATTTCTGGACAGTGACGTTAGCCATGTTGATCATCGGTTCTGTACTTCATCTCAGGTTCAGGGATCATTTCGTTGATTATTTATAATTACGGAAGTGATAAATTATGGGGCATTCGGTTGTCCTTAAAAACGTCACCAAAAAATATAAGATGTACAAGTCGAATTCCGAGAAACTGTTGGACATTTTATTCGGCGGCCGCGGCGAGGATTTTTATGCCTTGCGCAACGTCAGCTTTGCGGCGGACGAAGGCGACGTTATCGGCGTTGTCGGCGTAAACGGATCGGGCAAGTCGACGCTCTCGAACCTTATCGCCGGCGTCATACCGCCGACATCGGGCACGATCGAAGTGAAGGGACAAGCATCGCTCATCGCCATTGCTTCCGGTTTGAACAACGAGTTGACCGGGAGAGAAAACATCGAATTAAAATGCTTGATGCTCGGCTTCAGCAAAAAGGAAATCCGTAAGCTGGAGCCGGAAATCATCGAATTCGCCGATATCGGCAAATTTATCGATCAGCCGGTCAAATCGTACTCGAGCGGGATGAAGTCAAGGCTCGGTTTTGCCATTTCGGTGAACATCGATCCGGATGTTTTGGTGATCGACGAAGCCTTGTCCGTTGGCGATCAGACGTTTGCCGATAAATGTTTGGACAAGATGAACGACTTTAAAAAACGAGGTAAGACGATCTTTTTCATTAGCCACTCGCTCGGGCAAGTCAAGAAGTTTTGCGAAAAAGCGCTTTGGCTGGAGTACGGAGAGTTGCGGGATTACGGTCCGATTAAAGAGGTTATGCCGAAATACGAAAAATTTTTAAAAGAATATAAAACGTGGACGAAAGAAATGAAACAACAATTCATGCAAAAACGGTATGAAGTCCGAATGACGGCAGGTCATGGAAGCAGATAATGTATAAATGCAATGAGGCATTTTTCGGGAGTGTACGGATAAGGAGAGACACCTATGAAGTTTGGTAAATTCTTTTCCTTTAAACGAAAAAGGTTAAAACATCTCCTTGTTTTGGAACAAGCGGATCGCTTAATAAAGATTAAAGGGGAGTTGGCACGTCCTGATGTCGTCGTCACACAACTCCTGCTCATTTCACGATCAAATGAACATGTCATCAGAGTGGATGCTGCTTCCCCTTCCGCTCGATTCGACTTTTCACTAGATTTAGCGCGTATTGCCATTCCGGAAAACATAGAAGATGTATATGATTTTTTTATTGTGATCAGAAGGCCGAAAGAATCGTTGACTGAAAAACAACTCCTCAAAATTGAGCCAAAGGCAGAGTACGTCAAGCGAACAGACGGCGGCTTCGATCTCGAATACCCGATTCGTCTGGGAAGATTTGAACGTACAAAGCATAATGTTTTGAAATCTATGGAGGCGTCGGGCAATCGTTTAAGGATCTATATCACAAAAAAAGGTAACCTCTCCTTAGCCGTCAACCAACAGACGACTGTTTCCGTCAAGACACAAGTAAACCGATTGAAATTAAAAAGAAACCGTTTGTTGGTTGAAGGAAAAGTCTTCACATTGCACGAGAGTATTGAACAAGCCCGATTACTTTTGAAAAGTCGGGATTCAAACAATGAAATCATATTGCCTGTGAACATCCGTCAGTTGGAACGAGACACCGAGCAGAAGTTTGGGCTTCGTCGTTATTTCTTTCAGGCGAATGTGGACTTGAATACGATTGTACAAAAGTTTTTGTTGGATGAAGATATTTATGACGCCTATTTTGAAATAAAATGGCACGATCGAGAAGAAGTTGAAAGGTGCCGAATCGGCAAGCCCCGTTTTCGTGCACGGTATTTTATACGCGCCGGTTCTGCGAACATCGGCGATAAATGGTATGTTGTCACGCCTTATTATACTTTTAAGGGGTTCAATTTATCGTTCCAAATCGACGGCTTTGATCGGGAGACATTCGTGTATTTGCACAGGATGTTGCGTTGGGCCTGGTTCTTGAGACTGTTTAATAAGCGAAAAAACATATGGATAATTGGTGAGCGACCGTATAAGGCGCAAGATACTGGATTTCATTTTTTCAAATATATGAGAGAAAAACATCCGAATCACCCGGCCTACTACGTTATTGAAGAGCATTCGCCAGAACGCAAGAATGTCGACAAATACGGGAACGTTTTGATTTACAAATCTAAAGCCCATATATGGCATACTCTTATGGCCACAAAGGTGATCGGGTCCCATCATCCGGATTATTTATATCCCTTACGTACTAAAGCTTTTAAGAAAGCCGTTAAGGCGACAAAGGTGTTCCTTCAGCATGGCGTCATGGGCACTAAGAACATGGTCGCCAATTACGGCAAAAACGCGCCGGGATTTGAAACCGATTTGTTTTTGGTCAGTTCGGATTTCGAAAAAAATATGATTGTACAAGATTTTGGATATGATCCGCGCGAAGTCGCCGTGACCGGGCTTTCTAGGTTCGATGGTTTGTTCGCCGACGACGTGGCCGTAAAAAAACAGCTTTTGGTCATTCCGACCTGGCGGGATTGGATTTTAACCGACGAAGAATTTTTAGAAAGTGAGTATTTTGCGCGTTGGAAGTCTTTTGTATCCGATCCCCGTTTGCATGAAATGGCGGAGCGGCATGGTTTTGATATTGTCTTTTGTTTGCATCCGAACATGCAGAAGTTTACGCCATATTTTAAAGACTTACCGATCCGTGTTATCAGCCAAGGAGAAGTGGATGTTCAACGTTTGATCAAAGAAAGTGCATTGATGGTGACCGACTATTCAAGCGTCGCCTTTGACTTTAGTTTCTTGCATAAACCGATCATTTACTATCAATTTGACCGCGGCCGTTTTATCGGAAAGCGCCGTTCGCATTTTGATTTGGACAATGATTTGCCGGGTGAAATCGTTTTTGATCATGAAGACCTGATCCAACGGCTTAACGAGTATGCCGAAAGAGGGTTCCGTGTCAAGGCAGAATATATCAAACGCGCGGATCGATTGATAAAGCATCGCGATCGGAATAACTGTGAACGCATCTATCAAACGATCCTTCACTTTAAACCCGTGACGAGCTGGTTCGATCGTATGTTGCGGGATGATTTGGTGCGAACGCTTTTTCGTCGATATAGAAAGAGCCCCTTGTATTTTCCGAGCATGAAATTGTTTTATAATATCGCACGTCGGGTCTTGCCAGTCGATCGTAAATTGATCGTTTTTGAAAGCGGCGTTGGTAAACAAGTGGCGGATAGCCCAAGGGCCATTTATGAGGAAATCGTTCGAAGGCAGTTAGATTATAAAAAGGTGTGGGTATGCAATAAAAACATTCGCTTTAGGGATCCAAAGACGAAGCGGATCACGCGCTTAAGCCCGCAATACTATTATTATTTAGCAAGAGCACGCTACTGGATAAATAATCAAAATTTCCCTACCTATATTAAGAAACGTCCGCAGACGACCTATATTCAAACATGGCATGGCACGCCGCTTAAAAAAATGCTTTTTGATATTGAAAAAATACAAGGAAGAAACGAAGATTACTTGGAACGCGTTTATCAAGCGACAAAGTCCTGGGATTATCTTATTTCCCCAAGTCCATATGCGACCAAAGCGTTTAAGAGTGCATTTCATTTTGAGGGAGAGATATTGGAAATCGGTTATCCGCGCAATGATATCTTTTATAAACCGGAAAGAGAAGAAGTTGCGCGAACGGTGCGTAATCGATTGAATATCGATAAAGACAAAAAAGTGATCCTTTATGCACCGACCTTCAGGGATAACCAAACCGTCAAAAATAATAAGTTTGTTTTTGACTTGCAATTAGATTTGGAAAAAATGCGAGAAACTTTAGGTGACGATTATGTTGTTTTGCTGCGCATGCATGTTGTCATTACCAATAAGATCAAGATCCCTGAGGAAATAAAAGACTTTGTTAAAAATGTATCCGATTATCCAGATATTCAAGATCTTTACTTGATTGCGGATATTTTAATAACCGATTATTCTTCAGTGATGTTTGATTTTGCAAACTCAAGAAAACCGATGTTGTTTTACACCTATGATTTGGAAACATACCGGGATGATCTCAGAGGTTTTTATATGGACTTTGAAAAAGAAGCACCGGGTCCCTTATTAAAAACGACTGATGACATCATCACAGCCATCCAAAATATTCAGGAAGTCGAGAAAGTATATAAAGAAAGATACGATGCATTCTACAATAAATATTGCGGGTTGGAAGACGGCCAGGCCGCCAAACGGGTCGTTGACCGGTTTTTCGCTTGACCTTCCCAATAAAAATATAGTGCTCATGAGCGCTAAGGCTTATGAGCACTTTTTTATTGAGAGTTTATACAGCTGAAACATTTTATCGTTTTGTCATTTTAACCTTTTCATATTTGTTAATAAGACGTTTGAGCATTTGTAAAACATCTGTCCCGATTTCTGGGTTTTCCAATGCGAAGGAACAAATGGTTTCTAAGTATCCCAGTTTTTCGCCGGTGTCGAATCGTTCGCCGATCAGATCATACGCATAGACATTTTGGACGTTATTCAATTTTTGAATGGCGTCCGTCAATTGGATCTCGCCGCCGGCACCGATTTCTTGGCGATCAAGGAAGTCGAAAATCTCCGGCGTTAATACATAACGGCCGATGATGGCGAGATTCGATGGTGCCGTTCCGGGGGCGGGCTTTTCAACGAAACGTTTGACGGCAAATAAACGGCCTTCTTGCTTTTCTTCCGCAGGATCAATGACCCCATACCGGTGTGTTTGGTCATAGGTGACTTTTTGGACGCCGATGATCGATGAGTGGGTGCGCTCATATTGCTCGATCAATTGCAGCAATCCCGGTTTTTCTCCGCGAAAAATATCGTCGCCCAGCAAAACGGCGAACGGTTCGTTGCCGATAAACTTACGGGCGCACCAAACCGCATGCCCCAGGCCTTTAGGTTCTTTTTGTCTAATATAGTGGATTTCAGCTAAGTTTGTCGATCGTTGAACTTTTTCAAGCAATGCAGTTTTATTTCTGCTTTTTAAAATATGTTCCAATTCCGGTGAATGATCAAAATGATCCTCTATTGCACGTTTATTGCGGCCGGTAACGATGATGATATCCTCAATTCCAGATTGAACCGCTTCTTCAACGATATATTGGATGGCGGGTTTATCGACAATGGGTAGCATTTCCTTAGGCATCGCTTTCGTTGCCGGTAAAAAACGCGTACCCAACCCTGCTGCAGGGATAATGGCTTTACGTACCTTGTTCAAAATAGTCACCTCTTTCGTATCTTAAATGCCTATTGAATATAAAATACAGTTAACATTCTAAATCGCACACGATAAAAAGTACAAAATGAGTAACTTGGTTATGGATAAGGCTTTTAAAAAATAATAGTTTTTTAACATATATTTTACCTAATCATCACTACGTAGTATGTATGGCGCAGTTACATCAAACGATTACTGACAAGCAATCCTCACGGTGAGAAATAAATAATGAGCCACGAGAACATGACTTTATGAGCAAGTTTAATGAACTTTTAAATTAAAAAACATGTGGAAAACAAGATGGTGATGGATTTGCCTTACAGTGTGTCTAGATATCATTCCATAGTCTGGCAAGGTCAAAGTCAGATTTCTCTTGTCAGGAATTTGGTAACTTTCCTATCTTTTGAGTCATTGGCATAAGAATTAGAAACTGGTTGAGGTAAAAATCTATATACATATAGACCTCGATAAGCCAAGTGAAATCCTCGAGGTACCATAACCTAGCCAATAACTTCTGGAATTCTTCTGTTCCTTAAAGATATTGATATTATCAGTATAGAAAGTTACGATGACAATCATACGGTTGATTAATATCAAAAATTTGAGCGAGGGCCCTTGCCATGCAGGTTTTTAGATGAATTTAAAAATATTATATAAGTGATAAAAGATATTGATCTAAAATTATGTAGGCCTAAAACTTATCTGTTTTATTACAAAGTGCCGCAATGAAACGTGTTTCAGCAAGCATTATCATTATAAATAT
Source organism: Caenibacillus caldisaponilyticus (assembly GCF_002003465.1). Lineage (GTDB taxonomy): Bacteria > Bacillota > Bacilli > Bacillales > Sporolactobacillaceae > Caenibacillus > Caenibacillus caldisaponilyticus. The sequence goes on along the minus strand of NZ_BDDQ01000002.1, from coordinate 131,779 downwards.
GGCCAAATCGGTGAGCGATTTAAAGGTTGAAGTGTAAAAAACGAAAAATTAAACTGAAATCGAACCAAGTAAAGGGAGGGTCCACCTCCCAAAACTATCAAACGCAAAAAACTAATTAAATTAAATATCAACTTAGGTTAGATGCTTTTGGTACTTTTCTCTTTTTCTAATTATTTAGGGGCTTTTAGGATTAGTGTTGTTATATTCTCAGTCAGTATTTAAAAAGGTATTGTTGCTTTTTTAAATACATTTCTATCTTTTTTTATTCGCCTCTTTGCCTTTGATAGTCAATGATCATGCTTTAAGCCCAATCCGTTTTCCGGTTCTATTCGAATGTGCATTAGCATATGAAAGAATTTTAAAATAAAATAATAATCACATTTTTATACAAATTATAAATTTATATAAAAAACAATCATAAAATATGGTAAAATAATGGATGTCGAAACGCATCGCTTCATGTATTATTGTCAAGTGAGACGTTTAAAAAAGGGGTGGAAAACTATCAACTATCAAATTTTATTAAAGAATCTATGAGGGGTGGGTAGTGTGAAATTTGGGAAGATAGTTCATTGTCTTTTAGCATTTATACTAGTTTTTTCAACTGTTCCGTTTGTCGCAAAAGCAGACGCAGGCATGACGGGAAATGATAAAACTGCAGGATCCACGGCCATTGTTTATGATAAAGAAGGTAAGAAAACAGTAAATATTTACAGGGATGGGCAAAGAGATAGCGAAATATTAGTCTCTGTTCCATCGATGACTGAAGTGACGGTGCTACAAATAGGTCAAGATTATACATATGTAAGTTATGTCGATCAAAGGACGGGGAAAAATTGGAAGGGATATGTTGAAAATGATTCTCTAAAATATTTAATCACTGATCCTGAGCATTACTCTGGTGATATTCAAAAGACTGAATCGGATGATGTTCAGGCCGGCACTAGTGATCAGAAAGAAAAAAGCCAACAACCCCAAAATGAGCAAGTTGCTTCCTCGTCAGCAGAACAGGCAAAAGATTCCGTAAGCAACCCGAATCTGCAAGGTATGCGCACAGCGAATCGTAAAGAAGAAAATAATAGTGTTGCCGATACGGATAATCAACAAAGAATCTTATCGATCAATCAATCATTGCAGGGAATCGGTTTAAAAAGCCCGACAAAAGTTTACGAAAAAGCGACTACCAGTTCCAAAGTTATTAAAATTTACAGCCAAGGTTCCGTTTTAAAATATCGGCAATATAATTCTGATTGGTATGAATGTACAGTTTACATAGATGGTAGACCGGTCACGGGCTATATCTATGCCAAGGATGTTGAAACTACTATTGCTAATCCTAAAGAATGGCGCGGGATTGGAATGAAAAACCCAACAAAGGTTTATTCGCAAGCGTCTACGGGTTCGAAGGTCCTTAAGGAATATGCACAAGGATCGGAGTTGAAATATCACGATTTTGTCACCGGATGGTACGAATGCACGGTTTACGTAAAAGGGAAATCAGTGAAGGGATATATTAGCGCCAAAGATGTTGAAGTTCCCGTGGCTCAACCTAAAGATATACATGGATATGTAATAAAAAATCGAATCAATGTTTACTCTAAAGCATTCACAGGCTCAAAGGTCGTTAAAAGTTATGCGCAAGGTGCAGAACTGAAATACCATGCATTTGTTACCGGCTGGTATGAATGCACGGTATATGTTAATGGGAAACCCGTAAAAGGTTACATCAATGCTAAAGATGTTGAAGTTCCTGTGTCCCATCCCAAAACGCTTCGAGGCGTCGGATTGATCAACAAAACCAATATTTATGCAAAACCTAACACAAGCTCGAAAGTGATTAAGGCTTATGTTCAAGGCTCTATATTAAAATATCAAACTTTCATTACCGGCTGGTATAAGTGTACCGTCTACATCGATGGAAAAGCTGTGACGGGATATATCGATGCTGAGGATGTTGAAAACAGTGTTTCACCACAAAAGGTTATATACGGGACAGCAAAGGAAAATCCAACGCATGTCTATGCCAGGGCCTCGACGAAATCCAAAGTATTAAAAAGTTATCCCAAAGGAAAGAAAATAAAATATAGAACCTTTACGTCGGGTTGGTACGAATGTACGGTATACATTAAAGGCAAGCCCGTGACGGGTTATATTAATGCCAAACCTGGAGTGTTAAAAGATAAAGTAATCGTCATTGATCCCGGCCACGGTGGCATTGATCCAGGAACGAAAGGGGTCGATGGCACTTACGAAAAAGTCATTAATCTTGATTACGGAAAAGCGGTTAAAGCCGCATTGGAAAAGAAGGGCGCCAAAGTCATCATGACCCGAAATGGCGATGAAAATTGCAAACCGGGAGCAACGGGGCATGCTGAACTTCAATGCCGCGTGGATTTAGCAGCAAAATATCATGCGGATGTTTATATTTCAATCCATGCCAACCATTCTGATGATCCTTCGGTGACTGGCGTTGAAACGCATTACAATGACTTTAATGATCCTGAATATCCCGGTGTGAATAAATATCCCGAAAAGAGCAAGCTGCTTGCCAAAATCGTCCAACAAGAGATTGTTCCTGCACTAGGCAACAAAAATCGAGGCGTCATTGATGATAACCTGTATGTCACGAGAAAAAATACCGTCCCGGCCATTTTAATTGAACTTGGTTTTCTTTCCAATGCTTCAGAATTGAAACGGCTTAAAAGCAGTACCACTCGGTCACGCTTTGCTAATGCGTTAACTGAGGCATTAACCGAATATTTCCGGGACGTAGATTAAACCTTTTATTTAGGGTGACGAGTTATAAAAGATATTTAGACGCGAAAGCAAAAAAAATTAAACACGCCTTGCCATGTCACTACAAGATCATCAAAATTCAAAGATGTTTTTGGGCTAATCCAGTTGGATCTAGCCCTTTTTTAATGAAATCATAATCCTCAATGTTTTTTAGGATGCAGAAGGGAAAAGTAGTATTTATCGGTTGCCACCCCGAATTTCTCTCGTAATTAAACAAAACCCCGACCGGTTCAGAAACCAGGTGGCGAGGCCGTACACGGCGGCGCCAAAGGCGCATTCGGCCATCACGCGCCAAAACGGGGGCAGCGGCAAAAAAACGGCTTGTCGGGTGAGCACAAGGGACAGAACCATGATTGCGGTCGGGGGGATAATCTTTAATAGCCCTTGCCATAAGGCTTTCCATTTTCGCCGGTCGTACGGCTTGTATAGCACATAGGCGGATGCCGTGACGAAATAAAGCGATACGAGCGAGCTCGACAAAGCGAGTCCTTTATAACCAAGCCAAAGCATGAAGAGGGCGTTGAGCAACAAGTTGGCCGCGATCGTCGTGACGCTGATTTTCAGCAACGTCCGGGCGCGTTCCAAGGCAAAAAAGGCTTTGGCGATCACCGCTTGCGCCCCTTGTGCGGCGACGAGCGGTGCATAAAGGGCGAGGACGTCCGCGGTTTCCGCGGTATCATGGGCGGTAAAGGCGCCGCGTTCATAAATGAGTGAAACGATGTCGCCGCTCGCGATCACAAGGCCCGCCGCCACGGGAACGAGAATGAGCAATGCGGATTGAACACCGTTCGATATGAGGTTAATAAAAGACGGCGAACGTGCCGCTTCGGTCATTTGCGTAAAGAGAATCGAAGCGATCGCCGTTGCATAGAGCGCGGTCGGGAGGCTGGCGATAAGCGAAGCGTTATTGAGGTAAGTCACGGCGCCGGCGACGCTGGACGTCGCGAACAACTTGTCCGCGAACGAATTGATCGGCCCGACAAGCGTATCGAGCAACGCCGGCCAAAGCATCACAAAAAAGGCCTCGCCGAAGCGGGGGTTCCAATTCAGCTGCGGCCGCCATTTAAACCCTGTTTTATAAAGATAGAAACCTTGAAGGGCTACGCCGACGGCCGTTCCGACGGCGAATCCGTACGCGAGGCTCATGATGCCGTACTGATTTGAGAACCAGAGGCCGAAAAGGGCGCTGCCGAGCGTTCCCGCCAGTTTGGCGATTTGTGTCGGGACGAAGACGTAGCGCGCTTGAAGATAAGATTCCAGAATCCCTGTAAGGGCGAAAAGAAAGAGAAACAGACCGAAAAAGCGACCGGCTTCGACGACGGTCAAGCGCGTCGGTTCGTTCGTAAATCCCAGAGCATAGGGGGCGATCACAGGCAGCCCAATATAAAACAAGAGACCGAGAAGAAAAAACAGCAACAAGGATCGGTTCAACAGCGCGTTGGCGCTTCGTTCCGTCGCCGTCGGGTCGGCGGCACGGCTTTTCACGTAAAGCGGCAAAAACACGTTGTTGAAGCCGGTGGCGACGATCAGCATGAAAAGGGTCAGCAGGTTATAAGCCAGCAGAAATCCGTCCGTCACCCGGCTGGCTCCGAATTCGCCGGCGATGACGCTTTCCCGTAAAAAACCCGCCAATTTCAAGACAATCGACAGCAATAAGAGGTAAAATGCCGTTTTTTTAAATGCGGTCATGGTTTTAACCGTCCCCTCCGCGGTTCCGACCGTTGGCCGAACGGAACCCGTCGGCGCATTTGAACAGGCCGTTTCAGTCACGCCGCTTCCGTGTTTCCCTTGGCAGATTTCGCCTTCCTTTGTTTTGGCGCCTTCCGACCGCTCGGCCAAACGTGCTTCCCATTCGGTTTATAAGTTTATGTCTCTTGAGCCGATGAAGACCGGCGCTTTCGGTTTGTTCAGATTGCGGAAGTTCAGATTCTCTTCATGCCCATTCCCGAAAACGGGCACATGAATGGATCGGCCCGATTCAACCACGGATGCGATGCGTAAACTTGTCTATCGGTTTTCGCTCAAAAGAAATGTTACTATGCGTGCGCCTAAAATTTAAAAGGGAAAGGTCGGAGTCCTTCCGCTCCCCATTTTCTGTGCTCTCATTGTTTGTCGCGGCGTTCGCCCTATTCCGTCGACCCGATCCAGGCCGTCTGTGCCGAAAACGGGGGAAGGCGGAGTCACCGTCGGATCGCTCGTCACATCGGTTCGGCGCGGCTTCATTCCATGACGGGCGGTTTCTTTTCCAATGTTTCCCGGTAAAGCTCAATGTAGCGGCGGGCGGCGGCGAGGTGGGAATGCTCCCGTTCCATTTTTGCCCGGGCTTGCTCCGCCAGGCGTGCGCGAAAATCCGGCCGGTCCAATAATTCGATGACGGCGCCTGCGAGCGCTTGTGGCTGTTTTTGCGGTACGAGAACGCCGTCGCTGCCGTCCGCAATGATCTCCTTCAAGCCGCCGACGTTGCCGGCGATCACCGGGGTTCCGGACGCCATCGCTTCGAGGGCGGCGATGGAGGTGGCCTCTTCTACGCCTTCGGAATGCACGCTGGGAATCAGGACGATGTCGCTCGCCGCGTAATACTTTTGCATCCGGTCGTGGGAAACGGCGCCCAGCAGGCGCACGTGGCGCTGCAGAGCGCGCGCCTCGATGATTCGCTCGATGGCCGGCCGCTCCTCTCCATCACCGGCATAAAGGAGGAGGGCATTGGGATATTTTTTTAAGATTTCCGGCAAGGCGATGACGGGATAAATCACGCCGTTTTTTTTCGTGAGCCGCCGCGGAACAAAAAGAAGCGCAGCCTCCCGCGGGAGCCCCAATTCGTCCCGGATCTCGTCTCTTCGTCGTTTATCAGGGTGAAAAACCTCCAAGTCGATAAAATTTTTAATCGCGACGGCGTCGACGCCGGCCGTTTCTTTGATGTAACGCTTGATGCGTTCATCGACGGTGACGACTTGAGGCGCGCTTCGATAGGCGCGGATTTCCGCGGACAACAGCCGAGCTTCTTCGGCGGTTTGCGGTTGAATCGCCCCTTTGCTCACGGCTTCGCGCGTCATGTATCCGTGCGCGGTCAAGACCGTTAAACGGCCGTGTTCCGCGGCCGCCAGCGCGGCGAACACATCGTGGGCGTGGATGAGATCATATCGGGCGTTTTTTATATGGCCGTACAGGCGTTTGCCGAGCAGAGCCTTTCTTTGGAATTGACTCCAAACAAACCCTCTCCCGTGCTTGACTTTGTTCATGATAAAGCTCGGCCCTTGGACAAGCCCTTTTCTCGTGTAGGGCGGAAGATCGCTGAAAGAAAGGATGTCGACCTGATGGCCATAATGTTCCAAACCGGCGCTTAACGTTTGCATATGGGTGGATAATCCGCCGGTGTGCGGATAGTCGAAAATGGTCATCATGAGCACGCGCACGGGGTTTCTCCTCCCCTTTTTAGACGTTCAAAAAAGCCTCACATGCAGCTATATGCCGCCTTTAAAAATTGAAATGAAAAAAGTTTTGATGGCTCGGATCGAGTTCGCATTCGGACATTTTAGCCATCCGGGCAAACTGTATGCCGCCGTTCGTTTGCCTTTCGACTGGTTTCGCTCCATTTCGTTTCATTCGTTAAAGTGTCGTCCAAAGCGGCCGGCTTCTATACGTTGGCGTTGGTCACCAAGTCTTTTCGTCCCGCCTCTTTTCGGAACCCTTTTTCCGCAAGATGACGAGCGGAAGGGAACATGCTCGGAGAATGCGGGAAGAAACGTTTCTCTCTCTCCGCGAAACGGTCAGGAAAAAGAAGCGGCCTTTCGCAATGCGGCCATAACGCACATCGCCCTTTCGCCGCATATGCGATGGAACGTTTAAGAAAGCGGCTTTCTGCACAAACCAGGATGGGGAGGGAGGGAAAATGGAAACATGCCTCAGCCCGCATACGCTCGTGCACTCATTGTTGTTTTACTTCTCTTGGCGGCGGCCAGCGTTTTGGCGTCATCCGCCGCGGGGGTGGTGGCGGTCATCTCGGCCGGCGTTTTGGCGTTTTTGCAGCCGAAAACAGGCCTTATGGTGCTTGCGTGTTACGTGCCGGCCCGGGAATGGCTCGTCGCTTACAGCCCCGGTTTAAAAGCGTTGACGGATGTTGTCGTAGCCGCCGCGCTCGTCAGGGTTATTTTTGATAAATGGCGGGCGGGACGTCCGCGCGAGCTGTTTAACTTAAACGCCTTTGAATGGGCGTATCTCGGTTTTATCGGTTTGGGAGCGGTTGTGGCGTTCGTTTCATCCGTCCCATTATCGGCGATTTTATTCGAAATCCGCGCTTTTTTATTGATGTATCTCGTTTTTTATATCGTCAGGCGTTTTGAACGAATCACGGAAGGAGATCTTCGCCTTTTTTTATGGGTTTGCTTTTGGACGGCCATGGTCGTTTGCGCGCAAGGTTTGATGGAAAAGCTGTCGCATCGGACGCTGGGCGTGCCCGAGGCATGGAAAAACTGGAACCTGTCGGCGACCAACCGCAACCGCATCTACGGCATGCCAGGCAACCCGAACGTCCTCGCCTACTACTTGGGGCTTTGCTATTTGTTCACGATCAGCTTGCTGGCCCAGTATGCCGGATTACGCTCACGCGTGGCGGTCTGGACGCGTCGCGGCCTGTTTTTGGGGCTTATCGGGATGGCGGGCGTTTTTGTGCTGACGTTTTCCCGCGGTTCGGTGATCAGCTTTTTCGTCGTGTTTATCACTTGTTGGCTCTGGTACCGCCCGCAGCGGGCGCTCTTGTCTGCGCTGCTTCCGCTCTTTTTAGGGATCGTGCTCGTCGCTTACCCGGTGCATCTCGCGGCCAGCCATATGGGTGAATATGAAATAACGAAAATGAAGCAGGCGCAGGGGCCGCAACGGTTCACTTCCGCGTTCGACCGGAATCAGGTCGCGCAAAGCATGGACAGCGGACGGCTTTTCATTATTAAAAAGGGGATGGAAGTCTTTCGCGATCATCCGTTGGTCGGCGCCGGCTTTGGCACGTTCGGCGATTCCGCCGCCCACGCGTACGGTTCGCCGCTTTATCCGCGCTATCATCTTCCCGCGTCAATGTACGCCGACAACCAATACATTCAGATCCTCGTGGAGACCGGTGCGGCGGGCGTTCTACTGTTTGCCGTATATTTGCTCGGATTCATGGTGAAAATCTTGGAGATCAAAAAAAGCGGCGCCCGCTCCGCCGTCATGTTATTGGGGCTGTTGTTCGGCGCTTCTTTCGCAGGCTTGTATTACAACATATGGGAAGACAAGGTGTTCACGTTTTTCTTTTTCCTTGCGGCTGGGGCGATCCGGCGCGCGCGTGAGGAGGCGAAGCCATGAAGGTTTTGCATCTCATCGGCGGGAAGGAATCGGCCGGTTCGAAAAATCATTTGCTCCCGCTTTTAGAGCGATTCGATAAGCAGAATGTGTATTTATGCGTCTTCGAACGCGGGGAAATCTACGATGAGGCGAAACAATTGGGCATCAAAGTATTTTGGCTTCGACAAAACACGCGCTATGACGCGACGGCGCTCTTCAGGCTGAAAGCAATCATAAGCGGCCAACGCATCGACATTCTGCATACCCACGGTGCCCGCGCCAACGTGTACGGGTTCTTGTTGAAACCGTTCATCCGCTTCACATGGATGACAACGGTGCACAGCGATCCCCGGCTCGATTTCATCGGCCGCGGCTTAAAAGGCCAGCTGTTCACCCGGATGAATGTCCACGTTTTAAAAAAGGCGGATCATCTTTTTGCCATCTCTGGCCGTTTTAAAAACATATTGGAAAGCCTCGGCGTTTCTTCTCAAAAGATTACCGTCATTTACAACGGCATTTCCTTTAAAAATGAGGATGAAAATTTTGCCCCCCTCCATAGGGGCGACATCGGCTTGTCCGATGAAGACTTTGTGCTCTTGACCGTGGCCCGGCTTCATCCGATCAAAGGCCATATGTATTTATTGAAAGCGCTGCGAAAAGTCGTCGACGTCCGCCCGCATCTTTCGGTAAAGTGGCTCATCATCGGGGATGGATTGCTCAAACAGCGCTTGGCCGATGAGGCGCGGCGCCGGGGGCTCGGTGAACGCGTGATCTTGCTCGGGCATCAGAAACATGCGCAGCCTTTTTATGAATTGGCCGACGTGATGGTGCTGCCGTCGCTCAGCGAAAGCTTTCCCCTCGTGATTTTGGAAGCGGCCAAAGCCCGCGTGCCCGTCATCGCCACCGATGTCGGCGGTGTCGGGGATTTGATCATTGATCGCCGTTACGGGTGGCTTGTCCCGCCAAAAGATGCGGAGGCCCTTTATCAAGCGATCGTAGAAGCCGTCGCATTAAAGGAGCAGGGCATATTAAAGCAACGGGGGAGCCGGTTGGCGGAAAGAGTCGGCCAAAACTTTTCTCTCGAACACCTTGTCGAAAGGATCAACAAGACCTACCTTTTGTTCGGGGGGCGAGCGGAGCCTCATACAGGCCGGTGATGTGGTGAATAGGCGCATATATGGGACGGCGCCTAAAGGATTGACGTATGCCATGAGAATCGCGGCGTGATGTGGTGGAGTGCCAGAGCGAATGGGGAGATTCGGGACCATGCCGGAAGCGACCATTCGCATGAACCGCCATGGTTTCCCAAGAATTTCGCAAATAAGAGGGATATCGCAATAACCAAGATTTTTATTTTTACCGGCGATCCATAGCGGTTGGTTGGATGCCGGCATATTTGTCCTTTTCACTACATTTTTCATCGCTATTTATGCATCCAGGTCTCATCCGTACATGAAATCTCGCCTTATCCGTCGATCGCTTCATCCGCAAAATACAAGATAGGGTGAGCGGCGGAATTTCCTCTGGCTATACCGCCTCTATATTAGCGATTAATCAATGGTTGTCGCGGCGCCCATGCCATTGTTTTATACATCACGCAAACAATATTTGTAATATATAGAAGAATTACGGTAAATGTTACAATCAGTTCGTAAAAATAACTAAAATTTAATTCTCATGTTGAGGGTCTTTTGTGATATATTAAAGGTTGTAAGTCCAACTGTTGAAAAGGGGAAAAACATGGGGATCACAAGACAGGCTGTAAAAAAGAAGCAAAAACGGAGACGGCGCTTGAAAGTCGTTGCCTTCGTTTTGCTTTTCATCATATTGCTTATCGGCGGTTACGTAGCTTATGGTTTTTATAATGTATACAAAGCGGCTAAAGAGTCCTATACACCGCTTGGCCGCGATCACTCCAAATACCGTGAAAGCTCCGTAACGATCGGAAAAAATCCCATTTCCATTCTATTGATGGGCGTAGAAGATTATTCCACCGGGGGGAAAAACGGCCGGACCGACACGCTCATCCTTGTGACGTTAAACCCGCATACCCATAAGATGACCATGACGAGTATTCCGAGGGATACGCGGGTGCCGATCGCTGGGCGCAACGGTGTGCTCGATAAAATCAATTCCGCCTATGCCTATGGTTCCGCGAGCGGCTACGGCGGGACAAGAGCGACGATCGAAACGGTCGAAAACTTTTTGCAAGTGCCCGTCGATTATTATGTGAAAATCGGGTTTAATGGATTCGCGAAAGCGATCGATGAAATCGGCGGCGTCACCGTCGACGTCCCGTTTGACTTCTGGGAAAAAGATATTTTTAACCACAATAAGCCCATTTATTTCAAGAAAGGCCCGATGCATTTGAACGGCGAACAAGCCCTGGCTTACGTTCGCATGCGCAAGCGCGATCCGCGCGGCGATTTCGGCCGCAATGACCGGCAACGCCAAGTGATCAAAGCGGCGATCAGCCAAGCGGTCAGCGCGAAAACGATCTTTAAGGTGGACGAGCTCTCGCACATTTTCGGCAAAAACGTGGAAACGAACTTGAAACCGTCGGATATGTATGCTCTGGAGCGGGCGTATGCCAACATCAGCAGTTCGAACATCGAATCGATCCGGCTCGATGATAAAGGGCGCGGCGAGACGATCAATGGTGTCTGGTATTTTGTCCCCGATCAAGCGGGGGTAGCGGAGGTTACCGCAAAAATCAGGCAGGAGCTGGGCTTAAGCCAAATCACGGACAGCACGACCGGAAACGAAAATGCGGGACAAAACTGGAACGGATCGGTTGGCACTGCAACCAATCCGTAAAGCCCCGAATTTCTGAGCTGCACCTCAATTGTTAGATGCCACTAACAGTTTGAGGTGCGGTTTTTTATGATCAAATGCACTGCGAAGGAAAATGATCGGCTGTTCAACGTTATTTGGGAAGGTAAGAAAGCGATCGAACGGTATCGGCAGATGGCCGGAGGACGCTCCTGATCGATGGAGCATCATCATGTTTAAAAAATGGGGCGTGAGCGCGGTTGGCCGTTCATAAAAGGGGCGATTTTGCCGCCGTTTTATCGGGCCTGCTTTTTGCGGGATCGGCTTTTTTATGAGTTATTTTAACTCTTTTCGCCCTTCAATCCGCGTCATAGAACGACGAAGGCGCTTTTTTAACCGTTCAATGAAAAACGGATGAATTCAACGGCAACGATGATGAACAATTCAATGCGAATCGACGGTAAATCAATTTTTAAAGCCGTTATTGGAATTTATAAAACGGCCAATAAGCTCTTTTCGTATCAAGAATAAAATCCAACATCATCCCGCTTGGGCGAAAGGATTACCAGTCATTAAAACCATCATAAAGGTTAGGATCTGATCCGTTTTTTGTTCTTTATGAGGTCTTATTTACCGCGCTTCGGAGCGTTGACGGCTGTAACGGCCAAACGCAATAAAAAAACCGTTCCTTCACGTTAGGAAGGGACGGTTTTAAATGATTGCGAATCAATGACGGCTCGGTTCTCGCAGCGACGGTTCCGACGCCTTTTCCTTTCTTCATTAGATCCTGTCACGAGGGGGTTATCCTTTGCTTTTGCTTCCTTGAACGACGATTTTCTTCACCGCGTTGACGAGCGGTTTCCGCTTGTTGTTCCAGGCGCCGAGAAGTTCGACGGTAAAGCGGATCAATCCGATGCAAAGGATGAGAATGAGCAGCGATCCCCAAAGAACGGAACGCGAGAAAACGATGGCGGAAACGCCGAAGAAAAGACTGATCGTATAGATGATAAAGACAGTCGTGCGATGGCTGAAGCCCATGTTCAGCAAGCAGTGATGCAAGTGCATGCGGTCAGGCGTCGAAATCTTTTGGCCTTTGGCAAGGCGGCGGATGATGGCGAACGATGTATCAAAAATCGGAACGGCTAAGATGACGATCGGAATGATCAAAGAAAAGATGGTTAAACTTTTGTACAAACCGATGATCGATATGATCGCCAAAGTATAGCCGATGAACATGGCTCCGGAATCGCCCATGAAAATTTTGGCAGGATGCAGATTGAAAAACAAAAACCCGATGGTTCCGCCGAGAAGGATGACCGACAGCGCCATGGCCGCATATTGGTTCTCAAGAATGCCGACGATGAGCATCGTGCTCAATGCGATCGATGAGACGCCGCTGGCCAGGCCGTCCAAACCGTCGATAAGGTTGATGGCGTTGGTGATGCCGACGATCCACAAGACCGTGATGGGATAAGCCCAGAGGCCGAATTCGACGCGCCCGATAACGGGAAATTGAATGAAATCGACCGTAATGCCGCTCGCAACGACAAGAACGGCGGCGGCCAGCTGTCCGAGCAGTTTGTATCTGGCGGGCAGCGTGAATTTATCGTCGATGATGCCGGTGAGGAGGATCAGAACGGCTCCGGTCAAAAACGCTCCGGCCGCCGGGATGTCCGGTTTTATGTAAAAGTAGCCCACAAAAAAACCGAGCGCGATGGCTACGCCCCCCAGGTACGGCATCGTGCGTTTATGGATTTTCCTTCCTCCGGTCGGCTTGTCTACTATATCAAGCCTTAAGGCGATCTTTTTGACGATCGGTGTGGCAGCCACTGTTACGCCCAATGCGAGGAGAAAAGCAATGGCGTAGCGGGACACCTCAAGCGCATTCATACCTTCACCTTCCTGCGATCCATCTTATAAATAAGGATGGGTAAAATCCGCTTGCTTCATGTTTTGAAGAATTTTCCTATGTTATGCTGCGCTCTTAATCATCATAATACCAAAACGGCTTGGTTGTACATAGGGTGTCAAATTTTTTACATCATTTATGCGTGAAGGTCATCCGGTTTCCTGATCCTTGACGTCCATTTCCAAAAAGGTTTCTTCAACCGGGATGATTTGGCATTGGCCGTTACAGATATTCGTCATCCAGGAGGTGAATGTGTCAATGTCTTCGAGCCGAACCGCGATTTTTATCGTCACGTTTTCGGTAAATTGCGTGTCGCGGACGAGATAGCCGGTATGCTTCAAGGCGTTGTCGACCGTGCCGTACAAGGCGTAATCAATGACGACATCAAAGATTTTGACGGGGACGTGTTCAACGATGCCGGCTGCGGCGATCGCCTGTGCGCACGTTTTGGAATAGGCGCGTACCAAGCCTCCGGCTCCAAGTTTAATGCCGCCGAAATAGCGGGTGACGATGACGAGCGTGTCGCGAAGTTGCTTTTTCTTAATGACTTCGAGCATCGGAATGCCGGCTGTGCCCGCCGGTTCGCCGTCGTCGCTCGATTTTTGAATCTGGGCGTTCTCCCCGACGACATAGGCGTAACAATTATGCGTGGCCTTCCAATGTTCTTTTGTCACCTTTTCGATGATGGCGCGCGCTTCTTCCTCCGATGTGACGCGTTCCGCGCGGCCGATGAACCGTGATTTTTGAATTTCGATTTCGGTGATGGCCGATTGTTTTACGGAATAATGAGGTTTCATTCTGTCTCGCCTCGTCAAATGCATCTCCTTTCATCATACGTCGAATAGAAGCGACTTTCAATTTTTTTGCGAACGATCCTGTCCCATAGCACACCTATTTTGAACAGGATTTATGAAAAATCGTTGAAAAAAGGGGAAGCCGGTTCCTATTAGTCAAGCGATAAGGATGCGTCACATAAAGATGCTTTGTTGAGCGGGCTTATGTATTAACGACTTATTCTTGTCCAAAACGTTTTTGCGTTTTTTCTGCGAAGGATTTTGCCTTATACGAGCCAGGAAAATTTATCCCGTGCAGGTTTATTTCCGCAACACAGGTTAAAAATTACGCGAATGGGTTGTATAATCATATACAATAAAAGTGTCGCCTCCGGCCGGACTTGTAGCCGACCAGACAGGGCCGGCAGCAAGGTGGGGAAGTTCGGTTTCGCCCGATTAATTAGAGATGAAGTCCTATTCAGAAATAGGTATGGAGGAACTAGTCCGACCGTCGCCGTTTTTGTAAATTGTAATTGGGGGAATTATGATGATTTCCAATCCCGAACGCGCAAAATTGGACGTGAAACGCTTGTATACCATCTTAAATACAATGATTGAAACCGTATCCAGCAGCAAAAGGGAGATTTTTGAAATTGGCGAACGGGCTCGCACTGAATACGAAGAATTATCGCGGGAATTGGCGGACATAAAATTTAGAGTGGCGGAAACCATTCATCTCCATGACCGGCTGGAAGAGCGGGCGAGATTGGCACGATCTCGGCTTGCCGAAGTCAGCAAACATTTTCAAAAATACAGCGAGGAAACCATCCGAACAGCTTACGAAAAGGCCAATGAAATCCAAGTGGAGCTCTCGATCGTTGCCCAAAAAGAGAAGCAATTGCGGGAGCGTCGCGATGAACTCGAACGCCGTTTGAAAGGTTTAAAGGAAACGGTGGAAAGAGCCGATAAGCTGGCTGCGCAAACATCGGTCGTGCTCAATTATTTAAACGGGGATTTAAAAAAGATGGGGGAACTCATCGAGGACGCACAGCAGAAACAAGCTTTCGGGCTGAAAATCATCGAAGCTCAAGAAGAAGAGCGGCGCCGCCTCTCGCGCGAAATCCATGATGGTCCGGCTCAGGTTTTGGCTCATGTTTTGCTCAGTTCTGAAATCGTAGAGCGCGTTTATCGGGATCAAGGTCCGGAAGCATCGGCCAAAGAAATTTCTAAGTTTAGGGAAATGATCCGATCCGCGCTTTATGAGGTTCGCCGCATCATTTATGATCTGCGCCCCATGTCCTTGGATGATCTCGGCTTGGTGCCGACGTTGGAGAAATATTTGCGGCGGATCGAAGAACAATATCCCGGTATTCGCGTTGAGTTTCGCCGGTTGGGGGAAGAAAAACGCCTGCCGGGGAAAATGGAAGCGGCGCTGTTTCGCCTCGTTCAGGAAGCGGTGCAAAACGCTTGCAAGCACGCCAAGCCGAAACAAGTGGATGTGGTCATCGAATTTCGCCTGAAAGCGGTCATCTTATTGATTCGGGATGACGGCATCGGTTTTGATCCCAACCATATTCCGGAAAACACCTTTGGATTGATCGGAATGAAGGAGCGCACGGAAGTTTTGGAAGGAAAAATGGACATTCGTTCAGCGCCTAACAAAGGGACAACCATCTTGATCCAAATTCCGATTCTTGAGGAGGATGGTGTTCGATGAACATCCGACAAATGACGACGAAGATTGCCATCATTGACGATCACCGGCTATTCCGAGAAGGGGTTAAACGCATCCTCGAAATGGAGGATTATTTTGAAGTGGTCGCGGAAGCCGATGACGGGCTCGACGCGGAAAATATCGTGACGGAAGCGAAGCCGGATGTCGTGCTGATGGATATCAACATGCCGGGGCTAAACGGCGTCGAAGCGACCCGCCGCCTGATCAACCGCTATCCCGATGTGAAAGTCATCATTTTATCCATCCATGATGATGAAAACTACGTCACGCACGCGTTGAAGACCGGTGCTTTGGGATATTTGCTGAAAGAGATGGACGCGGATTCGCTCGTCGAGGCCGTGAAAGTCGTCGCCGAAGGAGGCGCATACATCCATCCGAAGGTCACGCATAATCTCATCAAGGAATACCGACGCCTTGCGACGAACGGCAACAAACAAGTGTCATCGGGATTCCGAGACGTGGAATACCGCAAGCCGCTGCATATTTTAACGAGACGGGAGTGCGAAGTGCTGCAATTGATGACCGATGGCAAAAGCAATCGGGCGATCGGCGATGCGCTTTACATCAGCGAAAAAACGGTGAAAAACCACGTGAGCAACATCCTGCAAAAAATGAATGTCGAAGACCGGACGCAAGCGGTTGTGGAAGCCATAAAAAACGGCTGGGTGCGCGTAGGCTGATCCCGCTTTTTGGCAAGCTTGGCTCTCTCGGAGGGCAAGCTTTTTTTTGTATTAATCCTCCGATCATCTACCGAACAGGCTTTACCGAGGGCCGAGCGTCTCGCGCTGCGGCCGTGACCGTCCACGAGCGGTTTTCGGGAAGCAGTTGGAAAAATACCCGATCTCCCTCCGTAAGGATGACAAAAGAGAATGTGTGAATGCTTTATCCCTCAATCGCTCCGTTCGTTCCCCTTTGGTGTGCGTTTCTCCACTGACCTGCTGGTAGAGATGCTGTACACGGATTCGAGGGGATAGCAACGGAGTTTTTTATGGCGTCTTTTTCAGCAGATCGGCATGTCCATGGCAAGTAGGCGAATGGCTTTATATTCCGGATAATGGTAAGGGGCAAGAGCAATCATCAAGAAAACCGTTTTATAGTGCATGTGTCGTCGCGTTGATATCGGAGAATCACTTTTTTCCAGAGAATGTGTGACCGACACGAGCAGAATCGCTGATCTGTAAGGTGTCGGGGATAACTGACACTTCTTTTATAGAGCATGTTTGCGTTGACGTGTCGGGCGCAAATCAAGAGCCCCTAACGAACGGGTAGGAACGTTCGAGACAGCGCATCCGCGCGTTGATCCAATCCTGGGGAATTGGGGACGTGCCGGCGGGGTGGACAGCAACCTCACTCCGTCAAGGGAGCTTGTTTCATGTCTGTGACGGGCGGTGGTGCACAGCTGGGGTGATCGCCGTAAACGGGGTCGCGGCCTTCAACCGTGCTCTTTTTGTTGTGTCCGGTGGCATCGGATTTCAGATCATGTGGCGGTTTCATCGTTTCAAAGGCTTTGCTCTTAGGCGATATTTTCCGGACTTTACCGGCGCCATGTCATGCCAGCGTCAAGGCCGGAGCGGCCGATCGAAACAGCGTCCGAACTTTTTTCGAGCTTTCGATCCAAATGGGAAAGGTTGTCGAAAAACCGTGTCGAATATTAGTGAAATAAGTCGATAAAGAGGGAAAACGGTAAAAAAGTAGTAGGCACTTGGTTTAGTTTTATTGGTAAAAAAGTCTTTAATTTGCGGGAGACGATTGATTACTAAAGACCTAAGCGGTACAGTAAAACTGTTTATCAGACGGTCGGTCTTTGGTGATGCAGGGGGGAGACGATTAATTGAGTATGGTGTTTTATAGAACCAATCAGAAGTCAAGAGGTTCGTTGGTATTGCGGGCGGCGCTCATCGATGGAAATCGGGAAGATCTGGAAACCATTCGGTCCGCCGTCCAAAGATCCCCGGATTTATCTTTGGAGTTCACAACGGATTCGTTCATTCAATTAATCGTCTATATGAAACATCATTCGATGGATTTATTGATTTTTGGTGCGGATGGATTCTTCCAGGACCATCGCTGGGAGGAAAATCTGAAAAAAATCATTGAATATACGCCCGGCCTTCGCGTATTGGTTTTGTCTTACAATGAAGATCCGCGGTTTGTTTCCCGCGTCATCAAACTCGGCGCTTCCGGGTTTTTGTCTAAGGCCGAATTGCCCGAAAAACTCAACGTGGCGCTCACTATGATCAAAAAATACGGGGTATTTTTGGATGCTCGATACCAGGGGCATCTTTTGCGGGAAATCCGCCAGCTTTACGCAAACGACCTCATCTCATTGGGAACGATTTTAATGGATATGAGAGCCGTTCGAAAGGTGTTTTCGAAAAGGGAATTGGAAATTTTCCAAGCCTTGGTGAGCGGGATGTCGACGGCTGAAATGTGCAAAACCCTTTTTATTTCCGAGTCCACATTAAAGAACCACATCAGCCACATGTTGAAGAAAACGGGCACGGAGAGCCGCACGCAGCTGATTGCCTTGGCCTTTAAAAAAGGTTGGCTGCTGAAGACTTAGCCATAGGCTGTGAAGGCAAGCAGTCAGTCATTGTCCGCCATGGAAAAGGATCGTTGCCTGCCGTGGATTTCGTCAACTGGACCTTAGGACTAACCGTTGCCATTTCCCTGCTTTCGGGAAGATATTGCCCCATTAGCGGAGAGCGCGGACTGGACGTAACCGACCTAACGTTCGTTACCAAATTTAAACATCGCTCGTGTTATGGGAGTTGATTGACGCAGCCATCGCTGTCAAACATAAATAGACAGTCGGCGGTGAGATTGGTGAAGGGTGATCAATCGTATAAAACCGGCATGATTCCGAAGACGGCAGTCGTTCTATTCATCGTTTGGTACAGCCTTGAATCGTGCAAATCAAAGGTCGGCGCCACACCTAAATTTGATCATATGTCGAGTCGATATATGAGATAAGCGAAAAAGATATTTTTGTGTCAAAACGTGTCGGCTGTCATCTCTGTTTCAGCCAAAGATAGAGTCTATTTTTTAGACGTATAAGAAATAAAAGGGCCCAAAGATTTCGCATACATAAAAACCATCACGATGCTGTTCTCATGCTCCCAAATCCTTAGCCTTCAAGGCAAATGCACGATTTAGGTGAAAAGGGGGGCCTTATGCGTCGATATAAAAGAGAAAATCTTGCGAATTTGTCATTTGCACGGAATCGGTGTCTATGTGAACATTTAGATGGGTGCGCATTTGCCGAAGCCTTCCACGATCTCATAAACGTGGTGGGCAGGCGCCAAAAAAGAGACGATTGAAAAACAACAAACAGGAAGTGGGGAGAATGCTGCCATGGCGATCAAAACGGAAAACCAGAGAATTACGGACTTGCTCAACGGTACATTAAAATCCATTAAAACGGTCATTCCTCTATCCCCTACGGTTTCCTCGCCAAGTTTGGTCACCGAGCCGCTGATGATCCGATTTGGCGTCCTCATCGGATTTACCGGCCATATTAAAGGCAAATTGCTCATGATCGGCGAGGATAAAGACTTTTCATATATCGGCCAAGCGCTTTACGGCATGCCGCTTGAAGGGGAAATGTTGAAATCATTTTCCGGAGAGCTTGGCAATATGATCGCCGGCGGCATTTCCACACACGTCGCCGAGAAAGGCCATTTTATCGATATTACGGCTCCGTCCATCATTGAGGGACATTCGACGATCACCGGCTTTGACAAGGCCATTGAATTGGATATCCGCTTTGAGGACGGACGCGCGATTACATTATCGCTTTTGTTGGATCGATAAAAACGGGCTTGATCCGATTTTTCAAACCGCCTTCTATGATAATAAGGGTTGAATAAAAATGGAACCGATGGATTTACTTTGATAGAGGATGAGGATAAAAGCGAAAGGAGCCGGCGCCGTCCGAGTGCCGGCTCCCATTTCTAGCTTTATAATCTGAAGGCGCAATATAGAATGGATGATTACCTTGATCCATTGAATTGCTGCTGATTTTCATTGCATGATACCTCAATTTCTTGTTAAATACCGAGTCATTATATTGCATTCAAGACGATGTTCCATTGAATGATCCGTTTGAATGAAAGCCGGACCGATTTTTTTGCTTAAACGTTGCTCTTGGCAGGAATTGCCCTCGTTTGCAGCGAAGTTCTTAAATGTTGTAAGTTACCACCTTTCAAAACAATGAGCAGATGTTCTCGCGTTTTCGGCCCACCAACCCTTTTGACGTGTCCTCCGCATTTTTTCTTCATGCGCGATGTTCCCCGGAGAAATTTCAGATTTCCAATGTGCGTTTCTGCATCACTTTCCCTCAACTGTTTTTATCCACTTGATAAAGGAAGTGATTACATGTGATTGTAAAAGAGCTGGTTATGCCGAATAAAGTCAAGAAATTGGAGGCGTTATTGCGGCGACTGCCACGTGATCATCCCAAACGTCAAGAGATCGAAAGCGATTATGCTAAGAGCTTGACCGGCTATCGCGGTGAGCAGTCATTGGATTACTTTTTCAGCTTTTTGTCCGAAGAATATCTCGTTTTCCACGACGTTAGGCTTTCGGATCGAAAACATTTTTTTCAGCTTGATGTGTTGATCCTTTCCCCGTTTTTCTTTCTCATCGCTGAGGTTAAAAATTTCTCCGGAGCGGTCATTTTTGATGAAAAGCATCAACAATTCATCCGTGTGCAGGATACAGCCGTGGAGGCATTTCCGGATCCACTGGCGCAAGTGCGGCACCAGCAGATGCAATTTAACAGATGGTTGAAAATGAATAAATGCCCCAGGCACCTGTCGAAGCGATCGTCGTCATCACCAACCCCCAGACGATTATCAAAACGATCTCCGACCACCCTTCTTCATTGGATAAGATTGTCCGCAACGCCAATTTGTTAGAGAAAATCGAGTCATTAAGGAAGTTATATAAGGACAAAAAACTGACCAGCGAAGAGCTGCGAAAGCTGGGAAAACGATTGCTTAAGCACCACACGCCACAAAAGGTGGACGTTTTGGCGCGTTATCAAATTGCGAAGTCTGATCTGTTAATGGGGGTTCACTGCCCGAACTGTCGCTCACTGCCGATGAAAAGAAGACAAGGAATTTGGGTTTGTCCAACGTGTTTGTTTTCTTCGAAAGACGCGCATATCGCCGCTTTAAAGGATTACGTTTTGCTACTTCAACCGGAAATCACCAATCAACAGTTGAAAGAGTTTTTGCAGATTCAGTCGAGCGCCTCCGCTCATCACATCCTGATGACCATGAATTTACCTCATACCGGAAAGACGAAGGGAAGAAAATATTTGCTGCCGCTTGATGAATGAAAGATAGCTGTGAGAGGGGGATGAAAATATAAATTGCACCATGGCGCAACGCTTATTCGACGGCTAAAATAGGTTGAAAATTTAAATTTATTGGATACACCTCGGTTTTCGTTGAATTCCTCGTCGCTTTCATTGAATTCCTCTTCGCTTTCGTTGAATTCCTCGCCGTTTCCATAAAAAAGATGAAACGCCGTCTCGGTTCAGGTAAAATGAAGAAAAAACTTGTGTGAAAGAAAACCGATAAGTCAGTGGAGGAGGAAAAATGGCAAAAATTGCTTTAGTGACGGATAGCGTGTCTTATCTTCCGCGGGAAGCGATTGAAAAATACAACGTGCATATCGTTCCCCTGAGCGTTATTTTCGGTGATGAGGCGTATAAAGAAGGCATCGATTTGGACGCATCGGCTTTTTATGAGAAAGTCCGGACAGCCGAAGTGCTGCCGACGACGTCACAACCCGCGATCGGTGAATTCATATCGCTTTATGAAAAACTCGCGGATGAAGGTTATGAAGACGCCATTGTGATTACGATGTCCGCGAGCTTGAGCGGTACGCATCAGACGGCGGCTACCGCGAGTCAGGCTGTAGAAGGCATCCGGATTCACCTCTTTGACTCGCAAATCGCCGCGCTGCCTGAAGGTTACTATGTTTTGGAAGCGGGACGGCTGATTGAGGAAGGCCGCACGGTTGACGAGATTGTCCGGCATCTCGAAGCGATGCGCGAACGCGGCGTCAAAGCTTATTTTATGGTTGACGATTTGAATCATTTGCACCGCGGCGGACGATTGACCGGCGCCCAGGCGCTGATCGGGAGTTTGTTAAAAATGAAACCGATATTGACTTTTAAAGACACCAAACTCGTGCCTTTTGAAAAGGTGCGCACCAAACGGCGGGCGCTGGAACGCATTAAGGAGCTTTTTGAGGCGGACGCCGCGACGGGGCAACCGATCCGCGCTTCGGTCATCACGGCCAACCGCCGGGAGGAGGCGGAACCGCTCGCGGAAGAGATTCGGCAGAAATACCCGAATGTCGAAGTCGATACGAGCGATATCGGCCCGGTGGTCGGGACGCATGTCGGTGAAGGGACGATAGCGATCACTTGGTACGTGAAAGGATCGGCTGTCTGATGGGTCGGAGGTGGTTCGGCCTCCGGCCGGCCCGCGGGCCAAAGCGCCTCGACGCGGCTTCAGTGGCCCGCCCCGATCATTCCCTGCATTTCGAAAGTCCTTCCCCGCCGTCTTCCGTGCTTTCCCACGAAAATCGCGAAGAAAATCTCCCAAAGACCTCCCCGCCGCTTCTCCCCACACATCCTGCGAACGTCACAAAGCATTCCATGATGACAGACCCTGCGGCTTCTGAAGACGTGTCTAGTGGTGCGGTTTTGCCGCCGCCGATCGGCTCAGAGTCCCGCTTCCTTCCCTCTTCAGCACCGTCCGCCGTTCGGGCGGCATCCAATCAACGGACATCGGCATGGCGCCACTCGAACCTCCCCGGATCCGATGCGATCACTTCAAGCCCGTCCAAGCCCCATGTGCTTGCTGCCGGGCCTGAACTTCCGTTTGACCGGGCGTTGCAGCGCTTTTTATGGGGCCGACGATTGTTATTTGAGGAATGCCGGGAGTTTCCCGAAGCGATGATCCGTCGCCATATTCAGCACGGTTACATTCAGGTCGACCGCGGCATCGAGCTCGTTGCGGGTAACCTAAGGTGCCGGCGCTGTGGAAACCGCGATGAAGCGCAATTCGGCGTATACCGTTGCGCCCGTTGCGGCCAACACTGTCATTATTGTCGGGCGTGCCTTTCAATGGGCGTCATCAAGGCGTGTTCCGAATTATTGACGTGGAGCGGACCTCCCCCGGCGCTAGATGCCCCGCGGTCGCTCAAGATTCGTTGGGACGGGCGGCTGTCCGATCTTCAACAGCAGGCTTCCGCCGCCTTGCTCGAGGCGGTCCGCATGCGCGAAGATTTTCTGATATGGGCGGTGTGCGGCGCCGGGAAAACGGAAATGCTCTATGAAGCCATTGCCTTCGCGCTCCGAAGCGGCCTCCGTGTCGGCGTCGTCGCTCCGCGCACGGACGTGATCCTCGAGCTGGAGAAACGCCTGAAGCGCGTTTTCAGCGATGCGGCCGCGGTCACGCTCTATGGCGGCAGCCCGGATGCTTACGCCGACGTGCCGCTCATCCTCTCGACCACGCACCAATTGCTCCGTTTTTACCGCCGCTTTGACATTTTTTTTCATCGACGAGGTCGACGCTTTTCCGTTTCACGCCAATCCGATGTTCGCGCATGCGTTGAGGTTTGCTGGAAAAGACGGCGCGGTGCACGTTTATCTTTCCGCAACGCCGGACGGCCGCCTGAAGCGCCGCTTCTTAAACGGCGAATTAAAGGGTTATCGCCTGCCGCTCCGCTACCACGGAAAGCCGCTTCCCGAACCCCGATTTGTATGGATCGGCGATTGGAAAAAACAACTCGACAAAAGGAGAATGCCGGAAAAACTGGCGCGCTGGGCGGCGGAAAGGATCGCCCGCGGGCGTCCCGGCTTCATTTTCGTTCCGGAAATCGCCGCGCTGGAGTCTCTCGTGCCGCTTTTGAAAAAAACGGTAAGCGCCGCCATTGAAGGCGTCCATGCGGAAGATCCGCAGCGGCATGAGAAGGTGGAAGCTTTTCGAAATGGCGAGATTCCCGTGCTCGCCACGACGACGATTTTGGAGAGGGGAGTGACCGTTCCGTTTAGCGATGTCGCCGTCTACGGAGCCGATGCGCCTATATTTGATGAACGGGCGCTCGTCCAAATCGGCGGACGCGTCGGCCGCGACGCGCGCGATCCGGGCGGCGATCTCGTCTTTTTTCATCATGGCATCACGTTGGAAATGATGCGCGCCCTTCGCCATATACGCATGATGAATCGGGAAGGAGCAAAATGGTTGCGGAATCGGGGCGGACGTAACGAAGAACGAGGCGATTCGGACGGGGACATCGACCATGCATGATTCAAAAACCTCCATCATTAAGCGATATGAAACGGAAAATGAAAACTTATCCCTATCTCGTAAGATTGCGCCATTCAAAAGAGCGGGTAGTTGTTTTTCCTCAGAAGTCGGGCGGCATGAACGCCATACCGTCAAAATCTCACCCAGAATGACTCGCGTTGAAGCCGCTTAATCGGTGGCCTATTTATAAACCATGGAGGGTGGTTTGATGCCGAACTGTCTATGGTGCGGCGCCCGTTATGAAGAAGCGATCAGGTGGACGCGGCTTCTTGCGCACGGGCGGAGCGGATTTTGCGCCCGTTGTTTGGAAAAATTGGAACCGCTTACCGAAGATCTTTGTGAGGTGTGCGGTCGGGATCTCGCTGCTCTTGATCCCCGTTATGTCAAAGGAAACGTGTGCGGCGACTGTACGGCTTGGGAAGCCGATCCCCTCGGCGGCGTTCTGAAGATGAACCGTTCGCTTTATGTTTACAACGGGTTGATGCGCGACATCATGGCCCGATTTAAGTTCAAGGGCGATGCCGTTTTGATCGAAGGATTTCTGGATGGCTGGCGCAAATTGTATCGTCAACATTTTAAAGGACTGGTGCCCGTTCCCGTACCGCTCAGCGCCGAGCGGCTGGCGACTCGGTTTTTCAATCAGTCCGAGCGGCTTGCGGAACTCCTAGGGGTGCCCTATGGCGATCTGCTCCGGCGCCCCAGGCACGGAGAAAAACAAAGCAAGAAAACGCGCCGCGAGCGATTGGCGCGAAGGGACAATCCGTTCGTGCTCGCCCCGGGAGCCGAACGTTTTCGCGGGCAGGGCTTTGTCATTATCGATGACGTTTACACGACCGGCGCCACCGTTCGTTTCGCGGCGGCCGCGCTCGCACCGCTTCGGCCCGCGCGGATCTGTTCCATGACGCTCGCCCGTTGATCGTTCCCCTGCTCTCGGTCGCCGGACAATTCATTCGGAGCAAGCTCTCGTCTTCACCCTCCTGCGGGCGGGCCAATCTTGAAAAAGCGATACATTTGAACGATACTCATTATTGGAAGAAGATTTTTCCGCCTGCTTCATATGGTGCGGAAAACGGCACCATGGTCGGACCAAGGTTCGGTTATTATCGATTCAAGCTTCGAATCATGAGTGGCGAACCATCATCGCCAGTCTATTCGCATAACCGGCCGCCCATTCTTTTTACGGCATTATATTTTGTTAAGGAATCTTGGGCCAACACTTACATACCTTGTCTTGCGGCGTACTTTTTTTCGGATCCTTTTGCCGGCCGTTGCTGATCGTTGATCAAGATCGGAGTGTATTCCAACCCTTTTTTACTAAAAATTTTGATGGATCAGGAAGGAGAAAGTGACATGGCGGAATTGGCCAACTGCGAAACGTGCGGAAAAGTTTTCGTTAAAACGGCGTCGCCGATCTGTCCGTCTTGCCGCAAAGAACTCGAAGAAAAATTCGAACGGGTGTGGCGCTATATCCGCAAAAAAGAAAATCGCGAAGCGACCGTGATCGAAGTTCATGAAGCGACCGGGGTCGAGGAGAAATTGATTTTTCAATGGATCAAGGAAGGCCGGCTTAAAGTCAAGGAATTCGTCAACCTGGCTTATCCTTGTGCTTCGTGCGGGAAGCCGATCCAAACGGGCAATCTTTGCGAGGCGTGCGCCAGCCGGCTGAAAAAAGATCTGGCCCGGCTGGAAGCCGACGAGGAACAGCAGATGAAAGAGAAAAAACCGTTTAAAACGTATTATACCCAGGGCCATGAAGCCGATTTGAGATAAAGAAACGCCGCAAGAGGACAAGACGCGGAGCGGGTCCGGTACACCAGGAATACGCCGGCGCGGAGCGGCTGTAACGTATTGTAGTGATCCGAATCATGGCGCGTGATACATGAGAAAGGGACGAAAGCGACGCGATTAACCCAGCTCCTTATTTTATGGCGCTGGCGTTTCGGTTACCGCTTCTTACGGGCTCGGATTGTGCTGTCATCGCGTCTTCAAGAAGCCCCGAACAAGGCGATAAACTGCAGCGGATGGTGAGGCGTTTCGGCGTTGTCGGGAGTTGAACGGAAGGCGGTTAAACATTCCGCTGAAACGGCCGATATAAGTTATAGATTCAAAAAAGCGGTCGCAATCGCCAGAGTCTGTTCGGCTGATGCCAAAAATGCCGGTGATCGTGCCGACGGGTGAGCGTTAACAAAAACGGGGACATGCATGCGCAGGGCAGCAATCGGCCGATGGACCGCATGGTTTTATTAAATAGGGAACCGACTGTCCTGGTGTATTAACTTTGAGCCGCCAAAGCGCAAAATTTTAAGCGATGGTTCTTTCCATGAGGTCACGAAAAGTTTAGTGGCAGACGTCGGACGAACACATGGACCGCAGTCCGGAACAGTGAGGTGAGACGATGAAAATCGAACAACCGCGCGGCGTGAACGCCGTTCAAACATATCAAAAACTGGCCGGCAGGCGTCCGGAAACGGAAACCCGCGAAGCGGCGAACCGCGACCGGATCGAGATTTCTTCAGAGGCTCTTGAACTCCAGGGAAAGGACCGGATCGCCGCTGAGCGCGCGGAAAAAGTGGACGCGTTGAAGCGGCGGATTGACGCGGGGCAATACACCATTGATCATAAAGCGGTCGCCGAAAAAATGATCGCTTATTGGAAAAACGTTAGGAGGCCTTGATCGCCGTGACCGAAGCGATCGCACAGATCATCGAGGAAATGGTGGCCATTCACCGGACGCTGAATGCGCTCGCCAAAGAAAAAACGGATGCCGTGATAAAGGGCGACTTTAAGACCCTTGACCGCATCATCAACCGCGAAGAGGCGGAGACGGCACGGTTGTCCCAGCTGGAACAAAAACGCATGCGTTTGGTTGAGGAAGCGACCGGCTTGCCGGGAGAACGAGCGACGTTCAGCGCGCTGATCGAGGCGGCGCCTGAAGAGGAGCGGGAGCGACTTCGCGACTTGCAAAAGGCGCTTGCCCACGAGGTGTTTCATCTAAAAGCCCAGAACGATTTGAATCAAGATCTTTTGAAACAATCGCTGGAATGGGTTGAGCTCAATCAAAAGTTGTTCTTGCCCGCTTTGAAATCACCGACTTACAAACATCCGAGAGCAGAGAAGGAAACGGATATACCGACGCTGTCCCGTTTTGATACACGGGCTTGACCGTGGCACCAATCTTTTCGCGATTTTCTGGAGCGGACGGCTGTCATGCTGGACGACTGAAACGAAGACTTTCCGTTCGGATCTCAGAAACGGTTCACCGTCGGGTCAAGCCATAACCACATCGTTTAGGAACTCGTTCATGTCACTTTCAGCACCATCCCGTTAGGAGGTTCGCCATGCTTTCCACCTTCGCCACTTTAGAAACCGTGCGCCGCGCGCTGTTTACGCAACAGGCGGCGATCCAGACGACCGGACACAACGTCGCAAATGCCAATACGCCCGGCTATTCAAGGCAAAGGGTCGATTTTCAAACAACGTTGCCGTATCCGGCCATCGGTTTTAACCAACCGCGCATACCCGGTCAAATCGGAACGGGCGTGGAAGCGAGCAGCGTCTCCCGCATTCGCGACGCTTTCATCGACCTGCAGTACCGCGGAGAAACGACAAAGGTCGGTTATTGGTCGGCCAAAAGCGACGCTTTGAGCCAAATGGAAGATGTCATGAATGAACCGACCGATCAAGGTTTGTCTAAAGTTCTCGATCAATTTTGGCAGTCGCTTCAGGATCTCGCCGACACCCCCGAAAACTCCGGGGCGCGCTCCGTCGTACGCCAACGCGGCCAAACGGTCGTGGATACTTTTCATTATTTGTCCGCGTCGCTCAACCAAAACCGCGACAACATCAAAACGGAAATCGGCGTCGATGTCAATAAAATCAACGCGCTGCTTGACCAGATTAATCAAATCAACAAGCAAATCGCAGAGATCGAACCGAACGGCTACGCCGCGAACGATCTTTATGATGCGCGCGACCAATTGGTCGACGAATTGTCTCAATATGTCAACGTCAACGTCACCACGGTGCCGAGCGGCGGGTTGGCGCCGGCCAGCGCTGTGGGGAAATACACCATCACGATGACGGCGACCGATTCATCCGGTGCGGTGCAGACAATCACCCTCGTCGACGGACAAAACTTGACGGCAAGCACCTTCAACGTCGATTTTAGCGGTGATCCGCCGTCGCTTTCGGTGAACGGAACGGCGATCGATCCATTTTCCGTCGGCGGCGCTTTGCAAGGTTTGGTCGAAAGCTACAGCATCGATTATCCGAACATGTTGAATGCGCTGGATCAAATGGCGTATAACTTGGTCAATGCGTTCAACGCTGTCCACGAAACCGGCTTCGGTTTAACGGCGAGCGACGGAACCGTACCGACCGGCAACGACTTTTTTGCCCCGCTGACCGACGTGAAAGGCGCGGCCGCGGCCATTGATTTGGATCAAGCGATCAAAGATTCCGTGAACAATATTGCGGCGGCCGGCGGCACGGGCGGCGTTTCCAACGGCGACGGCGACAACGAAACGGCCTTGGCTTTGGCGGACGTATTGGCCAACCAGGCGATGACGTTTACGGTCCAAAACGGCGGCACGACGGAAACCGTCACGACGACGCTAAAAGGCTTTTTGCAAAGCATGATTGGCCAGATGGGTGTCAACGCCGAAGCGGCGAACCGCATGAAAGCGAACAGCGAAACGTTGCAAACGACGGCCGATCAGCGCCGGCAATCGGTGAGCGGCGTGTCGCTCGACGAAGAAATGACGAATTTGATCCAATATCAGCACGCTTACAATGCCGCCGCCCGCATGGTTTCTGTCATCGACGAGATGCTCGACACCATCGTGAACAAGATGGGGCAATAAGCTCTCGCTAGATGACGCAATAAAAGAGTCAAGAGGGATGGCGATCAAGCGGTTTGACGATCGATCAAATGGTCGTATATAGCAGCAGAGCATGGGGGCATGAGCACAATCTGAAAAAGCCGCACCTGTCCGCAGAGGATACCCTTGCCCGATGCCTTCGATCTTTTTGGGTGAAACGTGCTTCCGTGATGACCGCGGGTGCCTAAAAAGACAAAGCTTGGCACCTGGCGCCCGATCTGTGTATTTCGATCCATGTCTGACGGGTCGGATTCATGGCAAACCGCTACGGAAGATCAAGCGAAAGAGGTGAGAACGATGCGCGTGACGCAAACCATGTTATCGCAGGACTTGCTCCGCCAGATTAACAACAGTTACAGCAAATTGGCCGATTTGCAGCAACAGCTCTTCACGGGCAAAAAAATCACGCGCCCGTCGCAGGATCCGGTCGTCGCGACGCTCGGCATTCAGTATCGGACGGATGTGGCCCACGTGGAACAGTTTGAGCGCAACATGTCGGAAGTGCACAATTGGATCGACAGCTCGGATGAAGCGCTCGATGAAGCCACTCAAGTGTTGCAGCGCATCCGCGACTTGACCGTCGAAGCGAGCAACGATACCTATACCGATGATCAACGGAAAAACATACAAAAAGAGATCGCCCAATTGAAAGAACAGCTCGTGACGATCGCGAACACGAAAGTGGCCGGAAAATACATTTTCAACGGCACGCAAACGTCCAACCCGCCGGTGACGCTGACAGACGGTGCCCCCGGTACGCCGAGCACCGTGACCACCAACTACGGCGCGAATCCGCGGGACGTTCTCATCGAAGTGAACGATGGGGTCAAAATCGCCGTGAACGTCAACCCGGCGGAGGCGTTCCCGCAGCAGCTGTTCGACGACCTTACCGATCTGGAAAACGCCTTGTTGAAAGATGGATCGAGCGGGACGGAAATCGGCGCTTTCCTCGATAAAATCGACGCGCACACCGATGCGATCGTGAATGCCCGCGCCGAACTCGGCGCTCGGGAAAACCGCATCGACATGATCGACAACCGCATCAGCAACCAAAAACTCATCGCTGAAAACATCATGGCCAACAATGAAGGCGCCGACTTTGAAACCGTATTGGTCGACTATTTGAACCAAGAAAATATGCATCGTGCCGCGCTGGCGGTCGGTTCGCGCATCATTCAGCCGAGCCTCGTCGACTTTCTCAAATAACGGATCCCGTTTATCTAGGTTTGTAGGTCTGGATCGAGCCCTCTTGCTGTAAAGCGTTTCGGCGTCAGCCGCTTTCACCGCAACCTGTTTGGGTTTTATTTTGCGGCGATGATATAACCGGATCGCGCGCCCTCCGTGTTCGGCTTCGTCTATATAATTCATTCTGAAACTCTATTCGAGCGATCGCCCTGCCGATCGCTTTTTGTCTATTCGCGGGGAAACGGGTGCTTGTTGTGCACCATTTCAATACTTGGATTGCAGGAGGATGGGAAAGGCGCTCCGAGAACGGACTGACGTCGTGCCCATTTCAAATTGCCTAGATTTTGCGGCAAAGAGAAAGATATTCCGGCGCTCGGCTCGGTACAGCCACCTTTTCATTCAATGGTATAAATTTTAGTACGACAATGGTGAAAAGCATTGTTTGACGCTATGAGCGATCTGCACTCCGCGGGAGGCCCGACACAATTTTTTAGGGGAGGTGGTCCTATGGACTTGCCACATCTCGTCATGCATTCGGTGATGGGGAGAATTGGGATCCGTACGCAGCGGGCGAGTTTGGATCCGACGTTCGGGCATAGTGAGATGTCCATTCGCCAGCCGAAGGCGGAAATGACTATTCAGCGCACGCAAGGAAAAGTCATGATCGACCAGACCGAGGCGTGGCATAATCTCGATTTGAAATCCGCGATCGTCCGCAATCGCGAAGCGGCCGAGGCGGGAAGAGAGGCCGTGCTTGAAGGCATCGCCCGCCGGGCTGAACAGGGAGATGAGCTGATGCGGATTGAAAAGCCGGGCAATCCGATCGTCAAACAAGCGATCGAGAACAGCGAACGCCATGGGACGTACGACACCGGCCACGTCCCTCCGGCTTTGGCGGTCAAAATCAACGGGCAGCCGGGAACGCTTGATATCCGCTGGCAGACGCATCGACCCGAAATCGAAGTGACCACTGTTCCGCCCCGTTTTGACTACCGCCCCGGGAGCGTCACCATTTACATGATCCAATATCCTGCTCTGACGATCGATGTCGTCGGCGGCAAGATTGATCTCTACGGTTGAGGCGCCGGCGTGAACACTTTGCAAATATGAGCGGCGCCTGGGGAACGGATGAAAGGGTTCTGCTATAGAAAAATTTGTTCTGCATTCTTTTTCAAATCATCTATTCAAGATGTGTCTTTATTCATATGCCACGTTTCATGGTTTTGGACGTGGAATGTTTCAAAAGAAACATGAACGTGCGAGGTTTCAATCCTTTGATGTTTATGGAGTGAGACGATGAAACTTCAGACGAAATATTTCGGCACAGTGGAAGCGGATGCGCGTGAAACGGTGGTGTTTTCCCAGGGCATTCCCGGTTTCCCCGATGAAACGGCCTTTCTTTTTTTGCCGCTCGCGGAAGACTCGCCTTTTTTCATCATGCAATCCGTAAAGACTCCGGCGCTGGCCTTCGTGACCGCCGATCCTTTCGTTTTTTTTCCCGAATATGAATTCAGGCTCAATGATGCCGCGATTGAACAGCTGGAGTTAGAGTCGGAAAAAGACGTTGCGGTTTACGTCATTTTAACCGTGAAAGAGCCGTTTTCGGAATCGACGGCAAACCTCGTCGCACCGGTCGTCGTCAATACGCGAAAGAGGATCGGAAAACAAGTGGTGTTGGAGGGGACAACCTATCGGGCTGCACACCGATTGGTGGACGAACAGGGGACCGTCCGGCGAAAGGGGGATTCGCATGCTCGTTCTGACGCGAAAAACAAATGAATCCCTCATGATCGGCGATCGCGTCGAAATCGAAGTCTTGGCGATCGACGGCGACCAAGTGAAGCTTGGCATTCGTGCACCGCGCGACGTTGACATTCATCGCAAGGAAATCTACTTGGAAATTAAGAAAGCCAATGATGAAGCGGCGGCAACGGATTTGTCTGCGAACGCCATTCAAGCGCTCAAGAGATTGAAAGGTTCGGAATAGACGACGGACAACGGATTCATCCAAAACAGGACGTTTTGAATCGGCATACGTTTTCCCGGCGCTGTTTTCTTGAAATGGCGGCAAAAACGGGAAAAATTTTTTAAGCAGGCTGTTAAACTTTCCAGAGGACCGGACGATATAAAAAGTGAAATCAGTTTTCTTGAAGTGCGGCCGCCTTCGGAAAACAACACCACACGGATGTGGGATAACGATTCAAGGAGGAACGATGCGATGATCATCAACCACAACATTGCGGCGTTGAACACGTTGCGCCAATTGTCAGTGAACAACAACGCCGTGCAAAAATCGCTGGAAAAACTGTCTTCGGGCATGCGCATCAACAGCGCGGCGGACGACGCTGCCGGTCTTGCTATTTCTGAAAAAATGCGCGCCCAAATCCGCGGCCTGGACATGGCTACGAAAAACGCCCAAGACGGCATTTCGCTCATCCAAACTGCTGAAGGTGCTCTGAACGAAACGCACAGCATTCTTCAACGGATGCGCGAACTGGCTGTCCAAGCTGCCAACGACACGAACACGGATCAAGATCGTGCGCAACTGCAAAAAGAAATGGATCAATTAGCTGCTGAAGTTACGCGAATTTCAAAAGATACCCAATTTAACACCAAAACGTTGCTGGATGGCAGCTTCACTGGAACGTTCCATATCGGCGCTAATGAAGGCCAAAACATTACCCTTTCTATTGCTGAATTAAGTGCCGACACCTTACAAGTTGGTACAAGCTATACCGCAAGCGGTAATGATTTGGTTGATGCCAGTGGAAATTCTATCGCTACCTATAATGCAGCAGGTGCTTCAGGAGCTGGCTATTATAACGGCAGCGGAAAATTAGTATTGGCGGCTGATGCGGCTTTGGCAAGCGGCACTAAGGGTGCGTTCGGTATTAATATTTCGACCCAATCCGGTGCTGAAGCAGCTATCACCACCATTGATAACGCCATCAACACGGTTTCCACCGAAAGATCCAAACTCGGCGCTTATCAAAACCGTCTGGAGCACACCATCAATAACCTGAGCACGTCTTCGCAAAACTTGACGGCTGCGGAATCGCGTATCCGCGACGTCGATATGGCGAAAGAAATGGCCGAATTCACGAAGAACAGCATTCTCAACCAAGCTGCGCAAGCGATGCTGGCTCAAGCCAATCAGCTTCCCCAAGGCGTTCTTCAACTTCTCCGGTAATACATTTAAAGGACGGCTGTTATTTAAGACGGCCGTCCTTTCTTAATTCGCTCAATTTATGGAGTTTTTCGGCTGCATAGAGCGATTTTCTCATCACAGTGATGCACGCATGGCCTCTTCCTCTTAACAACACGTCTTTTTTTGTCGATAATTATACTAGATGGGTATAGCGAATCCGTTGAGGGAGGATGTTCGCGTGCAGTTAGTTATTAAAAAAAAGTGTTACCAGTTTAAGGATGAAAAAAAAGACATCCTTTCCATCATAAAAAAAATAGAAGAAGAAGTACAAATGACCGATGACGTTTTCAGCCATCTGATCGTGGACGGCGTCGCCGTTTATGATGATTTTGAAACCTATCTGTCGGATCGTATTGGCAAAATCGGCTCAGTGGAAGCGGTTTTTCAACCTGTCAAGCAACATGTATTGGAATCCCTTTATTCGTTGGAAGAATATTTAAACCGCGCTTTGCCTGAGATGAAAGCGCTGATTAATGAGTTTTATACGGGCCCTGCGGAAGAATCTTGGGCGAAATTTAATCAATGGTTGGAGGGCATTGAATGGATCCAAGCGCTGGTTACTTCCGTTGATCGACTTACGTATAGACCTTCTAATTGGGACCAATATGTGTTGGCTGTCGCCGATATTCAAAATACGTTGCCGGAACTTGAGAACGCTCTGCAAAGCGGAGATATTATTCTTCTCGCCGATATTTTGCAATATGAAATCTATCCGATTATGGAATCATTAAAAACGGCGGCATCAGAGACAATCGATCAAGAGGGGAAGCGTCCGAATGTTAATTGATAATATCAATTTTCTGCGGAAAAACTATCGTTCGGTGCGGGAATATTTCCGTCAAAACGAATCCAATTTGCAAAAGGAACCGGTCCAAGTCGTGAATGCGAAATCCGGTTCACCGACTTTACAGGTGGAATCGAACGGGAAATTTTATTATTTACATAGCAAATACAATCCTGAACAAGAAGCCGAGCAAATCGTTGGGAAATATGAAGATGACGTTTCCCAATATGATCACGTCTTTTTTTACGGTTTGGGATTGGGGTATCACGTTGAGGCGTTTTTGGGAAAACACCCGGATATCGACTTTACCTTATATGAACCGGTACCCGCAAACTTTTATCATTATATGTGCCATAAAAAATTAGACGATCTGCCGCTGCGGCGTTTAAAAAATCTGTTTGTCGAAACAAGTGTGGGTGAGCGGCTGAACTTTTTAAATCGGTTTGCCGGGCAACTGAACGGCAATATTTTATTAGTTGTTTTGCCCAGCTATGAACGGCTTTATCCGGAACTTTATAAAGGCTTTATCAATGATTTTAAAGAACACGTTAGAAGTCAAAGATCGGCTTTACATACGGATTTGGCTTTCGAGAAGCGTTGGACGTTTAACAGCGTTATGAATTTCCCCGAAGTGCTGAAAACGCCAAATATATTGCATGATGTTGATAAAGATATTTTTAAAGACAAACCGGCGATTATCGTCTCCGCCGGTCCTTCGCTGAATGAGGAATTGGAAAACCTGCGTTATATAAAAGAAAACGGATTGGCCTATATTTTTTCGGTCGGTTCGGCGATTAACGCCCTATTAAAAAACGGCATATTTCCCCATGCGACTTTTTCATATGATCCTTCGGAGAAAAACCAATATATTTTTGAAGAAATTCCGGAGGAAATGACTAGGCAAATTCCGCTGGTTTTCGGAAGCAGCGTTGGCTTCGAGACTTTGCAAAAGTACAAAGGCATTAAATTGCATATGCTGACCACGCAAGATAGCGTTTCCTCCTATTATTTGGAAAAATCTACTCAATATTTAAAAGTAAACGATGCCCCTTCCATAGCCGTGATCACCTTGCAGGTTTTGTTCCTGCTAGGCTTTAATCCAATTATTCTCGTCGGTCAAAACCTCGCTTATAAAAGTGGCGAGAATTATGCGGATGGCAGTAAAACGGGGAAACTTTCTTACCAAGCGACGAAAATAGACAAAACGGAGATCACGGTGGAAAGCACGGATGGTAAACAAGTGTACACCAATGAATTATTTATTCAAATGCGCAAACAAATGGAAATGTATATTTTGCATAATAAAAACACGAAGGTGATTAACACAACTGTTGGTGGCGCAAAAATCGAAGGGACACAATTTAGACCTTTGTCAAACGTTATTGCCGAGATACTGAAAACGCCCGTTGTTCAAAACGGTTGGTTTAAAACGACCAATCATTATGACATAAACGTGGTTCGGCAACGCCAAAGCGAAATGGCTCAAGCGCTAAATAATTTTCAAACGGCATGCCATAAATTGATGGCCATCTTAAATGACATAGAGGCGTGCGCCATGTCAGGCCGTGATTCGGAGTTGGAACGCCTTTTCGCAAAATTGGATGACTCGTTCAAAAAACTGCATGAAAATCCATACTTCCGCGTTTTTATAAAGCCAATGGGGCGCGTTCAATTGGAGTTACAATTGAAGAGTGTTCAAAGATATCGTTTTCATAAAAATATTTCTGAAAAAGGTTTGAAAGTGGTTCAGGCGTATCGCAATTTCTTGCTCGAATGCAATCGAAATCATTCTCTCATATATCCTGCCTATTGCGAGTTAAAGAAAAAAATCAACGGAATTGATTAAAAGAGTTCATTATATCATCAAGGTGATCGGAATGGATCTAACAGATAAAAAAATATTAGTAACGGGCGCCGACGGGTTTATCGGTTCACACCTTACAGAAACGCTGGTTAGACGGGGGTATAATGTCCGCGCTTTCGTTTATTATAATTCCTTTAATTCCTGGGGATGGTTGGATGAATCGCCAAAGGAAATCCGTGATGAGATAGAAGTGTTTTCGGGGGATATACGGGATCCACATGGTGTTAAAAAAGCCATGACGGGTTGTGATGCCGTTTTGCACCTCGCTTCACTCATCGCGATCCCCTATTCCTATCATTCGCCTGACACCTATGTTGATACAAATATCAAGGGCACATTAAACATTCTTCAAGCAGCCCGGGAATTGGATGTTCAAAAGGTGGTTCATACGTCTACAAGTGAGGTCTATGGAACTGCACGGTATGTCCCTATTGATGAAGCCCACCCGCTTCAGGGGCAATCTCCTTACTCCGCGTCCAAAATCGGGGCCGATCAGTTGGCCATGTCTTTTTATTATTCATTTGAGACTCCCGTTGCGATTATCCGTCCTTTCAACACATATGGGCCGAGGCAATCAGCAAGGGCTGTTATTCCGACGATTATTACCCAGCTGGCATCAGGCATGCGAAAAATCAAACTGGGTTCGCTTCACCCCACGCGTGATTTTAATTATATAGAAGATACGGTAGAAGGATTTATATCTGTCATGAACAGTGATCGTTCAATCGGTGAGGTGATCAATATCGGCAGTAACTTTGAAGTATCCATTGGTGAAACGGCGCATTATATTGCTGAGATCATGGGCGTAGATATTGAAATTGAAACGGACAATGCGCGGATTCGCCCGGAAAAAAGTGAAGTCGAGAGATTGTGGGCGGACAATCAAAAGGCCAAACAGCTGTTGGGGTGGATGCCGAAATACGCCGGTAAAGAAGGGTTTAAAAAAGGTTTAAGAAAAACCATAGAATGGTTTACAGATGAAAAGAATTTATCCCGATACAAGGCAGATGTTTACAATATATGAATGATGTTTTAATCGATTTGGCAAAAAAAATTAAAAACATTTATCCAGACAAAGATATTTTGCCGCTGCATGAACCGACTTTTATCGGAAATGAAGAAAAATATGTATTGGATTGTATAAAGACGGGATGGGTTTCGTCTGTTGGGAGATATGTCGATCAATTTGAACGGATGTTGGCCGAGTTCACCGGAGTAAAAAGAGCTGTGGCTGTGGTCAACGGAACTGCGGCGCTTCATATCGCATTAAAGATTGTTGGAGTTAAGCCCAATGATGAAGTGTTGATTCCATCCTTAACTTTTGTCGCCACGGCAAATGCGGTTGTTTATTGCGGAGCTGTCCCGCACTTTGTGGATGTTTCAGATACAACGTTGGGCATTAATCCATTTACACTTGAAAATTATTTAAAAGATATCGCGGTAGTAAAGCAGGATGTTTGTTTCAATAAAAAAACCGGCAGGATCATACGGGCAATAGTTCCGATGCATACATTTGGCCATCCCGTTGATTTAGATCCCTTGTTAGATTTGTGTGAACGATGGCATTTGATCATGGTTGAAGATGCCGCAGAATCGCTGGGTTCCTATTATAAAGGGATTCATACGGGGAATTTCGGAAAAGCTTCTGCCATGAGTTTCAACGGGAATAAAATCGTCACAACCGGCGGCGGAGGCGCTGTTTTGACCAATGATGAAAAGTTAGCCGATTATGCCAAACATCTGACCACCACCGCTAAGCTTCCCCACCCTTGGAAATATGAGCACGATCAGGTTGGTTATAACTACCGGATGCCCAATCTAAACGCGGCACTGGGATGCGCGCAACTTGAACATTTAGATGATTTTATTGATAAAAAGCGTCGACTTGTTCATAAATATGAGCGACTCATTGCGGATTATGAGGGCATTAAATTATTTAAAGAACCTCATTATGCAAAAAGCAATTACTGGTTACAGACGTTGATTTTTGATGATAAAAAGTACAGCATTGATGAAGTTTTGCAGACATTAAATGATTATCACGTGATGTCCAGACCGATTTGGAAGCCGCTCCATCTCTTGGATCCTTTTAAGCATTATCCTAAAGCGGATTTATCGGTTACGGAAAAATTACAGCATCAAATTGTGAATGTTCCTAGCAGTTCCTACTTAGGTGAAGATATCGATGGATAAAAGGAAAATATGTGTTGTCACAGGCTCCAGAGCGGAATATGGTCTTTTATATTGGTTGATGAAAGAAATACAGTCCGACCCCGATTTGGAACTGCAGATTATTGCGACGGGCATGCATTTGTCGCCGGAGTTTGGGTTCACATACAAGCAAATCGAGGAAGACGGTTTTGTTATTAACGCAAAAGTTGAAATGCTGTTATCTAGTGATACACCAGTCGGAATTACAAAATCGTTGGGTTTAGGGACTATTGGTTTTGCCGATGCACTCGATCGCCTAAAGCCCGATATATTAGTTTTATTGGGAGACCGGTTTGAAATATTAGCAGCCGCTCAAGCGGCGCTGATCGCCAAAATTCCTATTGCCCATATTCATGGCGGAGAGATAACTTATGGCGCGTATGATGATGCCATAAGACATTCGATAACTAAAATGAGTCAGTTACATTTTGTGGCTACGGAAGTTTATAGAAAAAGGGTTATTCAATTAGGTGAACATCCTAGCCGTGTATATAACGTTGGGGCCCTCGGCGTGGAAAATATTATGAAATTGCAGTTGTTAACAAAAAAACAATTGGAGCGGTCATTAGGCATTAAATTGGAAGAACCGCTTCTGTTAGTAACGCATCACCCGACGACATGGTCTCACAATCCGATAGAAGGAACGGAAGAAATCCTCGAAGCATTAAGGTGGTTTAATCAAGCCACGATCATTTTTACGAAAGCCAATGCGGACGAGCAGGGTAGAAAGATCAATGAACGATTTAATGCATTTGTCGGCGAACAACCAAATAAACGAAAGATTTTCGCTTCTTTAGGTCAATTGCGATATTTAAGTTTACTTAAGTATGCCAATGTCGTCATTGGAAATTCTTCGAGCGGTATTATTGAAGCCCCGTATTTGAAAACTCCTACGGTCAATATTGGGATGAGGCAAAAAGGGAGAATGAGACCACCTTCTGTATTTGATTGTGCACCAAGCGTTGAAGAAATCAAAGAAGCGATTAATCAAGCTTTGCATTATGAATTTAAACCAGAGATTGAATACGAGATTTTCGGGAATGGGCAGTCATCTAAAAAAATAACAAATATATTAAAATATACAAGTTTACCAATTGAACCTAAAGAATTTTATGATGGAGAGTGGGTATGAATAATTCTTTTATCATTGCGGAAGCCGGCGTAAATCACAACGGTTCATTAGACTTGGCCCGTCAATTAGTGGATGCAGCAGTCGAGGCGGGGGCTGATGCGATTAAGTTTCAAACATTTAAAGCCGAAAATTTGGTTACAAAGTCGGCTCAGCAGGCCGAATATCAAATAAGGAATATGGGAAATTCCTCATCCCAATATGAAATGCTGAAAAAGTTAGAGTTAAGTTATGCAGACTTTAAAAAGCTCAAGCAATATTGCGATAACAAAGGCATTGTGTTTTTATCTACACCTTTCGATTTTGAAAGTGTAGATTTTTTAATTCAAGAAATGCAATTAAAGACGATAAAAATACCATCTGGGGAAATTACAAACGCCCCATATTTACATAAAATCGGTTCGTATGGTGTGAAGGTAATTTTATCGACGGGGATGGCCACTAAGGAAGAAATACATCTCGCATTGGCGTTTTTAGCTTATGGCTTTGCTAAGAAAAGCGATGTATCCTTTGATAAAGTCAAACGTTTTTACCAAACAAAGGAAGCCAACATGTTGTTGAAAGAAAAAGTAAGCCTTTTACATTGTACGACCGAATATCCAACCCCCTATGAAGAAGTCAATTTGAACGCCATGGATGATTTAAAAGAAGAGTTTCATCTTCCCATTGGATTGTCGGACCATACTGAAGGAATTGTTGTACCGATTGCCGCGGTGGCCAAAGGCGCTGAGATCATTGAAAAGCATTTTACGCTCGATAAGACATTGCCGGGACCTGATCACCGAGCATCGTTAGAGCCTGAAGAATTAAAGGATATGATCCAATCGATCCGCATCGTTGAAAAAGCCCTTGGTAAAAAAAGCAAAACACCGACGGAACGAGAGCTGAAAAACAAAGCCGTAACAAGGAAAAGTTTAGTTGCGGCAAAATCAATTAAAAAAGGTGAGCGATTTACCCTTGATAATCTAACCGTCAAACGGCCGGGATCTGGCATCGAGCCCTATTATTTTTGGGATCTTATCGGTACGCCTGCTGATAAAGACTATGAAGAAGATGAGGTTATTAACCAATGTGTTCCAAACCGGTTGTTATTTTAGGAAATGGCGGACATGCCAAGGTGTTAATCGATTTGCTGCTTTTGCAGAAAAAAGACATTGTGGGATATTCAGCACCGGCTGAGGAAAACAATCCCTATCAGCTTCCCTATATTGGCGATGATCATGACGTCGTCCACAAGTTTAATCCTGAGGACATCCAATTAGTCAATGCCATTGGCTCCGTCACAAACACAAATACAAGAAAAAGAATATTTAATTTTTTTAAATCAAAAGGTTATTCCTTTTTAACCGTTGTTCATCCCTCCGCAGTGATTTCACCAAACGCCAAGTTAAAAGAAGGCGCACAAATTATGGCAGGTGCGGTTGTGCAGGCCAGTTGTCTCATTGGTGAAAATACCATTGTAAATACAAAGGCGTCTATTGATCATGATTGTAAAATCGGTAACCACGTCCATCTTGCGCCGGGCGTGACGCTGTCGGGATCTGTTTGGATTGGCGATGAAACGCATGTAGGGACGGGTGCCACCGTCATCCAAAACATTCGTATTGGAAATCATTGCTTAATTGGAGCGGGGGCACTGGTGATTCGGGATATTGGCGACAACAAAAAAGCGTTTGGAGTCCCGGCAAGGGAGATGAGATAAACATGGAAAAATGGTTAAGCCTACTTATCAAACCGGATCAAACAATTTTTGAAACCATGAAGCTTATTAATGATACAGCGAGCCAATTTGCCGTCGTTGTCAATGATCGATCACAGATTTTGGGAACGGTGACCGACGGAGATATTCGTCGCGGTATTCTGTCGGGCATCGCAATCGATGATGTTGTTGAAAGGATTATGAACAGAAATCCGGTCTATGTCACGACAGATGATTCTGAATACAAAATCATGTCGATCTTTCATAAAAAACGTTTACGCCAGATACCGGTTGTGGACCATAAAAAACGGGTTGTTAATATTTACTTTGCCGATGATTTGTTGAACCTTAAACAAAAAGACAATTTAGTCATACTCATGGCCGGGGGATTAGGGACAAGGCTCCAACCATTGACCAATGATGTCCCAAAGCCCATGTTGAAAGTCGGTTCAAAACCCATATTAGAGACGATTATTGAAAATTTTATCGAACAAGGATTTTATCGTTTTCTCTTATCTGTTAATTATAAAAAAGATATGATTATGGATTACTTTGGTGATGGTGCGAAATGGGGAATTTCAATCGATTATATCATTGAAGAAAAAAGACTGGGGACTGCGGGGGCTTTATCGCTTCTTCCGGAACCGCCAGAAATGCCTTTCATTGTCATGAACGGGGATATATTAACTAAAATTAATTTTAGAAAATTATTAGAATTCCACGAGGACTCTAAAGGGATCGCGACCTTAAGCGTTCGAGAATACGAGGTACAAATCCCATACGGTGTCATAGAGACCGAAGGATATAAACTTACAAACATCATAGAAAAGCCGAAGCAGCGCTTTTTTGTCAATGCGGGTATCTATGTTTTAGATCCCGGCGTTATTCAATATGTACCCAAAAATACATATTACGACATGCCCGCATTGTTCACTTCCTTAATCAGCCATCAGCAAACGACGAACGTTTATCCAATAAAAGAATATTGGATCGATATTGGCCAATTGGGGGATTATGAAAGGGCAAAGGTTGAATTTTCGGAGGTATTTAAATGATTAATGGCCATTCCATTCTAGCGATCATTCCGGCGCGAGGCGGCTCCAAAGGAGTATTAAAGAAAAATATAAAACCATTGGCCGGGAAACCGTTAATCGCTTGGACCATTGAGGAAGCGAAAAAATCGAAATACATCGATCGTTTCATTCTTTCTTCAGATGACCAAGAGATCATCGCGATGGCGAAACAATGGGGATGTGAAGTTCCTTTTGTTCGTCCTAGAGAACTTGCAGAGGATACAACGCCTGGAATTCAACCTGTCCTGCATGCCATGCAGTTTTTTCCGGATTATGAGTATATCCTGCTATTGCAGCCGACATCGCCTTTAAGAACACATGAGGATATCGATCGCTGTATTGAATATTTAATGGAAAATCATTCGGAATCCTGTGTTTCCGTCGTTGAGGTTGATAAACCCCCTTATTGGATGTACACATTGGATGAACAATCACTTTTACATCCGTTTGTCGAAGGGATGACAGTCGCCCGTAGGCAAGATGCAAATAAAATTTATGCCCTTAATGGGGCGATTTATATTGCGAAACGAAATTTTTTATTAAAGCACGAGACATTTGTCACAGAGCAAACCATTGGTTTTGTCATGGATAAAGAACATTCTTTTGATATTGATACGGAACTGGATTTTAAAATATGTGAATGCCTGATGAAAAGTGATGAAATTTAACGAACGTCAATACTTTAATTCTTATTGTTCACTAAATCATCAACTTACACTAAAAGTTTTCCTAATCAGTTCGCATTGAAATGAAGGCATTCTCCCTTATTTTGTTGGGAGATTGCTATTTTTGTACGCGAGGCAAGAGAAGGAATGAATAGGGTTAAGATTCTCGAACCATGGCACTTAATCACGTTTGATAGCTTAATAATTCAAATGTCAGATCAGTCCTGAAAAGCTAAACAAAACGTTCCTTCAGGCCGATATAATCAGTAGAATGACTTCACTGGAGGGAAAATCGTGGGGTTTGCAGTTGAACGAGCTTCCGGAGTGGATGTTCAAACGCTGCCGCATGTGGCTCAACTGAAGATTGCGGATCATGTTGTCGGTCCAAACTTCCGCAAGGATGAACAACAAGAGCAACCAACGGCAACCAAGGACGAATTGCGGAAGGCGGTCAACGCGCTGAACCAAGTGATGATCCCGCACCATATTGATCTTCATTTTGTTCTGCACGAGAAACTGAACGAATACTATGTCCAAGTCGTCGATACGGACACCGGAGACGTGATCCGCGAGATTCCGCCGAAAAAGTTTCTGGACATGTATGCGGCGACTTTGGAGTCCATCGGTTTTCTTGTGGACAAAAAGGTCTAAACCCGATCCGATCCTCCAAACGGAGGAGAGTCTTATCTTTCGAGATAAAATCGACAGCTCTCAAAATAAAGGAGGCGATTCGGTATGGCCGATTCGGTTTCTGGAATCAGTTCCTCGCTCACCGGCATCACTTCATCCAATCCGTTGCGCACGTTCGGCTTGGCGAGCGGTATCGACGTCGACAGCATCGTGGAAAAATTGATGGCGGCCGAGCGCATCCCGCTTACGCAGATGCAGCAGCAAAGACAACTGCTGCAATGGCAACAAGACGATTATCGTTCGATGAACAGCCTGCTCCTCGATTTGTACAATATGACCTTTGATATGACGCTGCAGTCGAACTATCTCGTCAAACAAGCGGTTTCGTCGAACGACAGCGTGGTTTCGGCGACGGCGAAATCAAGCGCTCCCAATGCGACGTATCTTCTCCAAAACGGATCGATTGCGACGGCGGCTTACAATTACAGCAACGGTTCCATTACAAGCGGCAAATACAGACTGGACGAAAACGAAAGCCTTTGGAATATGAGAGGGGCTTTTGCCAACGACCCCTTTGCCGGATTGGATCTGCAAGAACAGCAGGCGGTCGGCGAGGCGGTTGTCCAAAATCCCGACGGATCGTACAAATTGGCTCACGGCTACATCGATACGACTCAGTCGCTCACTTTCAGTGACGGGGCGAAAGTTTATTATTCCAAGGCGGACTACGACGCGGATACGACAAGCGCGAAAAAAGTGTACGTGAACGCGGTCACGGGCGATTTGACCTTTAATTATGACCCGGGATCGATCACCGCGGATTACACGTACGCGACGAACACGAACACGTCGTTTACGGTCAGCTTGCAAACGCCCGACGATAATGGCAACCTGCAAACGTACTCGTGGGCGTTCGATGGCACCAAAAGTTTGAACACCGTAATCAGCGCGATCAACGGCTCGGCCGCGGGTGTTTCCATGTTTTTTGATTCCGCCACCGGTCAGGTCTCCATCACCCGCAGCAAAACGGGCGATTACAACAAAAGTGGGGCGGAAATGATATTCACCAGCGCGTTTTTCACCGACACGCTCAAGCTGGATTCGAACAATGAACAAGGCGGTACGGATGCTACGATTACGATCAACGGGCTTACGACGACCCGCCACGACAACACGTTTACCGTCAATGGCGTCACGTTTACGCTTAAACAAAACATCACTTCACCGGTGACGGTCAGTGTAACCAACGA
This sequence comes from Caenibacillus caldisaponilyticus, assembly GCF_002003465.1. Classification (GTDB taxonomy): domain Bacteria; phylum Bacillota; class Bacilli; order Bacillales; family Sporolactobacillaceae; genus Caenibacillus; species Caenibacillus caldisaponilyticus. The sequence goes on along the minus strand of NZ_BDDQ01000002.1, from coordinate 87,570 downwards.
TACGGACGGTATCTATGACAAAATCAAAGCGTGGGTCGACAAATATAACGACACGATCGACAAGATCAACGCAAAGTTGTCCGAGAAGCGCTATCGCGATTATCCGCCGCTCACCGACGATCAGAAAAAAGACATGTCGGAAGACGAGATCAATCTTTGGAACCAAAAAGCGATGAGCGGCATGCTCGCGGACGACACGATTCTCCGCGACGGGCTCTCGCAAATGCGCCTGGAATTGTACAAGCAGGTCAGCGGCCTCAGCAACACAAAGTACGATCAGTTAGCCGAAATCGGCATCAAAACGTCGAGCGATTACACGCAAAACGGGAAATTGGAAATCGATGAAGCGACGCTGAAACAGGCAATCGCGGATGATCCGCAGGCCGTCATCGATCTTTTTACCAAATCGGGCAGCACCGATGATGACACCGGTCTCATGAAGCGGCTGCAAGGTGTCATCCAAGATACGATGAACAAGGTCAAACAAAAGGCGGGCAACGATTCAAGCACCTATGACCAATATTTCCTCGGCAAGGATATTCACGATCTCGACGAGCGCATCAGCGCTTTTGAAGATCACTTAAATGATGTGCAAAACCGCTACTATGCCCAATTTACGGCGATGGAAGAAGCGATCCAAATGGCGAACCAACAAGCTTCCTATATCATGTCATTCTTTAATTCCGGAAAATAAGGTCATCTGGACTGATTAAGGTTAAGAACAAGCGGGCTCTGTAACTATTAAAAGCTAGAGTGATGCTGGAAGGCGTCCGTAGACTACATGGGTAGACCCATTGCTCCATGGATGGAATCGTCGGCGCTGGATTTACGGACGGAAAAAAGAAGAAGACGGTAAAGGAGAATTTGCTGACGGACATCGCCGCGTCGGGCGGGTCCAAGATCGGCCGTTTGTCGGTTGAAAAGGGTTTGAAGCCTATTAAAATAAGGGGTGGAGGCCATTCGCTTTTCTACAAGCGGAATGGGAAAGCGGTCTGTACGTATGGACGGATAAGCGGAGACCGATCCTCCGCCCGTTTTTTTCGCAGCTTGGCAGCGCAGGACATAACGCTGGAATGGAGGTTGTCGGCGTGAAAGCAAACCCGTATAAAGCTTATGAGCAGACGTCGGTGACGACCGCGACGCCGGGCGAGCTGACTTTGATGTTATACAACGGATGCCTGAAGTTCATTCGATTCGGCAAAGCCGCGATCAGCGAAAACGATATGGAGGCGAAAAATACCAATCTGCAAAAAGCGCAACGGATCATCCACGAGCTGATGGTCACGTTGAACATGGATGTGCCGATCGCGAAGGACATGCTCAGAATGTACGATTACATTCATCGCCGCTTGATCGAGGCGAACGTGAAATCCGATCTTGAAATTTTGAACGAAGTCGAGGAATTGGTAACAGGGTTCCGCGATACGTGGAAACAGGTCCTGCAGATCACGAAACAACAAACCCGCCGCCAAGCGGGGCAAGCGTGATGGCGGCGGATGAACGCCTGCGGAAGGCGGGCGACGACAACCGGTATGATGACGCCGCTCGAACCTTGATCTCTGAACTTTTAGAGCGGTCGGAAACGCTTTACAAGTTGCTCCAATCTTATGAAACGCGAAAAGCGGACCGGGACGCGTTTATCCGCGACGTGCAACGGTGTATCCGCGAACGGCAAACGGTGATCGACCGGGTGAAACAGGCGGCGGATAGAGCCGGAGCGGCTTTTGCGGAACGGATGAAAAACGCGGATCCCGCGGCCGCCGAAAAAATCGTCGCGATGGAGCGGGACATCCCGAACCTTTTAAAGTCCGTGATGGACGACATTCAAAGCGATCGCCAGCGTTTTCACGCGCAACGCAGATTGAGTCAACATTATCGCCGGCCTTTTCAAAATGCGGCGCGAGAAGGGATGTTTCTGGACAAAAGGAAGTAGGGCACATCATGTTACACAAGGAATCCCAACTCACTTTTGTTAGACAATATTTGGAACTCCTCAATACAGTAGAACAAGCTTTTAATTATGTTGAAAACAAACCCTTGTTTGAGCAGGCGGATGCGCTCCACCTCATCATGCCTGATTTGTGGTCGAGCTGGATCCAACTGGCCGTCTCCCACGACGCGCTGTTGGATATGCTCGGCGATTCGCCTGAAATTCAGGCGCTCGTTGAACAGTTCCGCGACATGGTCGCCGATTTCAGCGAAACGATCAACGTCTGGAGCTTTAGCCAAGAAAAAATGATCCAATACGTTCTGAATCGTTTGTCCCCTTTTTATCGGGAATGGAAAACAAAAACCGAATTGATCTTGTCCCCTTTCGTCCGGCATTGAGCTGACGGCGCTCGGTGCCGGCTTTCTGTTTCACCGGATAGCGTTTTGAAAGCTATAAAAAAGCATGATAAAAAGACGACCTTTACCATACCGTACTTTGCAGCGGGGACGTTTGCCGCCTGTGCATCGCTCATCCGGCCGCTTTTTCTCACCGGACGATTCCATCCGGCGTTTCGGCTGCGCTCGGGCGATATCGGCCGTTGGCCAAAATCAGGCGGGCCATTCTTGGATAAGCCTTTCCAAAAAGGATCGTCCGACCTTATTGTAACCCTTAAGAGGGGCTTGGCGATCGGCATGACCCGGCATCGGAGGAAGCATACTGTTAGTAAGTTTCTGGACGGCACCGGTCGCGCAGCATGCCGAAATGGGTTCCCGGTGTCGCATGCTCTTGGTTTCGTCATTCTCAATTATGAGCGGCCGGGCACAAGCCAGATTCGGAATGACGAAACCGTTCAATTTAGCGAAAACCGGTCATACAAATTTGTTGACAAGAAATCTGAGAACGGTAAAATAGAAGTTGCTTTATTTCGCATAGAAAATATTCCTATGCGAAATATCAGCCGCGATTTATTTATGGAGGGAAAGCCCGCGATGGCCAGTGACGAGCTGCTGCATGAAACGATGCATTCGTTCCGTCGTGTCACAGGCGCTTTGTTTGATCTCTTGCGCGAGGAAGCGCAAAAGGAAGGGGTGACGGCCGTCCAGCTGCTCGTCCTCCGCTCCTTGCATCAACATCCCGACGCCACGCTCGGCTGTTTGGCGCAAGAATTGCTGTTAAGCAACAGCACGGTGAGCGGAGTGATCGACCGGCTCGTCGACGCCGGTTTGGTTCAAAGGAACCGGGCGGAGGGGGACCGGAGGCAATTGGCCGTGTCTTTGACCGAAGAGGGCGCGCGCATTCAAAGACAGGCGTTTTCGCCGTCTTCGTCGCTCATGCGGAAATTGCACCGAATTCTCGACATTCCGGAAGAGGAGCTTCGCCATTTGTTGCGGATTCATGATGCGATCTTAAACCAAATTCGTGGATGAAGGGAGAGAACACCGATGAAAGGTTTCCAAAAAATGCTTGTCTTGAACATTATCGTTCTTTTGGTTCTCGTTGCCGGGGGTTTTCTCGGTTACTACTATTACGATCAGTCGGTCAATTACATTAAAACCGACAACGCGATGATCGACGGACAAATGATTACGATCGCGGCGCCGGCTTCAGGAAAATTGACGGAATGGAAAGGCAGCGTCGGAAAAACGTTGGATAGCGGTGAAAAGGTCGGCACGATCTTGGCCGCCCCGGCATCCGGCTCGTCGGCTCCGACCAAGGTTGCCGTGACTTTCCCGCAAAAAGCGACGATCGTTAAGGAAAACGCGGTGAAGGATACGTTCGTTGCGGCGGGCACTCCGCTTGCCCAAGCCTATAACATGGATAAACTTTGGGTCACGGCCAACGTTGACGAAACGGATATCGATGATGTCCAAGTCGGCCAAGACGTTGATATCTATGTGGACGCCTACCCCAATGAAGTGCTGAAAGGAAAAGTGGAACAAATCGGCTTGACGACGGCCGGCACATTCTCGCTTTTACCGAATAACAATGCGAACGGCAATTACACGAAAGTCACCCAAGTCATTCCTGTGAAAATTTCGATCAATGGCTACAAAGGCATGGCCTTGAAACCCGGTATGAACGTTTCGGTGCGGATCCACAAGTAGGAGGTGATGGGGATGTCCGCGTTTTGGACGGGATACACCATTTTTTCCCTGCTTGTATTGATCGGATGTAACCTGATCTATCGGCGGGTGAAGAGGCGCCGGGATACCGGGGGAAACGGCCGTGACACGCGTATACAAGCGGAGACGGCCAATGAAGAAAACCCTGCTTCCATCAAAAAAGGGCCGATCATCACCGTCCTCATTTTGGGCGCTTTTGTATCGATCCTCAATCAAACATTGATGAACGTCGCCTTGCCGGTGATGATGACCGATTTAAACATCTCCGCGAACACGGCGCAATGGTTGACGACCGGATTCATGCTGGTGAACGGCGTGCTCATTCCGGTGTCCGCCTTTTTGATGGAAAAATTTACGACGCGGCAGCTATTTATCACAGCCATGGCCCTATTTGCGGCGGGCACTTTGCTTTGCGCCGTCTCGCCCAATTTCGCGCTGCTCATGTCGGGGCGGGTGATCCAAGCCTGCGGCGCCGGCATCATCATGCCCTTGATGACCAACGTCTTTTTGACGATTTTTCCGGTCGAAAAACGCGGCGCGGCCATGGGAATCATCGGCTTGGCGATGATTTTCGCCCCGGCGGTCGGCCCGACCTTGTCCGGTTACATCGTCGAGCATTATACCTGGCGGGTTCTTTTTTATATCGTGTTCCCGTTTGCGCTGTTGGACGTATTTCTCGCTTTGGCTTTGTTGAAAAACGTGACGAAACTCACGTATCCGAAGTTGGATTACCTCGGCATCGTTTTATCGACGATCGGGTTTGGCGGCATTCTTTATGGCTTTAGTGAAGCGGGCAATCACAGCTGGAGCAGCACTACCGTTATCCTTCCTTTGATCGTCGGTTTGCTCGCCCTCGCCTTGTTCATCTGGCGGGAGTTTGCGGTCGACAGGCCGATGCTGGAATTCCGCGTGTTCAAATACGGGATGTTTTCCTTGGCGGCTTTCGTCAATGCCGTCATTACGATGGCGATGTTTGCCGCGATGATCCTCCTGCCGATTTATTTGCAAAACATTCGCGGGTTCACGCCGCTCGAGTCGGGGTTATTGCTTCTCCCCGGCGCGCTGCTCATGGGTCTCATGAGCCCGGTCACCGGCATTATTTTTGACAAAATCGGGCCGAGGGCCCTCGCCGTTGTCGGCTTGTTCATCACGACGGTGACGACGTACGAATTTACCCGGTTAACGGATGAAACGCCGTATCGCTGGTTGCTTGTCCTTTATTCACTGCGAATGTTCGGCATGTCCATGCTGATGATGCCGATCATGACGACCGGATTGAACGCGTTGCCGCAGCGGTTAAACGCGCATGGGACAGCGATGGTGAACACCTTGCGGCAAGTGGCCGGGTCGCTCGGCACCGCTTTTCTCGTCACCGTGATGTCGAACCGGACGGATTTCCACGCGGCCGCTTATGCCGACGTGATGACATCGAATAATCCCGGATTTTTGGAAAAATGGCAAACGCTCAGCGCGGTGGCGCCCGGCGGACAAAACGGGGCGACCCAAATTTTGTACGGCCTGGTGATGAAACACGCGACGATTCAGGGGATTAACGACGCCTTTTTGTTCGCCACGGTTTTGTCAATCATCGCCCTCGTCTTTTCGATCTTCTTGAAAAAGACCCGTCCTCCAGAAGACGATGGTGCCGTGGCTGAAGAGAAGCCGTCAAGCGACCAACCCGAGCGGTTGCGCCCATCATTGCAGGACTAAATGAATCAAAGAAAATAGGACCGCCCCGCCCGTGAATCGGTTTTAAACGGCGGGGCGGGTTGCGGCCGCCCCCTGAAAAGCCGGCCTGCTCTTTTGCGCCGCCTTCCATAGTGGAGGCGGCCGCTTTTTTTTGTGCTTGCAGGCGCATGGGCGTGTCCGTAAAAAAAGTTTGATCGCGATGTGCACGGCCGCGTATGAAATCAGGAACGCCTTTCAATAATGCAAATAACCGTTTTTTTGCAGGGAAAGAAAAAACGCGCGGCACCGCTTCCAGCGCGTGTGACGGACGTCACTTCTTTGAAAGCTGAAATCGCTTATAATTTTCGCAAACGATAGAGGGATAATGAACAACCGTGTCGAATAGTATGAATATAAACTGCAAAGGAGGAGTTCCCCGATGGTGGTCAACATCCGCGGCGAAAATCTTGAGGTGACGACCTCGCTCCGTAATTATGCAGAGAAAAAGCTTTCAAGGCTCGAAAAATATTTCGATGCTCCGCTCGATGATGTGCGCGTAAACATGCACGTGCACAACAACGAGCAAGTGGTCGAGGTCACGATCCCGATGCAAGGCCTTCTTTTAAGGGCAGAAGAAGGGCACGAAGATATGTACGCGGCGATTGATCTCGTCATCGAGAAACTGGAGCGGCAAATCCGCAAGTATAAGACGAAGATCAATCGCAAGAGCCGGCAGTTTAACGGGGACCTGAAAGCAGGATCATACGGCGTCGAAGGGGCCAACGCCATCCAACCGGAAGTGGAAGAAGAGCCCCAATTCGAAGTCGTTCGCAAAAAACGCTTCAATCTGAAGCCGATGACCGTGGAAGAAGCCATTTTGCAAATGGACATGCTTGGTCACGACTTCTTCGTTTTCTCCAATGCCGAAACCGGCGAGACGAATGTCGTCTATCGTCGAAAAGACGGGAAATACGGGTTGATTGAACAAGAGGCTTAAATACTATAAATGGAAATAACGGATGGATTCGATGATAGGAGCGATGAACGAGCTGAAAGCCGACGGCCGGGTTTGCCCGCCTCGGCTTTTTCATATTGGATAGGGGATTCGTGGGAGAGCCGGCGTCCCTGCCACCTCACGCTCGATGGGTTCGTTTAACGGCTTTTTTCGGGTTGGATCGATCATAAAATATTGATCAAGCGTTTGACATAAATATAAACCAAGTGTTCTTTTCATGAACAACGGGCTGCCGGCGCAGATCGCAACGGTCTTTATTCCAATAAAAAGCCGAGTTTTTTCAGCGCAGCGACGGCCTGATCCATCCGCTCCGCGGAATCGGCTTCGAGGGTATGCAGGTGGATGCCGCCGGTCAGGTCAGACAGCAGCGCCGCTTTTTTTGCCGCGAGTTCCGCCAAAAAATCGTCGACGTCGCGCCGGTTTTGCAACATTAACGACCCCGTCAAATCGCCGTAAAGCGGATGTTCGACGATGACGTTTTTGACGGTCACGCCGTAGTCGACCAATGTGTATAATTCTTTTTTGGTGTCCTCGGGACGGTGGCGGACGGCGACGACTTTGGTCATTCGTTCGTTGGTTCCGTTCTTTTTCAAATAGACATAACCGCGGGACGTCGCGATGATCGGTTCGCCGCTCGCCTTGAGAAGCGAGATGTCCTGCACGATGACTTGGCGGCTCACGTTCGTTTCGTCGGCGAGCGCCCGTCCCGTGAGCGGTTGATCGCTCGTTTTCAGCCGCGACAAGATGTAATCGCGCCGTTCTTTTCCAAGCACTTTATCGCTTTTATCCCGCATGATTTTCCCTCCTGAGATCCAAACGCCTGCCGCAATTCTTCCTAAAGGGATAGCAGAGATGCACAAGTGAACCAATCGGCACGCGGTCATCGCATGCATACGGATTGCGAAAGTCTGCCGTCGGCCGGTTATGCAAATCGGCAATGCCGATCTTTCAAAAATTATACCGAAAACCGCGCGACATTGCATGCGATCGTCCTGATCGCCGCACGGCTTCCCATCATCCTTTGCACGATAAAAAAAGATTGTCAAAGGTGCGTTTTTATGTCAATATAAGTGACAAGACAATATATATGTCATGACGCCTGTCGATCCAAATTGACTTTATTTCCGCCGTCCGTTGCTTGCTGTCGCCATACGGCGGGACTGAGGAAAGCGCAATTACCCGATGTCTTGGAGTGCCAGGGATCCGGAGGCGGCGCTTGAAACCGCCTATGGATCGACAAAAAATCACGTCGTTCGCCCTTCGGTGGGCGGCCGGGTTTGATCGTGGAAAGAAAAAGCCATTCCACATTTGACAACAAGAAGGACAGCCATAAAGAAAAGGGGTTGGAAACGATGAAAACCAGCATGTGGAGCTTCAAATTGTCCACCGCTTCGCTCGTCCTCATCCCGGCGGCCGTCGGGATCAATTATATCGGCAAGATGATTGCCGGATTCCTGAAGCTGCCGCTTTGGCTCGATGCCATCGGTACAGTGCTCGCCGCTATGATTGGCGGCCCCGTTGTTGGCGCGCTCAGCGGTGCGATCAACAACATCATTTACGGTTTGACGCTCGATCCCATTTCTTTTGCTTACGCGTTCACGAGCTTGTTCCTCGGATTGGCGGTGGGCGCCATGGCCTATAAAGGCTGGATTGAAAATGCCGGCAAAGCCTTAATCGTCGGGCTGGTTGCCGTCTTGGTGGCGAGCGTCGTGTCGACGCCCATTAATATCATTTTTTGGGGCGGTCAGACGGGGAACGTCTGGGGCGATTCCTTGTACGCCGCGCTCATCGCCCATCACTTTCCGGTTTGGCTATCCTCGTTCCTTGACGAATGGGTCGTCGATGTGCCCGACAAAATCATCACCGTTTTCATCGGTTATTTGATCTTCCGCGGCCTGCCGAAGACTTTCCTGCAACAATTCGATCGACAAAACCATACCGATGTCCTTTAACGCTGGACGGTGAGCCTTTTTGAAAGCTATGAGCTTATACGTTGACCGCCCTTCCGTCATCCACCGCTTGGATCCGCTGACCAAGCTTTGTTATATCGCGGCCGCCGTGACGGTCCCGTTTATCTGTCCGGTAAAGAGCGTGGCGCTCCTCGTCGCGGCCGTCACGTACATTTTACTGGCAGCGGGTCGGGTGGTGACGAAAGTGTTGCCGCTGCTCGGGTTCGTCGCGCCCGTTCTTTTGTCGATATTCATCATACAAGGGATGTTCATGCCGGACAATCATGCGCTCGTCTTCCGCATTGGGCCCCTTTATTTTTATAAGGAAGGCTTAAGTTACGCCGCCTTGTTGAGCTTGCGCGTCATCGGCATCCTCGGGGCATTTTCTCTTCTCGTCCTGACGACCAAGCCGTCGGACCTTATTCAAGCGCTGATGGAAAAAGGCTTGCCGCCCGAGATCGGCTATGTATTGAACGCGGTGTTGCAAATCATTCCGCAAATGGCGAACGCCTTGCAGCGGATCACCGATGCCCAGCGCGCTCGCGGGCTCGAGACGGACGGCCGTTTGCTCGACCGGATCAAAGCCTTTTTCCCGCTGATCGGCCCCGTGGTCATGAACGCTTTTGTCGAAACGAAAGACCGCGCCATGGCCCTGGAAGTCCGCGCTTTTAACAGCAAAACCAAACGCACCTTTTTGCATGTGAGAAAAAAGCATCCGGCGGACGTCGCGTTGCGCATCATGTGTCTTGCTGCCATTATTTTGGCGGTTGTTTGGAGGCTGGTGGGATGAGCATCATTAAAGCGGAAGCCTTGCGATACAAATATCCGATGCAGGATGAACTCGCTTTGGATCATCTTTCGTTTTCCATCGACAAGGGCGAGTTCATCGGCATCATTGGCGAAAACGGGGCGGGCAAATCGACGCTCTGCCAGGCGCTCAACGGATTGGTTCCGCATTTTCACAAGGGCGCCTACGGCGGGACGGTGACCGTTGCGGGGAAAACCGTCCATGAGACGAGCGTCGGCGAACTTTCAACGATCGTCGGCATGGTTTTTGAAAATCCCGTGGTGCAGATCACCGGGGCGAAGCTGACAGTGTACGAAGAAATTGCCTTTGGCTTGGAAAATCTCGGCTTGCCGCGGTCAACCATTATCGAGCGGGTCGACGAGGCGATCGAGCTGCTGAATCTCGCCGAGGTTCGCGATAAATCGCCGTTCGCCCTATCCGGTGGACAAATGCAGCGCGTGGCGATCGCTGGCATGATCGCCATGCGTCCGGAGATCATGATTTTTGATGAGCCGACGTCGCAATTGGATCCCCAAGGGGCGACCGAGGTGTTTGAAGCGATCGAAACGTTGAGCCGAAACGGCGTGACCGTTCTCGTCGTCTCGCATCAAATGGAACGCTTGGCGCGGCATGCCGACCGGATCATGCTCATGCACGGCGGCCGGCTCGTCGCCTTCGACACGCCGGAGCGCCTTTTTGCCATGGATTTTTCCGGAATCTCCGTCCGCCGGCCCGTATACACGGAGATCGTTCGAACCGTTCAGAAGGCGGGCGGAATATCCGCCGAAACGGTGCCTGTTACGCTGGAAGGCGCCGCCGAATGGTTGGTGAAACATCGTGGCTGAAATTAGAGTCGATCATGTCTTTTTTTCTTACGACAAACGGACGGGTTGGGCGTTGAACGACGTCTCTCTCGATCTAGGCGGCGAATCGACGGCGTTTATCGGACAGAACGGCGCCGGCAAGTCGACGCTCATGAAACTGTTGAAGGGCTTATTGGTTCCTGAGCGGGGCGACATTTTGATCAACGGCAAGAATACGAAGGATACGAGCGCCGCCAAACTCGCCGGCGAAATCGGCTTGATCTTTCAAAACCCCAACGAGCAAATTTTCAAGCATAAGGTTTTTGATGAAGTCGCTTTCGGTCCGCGGCGCATCATGGATGCGCGAGAGGCGGAAGCCCGCACGGCGGCGGCGCTGCGGACGGTTGGCTTGTTTCATAAGAAAGATGTAAACCCGTACGATTTGAGCCTGTCGGAGCGGAAACTCGTCGCGGCGGCTTCGGTGCTTGCGATGGATACGGACATCGTCATTTTTGATGAACCGACGATGGGGCAAGACGAAAAAGGCATCCGAACGTTAAAGGCGATCCTTGAGGATTTGAAGGGCCAAGGCAAGCTTGTTCTCGCCGTTTTGCACGACATGGCGTTTGCCGCCGAATGTTTTGAACGCATCGTCGTCATGGCGCACGGCGAAATCCTCTTGGACGGTCCGCCTGAAGCCGTCTTCGCAAATGAAGAGGCGCTCAAAAAAGCAGGCGTCGAACCGCCGCCGGTCATGCAGTTGGCGATTCGGTGCGGGTTCACCGAACGGCCCGTTACAAAAGAGTCTTTTCTTCGCCTTTATTATGAACGGAGATAAAAACAGCGGGGGGCACAGAGCTGCGCATTGGTCATGGACGGAAAAAAAGCATGGCAACGGGAAAGGCGCGCGGTCTTCGGAGCAGACGGTTTTGCGGCCTAAACAAACCTGGTCTCATAATCAACCGATGTCGATGTTCGGCCGGCATTTCCTCTTATAGCTCGGGGGTTCCGATTAAAACTTTTGGTATAATGATCAATGATGGACGTCTTTATCGCGGCGGGCGATGGCGCCGCCGGATCGGACGGTGCGCAAAATGCCGATAAAAGCTTCGCCATCTTGAATGTCCAGTCGTGACGGGAAAGGAAAACATCCCGGTCATAGATAGAAAGCGGGTCATGCTTTTTGAAGAAAACGATTTTGCCATTCTTCATCGTTCTTTTGATTGTTGCATGGGCATTGATGATTCCGTTGTTTATCAATTACGCGCTTCTTTTCGGATTGTCGCGCTTTCCGTTTTTGGGAATTTCGATTCCGACGCGGGGCGCGTTGATCGTGTTTTCGGTCGCCATGTCGTTTTCGGTCATTGTCGCCTACCCCGTCGCCGTTTTGCTTGATCTCTTCTTGTCCCGGTTGAAAAAGGCGAGAGGGCTCGTTGAAGCGATCACGGGTTATCTCTTGCTGGCGGGTTATATCTCCTTGATCGACTTGCTTATGGCGGATGTTTCGCTCTCCGTTTTGGGAAGATTGGTCATGGCCTGGGTTTACTCGGTTATCTTTGATCTGATTGATGTATTGGCGCCGAAGCTGGAAGCGTTGGCGAAAAAGCCGGGTGAAGAAGACGAAGACGAGGCGCAATAAGAGGACCGGTCCGATCCGGAAGGCAGGCGCTTAGGTTTCTCTTCGATGTACAGGGGCGGCGGCCGGCTTGAACGCACATAAAAACATAGGAGGCAAGCCCGTAAGATGTGCTTTCGTCTTGCGGGCTTGCCTTTTGTTTTTGGGAACCGATCCCGGCTTCGGTTTGGTCAGCGTTCCACGCGCCATTCGACGAATCGGTAAATCACGAGGAACGACAAGATCACGTAGCCGCTCAACACCGCGGTGTTCACGGTCACCGCGTGCGTCCAGCCGTGGATGAACAAGTCGCGAAAGGCGTTCGCCACGTACGTCGTCGGGAAGAGATAGCTGAGCCATTGCAGCATTTTCGGCAGCATCTCCATCGTCACCATGACCGGCGACAGGAAGCTGATGACCATGAGCAGCGTTTGCGCGAGCAAATTGGTGAATTGGTGGTTCGGCGAAACGAACCCGATCATCGTTCCGATGCCGACACAGGCGAGCATCGACAGCAGGAAAACGGGAATCAGGCCGAAGCTGTAGTGAAAATGGATGCCGTAGATGAGCTGGCCGATCGCGGCGATGATGACGACCGATGGAAATGACGTCAGAAAACCGCGCAGAAAAACGGCGAGAACGAAATTGAGCTTCGAAATCGGCAGCGAGGCGTAATAGACGAAATGCCCTTGATGCTTTTGCCAAGAGATTTCTTGCGCCAGCGCGTTGATGCCCATGACGATGACCGCAAAGACCATGTTGCCGACGATGATGCGGATCATCGCTTCCGGCGTCGGATTTACCGTATAAAATTTTAAAAACAGCAACGTTGAAAAGGGAAACATCGAGGCCATGAAGAAAATCCAAATCCACGATTCGCGGATTTCCGCAAACTGAATGCGGAACAAAATCCATATTTCGTTTAGCTTTTGCCGGATGTGCTGGGCTTCGGCGGCCCGTTCACCGTGAGGCTGAACGGCTTCTTGGACGAGCGGGCGTTCAGTTCCCATGGGTGAGCGCCTCCTTTCCGCCGAGATGGAAATAGACGTCTTCGAGGCTCGGCGGGATCAGCTTGTATTCCTCGCAGGCGATGGCGTCGCTCTGTTCGATGATTTCGCTCACGATCGCGCTCGCTCGATGTTTATCGACCATCAGGCGCAGGCGGTTTTCGCTCAGGACGATGACTTCGCCCCATTTTTTGAGCGCGTTTTCGGTTTTTTCCCGTTCGCCGAAACGGGAGGTGACTTCGATGCGCAGGCGTTGATCGACGAGCTGTTTTAATCTGCCGACGGTGTCGATGGCCAGCAGTTGGCCGCGGTCGATGACCATGACGCGATCGACGACCTGCTCGGCTTCCAGAACGTTGTGGGTGACGAGCAAGACGGTGACGCCGCGCGTTCGGTTGTATTCCAAGATCAAATTCCAGACGAGGCGGCGGTTCTCCGGATCGAGCTCATTCGTCGGCTCGTCAAGGATGAGCGCCTTCATGTCGCCGATCAAGGCGGCCGCGATGCCGACGAGCCGCTTTTGCCCGCCGGAGATGCGCTTGAGCAGCTTGTGTTGGACGTCGGTCAGATGGAGCTGCTCTAACAAGATATCGGCTTCCCGTTCCGCCGCGCGCTTTGGCATGCCGCGCAACCGGCCGGTAAACGTGATCACTTCGCGCACTTTTAAGCTCGTCAGTGCGTGCGGTTCTTGCGCGTAGTAGGAGACGAGCCGGGCGAGGCGGTTGGTTTGTTTAAAAATGTCCTTGCCTTCGAAGCGGATTTCCCCCGATGTCGGTTTGATATGGCCGACGAGCTGCTTGATCAGCGTCGATTTTCCCGCCCCGTTCGGCCCGAAAACCCCGAGGATTTCGCCCTGTTGCACGGTAAACGAAATGTCGCGATTGGCGCGCACTTTACCTTTTTTGTACGTTTTTTCGACATGGGAGACTTCATAGAGGATCGGCACGTCGTTCCCTCCTTGCAATGATTGGTGAATCGTTCTTCATGCGGATGCGGTCATGTGAAGGCGCTTCCGCTGTTCTGTTATTTAGGCGCCTCTTTGCTTGCGGAATTCGTGATTTTATATTAAGGGTTCCGGTCTCCGAAAGTGATGGCCCTCCGGTTCGTTTTTTTCTCCGCCTGCGGTCGGATTTTTCCAGCAAAATTTGATCGCTGCGCGCCGAAAAGCGCTCGGTCCGTTGCCTCGGCGGGTGAAGCATGTCTGTGGACGCGCCGCGCCGCAAGGATTAAAATCGATAAAAAACGTACCGATGGCGCCGCCGTGCGGCGAACGGGATATCCTTCACCGGGCAACGCCGCGGCCGTCTTTTTCGCGCAAATGCTCAGCCTTCCTCGCCGCGGTTTTCCGACGAACCTCCCCATCTTTCGCGAACCCGCCCGCCATCCGTTGCCTTCCATTGATTGCGGCTGTTTCTTAAAATTGTTAAAATGGTAGAGTGATTTGTACGATACGGTCGGTCGCTCCCCAAAGCGGTTCGAATAAATATGTGATCCCGAAAACGGCTTTCGATCCGTTCAAGCGGGTTTCAAACCGTTCTTTCTCTCAAAGCAAGGAAGTCTGCCTTTTACGATAAACGAGGTGTATAATAATGGGTTTATTAAAAAAACTGCTTGATCCGAGCCAACGCCAGCTCGCGAAAATCAAGCGGATCGCCGATGAAATCGACGCCATGGCCGACGACATGAAGAAGCTTTCGGACGCCGAACTGCGCATGAAAACGGAGGAATTTAAAAAGCGTTACGCCGATGGCGAATCATTGGATGATCTCCTCCCCGAAGCCTATGCGGTCGTCCGTGAAGCGTCGACGCGCGTTCTCGGCATGACGCCGTTTTATGTCCAATTGCTCGGCGCGATCGTGCTGCATCAAGGCAATATCGCGGAGATGAAAACCGGTGAAGGGAAAACCTTGGTCGCCACAATGCCGCTTTACTTGAACGCGCTCACCGGGGAAGGCGTGCATCTCGTCACCGTGAATGAATATCTCGCGCAACGCGATGCCGAGCAAATGGGCAAGCTTTTCAACTTCCTCGGCATGAGTGTGGGCTTGAACGTTTCCAATCTTTCCCATGAGGAGAAGAAGGCCGCTTACCAAGCGGACATCACGTACGGGACGAACAACGAATTCGGCTTCGACTATTTGCGGGACAACATGGTGCTGTATAAAGAGGAAATGGTGCAGCGCCCGCTCAATTTCGCGATCATCGACGAAGTCGACTCAATTCTCATCGATGAAGCCCGCACCCCGCTCATCATCTCAGGCAATGCGGAGAAATCGACCGCCCTCTACACGCAAGCCAACCAATTCGTCCGCTTGCTGAAAGAAGGCGAGGATTATACGGTCGACTTAAAAACGAAAACGGTGCAACTCACCGAAGAGGGCATCACCAAGGCCGAAAAATATTTCAAAATCGACAACCTGTACGATTACAAGAACGTGTCGCTCAACCACCACATTCATCAAGCGCTGAAGGCGCATGCGATCATGCGCCGCGACACGGATTACGTCGTTCAGGACGGCGAGATCGTCATCGTCGACCAGTTTACCGGTCGTCTCATGCCCGGACGTCGCTACAGCGAAGGCCTGCATCAGGCGATTGAAGCGAAGGAAGGCTTGCCCATCCAACGCGAATCGAAGACGCTTGCGACGATCACGTTCCAAAACTATTTCCGCATGTACAAAAAGCTGGCGGGCATGACCGGGACGGCGAAAACGGAAGAAGAAGAATTCCAAAGCATCTACAACATGGATGTCATCGAAATTCCGACGAACAAGCCGGTGCGCCGCATCGACAAACCCGATCTCATTTTCAAAACGATGGAAGGCAAATTTAAGGCCGTCGTCAATGAGATCGTCCGCGCCCATAAAACGGGGCAGCCGGTGCTCGTCGGGACCGTTTCCGTCGAAACGTCGGAACTTTTGTCCGACATGCTTAAAAAACGCGGCATTCCCCACAACGTTTTAAACGCGAAAAACCATGCGAAGGAAGCGGAAATCATCGCTCAGGCCGGCCAAAAAGGCGCGGTCACGATCGCGACGAACATGGCCGGCCGCGGGACGGATATTAAGCTCGGCGAAGGCGTGAAAGAACTCGGCGGTTTATACATCATCGGCACCGAGCGCCATGAATCCCGCCGCATTGACAACCAATTGCGCGGCCGCGCCGGGCGGCAAGGCGATCCGGGCGTTTCCCAATTTTATCTGTCCTTGGAAGATGAATTGATGCGCCGGTTCGGTTCGGAGCGGATGCAGGCCATGCTGGACCGCCTCGGCATGTCCGACGACCAACCGATCGAAAGCAAATTGGTCACGAGATCGGTGGAATCGGCGCAGAAACGGGTCGAGGGCAACAACTTCGACGCCCGGAAACAGCTGCTGCAGTTTGACGACGTCATGCGGCAACAGCGCGAAATCATTTACAAACAACGTTATGAAGTGCTCGATTCCGAGGATTTGAGCGAAGATATCAAAGCGATGATGAAATCGGTCATCGAGCGCAACGTGCAGGCGCACGCGGGCGACGACGAACTTCCAGAGGAATGGGATTTGAAGGCCATCGTCGATTACATGAACGCCAAGATTTTCGACGAAGGCGAAATCACGGTCGACGATTTGAAGGACAAGGATGCCGACGAAATCGTCGATTGGCTGTATGAAAAAGCCGTCGCGAAATACAAGAAGAAAGAAGAAGCCTTCTCTCCTGAGCAAATGCGCGAGTTTGAACGCATCATCTTGCTCAGGACCGTCGACATGAAGTGGATGGACCACATCGATGCGATGGAACAGTTGCGCGAAGGCATCCACCTGCGCGCATACGGCCAAGTCGACCCGTTCCGCGAATACCAAATTGAAGGCTTCCGGATGTTCGAAGAAATGGTGGAATCCATCGAAGAAGACGTCGTCATGTACATCATGAAGGCCGAAATTGAAGAAAACATGCAAAGGCAAAAAGTAGCGGAAGGCGAAGCCGTCCGGCCGGGTGCGGACGGCGGGGAACCCGTGAAGAAAAAGCCGATCGTCAAAGGGAAAAAAGTCGGCCGCAATGATCCGTGCCCGTGCGGCAGCGGGAAAAAATATAAAAATTGCCACGGCCGGTTTGCTTGAGGTTTTCCGGCCGGCCCGCATTCGATATAATGATTTATGGCGCGCAAAAAGCGGGGTGAACGGCCGGCCGTTTGCGGTTTCACCTGGATGAGGCTGCATGAACGGTCTCTTGGCCAATCCGCCGAAAGGGATGAACGGCCAAAGCCCGCTTCATCCGGGCAAGGCCGGTCGTCTCGGGACTTCTTTGCGCCCATGAGGGATGAATTTCTGAAACGGAGTGAGTGCGATGGAATTGACTGAAATAAAAAACGAGCTGCAGGCCATGAAAAAGCGGCTCGAAGATTTTAGGGGGTCTCTTTGACTTAGCTGCGAAGGAAGAACGCATACAAGTCATAGAGGAACAAATGGCGCTCCCCGGCTTTTGGGATGATCAGGAAAACGCCCAGAAGGTCATCGCCGAGGCGAACGCCTTAAAAGAAAAAGTCGAGACGTTCCGGGAATTGGATCAAGGCCTCGAGGACTTGGAAGTCTCCTACGAGCTTTTAAAAGAGGAAGACGATCCGGATCTCCGCAAAGAACTGGAAGAGAACTTGAAGGCGTTGCGCGGAAAGTTCGATCAATACGAACTTGAAATGCTGCTCAACGAACCGATGGACAAAAACAACGCGATTCTCGAATTGCATCCGGGCGCCGGCGGCACCGAATCGCAAGACTGGGCGTCCATGCTGCTGCGAATGTATCAGCGCTGGGCTGAGGATCACGGTTATACCGTCGAGACGCTCGATTATTTGCCCGGCGACGAAGCCGGCATCAAGAGCGTCACCTTGTTGATCAAAGGCCATAATGCGTATGGTTATTTGAAAGCGGAAAAAGGCGTTCACCGGCTCGTGCGCATTTCGCCCTTCGATGCGTCGGGGCGCCGCCACACGTCGTTCGTTTCATGTGAAGTGCTTCCGGAAATGGACGATGACATCGAAATCGAAATCCGTCCGGAGGATTTAAAAATCGATACGTACCGTTCGAGCGGCGCCGGCGGCCAGCACGTCAACACGACGGACTCCGCCGTGCGCATCACCCACTTGCCGACGAACACGGTTGTGACCTGCCAATCCGAACGGTCGCAGATTAAAAACCGTGAAAAAGCGATGAAAATGCTGAAAGCGAAACTCTATCAGCTCGAATTGGAAAAGCAGCGGCAAGAATTGGCGGAGCTGCGCGGCGAACAAAAGGAGATCGCTTGGGGCAACCAAATCCGCTCTTACGTCTTCCACCCGTACTCCATGGTGAAAGACCATCGGACCGGCGTGGAAGTCGGCAACGTTCAAGCCGTCATGGACGGAGACATCGACGTGTTCATCGACGCGTATCTCCGCTCCCGTTTGAACCAAGCTTAGTCGCTTTGGCACCGCACGGGAACCGGGCATGCCGGTGACGGTCAACCGAGATGGGGAGATGGAAGCCTTCTCGTTTCGTGCGCCGACGTGAAGCCTGCCATGTCAACAGGCGGCCTTGAGCTCGATTGGGCTGCGGTGGCTCGATGCGCCTCGCATCGACGGGGACCGCGGCGAAGCGCCGCTTTTCATCGGAAGTCCGACAGCCCCGTCCCGGACGGCCCGGATCGAAAAACATATGTCGTCCAGTCAGAAAGCCCTCGCTCCGGCGGGGGCTTTTTATTTTTTGGCGCGGACCGGAGAGGGGTCGTGACAACCATCAAAAAAAGGCATCGCCCAGCGCCGCTGCATTTCCGCAAAACCTCTCTTTGTTGAATACCGCGCGCGATGCTCCTAAAAAGCATGGTTGAAACGACGACACGAAAATATTTTTGCTTTCGTGTGGAAGAATCTAGTCAGAGTTTTCCCGTTTTGAAAAATATAGTTGAGTATGCTAAGATAATATCGGGATTTTACGGCGCGTGCTGTTAGAAAGCTTTCTTGCGACTTGCGTCGTAAAAGATATGACGCTGCGGACTTGGCGCTCCTCTGTTTTATCGGTAGGGATCAAAAGAGCTTTTCGTAGAATTTTGTTCAAACCGTTCGCGTTTGAAACTTTTTAATTTGACTCTTTGGATCGCTTGCGAGCGCCCGACCACCATGGTGGAATCATTTGATACGTGCTCAATGGGCAAATTTCCTTATCTTTTTTCGTCTTTTGTCGAGCGTCAAGCCGCTGGATGTTGCCCATTCATGGTGCCACGATGAGACCTTGGAGGGATGACCGATGAAATGGTGCCATGAAAGCAGTTATGACCATCCGCTTTCCATGGCCTTTTCTTAGCCATCGTTGCTTAGATTCGGGAGGCGCGGCTAGCGCCCCATGCGGAGACCACCGCCTTTCATCTTTGGGGTGAGTCGGGGGCCTCTCTGTGCCGATCTGCCGCTAAAATCCGTGGGCGGCTGGCCACTTGCATCCCGAACATCACTTAAGTCATGCGTACACCTCTTATTACCCGCCTAAATCTATCCAAATGATTCTTGCACCCTATTAAATCTGTACATTACCTAAAATGACCACTCGTTTTTTAAAAACGTCACTATCTTCTAGAACAATTCTTTGGGATTTTATTGGATATTTATTCCAATCTAAATGAACAAAGGAGTGTCGGTGGTGGATATGACGTTTTCACTTCGAAAGTTCATTGTCTTGGCATCTATCTTGTCTGTCCTTTTGTTCACGGCGCTCACCGGCTGCAGCACGGTGAAAAAAGATAACAGCAGCGGATCGGCCTCCGGCGATAAAAACACGGTCACCTTAAAAGTCTGGGTATTCGCCAATCCGACCGAAACTTACCGTCTGAAAAACATCGAAGCGGCGGCCGAAAAGCTGAATGAAAAATTTAAAGAGGAAGGCAAGAAAACGCGCATTAAGATTGACGGTAAAATCGACAACGGCGGCGACTGGAACAATTATAGGCAAAAATTCATTCTTGCCGTTGAATCGAAGAAAGCGCCCGACATCATTTTGAGCGGTCACGAAGACATCGCGCCGTGGTCGTCTTCGGGTTATATCGTGCCGCTGGATACGTACATCGACAAATATTCGCAATTCGACAACGTCTATGACACCCTTTGGAATTCGGTGACTTACAAAGGGAAAAATGGGGCATTCCCCAAGACGTGGAAGCCCGCCCGATTTTCTATCAAAAAGACGTCATGAAGAAACTTGGCTGGACGGATGAGGAAATCAACCAGCTGCCCGAAAAAATCAAAAACGGCGACTTCACGCTGAATGACCTCATCGATCTTGCAAAAGAAGCGCAAGACAAAGGGATTGTCGATAAAGGCTACGCGTTCTGGCCGCGTCCCGTCACCGGTTCAGACTTTTATATGTGGTACTATGACTTTGGCGGAAAGATGCAAGACGAAAGCGGCAAGCTCGTTTTGGATAAACAGGCGCTTTTGAAAGAATATCAATTCTTCTATGACGTCACTCAAAAATATGGTTTGACTAAAGATCATTTCGTCGGCATGGATTGGGACATTTGGCATAAAGTCGTCACCTCGGGCAAAAGCTTCATCATCCAAGGCGGTTCGTGGATGACGTCGCAATGGATGCAAGACTACAACATGTCCGAAAAAGAATGGAACCAATTGGGCTACGCGTTGCTGCCGGCGGCTGAAAAAGGCGGCAAACCGGTGACGCTGTCTCACCCCCTCGTTTACATGATCACGAAGCAAAGCCAGCATAAAGATTTGGCAGCTGAAGTGCTCGCCTATGCGACGACGCCGGAATTAAACGCGAAACATGCGGTGACCAGCAACCACATCGGCATCTTAAAAGGCGAGGATCAAGTGCCGGAGTATAAGAAAGACAAATTCTTAAACGACATCACCTACATGCTCGACTATACGCATTACTTGCCGAACAACGATAAATTCGGCGACTACGACGAATCCGTCTTCCGCGGCTTGTCGGCGGTCATGTCCGGACAAATGACGCCGAAAAAGGCGTTGAATACGGTCGTGGCCGATATCAAGCAGAAGTTGGGCAATCAGGTGGTGATCCAATGAGCGCGATGGTCACCGCGCCGAAACCCGAGGCGCATGTGAAGCACGTCGAGGTTAAAAAAGAAGGTTTGTGGAGCCGCTACCGGCTTCCCCTTCTTTTTTTAATACCTGCTTTATTGATCATCGCCGGGTTTTTCGTCGCGCCGGTCCTTTTGACGCTTGCGATCAGCGCGACGAACATGAGCGTTTCCACCGGTCTAAAGGGTTTTTCGTGGATCGGGACGGGCAATTATCAAGAAATTTTGCACAGCCCGTGGATCCCGATGATTTTAAAAAATACGTTGTTCTATGTTTTCGGGACGCTGATTGTTTTTAACGTCGGACTTGCACTTGTGATTGCGATCGCTTGTGCGTTTATTCCTGAGCATGTCAGCGGTTTGATCCGGATGGTCTGGCTTTTGCCGAGGATCACGCCGTCCGTTGTCTATGTGCTCATGATGAAATACATGGCCGCCGATGAGCCGTATGGGATCTTAAATCAACTTCTGGCGCCCTTGGGCGTGCACCCGCAAAATTGGATGTACGTCAAGCCGTGGTTGTTCATCCTCGCGCTGAACGGCCTCGTCGGCGCATCGATGGGGATGATCTTGTTCAGCTCAGCGATTCAATCGATTCCCCCGAGCCAGTTTTTGGCTGCGGAAATCGACGGCGCTTCCAACTGGAAGATCATCCGGCGCATCATTTTGCCGCAATTGAAATGGGCGATCTTGTTTACGACCGTATATCAGACGCTCTCGCTCCTCACGTCGTTTGAATACATTATGCTCACGACAAACGGCGGTCCCGGATTTTACACGACCGAAGTCTGGTCGTTGTTCGCTTATCATACGGCGTTATCCAACTATTACGGCAATGCGAAGTTCGGCTTGGGCGCGGCGCTTGCGGTCGTTCTCGTCGTCCTCGGCATCGTCATTTCCTTCATTTACTTGAAATTCTTTAAATTCCGCTCGATGGTCACCGATCCCAAGATCGAAATCAACGCTTGAGGAAGGGGGGAGCTTTATGTTGCAATCGGAAAACCGGAAGAAATCGTGGGTGCCCTACATGATATTGATTCCGATCACCTTGCCGATCGTCATTATGTTCGTCTGGCTGTTTCTCGCATCGATCAGCGACCGGATGACCGGAATCGTGCCGGAACATTTGACGGCCAAAAACTGGACGTTCCTTTGGCAGCCGCTTGACGGCGGCACGACCATTTGGCCGTATCTTGCCAACACGTGCATCTATGCGTTCCTTGTAATGGTGCTGGAGGTATTCATCGCTTCGCTGGGCGCTTATGCGGTGTCGCGCCTGAACTTTCCCGGCCGCCGATATTTTCTGTCGTTCATCATCATTCTGCATGCTTTTCCGATCGTAACGTTGATCATCGCGATTTTTTGGATTTTGAAAACGCTCGGCCTTTATGACACGGTTGCCGGGACGGTCATCGTCAAGGTCGCGTTTGAAACGCCGTTCGCCCTTTGGATTATGAAAGGGTTCTTCGACAGCGTGCCGTGGGACGTGGAGATCGCGGCAATGGTCGATGGTGCGTCGCGATGGAAAATTTGGCGGAAGATCGTGATGCCGATTGTTCGGCCGGGGCTGACGGCCGTCTGCATTTTTGCGTTTCTCACCGGCTGGAGCGAATTCTTGATCCCGTATATTTTCGCGCCCAATTCGACGAGCGCTACGCTTTCCATCCTTGTGAATTCGCTGATGAGCGAAGCCGATAAAGCCAATTACGGGCTTGTTGCAGCCGTCGGCGTCTTTTACGTCATCCCCGTGCTCTTCTTTTACACGTTCACGCAAAAATATTTGCTGCACATTTATTCAGGGGGAGTGAAAGGCTGATGGAGGTCAGGTTGGAAAACGTCGAAAAACGGTTCGGTTCGGAATTCGCCGTGAAAAACATGAATTTGTACATTGAAGACGGCGACATGGTGGTACTTCTCGGTCCGTCCGGCTGCGGCAAGACGACGACGTTAATGATGCTGGCGGGCGTTTACCGGCCGACGAACGGCGTCATTAAGTTCGGCGATCAAGTCGTCAATCATCTCCCGCCGCAGGAAAGAAAAATCGGGATGGTTTTCCAAAACTATGCCCTTTATCCGCACATGACCGTGTTTGATAACATTGCCTTCCCGCTCACAAACAAAAAAATGAGCCGTTCGGAAATCAAAAAGCGGGTTCATGAGGCGGCCGAAATCGTGCAAATCGAAAAGCTGCTCAAACGGAAACCGGCGGAATTGTCCGGCGGCCAGCAGCAGCGCGTGTCGTTGGCGCGGGCGCTCGTCAAAGAACCGGAATTATTGCTGTTGGATGAACCGCTGTCCAACCTGGACGCGAGCTTGCGCATGCAAATGCGTTCGGAAATTCGCCGGATTCAAAAGGAATTGGGCTTTACGGCCGTGCTCGTGACACACGACCAGACGGAAGCGATGACGATGGCCGATAAGATCGCGGTGATGAAGGACGGCGTCTTGATGGCTTACGGCCGGCCGATGGATCTGTACAACAAGCCGGATCACCGGTTTGTCGCGGAATTTCTCGGAAGCCCGCCGATCAACCACATTCCCGTGATGCTGCGGCAAGGCAAACTGTTGACGCAATGGAGCGGGGAGGCGATCGGCCTGATCGGCTATCCGCGCCACGACGACCGGTCGTTCACTTTAAGCGTCCGCCCCGAACATTTGGCTTTGACACCGGATTTAAACGGGGACCATAATTTTGTGGCAAACGTAACGGTCATCGAAGCGCTCGGATATGAATACATTTACACGTTAACCTACGGCCCGCACACCTTGCGCGTCCGCAGTCATGAAAGCGTTCCGGTGAATGAAGGGCAAAAGGTCGGTGTGCGCATCGACTGGGAGCACGTCCTTTATTTTGACGAAGAGGGCCGCCGCATCGATTTCGACATGATCGAAAGCGCTGCGGGTGAGTGAACCGGCACGGTTGATCGTGGGTAGACAAGCGTGAGGAGAGAACCATAAGCGAGCAGGCGATTGTTGTTTGAGCCTTCGCCGATATGCGGCGAGGGCTTTATTCGTTTTTGCCGCGTTCATTGAAAAACGAGGTGTATGATCGATGCCAAAGTCCCCTGCGCATGAATGGAAAACAGGAAAGCGCAGCGGGGAGAGGCGGCACGGCATCGTTATAGGCGCGGTGGGGTTTGACAGCGCCATCGGCTGCGGCTATAGTTTGTTGTTGGACAAACCCATCGAAAAAACGCGATGACTTTTAATTATCTTTTAATATCAGGTGACTATGAACGATGCGAAAAAAACGACAACCTCAGCTTTCCGCGCGGATGCGCTTGGTCATGGATTATGTTTGCGTCCTGGCGGGATCCGCCATCGTCGGCTTGGCGTTTAATGCCTTTCTTCTGCCGAATAAAATCGCTTCCGGCGGCGTCAGCGGCATCAGTACGATTTTGCACTGGACGGTCGGATTTGAACCTTCTTATGTCCAATGGGCGTTGAATATTCCTCTTTATATTAGCGGCATTCTCCTATTGGGCTCGCGCTTCGGCTATTTTCAATATGCGTTAAAAACGTTGATCGGAACGCTGTTTCTTCCGCTCGTCGTCCATTTAACGGCGGGTTGGCCGCCGGCGACGTCCAATCCCCTTCTGGGGGCGATCTTCGGCGGCATCGGCGTCGGGCTTGGCCTCGGAATCGTCTTCCGCGGCAAGGCGTCGACTGGAGGAACCGACCTCGCGGCGCAGATCGTGAACAAATATACGGGCATTTCATTAGGGGTTTCGGTGGCCGCCATCGACGGCATGATCGTCCTCGCCTCGGCGCTCACCCTGTCTTTGGAAAGCGCCCTCTATGCTCTCGTCGGCATGTATTTGACCGGCAAGACGATCGACATCGTGCAAATGGGGATGAGCACCTCTAAAATGGCGTTCATCATTTCCGAGCGGCAAAACGAGCTGCGGCCGAAAATTTTGTCCGAGATTGATCGGGGCGTCACGCGATTGGAAGGCATCGGCGGTTACACCGATCATCCGCGCCCGGTCTTGTTGTGCGTCGTTTCGCAAAACGAGATCACCAAGCTGAAACAGCTCGTCAAAGAAGTGGACCCGAAAGCGTTTGTGATCGTCACGCAGGCGACCGAAGTGCTCGGCGAAGGATTTAAGCGCTCCCTCTGACGGCGCGGTCGTCCTTTGCTCGGCGAGCACGCTTGTTGAAGAAAACATCCTAAAAAATACATTGTGTCAGTCGGATGGTTTCAAACCATGAAGGCGGGCAGCCACGCTTCTGAAGAGGATCGGTCTTTTCTGGTAAAGGATTCGCCACGCGCGGCGGGGTGCTGAACGGAACCGGTCTCCTTATAAAGGGATGCGCATGTTTTTTTAACGGTCGACCGGCGCATCCTTTTCCCAGCCCGCCGTGCCCTTTGGGATGGAAAGCGCCTTTGATTTGGCGAGAGGCCCGCTCTTGTGCGGGTTTCTAAGCCTTGCTCGGGCTAAATGCGTTTTTATAACCGGTCTATCCCCTGTAGTTGCATTGAGGAATGCTTATGAATGTTCGCCGAACGGAGACGGTCTTTCATGGGTGGCGTTCGGAAAGATCGGCTCGGGCGTTAAGCGCTCGCCAACGGCGTCCGTTTGCCGCTCGTTTATGATCATAACGCCGGGATTAAGGGCGGTTCCGAGCGGGAGCTCCGCCTCCATAAAACGGGTTTCCTTCCTTTCTTCCATAAAGTGACCTCCCACATGAATTTTTATCATTTTATGCGGAAAAGGCGGCCGTTGTGCGTTCCGCCCTCCCGCGTACTCCCTCCCGACTCTTTCGGCTATTGGATAGGTCTCACATGGCTGCCGAACCGTCGTATTTTCCATCCGCTTCGGCAGCCAATCGCGTGGCACAAAAGAAAGTGGAAAAATTTGCGTTTTTCTGCGGGAGTTTAGTGATGCTGCGTGTTTCATAGACTTCCGCGTTGGATAATTAGGGTTTTTCGGGCGGATTCGGCGGCAACGCTCCGCTTAGTCGGGGATTCAGCCCCGTCCGATGCACGTGCGCCGCATCCGGCGGCGGCTGTGCATGAACAAGCGAAACGCCGCCATTCACTTTTTGGCGACAGGTCCACGAATCGATCCTTTTCTACATCCCTTGAAATACAAATGTAATAAAACTTTGTCTTAACTTGTCACATGAGGGTGTTATAATAACCCTAGTAAGATTAATAACTGTGTTAGTAAGTTAGTAATTTACCATTTTAGTTAAGTAGCAAGTTCACCGTTGCCGGCCGGCCGGATGTTCGGCAAGGCCGCCTCATCATCTCGCTATCAGCGATCGCATCGTTATTTTCATAAGATCAGGCCGCCGACGGGCGCTTGTAGAGGGCGCTTCCCCACTTGGAAGGCGGCGAGATCTTGACCACGGGCGCACTTATCTCCTTTAAGCGGCCCATCACTCGTCAATCGAGATTTCCGATGAATGGATATACATATGAGGCTGGGAAGTGATCGATTTGATCGAAATGCAGGATGTGTGGAAGTCGTATGCCAACGGCGTCATGGCTGTCAACGGCATCAGCGTCCACATTGATAAAGGCGAATTTGTCTATATCGTCGGGCCGAGCGGTTCCGGGAAATCGACGTTCATTAAAATGATGTATCGGGAAGAACTGCCGACGCGCGGCAAAATTTTTATTGACGGCACGGACATCACCAAGCTGAAGCAAAAACAAATTCCCTTTTTGCGCCGCAAAATCGGGGTTGTCTTTCAAGATTTTAAACTTCTTCCGAAATTGACCGTCTATGAAAACATCGCCTTCGCGTTGGAAGTCATTGAAGAGAACCCCAGGAATATACGAAAAAAAGTCATGGAAGTGCTCGATCTCGTCAATCTCAAACATAAAGCGCGTTCCTTCCCCAATGAGCTGTCGGGAGGCGAGCAGCAGCGCGTATCCATTGCCCGTTCCATCGTCAACAATCCGACCGTGGTCGTTGCCGACGAACCCACGGGCAACCTCGATCCTGAAAATGCGTGGACGATTATGGAAATCTTTGAACGCATTAATAACAACGGCACGACGGTCGTTATGGCCACCCATAACAAAGAAATCGTGAACCGCATGGTGAAGCGCGTCATCGCCATTGAAAGCGGCATGATCGTTCGCGATGACGAGCAGGGGGAATACGGTTATGAAGCTTAGGACGTTGATGCGGCACGCCAAGGAAGGGGCAAAAAGTCTCGGGCGTAACGGCTGGATGACGTTCGCGTCGATCAGTGCGGTCACCGTCGCCCTCTTGTTGGTCGGACTGTTTTTGACCGTGATGTTAAATCTGAATTCGATTGCGAGCCAAGTCGAAAACAACGTGGAAGTTCGCGTCTTCATCGATCGGACGGCGACGAAGGAACAGCAGGAAACGCTCAAAAACCAACTGCAGCAGTTGAGCCATGTCAAGAGCGTCACGTTTGTTTCCAAGGAACAAGGCTTGGAAGACTTCATCAAGAGCATGGGGGATGACGGCGACGTTTTCAAATCGATGAAAGGAAAAGAAAACCCGCTCCCCGACGCTTTTGTCGTGAAAACGGATAAACCGAAAGAAACGATCGACGTCGCCAAAGCCGCCAAAGAGTTGAATTACGTCGATGAAGTGAACTACGGCAGAGACTATGTCGAAAAGCTGTTTCACGTCGTTGACATCCTGCGCAACATCGGCCTGGTGTTAATCGTCGGCTTGCTCTTTACGTCGATTTTCTTAATCGCCAACACGATCAAACTGACCATCGTCGCGCGGCGCCGCGAAATCGAGATCATGAAGCTCGTCGGTGCGACCGACGCTTTTGTCCGTTGGCCGTACTTCATCGAAGGATTGATGCTCGGCGTCCTCGGTTCCATCATTCCGTTTTTGCTGATCGCGATCGGTTATCATCAAGTCTATGATTGGTTCATCGGCAAAAACTACCAAACTTATTTATTTGTCAAGCTCATTCCGTATGAAAAAATGACGCTTTATTTAGGCGGGCTTTTGGTGTTGCTCGGAGCGGTCATCGGCGTCTGGGGCAGCTTGACTTCGGTCCGCAAGTTTTTGAAGGTTTAAGATTCATATAAGGGGGAGGAAGATGGCAGCGCGTTGGATGCGCCGGGCATTGGCGGTCGGCATCACGGTCACGACGGCGATCGGCGCGGTCGGGGCCGGCGCCGCCCGTGCGAATACCGGCGAAAGTTTGAAGCAAAAGGTTAACGAAATCGAAAAAAAGCAGGAACAAAACCAAAATGAGATCAACCGCACGAAAGACCAACTGAACGAAAACCGGTCGAAGCAAAAGAATATCAACGACGAGATTGCCGATTTGGATCACGAGATTCAGTCGACGACCGACAAGATCCAGGCCAAACAAGACGACATCAGCCGGACAAAAACACAGATCGAGGCCTTGAAAAAGGACATCGCCGATACGAAGGTGCGCATCGCGGAACGCGATAAACTTTTGAAAGAACGCGTCCGCTCCATGTACATAAACGGAGGTTCCATCGACTATTTGCAAGTGCTGCTTGGCGCGAAAAGCTTCGGCGATTTCGTCACCCGGGTGCTCGCCTTGAACACCATTGTGGATCAAGACAAAAGGATTTTGAACGCCCAAAAAGCCGATAAAGCGAGATTGGAAGCCAAAGAGACGCAGGTGGAAAGCCAGTTGGCCGATTTGCAAAAGGATTATGCGGATTTGCGCGCGCTGCAGCAATCGCTTGCCGACAAAAAAGCGCAACATAAAGCGCTCTTGGCCCAGTTGAAAGAAGACGAAAAGCATCTTGAAAAACTCGTCATGAGCAAGCAAGAGATCGCCGAAAACTTGGCCGCGCAAAAAGCGGCGGCGCAAAAGGCTTATGAGCTTTGGAAACAAGAACAGTCGAATAAACACAAGACTCACCGCGTGGATGGAGTTTCTGGCGGTGGAACGAGTAATGTACATCATGGAAAAGGTCTGTTTATCTGGCCGACTTCTGGGGCTATTAGTTCTGGTTTTGGCCCCCGTGATGGCGGTTTTCATTCCGGTATTGATATAGCAGCGAAAGAAGGTACACCCGTTGTTGCGGCGGCCTCCGGCGTTGTAGCCCGTTCATATAGGTCTTCCAGCTATGGGGAATGTATCTTTATTTCCCATTACATCAATGGTCAACAGTATACGACTGTTTATGCACATATGGAGAAACGATTGGTACAAAACGGCCAAACCGTTTCAGCTGGACAAGTGATTGGATATGTTGGTAGCACAGGAGAATCGACAGGCTTTCACCTGCATTTTGAGGTATATATTGGTGCATGGCGTGCTGCTCCTACTGAGGGAGCAAAGCATCCAGGCTCTGTCAACCCATTAAATTATCTGCCGTAAAATGACCGGAGAATAGGCCCGGTTGTACAAACATATAGTATAATAATCCGTAGCGGGCGGCCCCGTACGGATGATGTGGATGAAGAGCATCGCATCATTGGGTGTGATGCTCTTTCTTTCCGCAAAAACGAGTTGCGGCAAACAACCGCGGGGCGGGCGCCGTGTGTGATGAGCCAAACCATTCGGCAGCGCCCGACACGAGGATTCGAATGCTCCGCCGGCTGGCGGTTCGGCCCGTGATCACAACGCGACGCATTTTCGTTTATAAAAGGGGTGGCAGAAAACGGTGAAATTCAGCGGAAAAATGGTGGCGCTCCTCATGATCGTCTCCTTCCTCGTTGGCGCCGGAGGAACGTACGGCGCGATGGCGTGGTTTGGAGGCGACGGCCGGGACGTACCTGCGGCGGCGCCGTCAAAGGCAACGGATGCCGACATTCAAAAGATCGAGTCGCTCTATCATTTTATCGATAAAAACTACTATAAAAAGGTTGATGACGACAAACTGTTGAACGGCGCGATTCAGGGTATGATCGAGGCGCTCAATGACCCGTTTTCCTCTTACATGGATCCGAAGTCGGCGAGCGCGTTCACGGAATCGCTCTCTTCTTCCTTCCAAGGCATCGGCGCGGAAGTCCAACAGGTGAACGGCATCGTGACCGTCGTCTCCCCGATCAAAGGTTCGCCTGCCGAAAAGGCCGGTCTCAGGCCGCACGACCAAATTTTGAAAGTGGACGGAAAATCGCTGGAAGGCAAAAGTTTATCCGAAGCGGTGTCCATGATCAAAGGCAAAAAGGGGACGGTCGTCCACTTGGTCGTCAAACGCCCGGGCGTCTCCCACCTGCTCGAATTCAACATTACGCGGGACGAAATTCCGCTGGCGACGGTTCATTCCAAGATGTTCGACAAAAGCGGCAAACATCTCGGTTATATCGAAATCACGTCCTTTAATGAAAAAACCGACAAGGAATTCGATGCCGCGCTCTACAAATTGGAAAAACAAGGGATCGACGGGTTGATCATCGATGTCCGCGGCAACCCCGGCGGTTACTTGGACAAAGTGCAAAACATCGCCGGCCGGCTGGTCACCAGCGCCAAGCCGATCGTTCAAATCGAAGACCGCAACGGCAAGAAGCGCCCGATTTATACGGACAATAAAAGGAAAAAACCGTACCCGATCGTCGGGCTGATCGACGGCGGCAGCGCCTCCGCGTCGGAAATTTTGGCGGCCGCGCTGCACGAAGCGGGCGGCTATCCGTTGGTCGGAGAGAAAACGTTCGGGAAGGGGACCGTGCAACAAGGGGTGACGCTCAGCGACAAAAGCGAGCTGAAGTTGACGATGTTCAAATGGCTCACCCCCGACGGCCATTGGATCCACAAAAAAGGCATCCAACCGACCGTCAAAGTCAAGGAACCGGATTACTTTTATGCGGCTCCGCTCGTCGTCGACAAAGGCAAAGCGCTCACCTTTGATATGAACAACGCGGAGATCGCCAACGCCCAGAAGATGCTCAAGGGCGCCGGTTTTAATCCCGGCCGGACGGACGGTTATTTTGACGAAGGCACGGTGACGGCGGTGAAGGCTTTCCAAAAAGCGAACGGTCTTTCCGTCACGGGCAAAATCGATGCCCCAACCGCCACCAAGCTGGAAGAAAAACTCATGGATGCCGTCAAAAATCCGAAGAACGACCTGCAACTGCAAACCGCGCTTCGCGTCTTGTTGAAGGAGATTAAATCGTAATCCCGCTTCGGAACGGCTCCCGGCCGGATGCGCTGGATTCAGGCCAATCTTTGCGGCGCATCCGGCAGGAATTTCCTTGTTCGACGGCGAAATCCTCTTTATTGACGCTATCCGTACAATCGATGTACGGATATCTTTTTAAAAGGCCGCCATGAACGACGCGTGCATTTAACAAAGGACAAAGGTGAGGATGGAAAAGATGGACATGCTGATCACGATCCTGCGAGGCGTCTTGACCCTTTTGTATAATCCGCTCTTGTACTTATTAATCGCTGCCGTCTTTCTGGTCGGCTGGCAGCGCGTTCGCAGGGAACGGCGGTCTTTCGGCATCAAGGTGTACGGCATTCTGAACACGGTATTGGCGCTGAT
Organism: Caenibacillus caldisaponilyticus; assembly: GCF_002003465.1. Taxonomy (GTDB): domain Bacteria; phylum Bacillota; class Bacilli; order Bacillales; family Sporolactobacillaceae; genus Caenibacillus; species Caenibacillus caldisaponilyticus. Next base: position 56,186 of record NZ_BDDQ01000002.1, on the reverse strand, counting down.
CGGACCGAGCTTTCTTCTCGGAGCGATCGGTTCCGTTGTCCTCATCGGCCTCGGCGTGGCTTTGCCGGCCGGGCTCGTTGTCCTCGTCACCGTCTGGACGTTGCTCTTTATGCTGACCGGGCAGTTGCGCTGCGTTTCACCCATGCTCTCCTTTGGGGCCGCCGCGGTTTTTGCCGCTTTTATGCCCAGTGTACACACGGGCATCGCGGTCATTGACCGCTGGGCGGCCGAGATCCGCGACGCTTCCTTGTTTGATTTCGGTATCGCGTTTGCCGTTGCCGCTTTGATGGAAGCGGCGGCCGTCTTGCTTTGGGGAGACAGACAGACATCGCCCCGCCTCATCAACAGCAAACGCGGCAAGAAAGTCGGCGCCCATGAAGCCAATCGCCTTTGGATCGCTCCGATTTTTTTCCTGATTCCGGCGACGGGGGCGATTCACGAAGCCGGCTGGTGGCCGTTGTCCGACGGGACGGTGTTCGGGCTGTGCGCGTTGCCCGTCGCGATCGGCTATCAGCAATTCATCACGCACAGCTTGCCGAAAAAGGCGGTGCAGCGTTCCGGCCTTTGGCTGCTGGCAACGGCGATCGTGGTCACCGCATGGACCGCCGTCGGCTATTTTTTCCGCCCGGATCTTTGCGTGGCCGCCGCGGGGGCGGTTGCGCTTTTGAGCCGTTTGGCGCTCATCGTTTGGCATGCCCATGAGCAAAACAGCAAACCTTTGTATTTTGTCGATCGCGGCGACGGGCTGCGCGTTGTCGGAATCATCCCGAACACGCCCGCCGAAAAAATGGGCATCCAACCGGGAGAAATCGTCCAAAAGGTCAACGGAAAACCCGTCCGCAGCGAGGCCGACTTTTATTACGCGCTTCAGGAGAACGCGACGTATTGCCGGTTGGAAGTGGTCGATGCGGCAGATGAAGTCCGCTTCGTCAAGGGCACGATTTTTGAAAACGATCCGCACAAAATCGGTCTCTTGTTTTTGGAGCCGTCGCGGCGCGTCAAAGAAAAAGCGAATTGAAAATCGGATGAAACGGACAGCAACCGGATGGAAGCCTGGGCTTTCACCGGTTTTTCTGCGTTTCAAGACGCGTCGTTTTCCGGCCATCGCGTTTGGCGGGGACGGCAATCACTTTTGGCAATCGGCCGCGCGGCATAAGGTTTCGAATGTTTGTTCGCCATTCTTTCTTGTGTTATAATAACACAAAATGCGCTTGCGGCTTTACCGCCGCGCCTGAACTGGATGGCGCGTTTAGCGGAATGCGTTAATGCGATGAAGCTCTGCGTTATAGAGCTTGACCATAAATGATGAACGCCTGATCGAACGAAACATCGCGACGGAAGGTCTTGATTTTGCAAGGCAACTTGATCATCGGAGGGACGTGCCATGCCGTTTCAGCTCAAGTCCAAGTTTAAGCCTCAAGGCGATCAACCGAAGGCGATTGCGCAAATCGTCGATGGGTTTCGCCGCGGCAAGAAACATCAAACGCTTTTGGGGGCGACGGGCACCGGGAAGACGTTCACCATGTCGAACGTCATCCAACAGTTGAATAAACCGACGCTCGTCATCGCCCACAACAAAACGCTCGCCGGCCAGCTGTACAGCGAGTTCAAGGAATTCTTCCCGAACAACGCCGTCGAGTATTTCGTCAGCTATTACGATTACTATCAACCGGAAGCGTATATTCCGCAAACGGATACTTATATTGAGAAAGACGCCAGCATCAACGATGAAATCGACAAGCTTCGCCATTCGGCGACGAGCGCGCTTTTAGAACGCGACGACGTCATCATCGTCGCCAGCGTTTCCTGCATTTACGGCCTCGGTTCTCCCGAAGAATACAAGGCGCACGTCATCTCGCTCCGGGTCGGCATGGAAAAAGATCGCGACCAACTGTTGCGCGAGCTCGTCGACAACCAATACGAACGCAATGACATCAATTTTGTGCGCGGCAAGTTCCGGGTGCGCGGGGACGTCGTCGAAATCTTCCCCGCTTCTCGCGACGAACATTGCATCCGCGTCGAATTTTTCGGCGACGAGATCGACCGGATTACCGAGATTGACGCGCTGACCGGCGAGATCGTCGGGCAACGGGAGCACGTCGCGATCTTTCCGGCTTCCCACTTCGTCACGGGCGAAGAAAAGATGAAAATCGCGATCCAGCGGATCGAAGCCGAGCTGGAGGCGCGGCTGAAAGAGCTGCGCGAGCAAGGAAAATTGCTGGAAGCGCAGCGTCTCGAGCAAAGAACGCGTTATGACTTGGAAATGATGAGAGAGATGGGCTTTTGTTCCGGCATTGAGAACTATTCCTTGCATTTGACGCTGCGCGAGCCCGGATCGACGCCTTACACGCTGCTGGATTATTTCCCGAAAGATTTTCTCATCATCGTCGACGAATCGCACGTGACGCTGCCGCAGATTCGCGGGATGTACAACGGCGACCGGGCGCGCAAAGACGTTCTGGTCGAACACGGCTTTCGCCTGCCGTCGGCGCGGGATAACCGCCCGCTTCGGTTTGAAGAATTCGAACAACACATTCATCAGATCCTTTACGTGTCGGCGACGCCCGGGCCGTACGAACTGGAGCATTGCCCCGAAGTCGTCGAACAGATCATCCGGCCGACGGGCTTGCTGGACCCGACGATTGACGTCCGCCCGACCGAAGGCCAGATCGACGACTTGCTCGGAGAAATCAATGAGCGGGTCAAACGCAACGAGCGCGTGCTTGTGACGACCTTGACCAAAAAGATGGCGGAAGATTTGACCGACTATCTGGAAGAAATGGGCGTGAAGGTGCGCTATTTGCACTCGGAAATTAAAACGCTCGAACGCATTGAAATCATCCGCGATCTCCGCCTCGGCGTGTTCGACGTGCTCGTCGGCATCAATCTCTTGCGCGAAGGGCTCGACATCCCCGAGGTGTCGCTCGTCGCCATCCTGGACGCCGATAAGGAAGGGTTCTTGCGCGCGGAACGGTCGCTCATCCAGACGATCGGCAGGGCGGCCCGCAACGCCAACGGCCACGTGATCATGTACGCGGACCGCATCACCGACAGCATGAGAGTCGCCATCGAAGAAACAAGGCGGCGGCGGAGAATTCAAGAGCAATACAACAAAGAGCACAATATTACCCCGCAGACGATCAAGAAGGACATTCCCGACGTCATCCGCGCGACGTATGCGGCGGAGGCGCAGGAAACGTACGCGGAGAAAAAGCCGGATGTCACGAAGATGACGAAGAAAGAACGGGAAAAACTCATCGCGAGCCTCGAAAAGGAAATGAAGGAAGCGGCGAAAAACCTCAATTTCGAACGGGCGGCCGAACTGCGCGATATCATTTTGGAGCTGAAAGCGGAAGCGTGAGCGGCCTTCGCGCCAAGCTCCACGCCGCGCGAGATTCGGACCGACAATTTGCCAGTGGAACTCTCGACGGAAGGATGACCGACGCATGGCATTGGAAAATATCGTTGTAAAAGGTGCCCGTGAAAACAATTTAAAAAACATCGACGTGACGATCCCGCGCGACAAGCTCGTCGTGCTCACCGGCCTGTCCGGTTCGGGCAAGTCCTCGCTCGCCTTCGACACGATCTATGCGGAAGGCCAGCGCCGCTATGTCGAGTCGCTGTCGGCCTATGCCCGCCAATTTCTTGGACAAATGGACAAACCCGATGTCGACGCGATTGAAGGCTTGTCGCCGGCGATTTCGATCGACCAAAAAACGACGAGCCGCAATCCGCGCTCGACCGTCGGAACCGTCACGGAGATCTATGATTATTTGCGGCTGTTGTACGCCCGCATCGGACGGGCGGTGTGCCCGGAGCACGGCGTCGAGATCACCTCGCAGACGATCGAGCAAATGGTCGACCGCTTGCTGAAATATCCGGAGCGGACGAAAATGCAAATCCTGGCGCCCATTGTCTCCGGGCGGAAAGGCGAGCATGTCAAAGTGCTCGAAGACATTAAAAAACAAGGATTTGTTCGCGTCCGCGTCGACGGCGAACTGCGCGAGGTCTCGGAAGACATTCGGCTTGAGAAAAACAAAAAACATACCATCGAGGTCGTCGTCGACCGCATTATCATAAAAGACGGCGTCCGGAGCCGCTTGGCCGATTCCTTGGAAACGGCGACGAAACTTTCCGGCGGCCGCGTCATCGTCGACGTCATCGGTGAAGAGGAATTGCTGTTCAGCGAGCACTACGCTTGCCCGTATTGCGGGTTTTCGATCGGCGAACTGGAGCCGCGCCTGTTTTCGTTCAACAGTCCGTTCGGCGCCTGCCCCGCTTGTGACGGACTCGGCTTCAAATTAGAGGTGGATTTGGACCTCGTCATTCCGGACCGGTCGAAAACGTTGCGCGAACATGCGATTGCGGCGTGGGAACCGTCGAGCTCCAATTATTATCCGCAATTGCTGCAGAGCGTGTGCGCGCATTACGGCATTGACATGGACACGCCCGTCCGGGATCTGCCCGAGTGGCAAATGGAGAAAATCTTGTACGGCAGCGGCGACGAGCGCATTTTATTCCGCTATGAAAATGACTTCGGGCAACTCAAGGAGAACTACATTTATTTTGAAGGCGTCGTCCGCAACATCGAGCGCCGCTATAAAGAGACGACTTCGGATTTCACGCGCGAACAAATGGAGGCCTACATGGCGCAAAAACCGTGTCCGGCGTGCAAAGGCAACCGCCTGAAGCCGGAAGCGATGGCCGTTTATGTCGGCGGGAAAAACATCGGTGAAGTGACGGCGATGTCCGTCCGCGAAGTCCGCGACTTTTTCAAAAACCTGGAGCTGACGGAGAAGGAGCGGGCGATCGGCCGCTTGATCCTGCGGGAAATCATCGAACGCACCGGGTTTCTCGTCGACGTCGGCCTCGATTACTTGACGCTGAACCGCGCCGCGGGCACGCTTTCCGGCGGTGAGGCCCAGCGCATCCGCCTGGCGACCCAAGTCGGTTCGCGGCTCATGGGCGTGCTTTATATCCTCGATGAGCCGTCGATCGGTCTGCACCAGCGCGACAACGATCGCTTGATTCGCACGTTGGAAAACATGCGCGACCTTGGGAACACGCTGATCGTCGTCGAACACGATGAGGACACGATGCTGGCGGCCGACTACATCATTGACATCGGACCGGGAGCGGGCGCCCATGGCGGTTATGTGACCGCGCAAGGCACGCCCGAGGAATTGATGAAAAACGAAAAGTCGCTCACCGGCCAATATTTGTCGGGCCGCAAGTTCATTCCCGTCCCGGCCGAACGGCGTAAACCGGACGGACGGGTGATCCGGGTGGTCGGCGCCAAGGAAAACAACTTGAAAAACGTAACGGTCGATATTCCGCTCGGAACGTTTACGTGCGTCACGGGCGTCTCGGGTTCGGGCAAGAGCACGCTCGTCAACGACATTTTGTTCAAAGCCTTGGCGCAAAAATTGAACGGGCGCCGGGAAAAACCGGGAGCACACGAAAAAATCGAAGGCATCGAAGCCCTTGACCGCGTCATCGACATCGATCAGTCGCCGATCGGGCGGACGCCGCGCTCCAATCCCGCGACGTACACGGGCGTCTTCGATCTGATCCGCGACGTGTTCGCGCAGACGAACGAGGCGAAAATGCGCGGATACAAGAAAGGGCGCTTCAGCTTCAACGTCAAAGGCGGGCGCTGCGAAGCGTGCCGCGGCGACGGCATCATCAAAATCGAGATGCATTTCCTGCCGGACGTTTACGTTCCGTGCGAAGTGTGCCACGGGAAACGCTATAATCGGGAAACGCTCGAAGTCACTTATAAAGGCAAAACGATCGCGGACGTTCTGGAGATGACCGTGGAAGAGGCGTTGGCCTTTTTCGAGAACATTCCGCGCATCAAGCGGCGTTTGGAGCCGTTATACGCCGTCGGCCTCGGTTACATCAAATTGGGACAACCGGCGACGACGCTTTCCGGCGGCGAAGCGCAGCGCGTCAAACTGGCGTCGCAGTTGTACCGGCGCACGAACGGCCGGGCGTTGTACATCTTGGATGAACCGACGACCGGCCTGCACGTCGACGACATCAAGCGGTTGCTCGATGTCTTGCATCAGCTCGTCGACAACGGCGACTCGGTGCTCGTCATCGAACACAATCTCGACGTGATCAAGACGGCCGACTATATCATTGACCTCGGTCCGGAAGGCGGGGTCAGAGGCGGCGAAGTCGTCGCTTGCGGAACGCCGGAAGAGATCGCTGAAGTGGAAGCGTCGTATACGGGACAATACTTGAAACGGATCTTGGAGCGCGACCGGCGCCGAATGGCGGAACGCATTGCCGCCCAGCAGTCCGTCCCCACGCGCTGATGCCGATGGCTGTGCGGCCTGCCCGCTTGTTCCGTTAAAATCTGTGGTTCCTTATGGCGACGCCAAAGCGGCAAGGCAAAAAGGCATCCTGGCCATGGGATGCCTTTTTATACAACGGCGGTTTTTCATGTCGGCATGCGGTGAGGCGATGTTTGAGGTCAAAGGAGAGATCATGCTCGAAGTCCGGGGCCGGATGCCGGTTTGTCGCCGGATCGGTCGCGCCGGCGGGCGCAAGCTGGCTTTTTCGTAAAAGCGGGGCTTTTGCGCAAGGCATGCGCTCGATTCGGCAAGGAGCCGGAATGCGTTTGATGCAAAGGATTGGACAAGTATTCATCAACATAAGGTTTAAATGGAATGCTAAATGTATTCAGCTTGGCGCCGTGCATGAAAAACCGGACCGTTGGTCGCGAGAAGACGGAATAATTAAAAGAAACCACGTTTGCAGAGCGATCGCGGTTGGCGCCTGCATGACGTGCATGTGCGGCGGGAGCGCGAGGCGAAGATGTTTTGTGAGCGGATTTGTGGGGCTTAAAATTTTTAAATGGAGTGGACTGTGCATGAAAAAACTTTATCGGTCGCGAAATAATCGGATGTTGGCAGGAATACTCGGCGGCATCGGCGAATATTTAGATGTCGATCCGACGGTCGTCCGCGTCGTTTATCTCATCTTGCTCATTTTGACCGCCGTTTTTCCGCTGGTTTTGATTTACTTGGCGCTATATTTTATCATCCCGGCTTCCGAATATGACGGATGATGCCGGAATCCGGTCAAGCGAGCGGGGGTTGGACCGTTGTTGAAAAATTGGTTGATCCACATCGTCGTGAATACGATTGTTCTTATGACCGTGGACGGATACATGGATAGCATTCAATTGCGAAGCGTGTGGGCGGCGCTGGGCGCGGCGGTCATTTTGTCGATTTTGAACGTCGTCGTCAAGCCCGTCCTCATTCTGCTCACCCTGCCGGTGACGATTTTGTCGCTCGGTTTATTTTTGTTCGTCATCAATGCGATCACGTTGTCTCTCACCGCCTGGCTGATGGGCGACGCTTTCAAGATCGCCGGCTTCGGTTCGGCTTTCTTGGCCTCGTTGATTATATCGCTTCTCAATCTCCTCATCCAAACCTTTATTGTCCATCCTCTCAAAAATAAATGAAGCGGATCGAAGCGGTCCGCTTCGTCTTGATTGCCAGGGTTCCGGCCGTCCTTTTATCCCGCTCGGTCTTCTCCATCGGCGCTTTCAAAGCGCTGTTTTGCGTCGTGACTTATCGAGCGGTTTTGGTAAAATGGAGGATGAATGACGTCAATCGGACGCCTTCATTTTTAGACGCAAAACGCATAAGCAAGATTTTGGGTCGTAACCACACAAAAGGTTTTGGATGATATCACAAAAAGGAGTTCTCATGATGGGCCAAGTGACAGTCAAAGAAATCCTCAAACATTTTAACTTTGAACTCCTCGCTGGCGAAAGCGGCCTCGAACGGACGATTACGACGAGCGACATCTCCAGGCCGGGTTTGGAAATGGCTGGCTATTTCACTTATTATCCGGCGGAGCGCATTCAGCTTCTCGGAATGACGGAATTGTCGTTTTTTAAATCTTTGCCGAAATCGGAAAGGCTTGACCGCATGGAAAAGCTGTGCAACGTGGATACGCCGTGCATCATCCTTTCCCGGGGCCTGGAAGCGCCTGAGGAATTGTTCGAAGCGTCCAAAGAGAGCGGCGTGCCGGTCCTGCGCTCCACTTTGAAGACGACGCAGTTGAGCAGTATGTTGACGAATTATTTAGAAGCGCGCTTGGCGCCGATGATCACCGTTCACGGCGTCCTGGTCGATGTCTACGGAATCGGCGTGCTGCTGACGGGTGACAGCGGGGTGGGCAAAAGCGAGACGGCGCTGGAGCTCGTCAAGCGCGGCCACCGTTTGGTTGCGGACGATTCCGTGGAGATTCGCCAAACCGGTGAAAACGAACTCGTCGGAAACGCGCCGGAGCTCATCCGCCATTTGCTTGAAATCCGCGGGCTCGGCATCATCGATGTCATGACGCTGTTCGGAGCGGGGGCGGTGCGTTCTTATAAAAAAATTTCTTTGATCATTCATTTGGAGCTGTGGGATCCCGACAAGTTTTATGATCGGCTCGGCCTTGAAGAGGAAACGGTGAAAATGGTCGATACGGTGCTGCCGAAGCTGACCATCCCCGTGCGCCCCGGCCGGAACCTCGCCGTCATCGTCGAAGTGGCCGCGATGAATTTCCGGTTGAAGCAAATGGGGATCAACACCGCCAAACAGTTTTCCGAACGGTTGAACGATGCGATCGAAGGCAGAAATTGAAACGCCAGGGAAGAGCGGGTTTCCGCTCTTCCGCTGGCATGCTCCTTTTGGGGGCGTAAGTTGGCGGATTCTGTTCTTCAACCGTTGAATGGATGTTCGGATCGTGCCGCGTTGGGCGCAAACCGATGAAAGGCCGACCGGGACGGTTTAAGAAGGAACACGGTGCCAACGGACATGAGCGGTGCGGTTTCGCCATGCTTGGCGGATTTTCAATCCGCTTTTTTAACCATCGATGAACTAAACGCGTCGGTAGATCTGACGTGAGGAATATGACCAAATAGAGATATCGACGGCGTGTGCCTGACGAGCGGCGCGATCGTTTCGCTGATTTTGGGCCGGCTTGCGGAAAGCTCTTCTTTTTGTGCAGGCGCGCGCAAAGGAGTGGGAGCATGAAATCTTTGAAAACCGGATTGATCAAAGGTCTAGAGACGACGTGGTCGCTTGGCAAAATCATCTTTCCCGTGACGCTCGTCATGACGGTGTTAAGTTACACCGAGCTGTTTGATCACCTCATCGCCTCGGTCACCCCGGCGATGAAATGGATCGGCCTTCCGGGTGAAGCGGCGATCCCGCTCGTCTTCGGCAATTTTTTAAGCTTGTACGCCGCGATCGGCGCGATTTTGTCGCTGGATTTAACCGTTAAAAGCGTTTTTATTTTAGCCGTCATGTTGTCTTTTTCTCATAACCTTTTGGTGGAATGCGGCGTCGCTTCCCGGGTCGGCGTAAAGGTTTGGGTGATGATCGCCGTCCGCTTGGGCCTTGCCGTCCTCGCCGGTGTGGTTCTCTCCCATCTTTGGCACGGCGGCGGTGAAAAAGCCGTTTACGGGTTCATTCCGTCAAAGGAAAGCGTGCCTCATGGTTGGGCCGCGATGATTGAAGCCGGTGCGGCCAAAGCGGCGATGGGGATCGGGCAACTGGCTGTCATTGTCATTCCGCTCATGATCGGGATCCAAATTTTAAAAGATTTGCGTTGGCTCCATCACTTTTCCCGGTGGATGGCGCCGGTCACGAAATTTTTGGGCATGCGCGCCAACGCGTCGACGACGCTCGCCGCCGGCTTGCTTTTCGGCATGGCTTACGGCGCAGGCGTGATGGAGCACGCGGCGAAAGAGGACGGCGTCGACCGCCGCAGTTTATATTTAACCTTTATCTTTTTGATCAGTTGCCACGCCGTGATCGAAGACACATTGATCTTCGTTCCGCTCGGCATTCCGGTTTGGCCGCTGTTTCTCATCCGTCTCGCCGTTGCGACGATTTTGACCTGTGCGGTGGGGTATATTTGGAATAGAGGATGGCCACAGTTAAAGAACAGCGAGGAGGCATCTTTGTGATCGACACCTGTTTGTTTGATCTGGACGGGACGTTGATCAATACGAACGATTTGATCATCGCGTCCTTTTTGCACACGTTAAATCATTATTACCCCGGCCGCTATACGAAAAAAGACGTGATCGCGTTTATCGGGGAACCGCTTGAAGTGAGTTTTCATCGCGTTGATCCCGCTCGTGTTAAAGAGTTGTGCGAACATTACCGCCGTTACAACCTTGAGAAACATGATGAACTTGTGAAAGAATTTCCGAATGTCAACGACACGCTGAAGACTTTGAAAGAAAAAGGGTACAAGCTCGGGATCGTGACGACCAAACGGAGGGAGACCGTCAACCTCGGAATTCGTCTGACAAAAATCGAACCGTTTTTCGATGTGATCGTGACGATCGATGATGTGAAGCGTCCGAAACCCGCGCCGGATCCCGTTCGGCTCGCTTTGGAAAAACTCGGATCCAAGCCGGAACAGGCGGTCATGATCGGCGATAGTCCATTCGATATTGAAGCGGGCCGGAGCGCCGGGACGAAAACGGTCGGCGTGTCGTGGACCATCAAAGGCGTGGCCGCGCTTCGGGAGGTCCATCCCGATTATCTGATCGACGATATGAAGGAATTGCTGGCGATCGTTGACGCGTGATTTTTCGCGGGAGGCCCGGACGATTTGATTTGGCTTGTCCTGTCTCGTCATCGGCTCGGGTGCAGGCTTGGCCGGTTCTTCAGTCCGACGGCTTTTTCCGCTCCGGCTTCCAGTGGTCAGGAGGAGGTATGGCGATGCGAAAAACGACGCGCTATCCGGTGGAAGGGCCGAATCCCCTTTGGCACGTCTACCGGACGGTGCCTTTTTTAAAAGTGATGAAAAACTTTATCGTCATTCAAATCGGGCGCTACACCCCTTCCATGCGCATGAAAAATTGGCTGTATCGCACGTTTCTCCGCATGAAGATCGGCGAAAAAACCTCCTTTGCGCTCATGGCCATGCCGGATGTGATGTTTCCGGAAAAGATCACCGTCGGACGCAATTCGGTCATCGGTTACAATACGACGATTTTGACGCATGAGTATTTGATCGACGAATATCGCCTGGGTGAAGTCGTCATCGGTGATGAAGTGATGATCGGCGCCAACTGCACCATTTTGCCGGGCGTGACGATCGGCGACCGCGCCGTCGTCTCCGCGGGCACGCTCGTCCACAAGGATGTCCCGCCCGGCAGCTTCGTCGGCGGCAATCCCATGCGCATCATTCGGGGGACAGTCCCCCATTAAGATAATGTACTAAAGTGTTAAAGCAAAAAAAGCCGGGATTTTCAGCCCCGGCTTTTTAATACTTTAAAGCGGCGGGGGACAGTCCCCCGGGAGGGAAGATATGCTCAATCATTATCATCATTGCGCGTCTTGCCGGCATTTCGGCTTTCGCACAGAAGCGGGCAAAAAAATCCCGATGTGCACGCGGCTGGGCTACGATACTCGGCCGGAGTACCAATTTAAATGTTGGGATCCGAAACCGCGCGTCCGCCGGGCGATGGAGAAAAAGGGGGTCTGTCCCCCACCAAACTGCTGAGTTAAAGCGTTATAGCGATGAACAAAGGCTTTTGCTCTGTTTACACTTTTGCGCTTTAAAGCAGTGGGGGACTGTCCCCCGTCAAGTCACAAGAGGAAGAAGCCGAAGCCCATGATGATGTACGCGGCGAGGAGCATGGCGCCTTCAAACCAGTTGGTGTCGCCGTCCGACGTAATGCTGATGGTGAGCAGGACGGAAAGCACCATGGCGATCAATTCCGTCACCGGAAAAACGAGCGGCAAATGGGTCGGGAGCGCCCAAGAAACGATGACGAGCAACGGGGCGACGAACATCGCAATTTGCAGCGTGGAGCCGATGGCAATCTCGACTGTTACGTTCATGCGATTTTTATAGGCCATGACGATGGCCGTGGCGTGTTCCGCGGCGTTGCCGACAATCGCGACGATGATCACGCCGATGAACAATTCAGTCCAGCCGAACGACCGGGCGACTGGTTCAATCGTCCCGACGAGCCGTTCGCTGATGTAAGCGACGGCAACGGTGGCGGCGGCGAGGATCAGCACCGCTTTTCCGACGCCCCATTCCGGCACTTCATGCGATGGCTCTTCGTCTTCCGGCCCCTTATACACGCCGCGGTGCGTGACGAGGCGGAAGAGCAAAGAGAATAAATAGATCAAGATCATGACGACCGCGATCGCCGTGCTCAATAGTTGAACGTTATAAGCGGTCATCTTTTGGGCGAAGACGACGGGAAAGACGAACGCCACGATGATGCTGAAGACGAGGATGCCGGCGGTATGGCTTGCAACGTGGATGTTAAACGTCTGCCTTTTGTAGCGAAGCCCGCCGACCAAGATGGACAGTCCGCCCACAAGCAACAAGTTGCCGATGACCGAACCGGTGATCGACGCGGTGACGACGCCGACGAGCCCTTCTTTTAAAGCAAAAAAAGAAATGATCAATTCCACCGCATTGCCAAATGTGGCGTTTAAGAGCCCACCGACGCTCGGCCCGGCGGCGATCGACAAACTCTCGGTTGCCCGGCCCATATAGCTGGCTAAGCCTACGATCGTGACGGCGTACAGAATGAACATGAAGATGTCGGGCCAATGAAAAAAGCCACCGATGAGCGATAAGGGGACGCCGACAAGCGTGATGATCAAAAACAACCAGTTCAACCGCACAACCTCCATTATAACTTTCTGTCGAATCAACTCGCTATTAGTGTACACAGTTAGAAGCGGCGCGATCAAGCGCGCTTTTTTTATCTTCGCGATGCATCCGTGCGGTTCCCACAAAGACTGGAAACATGCGGCGAGGCCCGCAGCCATGCATGGATGCGGGCGTTCCATTTATTTTACGAAAAAAGTGACCTTCAGCCTGTTGACTCCCGAAACGTCCTGTGAAAGGATAAAGGTAATTGCACGATCTCATCGCGGCGCGGAAAGTGCTTTGCATGAGATTTATGCTATAATTTTTACAGTTAACGACTTGAACGTATAAAAAAATTAGTGGATTAAATACGGGGGAGACAATGAAATTAGATAGACATTCTCGCGAGCGAGTGATTTCCTTTAGACCGGATGGGGAATATTATTACCAAAAAGGCATGGCCGCCTATCAGAAAGGCGATCTTTACCGCGCAAAAAAATTCGTGGAACGCGCCGTCGACTTTAATCCCGACGAGCCGGAATATCTCTGCCAACTGGCGGCGATCCTGGCCGAACTGGAGCAATACGAAGCGTCCAACCAATTGCTGCAGAAAGTCGTCAGCGAATTGGACGAATCGTTGACCGAATGTTACTTTTTTATGGCCAACAATTACGCCTACCTCGGCCGCTATGAAGACGCCCTCCGGGAAATCAAAACGTATCTGGCCTTGGAACCGCGGGGCGGCTTTTCTGAAGAGGCGCATGAACTTTACCGCATTCTTCTGTTGGAAGCGCCGGGAGCCGTCCGCGAAGAAGGCGGTTATATCGCCGACCATGAAAAAGGGCGCAAGGCGCTGGAACAAGGCCAATATCAAAAAGCGATCTACTATTTTCAAAAGGTCATTGAAGATCGGCCCGAGTTTTGGGCGGCGTACAACAACTTGGCCATCGCCCATTTTTCGATCGGTGAGGCGGATAAAAGTTTCCGCATTTTGGACAAGGTCTTGGGGCAAGATCCCGGCAACGTCCATGCGCTTTGCAACTTGGCGACGTTTTATTTCCACCTCGGCGATTTCAGGAATTTGGAAAAGCAGATGGCCATTCTCGATAAACTTTATCCGTTTTTCCCCGAACACCAAAGCAAGCTCGGCGCGACTTACTTCTTTGTCGAAGAATATGAAAAAGCGTTCCGTTGGCTGAAGCTCGCCGACCGTTTCGGCGGTTTCTGGGATCAAATTTTTTATTTTTGGTTGGCGTTGTCCGCATACCGAATCGGAAAAACCGAAGAAGCCTTAAAGGCGTGGGCGCGCGTCGACTTCTTCAGCGAAACGCCTTTTCATCCTTTTGAATATGGGAAAGTCCAAGAGATGCTTTGGGCGAAAGATGCGAAAGCCAATCCGCTGGCGCGTTCGCTCTTGCGCCATGTGGCGCTCGGCGGACAGCTGGACGCCAAGATCGCGGCCCTGTTCGCTCTCCGGGCTTTTGGGGATGCCGATGTCCGGAAGCTTTTCGCGGATATCGCGACCAACAGGCGGGAGAAGCGCACCGTCCGCCTGATCGCGCGTCAACTGGCCGCTGCTTTGGAAAACCGTGACGCCGAAGCGGTTGGTGACCGCCGCTTGGAGATCATGCAGATTTTGGAAGAAAAGATTGGCGGCGGGCGTCCGCTCATCGACCAATTTCATCTCTACGGGTGGTGGCGCTTCTTGTTTGAAAGGCTGGAAGCGGACATCGACCCGTCGGATGTGCGGGCTTGGGCGGCTTCCCTGGACTATTTACGGCGGAAGGAACAACATCAACCCGTTTTGCAGGAAGAGATCGCCGGACAGTATGAAACGTCGGCCGACCGGCTTCGTTATTGTTTGAACTGTTGGGAACGCTGGATGGAAAACCGGATAACGGCCCGTTTGAGCGACCATCGGAAGGATGGCCCATAAGGCAAAATGATGGACATCATCGCCCGCCTCTTTTAGCATAGAATACAACCGATATCGAAAAATAAGATAAAGAGTTTTTGGGAAAAGGATGGTTGTTATGGCCAGTACCGATAAAATTTACGATTGCATCATTGCCGGGGCCGGGCCGGCGGGGCTGACGGCTGCCGTATACGCGGCCCGCGCCAATTTGGATACCCTCATCATTGAACGGGGCGTTCCGGGCGGACAGATGGTCAATACGGAAGAAGTCGAAAATTTTCCGGGATTTGAAAGCATTCTCGGCCCGGAATTGTCCGAAAAAATGTTCCAACACGCGAAAAAATTCGGCGCCGAATACATGTACGGCGACATTAAAGAAATCCGCGACGGCGAAGATTACAAAACCGTCATTGTCGGCGATAAGGCGTATAAAGCCCTTGCCGTCATCGTCGCGACCGGCGCCGAATATAAAAAATTAAACGTTCCCGGCGAAAAGGAATTGAGCGGCCGCGGGGTTTCCTATTGTGCGGTTTGTGACGGCGCCTTCTTCAAAGATAAAAAGCTCATCGTCGTCGGCGGCGGGGATTCCGCATGCGAAGAAGGCGTGTATTTGACCAAATTCGCTTCACAAGTGACGATCGTCCATCGCCGCGACAAACTGAGGGCGCAGCCGATCCTCCAAGAACGGGCGAAGAACAACGAAAAGATCGATTTCATATGGAATCACACGGTCAAAGAAATCCATGAAGTGAACGGAAAGGTCGGCAAGGTGACGCTCGTGAACACGGTGGACGGCTCCGAGCGTGAAGTCGAAGCCGACGGGGTGTTCATCTATATCGGCATGCTGCCGTTGAACGACGCCGTCAGAAACCTCGGCATTACGAATGAAAATGGCTATATCGTCACCAACGAGCGCATGGAGACGAAAATACCGGGGATTTTTGCAGCCGGCGACGTCCGTGAAAAGGAACTGCGGCAAATCGTCACCGCGACGAGCGACGGCGCGATCGCTGCCCAAGCGGCTCAGGTGTATATCGAAGAGGTTAAAGAAGCGGCCAAAGCACGCGCGTAAGGCGAAAGCCGCGGCGATTCAGGCGAACCGGCGCGTAGTGCGAAAGAAGGGCAAGCGGCCTAGGCTTTGCCGCGTATTTCCCGGGAAAAAGTCACCCGTTTTTAATTCGTGTGTAACACGCGTGAAATAAAAAAGGCTTAAGCTTTTAATTAACAAATTGACCCCCTTTGAAATATCTTTGCCTCGACACGGGTGCACGCCCGTGTCTTTTGTTTTGATTTCCTGGCTTCTTCGCGGCCGGCGCCAAGCGGCTGAAAAGGTAATTGTTTTGTGAGCGAAAATCATCCATAGTATACTTAAGGAGGAAATCGAGGTGAGTGGTGTGCGCCGTGTGACGAATTGTTTGCTGCGGGACGGCGACCGCGTTCTCCTTTTGCAAAAGCCGCGGCGGGGATGGTGGGTTGCCCCGGGCGGCAAAATGGAGGACGGGGAAACCGTTAAAGATGCGGTGATCCGCGAATACCGCGAAGAGACCGGTTTATATTTGATCAACCCGATTCTCAGAGGCGTTTCGACGTTTATAATGGAAGGCGACGAAGAAAACGGCGAATGGATGATGTTTACTTTTTATGCCGACCGTTATGAAGGCCAGGCATATACTGAAAGCGCAGAAGGACGTTTGGCCTGGCAGCCGGTCGATGAGCTCCAGCAATTGCCGATGGCCGAAGGGGATCGGCACCTTCTGGATTACGTCCTCCGCGGCGAAGGCATCATATTCGGGAAGTTTTATTACACGCCGGAGTTCGAGCTGCTCGGTTACCGGCTCGATCCTTCCAATTAAAAATAAAATGGAATCCGTGTGAACGGGGTTGACGCCATGAATAAGGATATTCAAATCGTGATCATCACCGGGATGTCGGGTGCGGGGAAAACCGTAGCCGTCCAAAGCTTTGAGGACCTCGGTTATTTCTGCATCGACAATCTCCCGCCGACGCTTTTGCCGAAATTCATCGAGATGGTGAACGAAACGGACGGAAAATTGACCAAACTCGCTCTGGTCATGGATTTGCGCGGGCGCGACTTTTTCGACTCGCTCTTTCCGGCGATCGACGCCCTCGGGCAAAACGAACACGTGCAGCCCAAGGTTTTGTTTTTGGACGCCAAGGACGACGCCCTCGTCCGCCGCTACAAAGAAACGCGCCGCTCCCATCCGCTGGCGCCGAAAGGGCTGCCGCTCGAAGGCATCCGCGCGGAACGTACCTTGCTCGAAGAAATCAAGGGGCGTGCGCAATATTATTTGGATACGACGGACATGAAACCGTCCGAACTCAAAGAGCGGATCATCCGCCTCTTCGGCGATGACAACGGGTCGGTCTTTAACGTGAACGTCGTTTCCTTCGGCTTCAAATACGGCATCCCGATCGACGCCGATCTCGTCTTCGACGTCCGCTTTTTGCCGAATCCTTACTATGTCGATACGATGCGCGAGAAGACGGGGCAGGAAGCCGAGGTGGCCGATTATGTTTTCAAATGGTCGGAGACGAAGCAATTCCTTAAAAAGCTGATGGATCTCCTCGCATTCACCTTGCCGCACTATAAGCGGGAAGGGAAAAGCCAGCTCGTCATCGCCATCGGCTGTACGGGCGGCAAACACCGTTCGGTGGCGATCGCGGAATACATCGGCAAGCAACTGGAAAGGGAATACGTGACGAAGGTGACGCACCGCGACATCCTTAAAGGAAAGGTTCGTATATCATGAGTGCGGCATTGCCGAAAGTCGTCGCCATCGGCGGGGGTACCGGGTTGTCCGTCCTCTTGCGCGGTTTGAAGCAGAAACCTTTGGACATCACGGCGATCGTGACGGTCGCGGACGACGGGGGGAGCTCGGGCCGGCTGCGCAACGAATTGCAAATCCCCCCTCCCGGCGATATTCGCAACGTCATCGTCGCCCTCTCGGAAATCGAACCGTTGTTTGAAAAATTATTACAGTACCGTTTTGTCAACGGCAACGGCCTCAGCGGCCATTCGCTCGGCAATCTGCTTCTCGCGGCCGTGACCGCCATCACCGGGGATTTCGCGCGCGGTGTCCGCGAATTGAGCCGGGTGTTAAACGTCAAAGGCCGGGTGCTGCCCGCCGCCAATCAGAGCATCGTCCTCAGCGCGGTGATGGCGGACGGGACGATTGTCGAAGGGGAATCCAACATCCCGCGCCACGGCGAAAAAATCGATCGCGTGTTTCTTACCCCAGAGGACGTCGAACCGCTGCCGGAAAGCTTGGAGGCGATTCGTGAAGCGGATTTGATCGTGCTGGGGCCCGGCAGTCTTTATACAAGCGTTCTGCCGAATTTGCTCGTCCCCAAGCTCGGCGCGGAGATTTGCCGGGCGAAGGCGAAAAAGATTTATATATGCAATGTCATGACGCAAAAAGGGGAAACCGATCATTTTACGGCCGCCGATCACGTCAAGGTGTTGCTCGACCACACCGGCCCCGGCTGCTTGGATGCGGTCATCGTCAACGAACAGCCCATACCGCAGCCCGTATTGGAACGCTATGCCAAAGAAGGGGCGGAACCGGTCCTTCTTGATCGGGAGCGGCTTTCAGCCTATAATCTAAAAATAATAAGCGATAACATCGTAAAGATCGACGACGGCGGCGTCATTCGTCATGATGAGCGGCGCTTGGCGGACTGGATCGTGCGCCTGTTACCCGTTTGATGGCGATGGCGGCGTTGGGTGAACGAGACCGGATCATGGAAATGGAGGGGTCGCAATGTCCTTTGCTGCGGAAACGAAAAGAGAATTGACTCAGATCAGCCCCGATGCGTGCTGTGCCAAATCGGAACTGGCGGCGCTGATCCGTATGAACGGCTCCATCTCCATTTCCAACCGGCAGATGAGCGTGGACATTTCGACGGAAAACGCCGCAATCGCGCGTCGGATTTATACGCTGATGAAATTGGTCTATCACTACCCGGCGCAAGTCCTTGTCCGCAGGAAAATGCGCCTGAAAAAAAACAACGTTTACATCGTCCGAATGACCGATCACGCCCGGGAAATGCTCGAGGATTTAAAAATCGTCAACGACCGCATGATGTTTACGCGCAAAATTGCACCGACTTTGATCAAGAAGGAATGCTGCCGCCGGGCTTATATGCGCGGCGCCTTTCTCGCGGGCGGGTCGTTAAACCATCCCGAGTCCTCTTACCATCTCGAAATTTTTTCCAATTACGAAGAGCACACGCGCTCGCTCGCCGACCTGATGAACCGCTATCGGTTAAACGTCAAGGTATTGCCGCGCAAGAACGGTTTTATCCTGTACATGAAAGAGGGCGAGAAAATCACCGAGTTTCTCAGCCTCATCGGCGCTCACCAAGCCTTGCTTTTTTTTGAAGACGTGCGCATCGTCAAGGATATGCGCAATTCGGTCAACCGCCTCGTCAACTGCGAGACGGCGAATTTGAACAAGACCGTCGGTGCCGCCATGAAACAAATGGAAAACATCCGTTTGATCGATAAGGTGATCGGGTTGGACAACCTGCCCGATAAGCTGCGGGAAATCGCTTTGCTGCGCTTGAACAATCCCGATGCGACGTTAAAAGAGCTCGGCGAACTTTTGGCCGGGGAGCCCATCAGCAAATCGGGCATCAACCACCGCTTCCGCAAGCTCGCGGCGATTGCCGACCGGATTCGCAAAGGCGAATCATCGCCCGCGATCGCCGCGGAAACCGAAATGGCAGATCCCTCCTAGCGGCTGGGGGAGAAAAAAGGCCGGTGTGAGCATCCGGCCGGGCTGGGGGGTCTGGATGCGGCAGACGGCTCGATCGGCGCTGGTCATTGTACCGTCCGGTGGGCGGCCGCCGCATCGGCCCGGAAGTCGCTGGCGGTCCTGGGCGCGTATCGGTGGTGCCGAGGCAGGCGGCACCGCCGGTCGCGCGAACGGAGGCATCCGGGATCGCTTATAATTTTTATATAAATTGACAACGCTTACATATGTGTTGATTTTCGCATTTTTGTCGATTACGATGTTGGAAAAGTGGCCGATCAAACCATTCAAACCGTGGCGGCGCAACGGTCGGCGGACCCGGGAAACGGCTGCCCCGTGCCGCGGAACACAAGCGGCGGGATTTCAACCTCGGCTTGACCGGCGGAACCGTGCGATGTTCAGTGACGGGGAGCAATTGCCAATGAGTCATAGCCGCAGTCCCGCGAGTGTTTTGTAAACGCCCAAATGCTCGGTGCACCGTGGTTAGCAAATTTGTCTGCCGTGAGCTTTAGTGTTTCATGGCATTTTTCGGTCGTTGGAAAGGGGGGAAGGCGTTTGTTGAAGGAGAAAACCGTCATCAAAATTGCAGGGGGGCTGCAGGCCCGTTCGGCGGCGCAATTCGTCCAGGCGGCCAATCGGTACAGCGCCCACATCGAAGTGGAAAAAGCGGGGAAAGCGGTGAACGCGAAAAGCATCATGGGAATCATGAGCCTCGCGCTTCGCCAGGGCGAAGAAGTGGTGTTAAGCGCAGACGGACCGGATGAAGCGGAAGCCGTGGCCGGTTTGAAAGCGTTGATTGAAAAGACCGATTGACCAAATGTTGGCTCGTTTGCGCGCTTCCGGACTGTGGTCTCAAATAGAAAAAGCTGATCCCCGGTTTGACTGGGGATCAGCTTTTTTAAAGCTTACGCCTCGTTGGACTTCCGATTCGGCGTCAACACCGCATCGATGAGGCCGTATTCTTTCGCCTCTTGGGCGCTCATGAAGTGGTCGCGGTCGGTATCCCGTTCGATGACCTCAATCGGTTGCCCGGTGCGTTCGGAGAGGATGCGATTGATCGTCTCGCGCATTTTCAGAATGCGGCGGGCGTGAATTTCAATGTCCGTCGCTTGTCCTTGGGCGCCGCCGAGCGGTTGGTGAATCATGATTTCGCTGTTCGGCAACGCGAAGCGTTTGCCCGGTTCGCCGGCGGCCAAGAGGAACGCGCCCATGGACGCGGCCATGCCGATGCAGATCGTCGACACCTTCGCGTTGATGTGTTGCATCGTATCATAAATCGCCATACCCGCGGAGATCGATCCGCCCGGGCTGTTTATGTACAATGAGATGTCTTTTTCAGGGTTTTCGGCTTCAAGGAAAAGCAATTGGGCCACAATGGCGTTGGCGACATTGTCATCGATCGGCGTGCCGAGGAAAATGATGCGGTCTTTTAACAGGCGGGAATAAATGTCATACGCCCGTTCACCGCGGCTCGTCTGTTCGATAACGGTTGGAATTAATGGCATTGGTCCATCCTCCTTTTTTCAATTTGCCCGGTTGCAGTCGGGCCGGTTCAAACCGTAATGCATCGGGAAATGTGAGTTCATTTTATTCTGCCTTTCCCTCTTGAGACCATCATACCCTATTGGTCAAAGTAGGTCAAATATTTTCTCCGTTTTTGGAGCCCATTTTCATCATGTCCGCGCGCACCGCGTTTCAAACCGTGTTCTGCTGAAAAAATGAGCGGAAAACAAAGGCGGGCGGGGCATCGCGGCTGGCTTCGGATCGGCGGCCAGCCCTCCTTTCCAGTCGTCGGGGGAGACCTCTCGTCTAATTGAATATGCGTGGAAGCGACCGCTCTGTGCCGGCCGTCCGCTTCGATCGGTTTCATTCATCCCGATGCGGGGCTATTTCATGCGGATTGCATCGTACGGGCGCGTTCACCGCCTGGCAGGAATACGCGCCTCTGAGAGTGTTCTCGCCCGTTTGCCACCATAAAAAAGGGTTCACGTTTGCCGCGTGAACCCTTTGACCTTTTTAATTGGCCTCCCTGGCTTCTCTTGCCGCTTTCATCGCGCGCCGGTGATCGGTCAACTTGATTTTGTTCAGGAGAAAGACGAGCGCGACGCCGCAAGCGACAAACACAAGGCCAAACATAAAGACGGATTGCAGCGCATCGACGAGCGACTGTTTTAAAATCGGAATGAGCGTTTCCTTAAATGGCGCCGGCATTTTTGCCAGGGCTTTGGGATTGAGCAAGGCGGAATATAATCCTTGTGGATCGTCGTGAATCATATGGGTCAATTGCTGGACCATCCCCTTCGCTTGTTCCGGAAGGGCTTGCAGCTTCGGCATTAAACGGTCTTGCAACAAATGGCTGGAGCGATTGTTCATGATCGCTCCGAGGATCGTCATCCCGAATGTTCCGCCGATTGCCCGGAAAAATTGGCTGGAAGAAGTGACGACCCCGAGTTCGGACTTCGAAAAACTTTCTTGCAGCGCCACCGTAAGGATCGGCATGACTAAACCGACGCCGAGGCCAAGGACGATCATGTAGAGCGTTGCCGTCCATTTCGTCGTATCCGTATCCATCGTGCCTAATAAACCGAGCCCAAGCGCCATGATCACCATGCCGAGCGTCAATTGCGGCTTAACCCCGATCTTATAAACGATTTGGCCGCCAAGGATGCTGCCTACAATCATCGTGATCATCATCGGCGTCATGATCGTGCCGGATTGCGTGGCGCTTACGCCGACAATGCCTTGCATGAACAGCGGGACGAACATGATGGCGCCAAACATGCCGACGCTCATCAAAAAGCCGATGCCGTTCAATACCGTAAACGTGCGGTTTTTAAAGAAATGAATCGGCAAGATCGGCTCTTCCGCCTTGGATTCGACCCAGACGAAAAGCGCTAGGAATATGATCGCGGCGGCGAACAGGCTGATGATTTGCCATGACGCCCAGTCGTACTGATTGCCGCCAAACGTCAGGGCCAATAACAGGCTGACGACGCCGACCGTCATGGTGAACATACCGGCGACATCAAATTTCACCCGGCCCTTTGCAGAATGTTTGACTAAACCCAGGGCAATAAACACCGTCGCCAATATACCGACGGGCAGGTTGATGTAAAACACCCAGCGCCAATTCAAATTGTCGACGATGAAACCGCCGATTTGCGGGCCGATGACGGAAGCCAGCCCATAAAGCGCGCCAAAAACCCCTTGCCATTTTGCCCGCTCTTTTCCGGTAAACAGATCGCCGACAACAATCATCGCCATCGGCATCATAATGCCGCCGCCGATGCCTTGAATGCCGCGGTAAATAATCAATTCGGTCATGTTGTTGGCCATTCCGCAGAGCGCGGATCCGACCATAAAAATGACTAAACCTGAAATATAAACCATTCTTCGTCCTAATAAATCGGCCAATTTTCCGGCAATCGGCACGATCGTCGTTGAAGTGAGCATATACGCAGTCGTCAGCCAAGTCATCAAGCTTAAATCGCCGAGCTCTCCGACAATGCGCGGCATCGCCGTCCCAACGATCGTGCCGTCCAAGGCGCCAAACAGCATGGCGATGATGAGTCCGGTGATCAACATGGCGCGATGCCGAATCATGCTTGGCTGCATTTCCAACGCATTGGTTTCGGTCATCTTCTCGTCTCCTATCTATCTATTATAATGTGTGAAATACTCATGAACGATTTTTCTTAAAGCGGTCAAATCGCTGGCTATCGGTTGGATTTTGTGGTTTTCAATATATAACAATATCCCTTCTACGACAGGTTCTTTCGGCGCGGCCTGTTCGTTCATCAATTCCGCTTCCAGCGCATCGAAAGCGGAGAACAGCTGGTGCTGAACGCCGGCATCCAGCTTCAGCGCCGCTAGGGTTTTTTTGAGATGGGCGATGCGGGCGCCGATTTCCTTTTTTTGTTTTTCCCGCTCGCGCTTTTCGATTTCCGCAAACTGCTCGAACATTTCTTTTTTTAATACTGGCGGTTCATGCGGTTCAAAACCGGCGATCACCGCATCCAGCCGCCGGACGATAAAGCGGGCGATCTCCTCGGAGCGAAGCCCGCCGGACGTGATCAATATATAAAACATGTATTCCCGAATCATGCCGATTAAGATCGCCGCGGCATCAAGGGCATAACGCGCCGCTTTCTCGCCGTACAATTCAACGATCCGCCCGCTGAACCAATTTAACATGCGGAAGCGCTGTTTGAATAAATATAAACGGAGGTCCTGGCTGATTTTCGGAAGCTGTTCTTCGAACAACAACTGAAAAAATTCCTTGTTTGAACACATGTTGTCCAAATAAAGGCGAATTTGCTCCACCAAGGATTCTTTTTCAGCCCGGTCCTTGCTTTGAGCGTTCAGCAACGCGGCATTCAGCTTTTCGAAATGCTGCTTCACGATGGCGAGCATCAAATCTTCTTTTGATGAAAAATGATGATAGAAGGCGCCTTTCGATATGCCCCATGCTTCGACAATGTCTTGAATCGACGTGGAATGATAGCCTTTTTTCGCGAACAATTTCAACGCCGTCTCGATCCATTCGGTGCGGGTTTTTTTTCTCATCCTTTCCATCTCCCATAATCGTGAAACTCTCGGTTTAGCGGGATTGTTCGAATGCTTTTTGCTTCTTGTGGCCGCCGCGCCGGTTCATGTCAATGCTCTGATTCTGCGTTTGTGCGCCGCGGCCATTTAACGTTTTTGCGTTTTTCCAGGATACTTTTTTATGACCAGTCAGTCAAAGATATTATATATAAACGGTCATATTATATCAACAAAAAATTATAATGAAGGTTAATAATTATAATGACCTATTGGTCAGTGATTGGCGAACAGGGACGTTTCATTGCATAGCCCGTTTTCCGCACGGTACGGGACGAAATTTTTTATATAAGAAATTATTTATGGAAAATTTGAATAGATCCATTGACAGCGAAAGGGGGTATTGTCAAAATATTTTTAAGAGAGGAGCGATAGGAAATGGAGGGTGCGATCCAATTAATCAATTTAGGTAAGCGTTTTATAGGCGACGGCGTGGAGACTGTCGCGGTCAATCGCATTAACCTCACCTTTCAGCCGGGAAGCTTCACGGCGATCATCGGTCCTTCCGGATCGGGCAAGTCGACTTTGCTCAGTTTAATCGGCACGCTTGACAAACCGACGGAGGGCACCATTCGCTTCGGCGACCGCGATGTGACCAAGATGAGAACCAGAGAGCTGGCGGACTTTCGCTTCCATGAGATCGGCTTCATCTTTCAGCAATTCCACCTTCTGCCTACGCTGACGGCATTGGAAAACGTCATGGCTCCGCTGTTTGCCCGCAAAGTCGACTTTAACAAGAAAGAACGCGCCGAATCCCTGCTCCGTGACGTCGGACTTGAAGAAAAACGGAATGCCTTGCCGTCGCAATTATCGGGCGGTCAACAACAGCGCGTCGCGATCGCGCGCGCTTTGGTCAATCACCCGAAATGGATTTTGGCCGATGAACCGACGGGGAACCTCGATACGGAAAGCGGCAAAGCCGTGTTTAACCTGTTAAAAACATTAAATAAAGAAAAAGGAATCGGCATTTTGTTGGTCACGCATGACCCAAATTTGGCCCGTCAGGCCGATCGGACGATCGAATTAAGGGACGGCTCCGTTGCCTTTGACTCGGAAGGCTTGGCTTTGTCCGGCAGTCCATAAAGGGTTTCATTTGGTGACAAGCTTTAGTGGTGTCTTTACGTGAGTTGACTTTCAACCAAGCATGTCGAACGAGATGTCCGGTGTATGTACAGCGTTGCGGCCGCCCTCATGAATAGCCCCCAAGTTTGTTTGGGGCTTTTGCTTTAAGAGCAGATCAACACAATGTATGGCAAAAATTTAATACGAGAGGGAGCGGGCATGAAAAAGATTTTTATCACGTTCATGAGCCTCTTGTTTCTCATTATTGGCGGATGCATGTCCAAACAACAGGAGGTGACAACCCCTCATCCAAAAACAAAGCAGCAAGCACCTTTCACCATTCGGGGTGAAATCCAAATTCAAAAGATCGGTGTATTCGTGTTGGGAGAATCCAATCTTAGGCCGGGGACGAAGCTCACCATAACGTGCCAAAACAAAAAAATGGGTGAAACGACGGTCAAGAAAAATGGGGAATTCTATTTTCAATTCGATACCCCAAAATTTAAAGAAGGCGATCAGATTATCATTATCATGAATCCAGACGTCCAGGCGGAAAAATTGCAGGCGGTTTACGGAAAAAAAGGTGAAGAATTGAGCGGTCCCGACGTTTATGAATACATGAAAAACGGGACGAAATATAAGGGACTAAAAGCGGGAACATTTATAAATCATAGCGATATTATGGCGACGATTGCAAACGATGTCATTTCATCTTGGCAATCATTTCAGGTTCCTATGGGAAACCCGGAGTAAAAATGAATTCCTACAGTAATGACTTTGGCGGAAATGAAACCAAATCAATGTAAACAGAAAAAATATTTGTAAACCGTACAATGGACGGGACATTCAATATTTACTAATCGCGAGGGTCGAGTGCATGAATAAGATTTTTGTCACGTTCATGAGCCTCTTGTTCCTTTTTATTGGCGGGTGCGCGTCCAAACAACAAGAGGTGACGACCCCTCATCCAAAAACAAAGCAGCAAGCACCTTTCACCATCCGGGGGGAAATCCAAATCCAAAAGATCGGCGTGTTCGTATTGGGGGAATCCTCCAATCTGAAGCCGGGGACGAAGCTCATCCATAACGTGTCAAAACAAGAGAATGGGCGAGAAAGACGGTCAAGAAAAACGAGGAATTTTATTTTCAATTCGCTACCCCGAAATTTAAAGATAACGATCCGATTCTTATCATCCTGAATCCGGATGCCCAGAAGGAAAGATTGCAGGCGGTTTACGGAAAAAAAGGTGAAGAATTGAGCGGTCCCGACGTTTATGAATACACGAAAGATGGATCGAAATATAAAGGATTGAAAGCCGGTATTTTTACGGACCGAGGCGATAATGAAGTCCCGCTTAACATCCATGTCATCTCATCTTGGAAAACAGTAGAGTATCCCATGGGAACACATTCCAAAAAGTGAATGACGAATCCGCTTCTTATAAAATGATGAACAAATCTCTTTCGGTGAATTTATGAGTCATCTCCTATCGGCCGAATCGTTCAAATTTTGACCCGACTTGAAAAAGGATTAGATCCTGTTCATCATTCTCTTGTTACGTGGCGGATGCGTGTCCGTTGCCCTCAGCTGAAAGACAAGCGTAAGCTCCTTTCACTATTCGGGGACGAAATCGAATGATAAAGACTCGGAATCCAATTTGAAACAATGGACGAAACGACTAAAACAATATAAATGCTTCGCGCTTATTAAAATCAGAATATTCTATATAAAAGGTAAAATGCGGTTTTCTCTTGCGGGGGAGGGGGAGATCAGCGTGCTCAGGTTCATATTCCGAAACTGGCGGCGGCACAAAGAACGCTTTCTATTGCTCGTCATCGGCGCTTTCATCATCAGCGCGGGATTAAGCTACATGCTCGGCTTGTCGGAAACGAATAAAGGCACGATCATCGACAGTTTGCAAAAACGATGGAGAGCCCCGTACGATATCGTCGTTCGCCCGAAAGGCAGCCAAAGCGTTACGGAATCGAAGCGGTTGCTCGAACCGAATTATTTGAGTGAAATTCCGGGCGGCATCAGCCTTTCCCAATATGACCAAATCAAAAAGATGAAGGACGTTAAAGTGGCGGCCCCGATCGCCATGATTGGCTATCTCAGCTACGGCGTCGTCTTTCAAAACTTCCTCCCGAAAGAGCCGGGCGTCTATCGCATCGATCAAATCGAGGAAAGCAACGACGGTGCCACAACCAGTCGAAATGAAACGCATTTTTATTTTTCCGTGGGCTGGACGCCGTCCTCCATTGAAGATTCGCGAAAAACGGGACTGATCGTCTTTGACGGAAAATTGCAGGGCAGCAAAACCGTTTTGGTCGCGGGAATCGATCCTGTTCAAGAAGCGAAGCTGGTCGGCCTGAGCCACGCGATCATGAAAGACGGGCTGAGCCGATATTTGGATGAAGAGGATCCGGTGGAGCGCTTGAAAGACGAGTATAACGAGCGGATCCGCATCCCCGTCCTGATCAGCAATCACGATTTTGGCGATGAAGCGATCGTCTATCGGTTCGAAAAACTTTCGCTTCCATTTGCCACGCCGCGGCAAGTCGAGCAAACGATCCAATCGATCGCCGACAAAGGCGGCGAAAAATATTTGGAAACCGTGAAAGGGGAGCCCGTCAAAACCATTAAAAGGACGTCCCATCAAATTCACGAAGACGTCATAAAAAGTTTGGCCGGCGTCGATCCAAAAACCGGAAAGAAAGCGTTGCGCACCATGAATGTTGATCTGGACAGCTTTCTCGCCGTCAAACCGAGCGCCATCGAATATACCGCTGTTCAAAGCCCTTTTCCCGATCATTGGAAGTTTGCTTATAACATCCTGCCGCATAAGACTCGGTCCCCGCTGTTTCCATACGGCTATCGCAAGCCGAACGTGGTGGACCCGGATTCCAGTCCCATTGTAAGCGCGGATTGGGTCGGATTTTATGACCCAACCCAATTGCGTTTGCCGAAAGATCCGTTGACCGAATTGCCGATGCAAACGTATCGTCCCCCGACGGCGGAATGGGTGCTCAATGCGAAAAATCAGCCGATCAATCCGCCCAAAAAGGTGGTGGCCACGTCCAATCCCTTTGGCTTTATCACCCAGCCGCCCGCCATGTTGACGACGCTGAAAGCGGCCGCGGCGCTCTCCGGCGATAAACCGATCTCGGCGATCCGCATCAAGGTGGCCGGAGTGAATGAGTTGAATGAAAAGAGCCAATCCAAGCTGGAAAAAGTGGCGAAGGAAATTGAAAAGCGGACGGGTCTGGCCGCGGACATTACGCTCGGCTCGTCGCCGCAACCAGCCATCGTCCATGTACCAAAGGCGGGCAATCAGCCCGAAATCGGTTGGATCGAAGAACTGTGGGTGCGGCTCGGCGCATCGTTTACGATTTTCACACAAACGCGTTTGGGCTTTACGGGAATCATTTTGGCCGTCATTCTCGTCGCGATCGCCTATGTCTTTGCGACGCACTTCGTTTCCCTTTTGGCAAGGCGCAAGCAATTTGCGGTTTTGCTGGCGATCGGGTGGAGGCCGGGCAACCTGATGAAAATGGTGTTCTTGGAATCGATGATCATCGGGCTGTTTGTCGCCGTGCTTTCCTTTTTGATCGAGGGTTGGATCGTTTTCCGCCATGCTTCCGTGCTCTCGCCGTGGCGCGCCTGTATCGTCGGCGGCCTCGGATTTCTCATTTACTTTTTGGGCGCGATCGGTCCGGCGCTCCTCATCCGGCGTATCAACCCGAATGAAGCGATAAAAAGCGGGGAAATCCGCGCGGCCGGCCGCCGCGTCGTCAAAGCGCGCGGACCGTTCACCATGGCGTGGAATGCGCTCGCGGGAAAACTATACCGGAATGTCCTGTCGGTCATGGCGATCGCCGTGCCGACGATGCTGTTGACTTTGTTCTTGTTCGTCACGTTTCAACTCAAGGGCACGCTCTATACGACTTGGCTCGGCCAATACGTCGCGCTCCAGGTCGGTCCCGCCCACTATATTGCGATGGGCGTCGCGTTGGGCATCGCCGTGTTGACGACGGCGGAAATCATGTGGCAAAACGTTTCCGAACGGTATGGAGAACTCGCGTTGTTGAAGGCGGTCGGCTGGCGGGACGGCCGCGTTGGGCTATGGGTCGTGTATGAAGGCTTTTTCGTCGGCGTGCTTTCGGGCCTCGTCGGCTTGCTTCTTGCGCTCGCCCTGATTTTCTTCCTTTACCATCGCTTCCCGTACGGGGAATTGTGGTTCATTTTGCTTACCGGCTTGATCCCTGTGACGGTCGGCGTTTTGGCGTCGCTCATTCCCGCGGGCAAAGCCATGCGCGTTCCGCCCGTACAAGGCATGAGCGGCCCGTATCATCACATGAAGGGTTGAATGGCCTCCATGTGATTGAAGGGATGAGATACGGTCCATGTGTTTTCATAGCCTTAGAGACAGGGGATTTTCACCCGGGGCGCTGTCGAATTCTATAGAAAAACAAACGGCCGCGTCCGATCGCTGCCGCATTTTATAGAAAACCGAACTCTGAATTGAATAAAGCCGGTTGGCAACGGCGGAGATCCCCCGCCGTTTTTTCATGGCCTCATTGCCCGATCCAATCGATAAAACTAAAATAAGGGCAAGCGTCCTGATCCGGCGGGAAGGATTGGTTTTCGTTCAATGGCTCCGAAAATCCAGCCTATAAGACTTCGATTCTCCTAATATAGGCTTCATGAAATGATGAGAATGTCTTGAGTATATTCCAGTTTTGTTGTATAATCATTCGTGTCTCGAACATAGAACAATATGCGCCCGTAGCTCAGTTGGATAGAGCGGTGGATTCCGGTTCCACGTCTTGCAGGGGTTCGAGTCCTCTCGGGCGCGCCATATTCATGCGAAAGACAAGCCGATTGACGCGAAGGGGACCTTCCGCCTCAAGTCAGGCGCCGGCGGAGGACCTAGCAGCGGGTCGGCTTTTTTGTTTTTGTCGCCATCATAGCAGCTCGTGGTTACATCGCAAGTCCGCTGCGGCGGTTGATGTGGCCGGAGATCGATGGAAGGAAGTCAGTCGTCGGCGGATGCTTCGCGCTCGTCTCGGGCATTGATGAAAAAGGCGCTTCGCTGCAGCCGGTTTTCGATGCCGTTGATCTCCCCAAAGCCGTCATTTTGGGACCGGACAGAGCGCCGGCCGCGTTCTGCGTTGTGCTCGCTGTAAAAAAGACCGCTTGCGCGGGCGAATTCTTCGATGGTTAAGTTTTTTATCCGGAAAGTCGCCAAGGTGATCACTTCCTCCCCTCTTTGGTTTATCGGGCGTAAGCCGTAGATTGGGTGATCGGCGCGTCGACGGCGTCGTTGTCTTGAATGACCGTTTGGTTATGCAGTGTGTATTGGATTCCCGTTTGTGAGCCGAGGCCGGTGTTGCTTTTGCCGTGCGCGCTCCAACCGTTTTGATCCGTTTCCCCGACGGAGACGGAAGCGCTGCGATCCAAGCTGTTGACATTGATATCGCGAAAATGGATGTCGGCCTGTGCATTTTCTTCTTTCTGAATGTAAAAAGTATGTTGGTCGGTGATGGGCGAATCGATGAAGTCATCGTCCTTAATTATCGTTACACATTGGGAGACGGATGTATGACTGAAAGATCCCAGCCCGTTGTTTTCCTTGCTCATGGTGCTCCAACCGTTGGCTTGGACAGAGGCGCCGATAAAAATGCCCGAATTCGTTTCAATCGAATTGACGGAAATGTCGCCAAAGGCGATGTGGGACGGATCGATGGATTTCGTTTTCAAAAACCTCGCCCCCTTCTTATAGATGAAAGTTTTACGGGTCGATCCGGGTAGGCTTCTTCTCAATGTATGCGAAGCGGGGCGCGGGCGTCATAAGACAGGACGTGCCACCCACCCGGTCGAAAAACACGGCTGCCGGTAGACGCGCTTTCGGACGGGGAGACGGTTTGCGCCGAGTAAGGACGCTCAGCATTACAAAATTTCGGAAAACCATTTAGCCAAACCATCACAAAATGAAATGCCCGATCCGTTGACAATCCGTGACTCGACGTCGTATAATAGGCAATGCGTTTTTGTATGCGTTGGTGGTCTTTCTGAAAGACCCGCAGCCCACGCAAAGTTTAAGCCGTTTTTGACAAGATCATGCGCCCGTAGCTCAGTTGGATAGAGCGGTGGATTCCGGTTCCACGTCTTGCAGGGGTTCGAGTCCTCTCGGGCGCGCCATACAACACCGAGTTCAGTCATCCAGGGATTGGCGTTGTTCGCTGATCCCTTTGTTGTTGCATAAATTTCCTTTGAACGATCTGAAACGGAGCGATGGACGGCCGTTTGGGTCGAGGATGAAACGTCGGAATGAGGTGGTAAGCGATACGGAAAGTGACGGTGTCTCCGTATAACCAACAATGGGCGGCCATGTTTGCAGAAGAGGCTGAAGTGTTGCGCGGGATTTTCGGACCCGAAATCGTGGCGATTCACCATATCGGCAGCACCTCTGTGCCCGGATTGGCGGCGAAACCGATCATAGACATCCTGCCCGTCGTGCGCGACATCGGACGGATCGACGTATATAATGCGAAAATGGCGGCTGCCGGCTATGAACCGAAAGGGGAGAACGGGATCCCCGGGCGCCGATATTTTCAAAAAGGCGGCGACCAGCGAACGCACCATGTGCACGTTTTCCAGGTCGGAAGTCCGGAAATCGAACGGCATTTGGCCTTTCGTGACTATTTAAAAGCCCATCCGGACGAAGCGAAAGCCTATGGTGAGTTAAAAGCGCGGCTCGCCGAACGTTATCCTTACGATATTGAGTCCTACATAAAAGGCAAAGAACAACGGGTGCGGGAAATCGAGCGGCGCGCCGTTCGCTGGTATCGGGAAGTTTTCCTCGGGAAATGAGGCGGGCGGACGTCAAGAAAGCGATCGATGCCCGGCGCGCGCCGTGTTTTCTTCATAAAGATTTTACTTTCGCGTTACTCGGATTTAAAAATGGATGGGTAAGATAAAGACAGAAATGACCTCCCCCTTTTTCAAGCCTTGGTTTCAAGGCGTTTTTTTTTTATGCGTTTTTGTTGCGGCGTTTGCGGATCGCGCTCCCGTCTCATTACGGTTTGAAGCCGGTTTGGCCGGTGCGCTTGCGCGGTTTGGCGCCGTGAATCGCCCCTGGTATGAAATTTGTCTCTGGAAAATCTGCGTTTAAGGTGCGCGCGTGGGCCGCGGATTTTTAAAAAAAGGTTTGTTTTCTTGCGCCTCGCAGGGTAATATTAAGTGTGCAAGAAATCGGAAGATGAAGGAGGAGATAGCGAACATGAGCACCGATAGTGCGTCGAGTCCCGATCCCCAGAATAGCCAAAGCGGGAGAGGCGCGTTCGCCATGCGCGACGGGCTTCATGTCGTTATCACCTTCGGAAAGGAACGCGTTCTCTCCCGCGCATAGCGAGGAGGTGTATGCGCGTTGATTGACATCTATTTGACAACCATGGACGGTGAATTTTTGAAAATCGACGATGTTCGGAAAGGGTGCTGGATCAACCTGATCAACCCGACCGAACAGGAAATTCGCCAAGTCGTTGATCTCACCGGCATACCGTACGATTTCATCAAAGACCCGTTGGACGATGATGAACGGTCGCGGATTGAAAAAGAAGGGGAATATGTTTTAACGATCGTGGATATTCCCATTTTGGTGCACGATGAGCAGGAATCCGCGCTTTACGATACCATTCCGCTCGGCATCATCGCAACGGATCGCTATTTCGTCACGGTTTGCCTGGAAGATAACCCGATTATTCGGCAGTTTGCCAAAAACCGCGTCAAAAACTTCTTTACCTTTAAAAAAACGCGCTTTACTTTGCAAATCCTATACGTGATGGCAACGTATTACTTGAAATATTTGCGGCAGATCGACCGCCGCACCAATGAGATCGAACGCGAATTGCACCAGTCGATGAAGAATAAAGAACTTTTCTCCTTGCTGAGCTTGGAGAAAACGCTCGTTTATTTTATGACATCCTTGAAGGCCAATAACGTCGTGATGGAGAAGATGCTCAAGCTCAATTATTATAAAATGTACGAAGACGATCAGGATTTGCTCGATGACGTCATCATCGAAACGAAGCAGGCGATCGAAATGGCGGAAGTTTACAGCAACATTTTGAACGGATTGATGGATACGTTCGCGTCGGTCATTTCCAATAACGTCAACATCGTCATGAAGTTTTTGACAGCGGTCACGATCGTGCTCGCCTTGCCGACGATGGTCGCCAGTTTTTATGGCATGAACGTTAAAATACCCGGAGAGGATTCGCCGCACGCGTATCTTATCCCGCTTCTCTTATCGGCGACACTTTCCATCGTGACGATGGTTATTTTTTGGAAGAAAAATATTTTTGAACGTCCCGGGACAATGGATGGTTTTAGCGGGGCCCGAAGAGGATTCTTCGGGTCCATTCTGTAAGCAATTTAAGGTCAAGCAACTGGGCCTCGAATCGCCTAACGTTTCTTTGCGACTATTTTGTAGGAACCGCTTATTCCGGTGCCGTGAATAGGGACGGGCCGCCGCGTATTGAGGGCGAACAAAATGAAAACGGTTTAGACGGGGCATCTTGAAAAGATGGGAGGTGCGGTGCGGTGGGCGGAATCACGTTATACGTCCGGGATCGCTGCCCGCTGTGCGAGGAAGCGAGGCTTGCCCTCGAACTCGTCTGTCAAGAATTGGGCGCCACTTTCCGGGAAATCGACATCGAATCCGATGATCGCTTGCTGGAAAAATACCAATTGATGATTCCGGTTGTGGAGGTCGACGGCGACGTCCTGATGTACGGGCGCGTCACGTATACCGGATTGCTCGACCGTTTGAACGGCAAAGGACGAACGGGCTGACTTTGCTCGTTCGCTTTTTTTTTTGCCGTCATTTTCAGCCGGCAACGCCGTCCTGTCCGATAAAAGCGTGAAGATGGAAAGATCGGTGGCTTCCCTTTTGGCGGTCCGGGAATGCCCGCTGATTGTCCGACGCGCTCTTTTTTCTTGAAGAAAAGCGGCTTGACGCTACACCGTTATTATTGAGAAAATGGCGGGCGCCGCCAGCAGTTTGCTTAAGCATAGAGGGGATCCAAACCGGCGCATAATACAAAGGGATGCGCTGAAAATAATCCTTGATTACGGGCGGCTTGATCTGTTAAAATGAAGACGTAAAGACCGGGACTCAAAATGACTATGCGGGACATTTTAGGTCCCAGCAGGGTGGATGGCGTGGAAAATCTGCTTAATCTGCAAAAAAAGTTAATACCCGATGTGTTGGAAGTCATGACCAAGCGATATCGCATCTTGCGGGCGATCCAGGCCATGGAACCCATCGGACGGCGCGCCTTGTCCGCCCACCTCGGCATGACGGAACGCGTTCTGCGCGGCGAGGTGTTGTTCCTCACGGATCAAGGATTGATCGAGATCGCGTCGGTCGGCATGCGCCTGTCGCCGGACGGCCGGCGGACGCTTCAAGCGCTCGAAGCGGCGATGAACGATGTATCAGGTCTTTCTCAGTTGGAGAAACAATTAAAGACCATTTTGGACATTTCCCGAGTCATCGTGTTGCCCGGGGACAGCGATATCGAAGAATGGGTAAAAAACGAAATGGGTTTGGCGTGCGCCAGGGTGTTGGAAGAGTACGTGAAACCCGACAGCATCATTGCCGTCACGGGCGGGACGACCTTGGCGGCGGTAGCAGACATGATGCGCCCGTTCAAGAAAGCCGTCCACCCGCTATTTGTGTCGGCAAGAGGCGGCCTTGGGGAAAGCGTGGAAAACCAGGCGAACACCATTTGCGCCAAGATGGCGGAGAAGACGTCCGGCCGCAACCGCCTGTTGCACGTGCCCGATCCGCTGAGCGAAGAGTCCTATCAGTCCCTGATCGAGGAGCCTTCGATCCGTGAGGTCATCGGTTTGATCCGCGCGTCCGATATCGTCATCCACGGCATCGGCGACGCGAGGACGATGGCGACACGGAGGCGGGCCGATGAAGAGACGTGGGAAATCATCGAGCGCGAACAGGCGGTGGCCGAAGCTTTTGGCTACTATTTTGACGGGGAAGGCCGGATCGTCCATAAGGTGAAAACGATCGGCCTGCAGCTGGAAGATCTTTACGACAGCCGCACCGTCATCGCCGTCGCCGGAGGTTCATCAAAGGGACGGGCGATTGAAGCCTATTTCAAGCGGGGACCCGATTCCGTTTTAATCACGGATGAAGGCGCCGCAAAACAAATCATTCAACATCACGCCTAAAACTTTTTCAAGGGGGAATTTCACATGACGGTTAAAGTTGGTATCAACGGTTTTGGACGAATCGGCCGTAACGTTTTTCGCGCTGCGCTGGACCATCCGGAAGTTGAAATCGTCGCGGTCAACGACTTGACCGACGCGAAAATGCTCGCTCACCTCTTGCAATACGACTCCGTGCACGGCAAATTGCCGGCCGAAGTCGGCGTCGACGGCAACGACCTCGTCGTCAACGGCAAAAAAGTGAAAGTTTTGTCCGAACGCGATCCGGCGCAACTCGGTTGGGGCGATCTCGGCGTCGATATCGTCGTCGAATCGACCGGTCGCTTTACAGCTCGCAAAGACGCCGCTAAACACCTGGAAGCCGGTGCCAAAAAAGTCGTCATTTCCGCTCCGGCGAAAGAAGAAGACATTACGATCGTCATGGGCGTCAATGAAGACAAATACAATCCGGCTGAACACCATGTCATCTCCAACGCGTCCTGCACGACCAACTGCTTGGCGCCGATGGCGAAAGTCATCCATGAAAAATTCGGCATCCGCCGCGGCTTGATGACGACGGTTCACTCCTACACGAACGACCAACAAATTCTTGACTTGCCGCATAAAGACTATCGTCGTGCCCGCGCTGCCGCTCAAAGCATCATCCCGACGACGACGGGTGCCGCCAAAGCGGTCGCTCTTGTCCTGCCGGAACTCAAAGGCAAACTGAACGGCATGGCGATGCGCGTGCCGACGCCGAACGTGTCCATCGTTGACCTCGTCGCCGAATTGGAAAAAGAAGTGACGGTTGAAGAAATCAACGCGGCGCTCAAAGAAGCGGCTGAAGGCGAACTGAAAGGCATTCTCGGTTACAGCGAAGAACCGCTCGTATCCCGGGACTACAACGGCAACCGTCTCTCCTCCATCGTTGACGCGCTTTCGACCATGGTCATCGAAGGCAGCCTGGTTAAAGTCGTTTCTTGGTACGACAACGAAACCGGCTATTCCAACCGCGTCGTCGATCTCGTCAAATACATCGCTGAAAAAGGTTTATAATAATCTGGAGAAGAAAGAGGAGACCGAACGCCTCCTCTTTCTTCTGTCCGCAACCCGTTCACGCGCCGTCGCCCGCCATACATATAGCCGGCGGCGGGCGCGGTTTCTAA
Organism: Caenibacillus caldisaponilyticus; assembly: GCF_002003465.1. Classification (GTDB taxonomy): domain Bacteria; phylum Bacillota; class Bacilli; order Bacillales; family Sporolactobacillaceae; genus Caenibacillus; species Caenibacillus caldisaponilyticus. The sequence goes on along the minus strand of NZ_BDDQ01000002.1, from coordinate 19,791 downwards.
AGACGGCCGTTGCCGGTTGTCATAAAGGAGGAGTCAAAGATGCAAAAACTTTCGATCCGCGACATCGATCTGAAAGACAAAACCGTGTTTTGCCGCGTCGATTTCAACGTCCCGCTCAGCGGCGGACAAATCACGGATGATACTCGGATTCGCGCTGCCGTCCCGACCATTCAATATTTGATCGATCACGGCGCGAAAGTGATCTTGGCTAGCCACCTCGGACGCCCGAAAGGCGAAGTCAAAGACGAGCTCAGGCTCGATCCCGTCGCCAACCGCCTGAGCGAGTTGCTCGGACGTCCCGTCACTAAAACAAATGAGGTCATCGGTCCGGAAGTGGAAGCGGCCGCGCGGGCACTCAAGCCCGGCGATGTGTTGCTCCTCGAAAACGTCCGCTTCCTGCCCGGCGAAGAGAAAAACGATCCGGAACTCGCCAAAGCCTTTGCCGCTCTCGCCGATGTTTACGTCAATGATGCGTTCGGCGCCGCCCATCGCGCGCACGCGTCGACCGAAGGCATCGCGCATCACTTGAAACCCGCGGTCAGCGGTCTGCTGCTTGAAAAAGAGCTGCGCGTGCTCGGCGAAGCCCTTGAAAATCCGAAGCGCCCGTTTACGGCGATCATCGGCGGTGCGAAAGTGAAAGACAAAATCGGCGTCATTTCCAACCTCTTGAACAAAGTCGACAACCTCATCGTCGGCGGCGGGCTCGCTTATACGTTCATCAAAGCGAAAGGCCTTGAGATCGGCCGCTCCCTCCTCGATGAAGAGCATATCGACCTCGCGAAAGAATTCATGAAGACGGCCGAAGAAAAAGGCGTCAAATTCTACACGCCGGTCGATGCCGTCGTGGCCGACGATTTTTCCGAACAAGCGAACAAAAAAAGTCGTGCCGATCGACGCCATTCCCGCCGATTGGGAGGCGCTGGACATCGGGCCGGAAACCGTCAAGCTGTACGCCGACGTCATTCGCGGGTCGAAGCTCGTCGTCTGGAACGGGCCGATGGGCGTCTTCGAAATGGACGCGTTTGCCAACGGAACGAAAGGCGTCGCCGAAGCGCTGGCTGACTCGAAAGACACGCTTTCGATCATCGGCGGCGGCGATTCGGCAGCGGCCGTTGAAAAGTTCGGCCTGGCGGACCGCATGGATCACATTTCGACCGGCGGCGGCGCTTCGCTGGAACTCATGGAAGGCAAAATTTTGCCCGGCGTCGCCGTGCTGACCGACAAAGCGTAATGCCTGTTTCAGGTGGAATCCGGTGAGGCGACGAAAAAGAAAGGAAGGGATCGCGATGCCGAAACCGATCATTGCGGCCAACTGGAAGATGAACAAAACGCTCGGCGAAGCGGTGCAGTTTATGGAGGCCATTAAGGAATCGCTGCCTCCGGTCGAACAAGTCGACGCGGTCATCTGTGCGCCGCATCTTTTCCTGGAACGTTTGACGAAGGCCGCCGAAGGCCTTCCGGTCGAGATCGGCGCCCAAAACATGTACTTTGAAGAAAGCGGCGCATTTACCGGTGAAGTCAGCCCGGTGATGTTGAAAGATTTGGGCGTGGCTTATGTCATCGTCGGCCATTCTGAACGGCGGACGATCTTCGGCGAAACCGACGAATGGGTCAATAAAAAAGTGCGCGCCGCGCTCGCGCATGGTTTGAAACCGATCCTTTGCGTCGGCGAAACGCTGGAAGAACGCGAAAGCGGCCGCACGAACGATGTGGTCAAAACCCAAGTGACGCTGGCGTTAAAAGACGTTACGGCCGAAGAAGCGAAAAACGTGGTCATCGCTTATGAACCGGTCTGGGCGATCGGCACGGGCAAAACCGCGTCGTCGCAAGACGCCAATAGCGTTGCCCGCTTCATACGTGAAACCGTCCGCGATCTGTATGATCCGGCGACGGCCGATGCCGTCCGCATCCAATACGGCGGCAGCGTGAAGCCGGATAACATTAAGGAACTGCTCGCGGAATCCGATATCGACGGCGCCCTCGTCGGCGGAGCGAGCTTGGATCCGGCGTCCTTCTTGAAACTATTGGAGGCGACCCGCAATGAGTAAAAAACCGCGCGCTTTGATCATCCTCGACGGATTCGGCCTGCGTGACGAAACGTACGGCAATGCCGTCGCACAGGCGAAAACGCCGAATTTTGACCGCTACTGGAACGAATATCCGCACGCGACGCTGCGCGCCGACGGCCGGGCGGTGGGGTTGCCCGACGGCCAAATGGGCAACTCCGAAGTCGGCCATTTGAATATCGGTGCCGGCCGCATCGTCTATCAAAGCCTGACGCGCGTAAACTTGGCCATCGAAAAAGGCGAGTTTTTCGAAAACGAAACGTTTCTTGAAGCGATGCGCCTGGTGAAGGAGCGCGGCACGCAGCTCCATATCTTCGGCCTGCTTTCCGACGGCGGCATCCACAGTCACATTGATCACATGTTCGCCTTGCTCAAGCTCGCCGCCCGGGAGAACGTCAAAAACGTCTACATCCACGGCTTCCTCGATGGCCGAGATGTCGGACCGCAAACCGCCAAAATTTACATCAAACAGACGCTGGAAAAAATCAAAGAGTACGGCGTCGGCCGCATCGCGACGCTGTCGGGGCGCTACTATGCGATGGACCGCGACAACCGCTGGGATCGCATCGAAAAGGCGTATCGCGCCATGGTCTACGCCGAAGGGCCGGACTACACCGATCCGCTCGCCGCGATCGACGATTCCTATGCCCAAGAAATCTACGACGAGTTCGTCATCCCTTCGGTGATGAAAAACGAAGACGGTTCGCCGGTCGCGACGATCAAAGACGGCGATGCCATCATCTTTTTCAACTTCCGTCCCGACCGGGCGATCCAAATTTCCCGCGTGTTCACGAACGAAGATTTCCGGGAATTTGATCGCGGGCCGAAATTCCCGCGTGACATTCATTTCGTCTGCCTGACCCATTTCAGCGAAACGGTCAACGGCACGGTCGCTTTCAAACCGACGAACTTGGACAATACGTGCGGTGAAGTGCTTTCGCAGAACGGTTTAAAACAATTGCGCATCGCCGAAACGGAGAAATATCCGCATGTGACGTTCTTCTTCAGCGGCGGCCGCGAGGAACCGTTCCCCGGCGAAGAACGCATTCTCATCCATTCGCCGAAAGTCGCGACCTACGATCTGAAGCCGGAAATGAGCGCGTACGAAGTCACGGATGCGTTGCTCAAGGAAATTGCCGCCGACAAGTTTGACGTGATCATCCTAAACTTCGCCAACCCGGACATGGTCGGCCATTCGGGCAAACTTGAACCGACGATCAAAGCGGTCGAAGCGGTCGATGAATGCCTCGGCAAAGTGGTCGACGCGATCCTTGAAAAAGGCGGCGAAGCGATCATCACCGCCGACCACGGCAACGCGGATGAAGTCTTGACGCCCGATGGCAAGCCGCAGACGGCGCACACGACGAGTCCGGTCCCGGTCATCGTGACGCGGAAAGGCATTGAATTGCGCACAGACGGCATTCTCGGCGATCTGGCGCCCACCTTGCTCGATTTGCTAAACGTGAAACAACCGGAAGAAATGACCGGTAAAACGCTGATCAAACATGAATAGATTCAGGAAATGGAGTGAATCTTATGTCCATCATCGCTGATGTTTATGCCCGTGAAGTCCTTGATTCCCGCGGAAACCCCACGGTCGAGGTCGAAGTCACCCTCGAATCCGGTGCCGTCGGACGGGCCCTCGTTCCGAGCGGCGCGTCGACGGGCGAATATGAAGCCGTCGAATTGCGCGACGGTGACAAAAACCGTTATTTGGGCAAAGGCGTGCTCAAAGCGGTGGAAAACGTCAATAATGTCATCGGTCCGGAACTTATCGGCTATGATGCCCTTGATCAAGTCGCCGTCGACAAAGCCTTGATCGCGCTGGACGGCACGGAAAACAAAGGCAAATTGGGCGCTAACGCCATCCTCGGCGTTTCGATGGCTACCGCCCGTGCCGCTGCCGATTATCTCGACATCCCGCTTTACCGTTACCTCGGCGGTTTTGCCGGCAAAACGCTGCCGACGCCGATGATGAACATTTTGAACGGCGGCGCTCACGCTGACAACAACGTCGACTTCCAAGAATTCATGATCATGCCCGTCGGTGCGGAGAGCTTCCGCGAAGCGCTGCGCATGGGCGCGGAAATCTTCCACAATCTGAAAAAGGTGCTCAAAGATAAAGGGTTGAACACCGCGGTCGGCGACGAAGGCGGCTTTGCGCCCAACCTGTCTTCGAACGAAGAAGCCATTCAAACGATCCTCGAAGCCATTGAAAAAGCGGGCTACAAACCGGGCGAACAAGTGAAAATCGCGCTTGACGTCGCGTCGTCCGAGCTTTACAAAGATGGAAAATACCATCTCAAAGGCGAAGGCGTCGTCAAAACATCGGAAGAAATGATCGAGTTTTACCGCAGCCTTCTCGACAAATACCCGATCATCTCCATTGAAGACGGCCTCGATGAAAACGATTGGGAAGGCTGGCAAAAGTTGACGAAAGAGCTCGGCCACCGCGTCCAATTGGTCGGCGATGATCTCTTCGTCACCAATACGAAAAAATTGGCTCAAGGCATTGAAAAAGGCGTCGGCAACGCGATTCTCATCAAAGTGAACCAAATCGGCACGCTCACGGAAACGTTTGAAGCGATCGAAATGGCGAAACGCGCCGGTTATACGGCGATCATCTCCCACCGTTCGGGCGAAACCGAAGACACGACGATTGCGGACATCGCGGTCGCCACGAACGCTGGTCAAATTAAAACCGGCGCGCCGTCCCGTACGGACCGGGTCGCGAAGTACAACCAATTGCTCCGCATCGAAGACGGTCTCGGCGACCAAGCGGTTTATGCGGGCAAAACCGCCTTCTACAACCTGAAAAACATCTGAAACATTTGATGGCAATAGAAAAAAGCGGTCCTTCTGCGGGAGGGCCGCTTTTTTCAATTCGTTTTCTCAAAAGAACGGGACGGCGAAAATGAAAAGTGGACCGCTCCATTGTCTGAGCAAAAAGAAGGCAGGCACTAAATTACGGTGAAGGCGATTCAACTCCGCTCCATGACCTTACCATAAAGCAGCGAGGCTGATTGCCGTGATGCCGACGATCCCGGCCAAGGCGACTGGAAACCCCCATCCGAAGCCCCAAAAGAAAAGTCCGGGTCCTCCCAGACCGGGGAAAAGTCCGGGTCCTCCCAGACCGGGGCCTCCTAAACCGGGTCCGCCGAAGCCCGGGCCGTCGAATCGCGCCCCGGGACCGCCGTCATCCAAAGGGCGCAACCAGACATGTTCATGGTCGACGTTTGTGATGATCCCGCGGTGAATATTGCCGTCCAACGTACGGATTTCCACGGGTCGATTCATATGGCTATGGCAAAGCGTACGAAAATGCTCAACGGACATGGTATCCCCCCTAACTATAGGTGAGTGGATTGCAATACTATTCTATGTCAATGCCGTGGATTCGAATGGGGGGGTGTCATCGGACCGATTCAAAATCCGTCATCCGGGTGAACGCGTTCGTTGTTGCCGCCTTTTCCCGCCTATTTATTAAAGCGGTCTTTGGACGGCGCCGGATGCTGGCGGCGGCAATCTTAGCCTTGCGATGTGCATTCACGTCTAGGACCTCGCGCGGATCACCACCCGGACGGGCGAAGCGCCCCCCGCTTTTGTCCGGTCCTCGGTTCGGCGCCTGCCTGTTGCGTCCGTTTTGCGGGCGTCGGGTCGGGCGCCGGAACCGGGCGCCGTTCCGGTTTTCTTTGGCTCGTCTTGATATGTGCCGCGTTCGGGCGCTGTCTTTCGCTTGGGCGGCGCGTCCGGTTGGCGCGGTTTTTCATGGCCGATCGGTTTTTCCTGCTTGCTGCTCTCACGTCCGGCGCGGGCGGATGCCGGACGGGTTGGGCGCGACGGCATATGGGGCTTGTCGGCGCGCCTTGAAGCCGCCACTTTTTTATCGGAAGGTTTGGACGTTGGATCTTGATGGACGCGGACACCGAAGTTGTTGCCGAGGTTTAATGCTCCGCTCACTTCTTTAACGTCCAATTTGTCGAATTTAAACGTCAGGTTTTCGATGACGGGGTCGCGCACGTCCAAATTTTCGATGTGGATTTCTAAAGAGGGTTCCGCTTCGACCAGTCGGGTCAACGCGTTTTCCAAAGCCGCCATTCGCTTTTCGATGTTTTTCAAGGCGTTGCGCGTTTCGGCGTTCCTTTTGAACCATTTCATGTCGCGTCCCCTCTTCGCAACGGCTGTCTACTTGATCTTATGAATCAGCGAGGCAAATTATAAGGCGGCTTGCGGCGGTGAGCGGAACGTCGGGAAACATCTGAAGGCTATGCGCTTGATGCATACCATGTTATAATTAGTTACAAATTGAAAAGGCCAAGCTTCCGACGCCGGCAAGGGCCGGCTCAGCGGCAGCGGCTTCACGGATAAACGGGAGGTGGGCACGTGCTGCACTTGATTTCAGTGATTTTGATCGTGATTGCCAGCCTGGGCATCATCGCCATCGTTCTTCTCCAATCGGGCAAGAGCGAAGGCTTATCCGGTGCGATTACCGGCGGTGCCGAGCAATTGTTCGGCAAGCAAAAGGCGCGCGGGATCGACGGGGTGTTGCTTCGCATCACCATCGTTTTCGCCGTCATCTTTTACGTCGTCGCTTTTATCCTCGCCTTCTACGCTTAAGAAGGCGGCGCGTTTCTATATCAAACGAGGACTGTGTTAAAATAAGGTCGGAATCGCGCAGCACCCTTCAAGGTGCTGTTTTCTTTTGTCACGCGCTTAAGTTCATGAAACGGCAAAAGGCATAAGACTGAATGGTTGGATGATAAGGAGAGAAGCACAGTGAAAATCGTACCGCCGAAACCTTTTACTTTTAAAGCAGGCAAACGCGCCGTCCTGCTTTTGCACGGCTTTACCGGAAACTCTTCCGACGTGCGCATGCTCGGGCGTTTTTTGGAGAAGAAAGGCTACACGTGCCACGCGCCCCATTATAAAGGTCACGGCGTGCCGCCAGAAGAGCTGTTGAACACCGGGCCGGATGACTGGTGGCAAGACGTGCTGGACGCCTACCATTTTCTGAAAGATTTGGGTTATGATGAAATCGCGGTGTGCGGTTTATCCCTTGGAGGGGTATTTTCGCTCAAACTTGGCTACACTTTACCAGTAAAAGGCATTGTACCGATGTGCGCGCCGGCGACCGCCAAAACGCGGGAAAAAATTTATGCGGGCGTTTTAAAATACGCGCGGGAATGGAAACAATTAGAAGGAAAAAACCCCGAACAAGTCGAAAAGGAAATGCAAGTGTTCTATGACGCGCCGATGGATTCCATCGTCAAAGTGAGCCCGCTCATTGAAGACGTGCGGCGCCATCTGGATCTCATTTACGCGCCGATCTTCGTCGTTCAAGCGCGCCACGATGAAATGATCGATCCCAACAGCGCCAATATCATTTACAATGAAGTGCAGTCCGTCGACAAAAGACTCAAGTTCTACGAAAACTCAACACACGTGATTACGCTGGGAGCCGAAAAAGAAACGCTGCATCAAGACATCTACGAATTTCTTGAAAGCTTGGATTGGTCGGTCTCCTGAGCGAATGGAGGTATGGCTTTGGATGAAGTGCTGAAGGAACGGCTATTGACATACATGAAGGAGGAAGCGTATAAACCGCTGACGCTGTCGGAGTTGGAGGAGTATTTTCAAATCAAGGATGCGGATGAATACAAGCAATTGGTCCGGACGCTGAACGCGTTGGAGGAGGAAGGCCTGGTCGTCCGCACGCGCAGCAACCGTTACGGCGTCCCCGAGAAGATGAACTTGGTCAGGGGCAAAATTCAAGGGCACGCCAAAGGTTTCGCGTTTCTCATCCCGGACGATCCCGGGGCGAGCGACGTCTATATCGCTCAAGGGGATTTAAACGGGGCGATGCACAACGACCGCGTGCTCGTGCGCCTGTCCCAGCGTTCTCACGGCGAACGCCCGGAAGGCGTCGTCATCCGCATCTTGGAACGGGGAACGAAGACGCTCGTCGGCACGTATCAAGACCGGAAGCATTTCGGCCTCGTCATTCCGGATGACCCAAGGATTCCCGATGACGTCTTGATTCCCAAAGAAGCGGGAGGCGGAGCGGTCGATGGCCATAAAGTCGTCGTTGAATTGACGAAATATCCCGAAGGACGGAAAAGCGCCGAAGGCCGGGTCGTCAAGATTCTCGGCCATAAAAACGATCCGGGTGTCGATATTTTATCGATTATTTACAAACACGGCATTCCGCTGGAATTTCCCGAGGACGTCCTGAAAGAGGCCGCGGCCATTCCCGATGAAATCGATCCGGAGGAATTGGAGGGGCGCCGCGACTTGCGCGACGAGATGATCGTGACGATCGACGGGGCGGATGCGAAAGACTTGGACGATGCCGTCAACGTCAAAAAGCTTCCGAACGGCAACTATTTGCTCGGCGTCCACATCGCCGATGTCAGTTATTACGTCAAAGAAGGTTCCGCCCTTGATCGCGAAGCGTTCGAGAGAGGAACGAGCGTCTATCTCGTCGACCGCGTCATTCCGATGTTGCCCCATCGGTTGTCAAACGGGATTTGCAGCCTCAACCCCAAAGTGGATCGGTTGACGATCACATGTGAAATGGAAATTACGCCGGACGGCAAGATTATCGACCATGACATCTTTCCGAGCGTCATCCGGACGACGGAGCGGATGACCTATACGGACGTCCGCAAGATTCTTTTGCGCGAAGACGAAGCCGTCCTCGAACGGTACAAAGATCTCGTCCCCTTTTTCAATCTCATGGGGGAACTCGCCAATATTTTGACCGAAAAGCGCCGCCGGCGCGGGGCGATTGATTTCGACCTCGCGGAGGCGAAAATCATCGTTGACGATGACGGGCATCCGCTCGATGTCGTCGTCCGCGAGCGGTCGGTGGCGGAGCGGTTGATCGAGGAATTCATGCTCGCCGCCAACGAAACGGTCGCCGAACATTTTCATTGGCTCGATCTGCCTTTCATCTACCGCGTTCACGAAGATCCGGACCCTGACAAGCTCAAGCGGTTTTACGACTTTGCCGTCAACCTCGGTTACGTGCTGAAGGGAAGTCTCGATTCCATCCATCCGCGCACGTTGCAAACCCTTTTGGAGGAAGTGCGCGGAGAACCCGAGGAAGCCGTCATAAGCACGATGATGCTGCGCTCCATGCAGCAGGCGAAGTACCATCACCAAAGCCTCGGGCATTTCGGACTGGCGACGGATTTTTATACCCACTTCACGTCGCCGATTCGCCGTTATCCCGACTTGATCGTCCATCGGCTCATCCGCAAATACCTCTTTGAAAAGCGGACGGACCGGAAAACGCGCGCGCATTGGGCGAGCCTCTTGCCCGAGATCGCCAAGCATTCGTCGGACATGGAGCGCCGGGCCGTTGACGCCGAGCGGGAAACGGACGATCTGAAAAAAGCCGAGTTTATGCAGGATAAAATCGGCGAAACGTTTGATGGCGTGATCAGCGGGGTGACCAATTTCGGGCTGTTCGTCGAACTGCCGAATACCATCGAAGGGCTCGTGCACATCAGCTACCTCGTCGACGATTATTATTCTTATCATGAAGAGCACATGGCGCTCATCGGCGAGCGGACGGGGAACGTTTTCCGCATCGGCGATGAGATTACCGTTCGCGTCATCGGAGTGAATCTCGAAGAACGCTCCATCGACTTTGAAATCGTCGGCATGAAAAAGCGGAAGCGGCGCCGGAAAGACCGGCCGAAGGTGATCGCCGGCCCGGAAAGACGCCAAGGTTCCGCCGGCCGCGCGCCCAAACGCGCCAAACGGCCCAAAAGCCAAATGCCGAAAAGCGGCAACAAAACCAAATCCGGAAATCGGAAAAAACCGAAGCGGAAAAGATAGCGCACCGCGTCAATGAAAAGGGGGAAGATCGTTGAACGATCTTCTCTTTTTTTTGCCGCTATGCCCGCGGCAGTGCTTTCCCAGTAATCCGGCAGGGTAGCGGACATCGGCGGGATACGGCGAGCGTTGCGGGCTCCGCGTTTTGAATCGAGGGCGCACGAGGCGCATGCGCCGTCGGCCGCTGTCAGACGGTTCGCCCCGGCAGGATATGCGGAGTGATCGTTTTGAAAATGTTTTCAAGAAGCTATTGACAAACCTGTATATACAAATTACAATAGCGTTGAAAACATGTATATACAAATTTATGGTTTCACGCCAAATGAAAGCGTTGTATTATTGGAGGATTTATAAAAATGTTTAAAAAACTCTTCGGCAGCAAGAAAAACAAACCGATGGAAGAAGAGATTTACGCCCCGATTTCCGGAAAGGTGATCGCGATCGAGCAAGTTCCCGATCCGACCTTTTCCGAAAAAATGATGGGAGACGGAATCGCCATTGAGCCCGCTGACGGCACGGTCGTCTCGCCCATGGACGGGGAAGTCGTTCAAGTGTTTCCGACGAAACACGCCGTCGGATTGAAGGGCCGATCGGGTCTGGAGCTCCTCATTCACATCGGTCTGGAAACCGTTTCGATGAACGGCGAAGGATTTCAGGCCGCCGTCAAGGCGGGCGACCGGGTGAAAAAAGGGCAAACGCTCATCCGTTTCGATCTCGATCTCGTCAAGCAAAAGGCGGCCAGCTCGGTCATTCCACTCGTCGTGACGAACATGAATGCGGTCCAAACCGTTGAAAAGACGACAGATTCGACGGCGACCGCCGGGGAGACGCGACTGATGGCGATAAAAATGAAGGGTTGAAAGATTCAGGAAACATGATTTTACAATCAAAACGATTGCAAGGGAGAGAGAAACATGGCGATTTCAAGGGAATCCGTTGAAAAAATCGTCGAAGCCGTCGGCGGCAAAGACAACATTGCCGCCGCGACGCACTGCGTCACGCGGTTGCGCTTTGCCCTAAAAGATGAAAGCAAGGTCGATAAGGAAAAACTTGAAAGCATCGATCTCGTCAAAGGTTCGTTTTCCGCGAACGGACAATTTCAAGTCGTCATCGGTCAAGGCACGGTCGACAAAGTGTACGACCTGATGGTCGATATCACCGGCATCGACCGAGCGACGAAACAAGAGATCAAGGATGAAGCGGCGAAAAAGTTGAATCCGCTTCAACGGGCGGTCAAAACGCTCGCCGACATCTTCATTCCGATTTTGCCGGCGATCGTCACCGCGGGTCTCTTGCTGGGCCTGAACAACTTGCTCACCGGGAAAGGCATTTTCTATGACGGCAAATCGTTCATCGAGGTCCACAAACAATGGGCGGATCTCGCGAACATGATCAACTTGATCGCCAACACGGCGTTTACGTTCTTGCCGGCCCTCATCGGCTGGTCCGCGGTCAAGCGGTTCGGAGGCAATCCGCTCCTCGGCATCGTCCTCGGTTTGATGCTCGTGCACCCGGATTTGTTGAACGCTTGGGCTTACGGTGACGCATTGAAAAAACACGCCGTGCCGCAATGGAACCTGTTTGGCCTTCACATCAACAAAATCGGTTATCAAGGGCAAGTGCTGCCCGTGTTGATCTCGGCCTACGTCCTTGCCAAACAGGAAATTTGGCTTAAAAAGCGGATACCGGATTCGGTTCAGCTCTTGCTCGTCGCGCCGATCGCGCTTCTCGTGACCGGATTCATCGCCTTCATCATCATCGGCCCGGTGACCTTTGCAATCGGCAATGCGATTACGGATGCGGTCGTTTGGATTTTCCATCACTTCGGCTGGGTCGGCGGTTTGGTCTATGGCGGCATTTACGCGCTGCTCGTCGTCACCGGCATGCATCACACCTTCCTCGCCGTCGACTTGCAGCTGATCGGCAGCACCGGCGGCACGTATCTGTGGCCGATTCTCGTCATGTCGAACATCGCGCAAGGCTCGGCGGCGCTCGCCATGCTGTTCCTCGCGCGGGATAAAAACGTCAAAGGGATGGCCGGGACCTCGGCGATTTCCGCTTATCTCGGCATCACCGAACCCGCGATGTTCGGCGTCAACCTGCGGTATCGCTACCCGTTTGTGGCCGCGCTGACCGGCTCGGCGATCGCGGGTATGGTGCTGGCGATGAATCACGTGAAGGCGCCGTCCATCGGGGTCGGCGGGCTGCCCGGATTTTTATCGATCTTCCCGCAATATTGGGGCGTCTTCTTCCTCGGCATGGCGTTGGCCATCATCATTCCGTTCGCGCTCACCGCGCTGTTCGCGTTGACGAAAAAACAAAAATAATCGGCTGGGGGGTACCGGCTTCGCCGGACCCCCATGCCCTTTTTTGCGAATGAGAGAATCGCAAAGGCGCTGCGGCCGCTCATGAGGGGCTTGGCCGCCTGAGAACATTGGCGGTTGCCGCGTGCATGGTCGCGTCCACATCCCAACAAAAAGCGGCGCGATTTTCGCCGCTTGAGGCTTTTTTACCGCGCGGGCGCGAACCATGCGGAACAGCGCGCCCGGATGCGGCCCAGACAAAACGCTCATGAGCGCCGGACGTGAGCAAATAAAGATAACGAATATGGGTGGTGGAAGTTTTGAAGGAACCATGGTGGAAGAAAGCGGTTGTCTATCAAATTTATCCGAAAAGCTTTAAGGACACGACGGGGGACGGCATCGGCGATCTCCCCGGCATTATAGAAAAACTCGATTATTTGAAAAAGCTCGGCGTGGATGTCATCTGGCTCACGCCCATCTATAAATCGCCGCAACGCGACAACGGCTACGACATCAGCGATTATTACGCGATCGATGAACGGTATGGAACGATGGACGATTTCGACCGGCTCGTCGCGGAAGCCCACGCGCGCGGCATCCGCATCATCATGGACATCGTCGTCAACCATACGTCGACCGAACACGAATGGTTCAAACAAGCGCGCTCGTCGAAGGACAATCCCTACCGCCAGTTTTACATCTGGAAGGATCCCGTAAACGGTCGTGAGCCGAACAATTGGGAATCCAAGTTCGGCGGGTCAGCTTGGGCGTACGACGAACGGACCGGACAATACTATCTCCATTTGTTCGATGTCACCCAGGCCGATTTGAATTGGGAAAACCCGGCGGTTCGCGAAAAGGTTTATGAGATGATGCGGTTTTGGCTGAAAAAAGGCGTGGACGGTTTCCGCCTGGACGTCATCAACTTGATCTCAAAGGATCAACGGTTCCCGAATGACGAGGATGGGGACGGGCGCCGCTTTTACACGGACGGGCCGCGCATTCATGAGTTTCTTCACGAAATGAACCAAGCCGTGTTCGCCGGCCATGATCTTTTGACGGTTGGCGAGATGTCTTCGACGTCGATCGAACATTGCATTCGTTATACGAATCCCGAACGAGAAGAATTGAACATGACCTTTAATTTTCATCATTTGAAAGTGGATTATCCGAACGGGGAAAAGTGGGCATTGGCCGATTTCGATTTCCTCGAATTAAAACGCATCTTATCGGAATGGCAGACCAAAATGCACGAAGGCGGCGGTTGGAACGCGCTGTTTTGGTGCAACCACGACCAGCCCCGCGTCGTCTCCCGCTACGGCGATGACGGCCGCTACCGCAAGGAATCGGCGAAAATGCTCGCGACCGCCATCCATATGATGCAAGGTACGCCCTATATTTATCAAGGCGAAGAGATCGGCATGACCAACCCGCACTTTGACCGGCTCGAAGATTATCGCGACGTCGAATCGCTCAATATGTATAAAATTTTAAGGGAAAAAGGAAAAAGCCACGAGGAAACGATGGCGATTTTGAAACAAAAATCGCGCGACAATTCGCGGACCCCGATGCAGTGGGACGATACGGAGCACGCCGGCTTTACGGCGGGAACGCCGTGGATCGACGTCGCCCAGAATTTTAAGGAAATCAACGTCAAAGAAGCGCTTGCCGATCCGGATTCTGTTTTTTATCATTATCAAAAGTTGATCCGCTTGCGGAAGACTTATGATATCATTACGTACGGAAGCTATGAATTGATCTTGCCGGACGATCCGCAGATTTTTGCCTACGTCCGCCACGGCAACGATGAAAAGCTGCTCGTCGTCAACAACTTTTATGGAGAATCGGCCGAATTCCGTCTCCCGCCTGATTTGGGCTGGACGGATTACCGGGCCGAGCTGTTGTTGACCAATTATCCGGATGCACCGGACGACTATCGGGCTTTCACCCTCCGGCCTTACGAATCCGTCGTTTATCACTTGAAAAAGTAGCCGGCCTTGCATGGCGCCGTTTAGGAGGTCTGGGCTTTCTGGACGGCGCTTTCTGAATTCTTCTGTTCATCGGTCCGATCGTGTTGCGGCCGGATTTCGAGGAATCGGCAAAGAGCGGTTCAAGCGGAAGCGATGCCGGGCTCCAATGCCCGGTTTTGGCCGCATCGCCGCTCTTTGCGCGAAGTTCGTCGCGGGAAAATTCAAACCGTCGTTCTGATGGGCGGCCGAGTCATGGTAAAATATTAATGGTGGTAGCCATGGTAAACAATAAATTCCTCGTCATATACGGCGATCTCGCCGAAAAAATTCAAAGCGGCCGGTTTCCCGCTTATTCCCTGCTGCCGTCCGAGCATGAATTGGCCGCCCGCTACGGCGTTTCCCGCGAGACGATTCGCAAGGCGTTGAACATGCTCGCACAAGACGGGTACATCCAGAAGGTCCGCGGAAAAGGCTCGATCGTTCTGGATGTCGCCCGTTTTAATTTCCCGGTTTCCGGACTCGTCAGTTTCAAGGAATTGGCCGAACGTTCGGGGAAAAAATGGAAGACGATTGTTTATGAATTAATCTTGCAAAAACCCGACCATTTGATGAAAAACTTGTTGCAGATCACCGGCAATGAAGACGTGTGGAAAGTCGTGCGATCCCGGGAATTGGACGGCGAGCGCATCATCTTGGACATCGATTTCATAAAGAGATCGCGGGTGCCGACGCTGACGAAAGAGATTTGCGAAAACTCGCTCTACGAATATTTCGAGAACGACTTGGGGCTCGTCATCAGCTTCGCCAAAAAAGAGATTACCGTGGAAGAGGTGACGGCGGCCGATCGGGCATATCTCGATTTAAAGGGAACCGATCACGTCGTCGTCGTAAAAAACTTCGTGCATCTCGATGATGCGACGCTGATCCAATATACGGAATCGCGGCACCGATTGGACAAATTCCGCTTCGTCGATTTCGCCCGCAGGCAAAAGTCCGTGAACGGGCTGCTGGCGGGCGTCCGGAGCGGGAAATGATGGAACAGGGGCCCATATAACGTTGCCGATTTTTGGCGGCCCGTCCGTCACCAATCCATCGTTTTTGCATTGTGACAGCGGCTTGCACGAACGAAGGCGGCATCCATCATCAGGCGGGGAGAGATTTTCAAACATGATCAAACTGATCGCAACGGACATGGATGGCACCCTTTTGGGGGCGGATCACGAAGTCAGCGCGGAAAATGTTAAGGCGCTTCGCTTTGCGCTGTCCCGGGGCGTGGAAATCGCGATCGCGAGCGGACGGGTGCACTATGAAATCGCCCCGTGGATGAAGCGGCTCGGATTGCCCGTCTCGATCATCGGAACGAACGGGGCGACCGTACACGACAAAAGCGGAACGCTCATCCATTCGGCGAGCTTAAAGAAGGCGATATTGCTGCCGATATTGGAAGAACTGGAAGCGCGGCGCCTGTATTTTACCGTTTTTACTGAGAAAACCGTCTATGCCCATGCGCACGGCGTCGCGTGGCTCGAAGAAGAAATTCGCGATATGGACGCGGAAAACTTGCGCAAGATCCAAGACTTGCTCAGCTGGCTGACGCCGAAAACTTTTTCGGAAAAGAGGTTACCGATCCTCCAAAGCGCGGCGGAAGCCGAAGCGATTGAAGAAGAGGTTTATAAATGTTTCGTGTTTTCGTATCGCGAGGATAAGCTTCGCAGCGCGCGCGAGGCCATCGCGGATGAACATCTTCACATCGCATCGAGCGGACGCGGCAATTTCGAGGTGATGGATAAAGACGCCTCGAAGGGCAAGGGCTTGGAACGCTTGGCGAAAGCCTTGGACATTCCGCTTGCTGAAACGATGGCGATCGGCGATAACCAAAATGATTTGTCCATGTTGGAAACGGCCGGCATCGGCGTCGCGATGGGCAACGCGGATGAAGCCATCAAGCGGCGCTGCCGAATGGTGACCGCGACCAATGTCGAACACGGCGTAGCCCGGGCGATATACCGGGCATTGGGCGCTGAAGAGGAAGTCGGCCTTTAAACAGTCCATGCCGCCGTCCTGGCTGGCGCGGCTTTTTTAAGGAACGTTGGCGCTGCGGCCGAAAAACCGAATCGGAAGGGAAGATGAACGGATGATTGAACATATCGTGCTTTTTAAATTCAGCGAAAAGACGACGAAAGAACAAAAAGAAGAGGGAATGCGCAGGCTGCGGGAACTGAAGAAGCTTTTACCCGGCATCGTTGATTTGCAAACCGGCTTCAATTTCACCCAAAGGAGCAAAGGCTACGAAATCGGCCTCGTCGTCCGTTTTGCCACGAAAGCGGATTTTGAACATTACGGCCCGTCGCCCGAACATCAAGCGGTGGTGGCCTATTTGAAAGAAATCGGCTTGGAAGATACGCTGGCGCTCGATTTTGAAATCGCCGGCTGACTGGAATGGAACGCGGGCGGGTGCCCCGGACCGGGATGCGGGACGGACGGATTGCCCGCCTTCCATTTATGCATGTATAATTATCTCTACGACACATTGAAAAAAGGAGGGATCGCCGTGACGGATCATGTGAAATTGATTGCGGAAAACCGCCGTGCCCGCCATGATTACTTCATTGAAGACACCTACGAAGCCGGTCTCGTCTTGAAAGGCACCGAGATCAAATCGATTCGAAAGGGTTCGGTCAACTTTAAAGACGCGTTCGCCCGCGTCGAGAACGGCGAGGTGTTTCTCTATAACATGCATATCGCCCCATATGAGCAGGGCAACCGTTTTAACCACGATCCGCTCCGGACGCGCAAGCTTTTGCTGCATAAAAAAGAAATCGTCAAGTTGATCGGCAAGACGAAAGAGGCCGGCTATACCATCATACCGCTCAAGCTTTATATTAAAGGCGGTTTCGCCAAAATGCTGATCGGCCTCGCCAAAGGTAAGAAGATATACGACAAACGCGAAACGATGCGGAAGAAAACGATGGAGCGGCAAATCCAAAAGGCGTTGCGCCGCGCGGAGAAAAGCATGTAGCGCGGCGAAAGGTGAACGGGACGAAAGGAGCTTTCACGGCCTGCGGTCCGCTCCATCCGTCACTTTAAAATATTTATGCGGCGTATCTCGCTTGCGGTTGAGGGATATCCTCCAAATGAGAAGGGCATTCCATTCAATATAGATCGGGTGTGCCTTGTAGCGCCTTTTTGTTTTTGACGAACGATCGATAATTGAATGAATTCCAATCGCCTTTGGGAAAGGTTTGTCCGCTTTCATTCTCCCCATACCATCCCGCATCGGGCTTATCGGTAATCGTCTTGAAGCCGCCACCCTTTTTATAAATAATCTTCCACCTTTTCTACATGGAACAAGCCGCTTTCAAGGAAAAACCGATCCAACAGATATTTGTGCCCGGCTCCGTAAATGACGAGGATGCGTTCACGGGGCGTCTCGATTAAACGGGTCGTGTTCGCATAAATGATGAGGTTGCGGCGGTACCAGTAGTTGGCCAGCCAGTCAATCCCGACATAGTAATCGTCGGTCGCCACCCGCGCGACATATTTAATGTATTGTTGATGATCTTTCCGAGCTTCGCTTTGGCTGTTTTTATAAAGCAGAAATTCCCGAAGCGTACACGAATTTAGGAGCTGTTGGTACTTTTCGTTTGCGCTCTTGCCTTCGACTGTCATTTCTTCAAATACGTCCGGTTGCTCTTCTTTGGCAAAGTCATACACATACCCGAGCGGCACCCCTCCGACCGGGCGATTCCAATCGACGGCATAAATAGACGAGTGGCCCATTTCTTTCGCGATGCGAAAGCCGAGCTGTTCAATTTCATCGTTCTCCAGCTCTGAATGTCCGTCCAAAAAGCGTTTGTATTTTTGCTGCAAAAGGTCGGCGCGCATCCGATCATATTCGACCGCGACTTTCGTCGGCCGGAATGCGGTTAAACGATCGACCACCTCGCGGATTTCCCGTTGTTTTTTCGCTTCTTGGATGTTTCCTGCGTCCAGTTGATGCACATCCCGTTTCCCCCGGCTCATATGGTACGTTCCGAGGACTAATATGTGCGGTTGCGTTTGAACGGCCATACGAATCCCCCTCTTTATGGACTGAAAATTATATATTTATTTTAACTCATAAACCCAACGGTTCAATTGCCGGGTTCGGTTTCGTCCCGTTTTTCATTTCGTCTCATCGCCCATCGACCGCCCGCCGCCCATCATCGTAGGCACTCCGAATAGTAACCGAAAATTGCCGTGGATAATGGCGATGGGGCGTTTCCACGTGTTCCGTCCGATCCCGGCTTGGATGAGGCAACCGCCGGAAACGAACGTGAGAAACGGCGCCCCCCTTTTTATAGCGGCGCTTCAGGTTTCTGGACAATGGAAAGCCTCTGTCTTATAATAAGTTTCCCGAAAGTTTCCGAGCGGTTTTTTGCTCTGAAACAGCCTTTCGGCGAAAGGCGTTTTTGTCTTTTCGCAAGTGGGTCATGGAAGAGCCTCCATCCCGTTCGGCAAACATTTAGTGGGAGTCGTCAGAACCGCTTTCGATTTGATTGGGAAATTGTTGTTCCTTGATTATGTTTGCAGTGTTTGTTATACTAATGGCGTGACGTGAATAGAGAAGGAAACCCAACCATCGCATATTTCATCATGGGGACGATCCGGATTCGACAGAGATAGGTCGGGTTTAAGCTGCGAGCCGAGGGCGGCGGCCTCGTAAAAACGCCAAAGCCAATAACTGGCAAAGAAAACAACAACCTCGCTCTTGCTGCCTAAGTCAGCGAGCGGTCCCTCCCTCCATCGCCCGCGTGGTAGGGTCAGGGACTCACTCTAGCGGGATACGCCCCAAGTTCGCCGCCTGAGAACGAGGGGAAGAGACCGATCAGGCTAGCGGCACTGGTGCCCGTCGGCAGGCCAACGTGTCCGCGAAGCGCAATATGCCGACTACGCTCGTAGATGCTTAAACCACGTTATCTCTGGACGTGGGTTCGACTCCCACCGTCTCCACCATACATATAAGCTTGATGTAAGAAATAAAGGACTCGCCCGAAATGAACTTACCCCTGTCAAGTAGACAGTAAATAAAAAGGATCTTATTAAGCAGCTGTAGTCAGATATTCTCTAGGACTACAGCTGTTTAATTTCGTTTGGATCCGTTCATTGTTGTAGAATTCTATATATTGTATAACGGCTTGCTTCATTTCTTCAGCTGTTTTAAATTGATGCATATAGATACATTCTGTCTTTAAATGGCTAAAAAAGTTTTCCATACAAGCATTATCTAAACAATTCCCTTTTCTAGACATACTAGCCCTTATATTGTATTGTTTAAGTAGTCCGTGATATTGTCTGGATGTGTACTGAAATCCTTGGTCACTATGGAGAAGGATTCCAGACACATCTTTTTTTCGTTTTATCGCTAACTTCACGGTATCGATGACGAGCCTAACATCATTTCGATGACTGATTTGATAAGCGACAATCTCGTTGTTATATAAGTCTTTAATGGCGGATAAATATAATCGGATGCCATTGCTTTGAAGATACGTAATATCCGTCACCCACTTCTCATTTGGTCTTTTGGCTTGAAATTCTCGATTCAAATGGTTATCCGATACCACGTAT
>NZ_BDDQ01000001.1 GCF_002003465.1 Caenibacillus caldisaponilyticus | reverse complement strand
GGGAATCGGTGTATCGCCTCGTAGGCGCCGTGTTGATCGAAATGGACGAAAAATGGATATCGGGACGCAAATACCTGGATATGTCCGACTATTGGCAGTGGCGGAAAACGAAAGAGTTAGGCGTTCAAACGATGAATCAGGAAGTTTCGGCGATCAAGAAAGTGGGATAATTTCTTCGACGTGTCAAGGAGAACGTGAAATACCTCGGAAGCGAGGAGTTGCCGCGAAAGCGCCTTGACACACCTGTACTTTGACAACAATGATCATTAGTCCGGGAAGGCGACCGGCAGGGAGACTTGCCGGACTTACCTGCCATACGTCAGGTCATCAGGTCCATCTTTCTATCAAAGGGAAATTTACACAATAAAATGGACTTGACCATTCCATTACTTGTCACGGTTTAGATAAGGATTGATCACATGAAACGAATCATCCTGTTAAAGACAAAAGATGATTTTGAAAAAATGGAGGACCTTCGTGTGATGAAAGCTCTCCTCCTTAAAAAAACCAGGTTATCTTGTTTTAAGATGGAGCGGTCCGTCATTCGTTCGAAAGGATTTTGACGTAGATTCCATTCACCATCTTATTGTAGGCCTGTTCTCCCATTCTTTTTATGTCTTCTGACAAGGCGGAGGCTCTGACCCACCGATTTTCGAAAGGAACGGAGGGATCGATCAGACGCACTTTATTTTTGAAATGGAAATCAAAGTTGCTTTGATCCTCTTTTACCCGCGCGTTTCGGCGGATTTGCCTTAAAAGACTTCGAATCTCGTCATCTTCTGATGAATCTAGGATGTTCATGACACTTTCGTCTGTGCCGAGCAAATCATTGAAATCGATGACGTTTTTTGCTAAAGCTGTTTTCAACGTTTTGGCTAAAGCATGGTAACCATACACATTTAGAGGGTTCATGAAAAAATCGATGACTTCTTTGTAATAGGTTTTAACGAACCATTCGGCCGCTTCGACGTCTTTGGGGTACATTCTGCCATTCATAACGGTTAAATGTTCCAAAAAACATTTGGCTTCTTCCAATGATATCCACCCATATTGAACCATATCGCGCAACGTATAATCGACACGATCCGCACACAATTCGGGCGCAGGCTGGTCAAGCAATGTCCATTTCGAAAGGTCAGATAATATCTCTTCATAATGGTACCCATATTTTTCAAGAATACCGGGAATTTCCGAATCGCCGACGACACGATGATAGATTTTTTCATGAAAATCTTCCGCTTTATTTTCAAACACAAAATCAATGACGTGCGAAAAGGCCGTGTGCGAAATATCATGAAGCAACCCCGCGATTTGCTCCTCCAACGAACCGCCGAGCTTCCGAATTAAAAGCATAACGCCGACGGAGTGTTCATAACGCGTGACATTCCATTTCTCATTGATTAAATAGCTCGCTCCTCCTTGATGGATTCCTTTTAACCTTTGCACGGGTTTGCTCATGATTAACTCTTCAAGAACCCCGCCAATCTGCCATTCATCGTAAAGAATATCTGTTACTCTCACATTTTCCACCTCTATCAAGCTATTAAAAAACACTTCCGGTTTCCTGCGCCCCTCTGATACACCCACTTATTTGCGGCATACCACATTCATTGCAATAGAACCCATGCGACCCTTGCCTTATGGTATGTTCGCAATCTATTAAGAAAAATCCTTCTTTAGAAAAAACGGACGCTTCCCTGTTCTTCACCTTCAAAAATTGGGGGAATTATTGTAAAGTTAAGAGAGAGAAAATGACCTTGGATAAAGGAGAGTTACGATGACCGATTTATTGGCAAAGCGCATGGATGATTATGCAAAATTGACGGTTCAAGTCGGCCTTAACTTGCAAAAAGGACAACGTTTGTTCATCAACGCACCGCTTGAAGCGGCGCCCTTTGTTCGCCGCGTCGTGGAACAGGCTTATGAAAACGGGGCGGAGCGAGTCAGCGTGAATTGGCATGATGACGAAACGCAACGCGTTCATTTGCAAAAAGCGCCCGAAGCCACGTTGAAAGAAGTGCCGGCTTGGGACATTGAGAGGTATCGGCAAATGGTCGACCACCACGATTGCCTGCTCAGCGTGACCGGCCATAACCCGCGCGCCTATGAAGGAATCAATCCGGAGCGGTTAATGCTCACGTCCAGAGCCAATGGCGAACAGCTTCACTTCTTTCAAGTCGCGCAATTAAAAGGCGATATTCATTGGGCCATTGTCGGTGTGCCGACTGCAGCCTGGGCCCAAACGGTGTTTCCCGATCTCTCAACCGAAGAAGCGATCGCGAAATTATGGGAGGCAATTTTTAAAACCGTTCGGGTCGACCAACCCGATCCTGTGCAAGCCTGGCGTGAGCACGAACGCAATTTAAAAGAAAAAACAGCTTTTCTGAACGAAAAGCGTTTTAAAACCTTGCATTATAAAAGCGCGGGGACGGATTTACATATCGACCTTCATCCTGACCACGTCTGGCTCGGCGGCAGCCACCAGTCGACGTTCGGCACCCGTTACATCCCGAACATGCCGACGGAAGAAGTGTTTACCGCGCCTCTTAAAACGGGCGTCAACGGAACCGTCAGGAGCACGAAGCCGTTGTCGCTCATGGGCAACATGGTGGAAGATTTTACATTGACCTTTGAAAACGGCAAGGTCGTCGACGTTCAGGCGAAAAAAGGCCTCGAAGCCTTGCAAAAGGCCTTGGACATGGATGAAGGCATGCGCTATCTCGGGGAAGTCGCCCTGGTGCCGCATGATTCGCCGATATCGAACCTCAACATCATTTTCAACAATACGCTCTATGACGAAAACGCGTCTTGCCACTTGGCGCTCGGCGCGGCGATCACCATGAACATTAAAGGCTCCGGAGGATTGTCGAAAGAAGAACTGGTAAAAAAAGGCGTCAACCAAAGCGTCGGCCACACCGATTTCATGATCGGTTCCGCCGATTTGGACATCGACGGGGAAACCGCGGACGGCGAACGCATCCCGCTGTTCCGCAACGGCAACTGGGCTTTTTAATGCATTCCCGATTCAATGGCAAGAGAAAAAGGGCCGTTTATGGTCCTTTTTCTCGTTATTCACGGGCATGACGCTCGTCCAACATTCCCATAAAACGAGGGCTCACGAATTTATTCTTCTTTTTTATCGCCATGCGTTTCTTTATCGAGAATCTCGATGATTCTATCTAATTTGTACATGAGTTTCTCTTTCGCTTCATTGCTCCGGCGAAAATAAACATAACCGTTATACAGAAACATAACGATCAATACAAATAAGAGAAGGTTAATCACACTTAATCCGCTGGCTATACCCATGATCTTTTCTCCTCTCAGTCGTTAATCAAAACAAGTTCATCGGCGGCAACAATCCTGCGCTATCGATTCGACATCCGCTTTTTAAATCCCTGCAAAGGGACCGGAAAATTACAAAAAATTCACTTATTTTGCGGCACGGAACTTATGCATTAGTGCCGGCCTATCAATGTCAAAGCAAGGCGAATGGTTCTTTTTCATGAATCGTCGGTCTCTTTATATCTGAAATTTTAGTTTTATTGAATTCCCTTTGGCTTTCGTTGAATTCCATTAGGTTTTCATTGAATTGTTCCTCATTTTCGTTGAATTCGCAGCCGTTTTTGTTGAATTTTTTCCGTCCGCAATTGAATCGCTGTCAACCCGCCTGAATTTCCGATGAAATAATACGCAAAAAATGTCTTTTAACATTAAGATGAACGCTTTTTTCCCCGTACTGTTCCAAAACAATCCCCATCTTAGTAAAGAAAAAGCAGATAGCGGGCTCCGAGAGCGCTCGAAACAAAAAAGCGGTGAGAGTGTTCTCAACGCTTTGGATACGGTTTAATCCAATAAATTGAAAATCACCACGAGCAAGAAAGCCGCAGCCATAAATCCGATAAAAAAATACCCTAAAAGTTTAATCCCCTTGGGAAAAGATTGGATATTAAAACTGCTCCTTTTTAGCGGTCCGCCTCCCGCAATTCTTTGTAAGTCTTCAATCGGAGAATAAAGCTCATCGTCATTGTGCCTTTGAAATTCTTCCGCTTTCTCCGTTTCGTGGATGTCTTTGATAACTCTCACCCCACTTAGGTTTTCGGCTAATTTTTCATACAAACCAGGATAAACCTGGGCAATTATTGTTTGACATATTCAACCTTACCAGAGATGCCTCCAACATTTATCGCATTTATTTGTCTTATGCTTCCGCCTCGCTATTTGTAGCTATATTGTTTTTTCCGTCTCCGTTATAAGCAAAGCGTTTCACTCATTTTAGTAATGCTAGATAGATGGAAAATGATAAAAACAGCAAACCAATCAGCAGGGAAACTATAAATCCAGCCGTGTTCTTTTTCCTAAACTTTAAACTGTATACAATAAGAATAATCCCTACAAGAATACTGAAAATCCCACTATCATCCCCCTATTCTTGTCAATAAATCTTTAATTGCTTTATTATTAGCGGAAAAACAGCTTAGGAAAAATCACTTTAGTGATTAGTGAGCTGGCAGCTCTCAGTAAGCAAATGTCTTGCTTAAGTCTTCTTCAATAAACAAAATTTTCCTATTTTTTCAACCTTTACCCTTGGATTCCCATTTTTGATGATTTTCCGTATGGGTCCGATGCTTTATCCGTAAAAATCCATTTCAATTATAATAATTATTTTTCAATTTATAATATTAATGAATAGGTCTTAATGGCTATTTTCAATTTTGGTAAAATATTCCTATTGATGGATGACGAAGCGCCCTGCTTAAAACAGCTTAGGAAAGATTCCTTTAGTGATTAGTGAGCAGGCAAGCGGCATTACAAAGCCTAATGGCGTTGAGCAGTCCCATAAGCCTTCTCTCCATCAATTAATACGAAATATGTTGGGGAGTGAAGTTTTTCGATTGATTCAAGAACCTTATGCGATGAATCATAGTGAAGGAGCCAATTGAAAAGAGGAACATGTGAAAGGGGCGGGACAGCGTTCTTGGACAGAAGCTGCACGGAGCGGCAGGCGATGATTAGAACTGCAGAATTGCATCCTATCAACTAAATGCACTTTTATACGACTTGACGGCACAGCGTCACATGTTGTTGTCGTCGACATGAGAGTGTCATACGCCAAAAAAGTATATTTCTCATAGGTCTTCACAATTACCTGCTCATTGCCCGGTAAAATGACCCTGCCGCTTCGTAATCCTCTGATTTTCCAAAACCGTGTCCCTCCAAAAACGAAATGTTTACTAACGTTGCTTCGTAAAAAATTGGCTTACGCACAAACGGCGGCCAAAATTTTCTGTATGTCGTAGATGCTCTCATCTTTTCTAAATTGCAAAGAAACCGCCGGTTCAAGAGCGCCCGATATCCACAGTTTCAACTCTGCATCTAAATCGAAATGCCCGGCCGTTTCCACGCTAAAGTGGGAAATGCTTTTATAAGGTATGGAATGGTACTCCGTTTTCTTCCCGGTCACGCCTTGTTTATTTACGAGGATTAAACGTTTATCCGTGAAAACAATTAAATCGCGGACGAGTTTAAAAGCGGCGTTGATGTCCTCATTCTCGTTCAAAACCTTTGCCAATTCTTTTTTTACGTCATTCTTATTGACATTCCATGCATTGCCAAGTATGCCGCTGAAAATGCCCATTCCTGTCCCTCCTCAAATTCGTCAATCTGTCACCATACCATTTTTCTAAAATGGCTCAACAACTCTCTAACCATCTTAAATCGGATGAATGGCCACTAACGTCAGTCCGGTCTGTGTTGAACGGCCTTTGCGATCCGGCTAAAAACGTCGTTATTCGCAGTGACGCTTTCCCTCCTCTGTCCGGGCCATGGACGACATAATAAAAATAAATCTTCGCTTAGCGCGAGACGAGCGAACCGCTGCCCGCCGATCTTAAAATTATTATACAAAAAATGATGTACCGCAATCGGCACATCGGTACACATTTTATTTGATCATGAGCCAAACCCAAGATGCGGACGTTGCATTCAATAAATTTCTTGATAGGCTGCTTCAGATCGCATATCGTCGAAAATAACCGCCGACCAGGAACAACGCCAGAAACAAAGCCACTGAAAACACGATGATCCCAAGATGGAGCCCCGACCACTTAAGCATGGCGACTACCAGAACCACGGCGGCCGCTCCAACGAGCGACAAAAGCACATTTTGCCGAAAAAAATCCATCCACGCTTGTACAAATGCGCCCACCGTTTCCCTCCTTTCTTATAAATCAATAATCATTCGGTACTCGTCCAGCAAACACCTTGCAGCCATCTCCTCATAGTGGCTGACGCGATGCCGCTTAAAATAAGAACACCTTATTCATTACGCCTACAAGTACGTTTTCTCGGCGCTTCTTTCCGGTTTGCTTCGTTTGGCAAAAAACACCGGAACATAGAAGAGCACCGCCACCGTATTGACGATGACCAAAATGCTCAGAAAATTGTTCATTGAGACGTGTGCGACGAGCAGGCCACTCAACACCACCCCGAGGTATAACGCCAGATCATAAAACGGCAGCGTGAGGCTGTGATAGTTGGCCAAGCTTGTGCGCTTGGTGAAGGCTCCGACCTCATCAGCCCCATGCATAGGGTGGGCCACGCTTTCCCTTCGGCCATCCGCATGGCGTCCCAAGGGATGCCTGTCACCTTGAGCCGTTGCCATGTGCATGAACCAAAATGAAAATACCCAGATTCTATTGTACACACATTTTTGATATGAGAAAGTTTTCTTTATTCATTGAATTAGAGAGCCACCAAGGCGGCTTTCACCCTTTGTTCGTTTCTAGGACGATCTGCATATCCGGTGAATCTTCCAGTTTTGAAAAATGCATGTAGACCGATGAAATAACGAAAACCCGCAGCTTGTCGCTACGGGCATGGAACAGAATAGCTCTGAATCTCACACCGTTTGATCGATCAGAGGGGTTTCCTCGGTAGAGACACGATATTGATCATAGCCGGAAAGGCGGTCGATAAATTGGTTCCACATTTCTCTCAAGAAGCGAATATTTCGGTCCACTCGTTTTTTCGTGAAGGCATCCCCATGGGAAGCCGCTTCTTGTTCTGCTTGATATGCTCTCATGACGTCCTCATATTTTTGGACAAATTCGCCGGCGTCCGTGCCGTTGAGCTCTGAGAATAAGGAAAGATAATGCGTTTGTTCTTTTTGTAAGGCGCTATGGCCGTCTTTTATCGCCTGAATTTGTTGCAAAGCCGATTCGGCGATATGCTTCATCGGTCCGGATTGGTCCTTGTACGTATCATAAATGGCTTGTTGAATTTTTAACATTTGATCATTGTATACCGCAAATTTGTCATTGATAAATTGATTGGTCGCCTGCATCATTTGATCTTTAAATTGTTCAGGAACGAGATGTTGGGCGACAAAATCCAGTTTTGCTTTCATCTGTGCCATGGCCATAGCAAATTGGTCACTCGTCGATCCGCCGGAAAAATAGTTTAGATCGATGGTGGTTGCCGCTCTTATCGCTTCATTGATCCGGTTCTTTTCTTCCTCTGTCAAGCCCGTCATATCCTCAACGGAAAAATAATCATAATAATAAACGGAGGCAACGGTTTTTTCGGCACGCTCGATTTTGATGCTTCCGGCCGGATAGCCTTTTTGGAATGATGATAGTGTCAATTTATCCAAGTTTGGTCCGCCGCCCTGCACCGGCTGGTTTACATGAAGATTATGGCTGTTGCCGTTTAACTTGTAGGCATGATTTGTATTTAATAGATAACAATTTAACGGATTCGAGTGGATCTCCATTCCCGTGCACCCCTAAACATTTTGTATTTATTATAAATATCGGCATTATTAATAAAATTTTAATGATCTTTCGTTTGATCAGAACGTTTCTGAGAATAACTTTTTAGAGCATGCGGCGGAAAAGTGTCCATTAATGAACGGCGCAACAATTAGGTCCGAATTCCTCGTTGAGAATTGTTTTAGCCAGCTGATGAACGGTCTTATTTTTTATAGCCAAAACGTTCTCTCTTAACATGCCGTTTTCATCAATACTATTCCCATCAGAATTTGTATGGCCCGGATTCATTTCAGCACGGTATGACATGATCGTCACAAACAGCATCAAACAGGCTGCCGCGCCGCCCATTGATCCGGGATGTTGTCCAAAAAATACCAAACGACTCTCTTAAGGTATTCGGGAGATTTTGAAAGGTGTTTGAACCGCACGCCCATTAAAATTTCTCGCATTTATCCGGGGCACTCTATTGATTGGTTAGCTCCCCCTCCCCCTACATTCATCGACTTTTTGAAATAAAAAGCAGCCATACAGGCCGCTTATCTGAATCCGTCTGGAATTTTAACGAAAGAAAAAAGCCCGCCGTTTAGAAGAAAATTGGCGAAGCTTTTCAAATATGCCCGCGCAAAATCTAAAGACCGTCAAACTGAAAACCTTTTCCGTCACTCCGATAAAAACGGTTTTGAAACTTGGCGCTGTCAACATTGGACACAGCCCATACGACGGGATGGCTCCCTTTCTCCCGTGTTGAATCAGCCGCCCCATCACAAGCGCCCGAACCGCGCCCGTTCAGCCGGCATTTGAGGGGAAACCCGCCTTTTATATGTCCCCTGTGACGGCCGCCTCCAACTCGCTGAGGCTTTGATATCGCTTGACCCGATCCACCTTGCTTTTACGAATGTGAAATTGTTTCACGGCGTATTCTTTCATCATATCCGGATCGAATTCGAGCGAAGACTGAAACGCGGCTTGCTTTCGCTGCTCTTCCGCTAAAGAGGTTAAGTATTCCACAATGCCGAAAGCGTGTTCCCAAAGTTCATCCATATAATCGTTAAAAATCTTATAATTGGCAGCGCTGCCGACGACCAGGCGTTGAATGGTGTAAATGCCAAATTGAATATGGCGGCCTTCATCCATGTTTAAGTAATCAATGCCTTGCAAAATTCCCGGAAAGAGACCCGCTTTTTTAAAAACTTGCCTAAAGGAATAATACCCCGATTCAGCGAGTACCCCTTCCACAATCATGTTGTAGACCGTTGCCGCGCGAATGACCGCTTCCGGGGAATCGTCGGTGTTCAAACGGTCCATCGCCGCTGGCAGCTCCTCATAAAAAATCCGTTTGTAGCTGTCGCTGTGAAAGACGGATAAGTCCATGTCGCCGACGCCGACGGCCTGCTGCCATCGGGAAAACAACTCCGTATGTTTCGCCTCGTCGTGGACGAACGTCGTCAAAAACATCGTGTCTTCCAGCCGCCCTTGGCGCGCCATCGCTTGAACCATCGGCAAAATGTCGAGGGTGACGGCTTCCTCCCCCGCGGAAAACGAAGAAATCAGCGGCAAAATCGCGATTCTTTCGTCGGGATGCAGATTGTTATAATCTTCGCGGTCTTGGCTGAAATCGATATCGGCCGGATTCCACTTTCCGTTCCTTTTCGCTTTTTCATAAAGTTTGTACATCGGATGATCCCAATGAATCTGCCCTTTCACGGTTTGAAAGCTTTCGTGAACCATTTTCGCACCCATCCCCCTCAAAAAATTTATTCACGAGAGCCGATGATCCGCCTCGAACCCGGTTCTTCCCCGATCTGTCCCCATTGCAAGCGGGTCCGAACACACCGCCAGCTCATCGAAAAAATCTGCCCGTTCCTTCATCCACCTTTGCCATGCGTTCCGTTGCTTATGCGCCTTATCATTAGTATAAGGCCTTCGGCTCCTCAAACCCATTCCGAACAATGTCGGGAAAATCTCCGTTGCCGGCGCGCCGGCCCTATTAATGTAGAAGTCGGTAGGTTGCAAACGTGGGTGAACGAGCCGGACCTGATGTCAAGCTGCCTTCCCTGTAGTGAGTGAGGGGATGGGCGGCCGCACCAATTTACACCAACCGATGGGCAAGATATGCGCAAAAAATCAGAATTCACAAGGATTTTAGCCGGAACATGTCGAATTAAGAAAGAGGCGTTTCATTAAAAACTTGCGTTGAAGCCAAAGTGCTATGGAAAGTTTTGGAGGGTGACAGATGACCAGTGAAGGGAAACAACAACGCTTCGAGATGCCCGTTAAGCGGAACATGGGATTAATTATTGGAAACAACGGATTAGGCGTCATTGCCGACGCCATTTTTGAGCTCGGTGTGTTGTGGTATGTCCTGGACCGCACGGAATCCGCCTTTATCACCTCCATCATCACGACCCTTTCAATGTGCATCCCAAATACAACGCTGGAAGGCTTCGGAAAAACCTTCTAACTCCATTTTGTCGGCACGGACAAGCGCGCATCCTACAGCGAAAATACGGTTTCTTCCGTCCCGCCCTTCCCAATACATTCTTCTCACCATCGTAAAGGTTCCCGTTAAAATATAAAGCTGTTGAACACTGACTTTGCGGGCATCGGAAAAGGCCGGGGCGCCTGCGGAGCGGGACAACCCGGGTTCCGGTAAACCATCATAAATTGATTTTCCTGCCGTTCGCCGCCTGATACGCCAAAGCGATGTCCAGTCCCCCATTTGAAAGGGGACAAAGACTCCGCCTCTTCAGATTCCGGCCATCCGGCGTTAGCTGCGTCTTTTTTTTCCATCGAGAGAAAGTTAACGAAGGCCGCCTCATCCCGCTTATGCCCCGAAGTGTTTAAACATATTTCTGTACCACGCGAAGAGCAGCGCGCAATTCTTCGATCGGGATTTGACCCGGTGCGGAACTCTTTTGGCCGACGGAGAAGGTGACCGCTGAACCGAACAGCCACCCGGTCAAGCGGGTGACGACCCCCAACCCGCCCATTGATATGGTGATAAGGGGAATGCGTAACCGATTCCGCCCTTCTTGGGTCACTTGAAACAAAGCGAGTACGTCATCCGGTGAGGTTGGCATCACGGCGACTTTGGCGATATCGGCCCCGTAAGATTCCGCTTTCAACATTTTTTGAACCAATTCCTCTTTCGGCGGCGTGGAGTGGAAGTTATGATAAGAGACAACCAAGCGGATACCGGTTTTCTTCGCTGCCTCGCTAAGCGGAACAAGGTCCTCTCCATAATAAAGCTCGCAATCGACCATATCGACGAATTGTTTTCGGCAAACCTCAATCAACAGCCGGATTTTTTCCGATTCCTCAATCGGTGCGGGATGCCCGCCTTCCTTTTCCGAGCGAACCGTAAAAAGGACGGGAATATTCCCTGCAATCCGCCGGATGGCCAGAGCCGCCTCTTCCACCCTTTGCGGATCGCCGATATCCTTAAAGTAGTCGGCGCGCCACTCGATGATGTCAGGAGCCTTTCGGCGGATTTCTTCCGTTTCCGACACAATTTGTTCCAGATTTTCCCCGACGACGGGCGCGCAAATGCACGGGCGCTCTCCGCCGATCCGCTTGTCCCGCACCGCTACCGTTTTTCGTGAAATATTCACCGCTATCCCCCCGCTATTCCCGATAACCCAATCTTTCCGAAACGGCCATGGCGCCGTCTTTGACTAACCGTTTGAATTTTTCCACCACTTCATGCGTAAAGCGGTTCGTCGGACCTGAAACGGACAAACAGGCCGTCACATCGCCGCCTATATTGAAGATCGGGGCGGCGACCGCGGCGGAACCGACTTCGCGTTCATCGATGCTTGACGCACACCGCTCCGATTTGATCTTTTCCAGCTCATCCCTTAATGAAGAGACCTTTTCTTCAGAAGGCATCCGCTTGAAAATTTTTTCTTGGAAAGCCGGCGATTGGTAGGCCAGAAGCACCTTCCCGCCCGCCCCGGCCGTAAGCGGCAATTTCTCCCCGATTCTGACCATGTGGCGGATCGATTGCAGCCCTTCGCATTGTTCGACACAAACCCTGGATTCATTCTCCAACATATACAAGTTGACGGTTTCGCGCGTCATGTCGCGCAGCTCTTCCATGACGGGCCGGGCAATTTCCCGGATTTTAATCGTTTTGCCCGCGATGTGCCCGAGGTAGTAGATTCCTTGCCCGAGCCGATACTTTAAAGTCACTGGATCTTTCACGACGAGGTTATTTTGTTCCAAGGTCGAAAGCAACCTCGTCGTCGTGGATTTCGCAAGGTCAATCTTCTTTGCGATCTCCGTCAAGGAAAGCTCCTGCTCATCCATGGTAAAACAATACAAAATATTGATAGCCCGCTGAACAGTGCGAATTCCTGAATCCATTTTTTTGTTTTCTTTTTCATTTGCCGCTTCGGCCATAACCTTTCACTCCGCCGCTTTGTTCCAAAATGTGAAAATTAATTTCTATGATCGGAATTATGCGAGACCATTTTACCTGCATTCGCCACGTTTCGCAATGCCTTTCTGATTTTCCCGTCTTTCCGAGGCGTTCGGCATTTGCTTCCAGGCGCCTCTCGCAGCAATACAGGCTTTCACAAATGCCTTTTTAAAAAAAGCAATATCCCCCGTTACCTAAATAATTTTATGTGGAAGGACGAAATTCCTTCCGTTAATCTTTTTACCACGCTAGGGACGGAAGAGCTTCACGGTGATTCAGAAAAAGTTTAAAAATTCACGTTCAAAACCTAGACAAAAATCATAAACTTTGCTATACTCCAAACAAGGATTCACATTTTGTAACTCAGTTACATACAATGGAACACACATTTTAGCCATTCTTTCCAAACGGATATTTCCTGAGGGTGTTTTCGTCATCAAAACGGATCATCGGTATTTTTTCTGCAAGAAAATGTATGCGTTTACAACTAAAAAATAAAGGTTGGTGAATAAGCAAATGAAAAAAAGGCGTTGGGCAATGGTCTCTTTAATCGCCATCGGAGTGATCATTAATTATTTTGATCGGATCAATATGTCCGTCGGCGTCAAACCGATGTCGGAAGAGTTCCATCTGAGCGCCGGCCAAGTCGGGATTTTGTTATCCGCTTTTGCTTGGTCGTATGCCATCCTGCAAATTCCCGCGGGCACGATTCTTGATAAAATAGGCGTCAAGTGGGTATCGCGGATCGGCACCATCATTTGGACAATTGCTTGTTTGCTTACCGCGGTAGCGAGCGGCCAGGGGCTTGTAATGTTATCACGGGTGTTGCTTGGAATCGGCGAAGCCCCATATTTCCCAGGCGCCGCGAAAGCGATCGGCTATTGGTTTCCGCGAAACGAACGCGGGACGGCCATCGCGCTTTATGATGCTCAGTCAAAATTCTCCAATGCCATTGGTACTCCCATTATCGCTTTAGTCATCATGTTATGGGGTTGGAGAGCGGCTTTTTATGTCACCGCGGCCTTCAGCTTGATTTACGTTATCGCATTTTGGATCATGTATCGTGATCCGCATGAAGACAAAAGGTTGTCCAAGGAAGAATATAACTATATTATGGAAGGCGGTGCCCAACAGCCGGGTGAATCATCGAGGAATGTTTGGCAAGATCTCGGCTACTTATTGACGAAACGAAAAGTTTGGGCGACGTTTATCGGGTTTGCCGCCTACGGTTACTCATGGTTCCTCTTTCTTACGTGGCTTCCCGGCTATCTCGCCACGGAAATGCACATGTCCGTATTAAAATCCGGCTGGTATTCGGCCGTACCATGGCTTGTCGGCACCGCTTCCGAGCTTTTAATTGGCGGTTGGCTGGTAGACTATTTAGTGAAAAAGGGCCATGACTTGACGCGCGTGCGCAAAACCACTCTTGTCATCGGTATGTTGCTCGGATTGACGGTCATCGGGGCGGCTTTCACGAGGAATCCGAACATCGCGATCATCTGTATTTCGATTGCCCTCGGCGGCCTTGTCATCACTTCGTCGATCGCCTACAGCATCCCAACCTTCGTCGCGCCCAAGGGCATGGTTGGCACGATGACAGGCATTTTAACGTTCGGGAATAACGCGATGGCTATTCTCGCTCCCATCGTCACTGGGTTCATCGTACAGGCGACAAACTCTTTCATGTACGCTTTCCTGGTCGCGGCGTTGTTCTTGTTGGTCGGCATTTTCAGCTATGTGTTTTTGCTCAAGGATCTCAATCCGATCGAACCGATGGAAGAACTTACAGTGAAAACAGCCCGCCAAAGCATCACAAACCTGTAACGACGCGAGCCGTCAAAATCATGGACAAGTTCTTATTAATCGAGTAGTAGGGGGGGCTAACCCCCCGTCCTCTTACACCATCTAACATACGTGTTCACACTAGGCGGTACGCCAATCTTGACGAAGTTCAAAATATATTTGCGTTAAACTCTTAAGCCCTTGCTTAAGCCAGTAGGCTTTGACAAGGGCTTTATTCAATTGAGGCGTCCTTGTCGTATGCCAGGCCTCTATCCGAGTGTTAGCTATCTCGAACACTTCGTGTTTTTTGAGCCCAAGGGCTCTTAGTTCACGAATTCGAGTTCTCACCTTTTTCCATTGGTGCCAATGGCATAGCCTCAATCTTCTTATCCACTCTTCCAGGCGCTTCAAGTGAGAGGGGATCTCAATTAACGCGAAGTACCCCATCCATCCCATGGTATATTGGTTGTGTTTCCGGATATGTTCCTCCATTGGAAGGCCCCAATTTGGATTCGTCAGTTGCCGGATTTTATTCTTAAACCGTTGAACGGATTTCAGGGCAAGTCGGATTCGAGCTTCTTGTTTGGACGTGAAGCTGAACCCTATAAACTTTCGTTTCCAGGGACGGTCGACCGCACTTTTTTCCTCGTTGACCTTGGGGTTAACTTCTTCTCCAGGTACTTTTGCATCACAGTTGGGATCCCCAACATCGGACGCCTCCGTTGGGTTTCGGGATTTCGATCTCTGGACAGGCGCCGGATTATAGGTTTCCTCGAACAAATGTCTCTTAATGGACTGATGTAGTCAAGCTTTTGTGGGCACTTTTTTGTACAATGCCATTTGAAAGCGTTTTTCTATTTTCTTAGCTTCCTTGCGTGAGGTCTTTCCAAGTATTTTAAATACCGATCTACCCTTTCAAAGCGCGATGAATCATCGTGCCTGAAGATTGTTTCATATAGGGGATGTTCTCTCGTACATCATTTACGATTTGCTTGATCAGCCTTTTACGGGTTTTGGTCTCTGGAGCCTTACGACCCGAACCGTTTGTTTCACGGTTCGGCACCCATTGCCCAAACCACGTTTTGACCTCCAACCGATCCTTGCCGGCAATCATCCATTGAGTCATCGCCTCTACACCGATGCGCTTCAACTGCGCCCATGGTAGAGGCGAGCTGCAAATTGGCTCATCAAGCCTTCCGAAGCCTCCATCGTACACAGCCTGTGCGTGTCTAACCCTTGCGAGCCACGCTTTATAATCCCGTAACGCTTCATTATGATTCGTGATTTACGCGATGAACGCCTCCAGCTTCGCTTCGTATTCCGGTGTAGCCATCGTTCCCACGGGACTGTTCAGCTCCACGATCAACTGCTCCGGATCATTCTCGTTCAGCGCCCGTCTCCCTTGCGGCCGTTAAAGGCCAAATAGTGTTCCAATAAAGCGATATAACGGCCGTTTTCCCGGTCTTGATAATTGTTGTTTTTGATGGTCAACGGACCGAACATCGTATCGATGTGAACGTCGCACCGTTCTTTCAAACGAAAGCGGCGTTTATCCTGCGCTTCGGCGATTTCAGTATCCATCTGTTCCAAAATTTTAGTCAAAACCTTGCCAAATATCTTCTGTAATACTTGAAAAACATAGCATTCAAGTTCTTCTAAAATCGGATATTCGGGTTATAATGTCTCATGTGAGGTCCTCCTTTGTTACTGTTTTTTTTTTTTTTGACAAACTCATTGTACAAAAAAGAGGCCCTCATTTCTTGTTTTCCTTCATTCTCTTACTGAACGATCGTCTGATGACCTTGGTGGCTAAGACTGGATGAAGATCATCTGCTCCTAGTCATCAAGGTCTATTTATTTAGCTAATATTACTATTTATTCTATTCCTTGCTCCTACAATTATTTTGCTCCTACGTGCGATTCGCCAGTTTATAAATGAAAAACTAGAACTCATCATGCATGAAGAAATAAAACATTTCCTTGAAATGGAACAGACTAAAACGTCGAATATGAAAAACGGCTACTATCAGGGAAACCTAGATACACAATACGGTCGGATTGAAGCCCTTTTGGTCCCAAAAGACTGAAACGGGTGATTTCAAACGCGGTTGTTTTCCCCTTACCAACGCTATACTGGCTGACTCAAAGAAGCTGTCATCAAGATGTTTCAAAGTGGCTTGAGTACAGGTGAGATTGACAAGTTTTAATGAACGAATTTTAGGAAATGCTTATTCTCCTGCAACGATCAATCGTATGACCGATGTCGTAAAGGATGACATCGAGAAATGACATACGCGTCCTCTACAAAAGCGATATTCGGTCTTATATTTGGATGAGTTGTACGTGAAACTTCGTCGAGAAACGGTAGAAAAAGAAGTTACTTATGTCGTGTTAGGTGTAAAAAAAAGATATCGGGAAATTCTTGATTTTTCGTAGGAGGAAAGGAAAGTACCTGTGGATGGCAAGAGATTTTTCAACAGCTCTACAAAAGAGGCATACAAGAAGAGCTTCTGGCGTATTCGATGGACTACCAGGCTGGTAGAAGCCTTTAAAACTGTTTATCCTAAAGCCAATGTACAGCGATGTGTCGTTTACATAGTCCGTAACACACTCAGTTGTGTTCGAAAAAAAGGCCAATTTGAAGTGGCTGAAGATCTCAAACTGATTTATTGCACCAAAAAAGGAAATAGCGTTACAGATGTTTCAGCTTGAGCTAAAATTGTCGAGTAAGTACCCGAGAAAAGTTCAATCTCGGAGTAATGAGTTGGATGTCCTTCTTACCTTTATGAATTATCCAAGCAGTATTCGAAATGTGATTTACACGACCAATGCATCGAACGATCAAGGAGTTTCAGAAACGTTTAATGTCGATGAACAGTATTAGCAGTTTAGAAGCCGCGGAAAAAGTCATGTATTAGATCATCCAAGACTATAATGAGAAATGGGCAGGGTGAAAGTTGCGAGGATTAGCCGAAGCTCATGAAGCCCTCTAGCGAATGTTTGAAGAACCTTATGATTAACCAAATAATGTGATTCTATAAGATAAGGGGAGCTCCCTTTTCACACAGGAGACTTAATATTCAGTTTCCTGTGTGGAAGAAACAGGCCCATTTTTTTCTAAATCCATTTTAGATACGTCGCGCGGCCAGACACCACCACTTTACCGTCGGGTTTGACGATTTCGGCAGTGCTGACCGCAAGTGTTTTGTCGCGGTGGTTCAATTTCTCCTTTGCCTTCAGATGGTCGACGTAAGCCGTACGAAAATAATTGATGTTCATCTTCACCGTGGACACTTAAAGTCGAACGGACGGCCGAGCCAACGGACGCATCGATGAGCGACGCTAGGACTCCTCCGTGGACGGAGCTTCTCCGCTGATGGAGATTCGGGGTAACCGCGAGTTCGATCTCCGCGTAGCCTTCCTTGATGACGGTTTCTTTCAGTCCGATATAATATAATACCAAAAAGGGCTCATTCCCGGTTCCGTTCTTCTCATACCCCGTATTTCACCGCTTTCCAGAGATCTTTGCCGACAAGATGGTAATGGCTGCCGGCGCGCTTATTGCTCATCCGCAGCCGCAACGGCCGCCCGCAAACCGAGGAGGTAACTCTCCACCCCGAACCCGCAAATTTGCCCTTTGACGATGTCGGCAAAAACGGATTTGTGGCGGAATTCTTCACGCGCATGAATGTTGGACATATGGATTTCAACGATGGGCACCGTCAAAATGGCCAGGGCATCCCGCAGCCCGTAGCTGTAATGGGTCCATGCGCCCGCGTTGATGACGACAGCATCGACATCCTCAAAATAGGCTCGATGGATCCTTTCGCACATCTCGCCCTCGTAGTTCGTTTGAAAACATTCCACTTCGACACCGAGTTCCCGAGCAAGGGCTTGCACTTTTTCGTTGATTTCATCCAATGTGACGGTGCCGTATTGTTCGGGGTCCCTTTTGCCGAACATGTTGTGGTTAATACCGTGCAGCATGAGAATCTTTTTCATAAACTTTCCCCCTTACCTCTCGATAATCATTCAACTCGATCAGCGTTTATGGATCGGTTTTCCTCGCTTCGCTGCCATCGAACAGATCGGCTTGAACGCTGTCTTTTTTTGCAAGCAACCCGTCATTAAAAGGAAACCTGACGTCCTTCCGTCACGTATTTTGCAAAATATTCTTTGGCAGACTGCAAACAACGACGCGCGTGTTCTTCATAGCCATATTCCTTGACGCGTTTTACGTGCGGCAATTCGATAGAGCAGGGAATCTCGGGTAATCGATTCACGATGCCGGCCACATCAATGCCACCTTCGCCCACATACAGCCGCTCTTCGCGGAGGATCCTAGTCATTTCTTCTGGGCTCGAAGGAATTTCGCCGGGGGCGTCGCACAAATGCAGGAAATGGAACCATTCTATCGGTACTTTATCCAAATCTTCGGGTTTGTCGCCGGCGCGATGGAAATGATGGATGTCGATCATGACGCCTGCATTTTCTTTTTTGACCGTATTTAAAACGTCCAACACGCCGGCGAGATTTGTGACGCTCGCAATCGGCACATACTCCAAATCCACCGTCAGCCCGTATTTTCCGGCGATGTCGCATAGCTCGGCGAAGCGTTCAAGATACAAATCACGGTCGCTTGTCCATATGCTACTCAACACATGGCGCCCGCCGAGTTCGGCAGCAACTTCCAGCGCCGGTTCATAACTTTTCGGATCCCTTTGATCATCGATGCGTGCCAATTCGATGTCTAGCAGTTCAAGGCCCGTTTCCTTCAAAGCCCTCTTGGTTTCCCTTAGCATTTGTTTATTTTCGATGAGGTTGTCCTTGTTCTCGCCGGGCAGGCCCATTTGGATGAGCCTAAAACTGACGTAATCATACCCCGCGCGCGCGGCGAGATAGGTCATTTCCGGCGGCGTGCATTCCAGCACGGTAAGGTGGGCCAACGAATATTTCCGACTCATGTAACTCCCTCCCATTGTGAAAATGCCCTGATCCGACGCCATTGAAGCGGTGAACGTTTCGCGGGCGCCTGACCCGTCTGCGCATGCATTTTTACCGGGTTTCTACCGCTACATGGTTTATGTTTTTGCCGGGAGAATAAATATCTAAAATGTTCCAATGCCCACCGGTCGGTGTCGGAATATTGACCATTTCGACATCGATGACGAACGGTTTGTTCGCTTTGACGGCTTTATCCAATGCCGGTTTGAATTCATCTGCGGACGTGATTTTGACGCCGTCCACGCCGTACGCCTTGGCGATGTCGGCGTAGTTTGGGGAATACGGTTTTCCGTCCTTTTTGAAGACGGTACCGAACGTCGTGTTAAAATGCGCTTGTTCCAATCCGGCTATCGTCCCGTAAGCGTAATTGTTCATTATGACCCAAACGACAGGGATGTTTTCTTCAACGGCCGTCGCCAGGAACGAGGGATTTTGCCCGAATCCTCCATCACCGACCAACGAAACGACGACTTTGTCGGGCCTCGCGATTTTGACGCCCAATGCGGCGGGCGCGCCGAAACCCATTGTGCAATAGCCGCCGGGCGTAAAAATAGTACCGGCTTCAAAAATCGGGAATTGTTGTCCGACCCCGTTTTTATTCCAGCCCACATCGGTCGTCAGGATGGCATCTTTCGGCAACACTTCGCGCACTTCGTATAAAATCCGTTCCGGGTGCATCGGGAAGCGATCATCGTGAGCGTTTTCGAGAATATTCTTTTGTAGTTCTGTCTTATAGGCGGCGATCCGTTGTTTCAGTTTTTGGTTGTCCCGCCCTTCCGGTACGATTTCTTTTGCCGCGCGGTTCAACGCAATGAGCGCTTGTTTTAAATCGGCGACGGCGCCGATTTCGACCGGGTAGTTTCTTCCGATTTCATTGGCGTCAATATCGATGTGAATCAATTTCGTCTTCGGAATGTTAAATGTGTATTCAGGTTCCCACGAACTGGAATCCGCTTCCCCAAATCGGGTGCCGAGCGCCAAAATCCAATCAGCGTTCAAGCACATCTTATTCACGAATTTAGTTCCCCAAAAACCGGTCATGCCTAGCGTCAAAGGATGCTCGTCGGATACGGCTCCTTTGCCCATCAGCGTGTAGGCGACCGGAATATTGAGATGGTCCACCAATTTTCTCAATTCTTCCGCGGCATCCGCGAGCATAATTCCGCCGCCGACGTAGAGCAACGGATTTTTGGCGTTGACCAATTTTTCAATAATTTCTTTTGCCAATTCATCATCAATCGAAGGTTTATGAATGTTTTTCGTATGTTGTTTGACCCTTTCAAACAGTGCTTCATCAACTTCTTTTGAAAAAACGTCCATCGGCACGTCCACGAGGACCGGCCCCGGCCGACCACTTTCCGCCAATTGGAAAGCTTTTTCCAGAATTTCCGGGAAGAGGTCCGGGTAGTCGACGCGCCAGGCGCGTTTGACAAAAGGCCTGTAAATTTCATATTGAGAGGCGTCCGCATGAAAATTGATTTCTTGGTGCGGATGTTTACCGAAGTAATGCGTCGGTACGTCCCCGGCGATGACGACCATCGGAATCGAGTCCAACGCCGCATTGGCGACCCCAGTGGCCGCATTAGTCAACCCGGGACCGAGATGACTCAAGACGACGGACGCATGCTTTGTGACGCGCGCATAGCCATCGGCCATGTGAGCGGCAATTTGTTCGTGCCGGACGTTCACGAAATGGATGGAGCTTTTATCGAGCGCTGCCAGGACGGCGATGTTCGTATGCCCGCAGAGACCGAAAATATGGCGAACACCGCGGTCTTCCAAATATTTTACCAGTAATTCTGACACCAATTTCTTCATGATTAACCATCAACCTCCTTGAAGCTCATCACAATTTTGCCCGTGTCACTGGATGCCGCAAGCTCATACGCTTTTTCGTATTCTTTGAAAGGCAGAATTTCGGATACCACCGGTTCGGAGTGGAATCCCGGGTCGCGTAAATATTCAACCGCTTTTTGGTAATCTTGAGGGAATTGATAGATAATGGATCCGTGGATCGTCATTTCCTTTCGCGCAATTAAGTAAATTGGAAGCCTCGCTTCCGGCGCGAGCCCGACGAGGATGAGCGTTCCGCCAGGTTCGACAAGTTGCACCGCGTTTTGCACACCTGCTTCCACGCCGGACATCTCGAACACAACGTCGAACGTTTCGCTACGGAGCTCTTCAAAGTAACAAGTCCGGATTTCCGCGTCTATTTTTCTCGCCATCTTGAATTTTGCGGGATTGATATCGACTGCCGTCACATCGGCGCCCAAATAACGGGCTAACGCCACCGCCAACAGTCCTTCGTTTCCGCAGCCGACAACGGCCACCTTCGTCCCTGCTCCTATGGCAGCTTTATTGAAAGCATGGACAACGACCGCGAGCGGTTCAACGAGGATTGCTTTTTCATCAGGCAGATCTTCAGGCACCTCGAGGACATACTTGGATGAAAGGGTAAACTCTTGTGCGAACCCGCCATCCATGTTGATGCCGAGTGATCGTTTGTTTTCGCATATATTTGTGAGCCCTTTTCTGCATTTATCGCATTCGCTACAATACGTATTCGGCAAAACGACGACTCTCGTCCCGATGGTGAAAAGCGCTTTTTCCCCTTTTTCAATAATCGTGCCGACGAGTTCGTGGCCGGCGCGGACCGGATATCGGGCATAAGCGACTTTTCCCTTATACACGCCGAGATCGGAACCGCAAATGCCGCCGTAAATCAATCGGATTTTGACTTCATCGCCGGACGGTGCCGGCAGCGGTGCACTATCTTTTAATTCCAATTTTTTCGGTTCCGCGACAATGAGTTCCAGCATTTTCCGCCCTCCCTTTAATCCGGAAACTGCAAAACAATCATTTTCATATCCGTCATTTCCTGAATTGCAAAACGCGGGCCTTCGCGGCCAATGCCACTTTCCTTCACACCGCCGTACGGCCAATGGTCGAGACGGAAATTCGACGTACCGTTGACGACGACGCCGCCGACTTCTAATTCCTTGGCGACTTTAAAGACGACGTCCATCTTGTTGGTAAACAACCCAGCTTGCAGTCCGAAGGACGAATCATTGACGGCAGCGATCGCTTCATCGATCGTACGGAACGGAATGATGCTCACGAGCGGGCCGAATACCTCCTGGCAGACGACTTTAGCTTCCTTCGGCGGATTGAGGAGAATCGTCGGTTTGACGGTCGCCCCTTGCCGTTCCGCGCCGGTCACGACTTCGGCACCGGACTGGACCGCTTCCTTAATCCAGCTCATGACGCGCTCCGCGGCTTTTTCATCCACCATGGAACCCACATCGGTCTCCTTGGATCGCGGATCGCCGATTTTGAGGCTTTCTACTTTTTTCTTCAACAATTTGGTAAACGGTTCGAGGACCGTTTCATGGACGTAAATTCTTTGGACCGAGATGCAACTTTGCCCGGAATTGCTGTAACCGGTTCTGGCGCATAAGTCGGCCGCTCTTTC
This sequence comes from Caenibacillus caldisaponilyticus, assembly GCF_002003465.1. GTDB lineage: Bacteria > Bacillota > Bacilli > Bacillales > Sporolactobacillaceae > Caenibacillus > Caenibacillus caldisaponilyticus. The sequence goes on along the minus strand of NZ_BDDQ01000001.1, from coordinate 16,579 downwards.
CAGATCGGCGTCGTCATTGACTATCGTCGCCGCGTTGCCACCCAATTCCAACAAAACCTTTTTCATTCCCGCCAATGCCGCGATATTTCGAGCTGCGGTCACTCCGCCGGTGAAGGAAATGACGTTGACCCGGTCGTCTTTTACGATTTGCCGGCCGACGTCGACGCCACCAAGCACCATGTTGATGGCGTTTTTTGGCAAACCGGCTTCCAGCAAAAGTTTTAATAATTCCGTCGCGATCAATGGCGTTTGTGGCGCGGGTTTCAAGACGACGCTGTTGCCCGCCGCAAACGCCGGCCCGATTTTATGGCAAATCAGGTTCAACGGTGCGTTAAATGGCGTAATCGCAGCGACGACGCCGACCGGGACGCGGAACGTCATAGCCATCGCCTTCGCACCGCGTTGGGAGGCGTCTCCTGGAATGGTTTCCCCGATCAACCGTTTCGCTTCTTCCGCCGACACTTCCAACGTTTCGACAGAGCGCGAAACTTCATCCAGCGTGTTCTTCAGCGGTTTTCCGAGCTCTTCGGAAATATGCAGTGCAAATTCTCCTTTTCTTTCTTCCAATAAGGCGGAAGCTTTTTTTAAGATTTTCGCCCTTTCATACACCGGTATTTCAGCAATTTCTTTTTTCGCACGATCGGCCGCTGCAAGCGCGTTATCCACGTCCTTTTCCGTCGCGAGTCGTTGTTCGCCGATCACTTCGCCGGTGTATGGATTTTTGACAGGCTCAACCATCCGATTCGATGTGACCCATTCGCCGTTGATAAAGGACTGAGCTTTTCTCATTGATTGCACCCGCCTTCCGACCATTTTCAAAGAGATTTAGAGCGATCTAACAAAAAATTAACCTTTTTGCTTTTAGCATTCTTGGTAAACGGTTTTTACCAATTCTTTTCGCCGCGCGCTAACACCTCCTTTATTGGATCGATCTAACAAAACAAGCCCATCCAAACTTTTTATTCGCGCTAAGCCCACTTACCTGTAAGCGGTACCAACTTGAGATAAAAATCGACCGATGCAAGGTCCAAAGCTATCAATTAACGTTCCAATTTCACCTGGCCGGTCGGTTTCGGGTTTAATTGCGAACAAGGTCCGGCTTGCAGCATGTAACTGCCGCCGTCATGGCCAAGAAGATTTTTTACGCTTTTTGCCACACCGATCATTTTATCCAGATCAATCCCGGTATCAATGCCCATTTCATCCATCATATGGACCAAATCTTCCGTCGCCACATTGCCAGTCGCACCAGGAGCATAAGGACATCCGCCGATTCCTGCGACCGAACTGTCAAATTTCGTAACACCCTGTTGCAAAGCAGCAAAGACATTCGCCAAAGCCATGCCGCGCGTATTATGAAAATGCATCGAAAATGCCATGTCAGGGAACTCGTTTCTCAATACCCCGAGATATTCATAAACCTGCTTTGGATTTGCCATACCGGTTGTATCAGCAAGCGATACTTCCTTAACACCCATTTCTTTATAACGGTCGACAATTCCAATGAGCTTTTCGATCGGCACATTCCCTTCGTACGGGCAGCCAAAAGCTACCGAAATTGAACCACCAACGACCACTCGGTGCTTTTCCGCCAACTCAATGATTGGTTTGAAGCCTTGCAGCGCTTCTTCCACAAGGCAGTTGGCGTTTGATAAGCTGTGGGAATCGGTAGCAGAAAGCATGAGCTTGATTATTTTTATTCCTGCTTTGATCGCTCTTTGCGCGCCTTTCAAATTCGGAACCAAGGCACGGAATTTCACGTTCGTCAAATCTTCCGTGCCCTTAACCACTTCCTCCGCATCCCTGAGCTGCGGGATAGCTTTGGGATGAACAAAGGACGTCAATTCTATGAATCTCACACCGGTTTCCGCTAATGCACGCACGATGTTTATTTTTTCTTTTGTCGGGATCCATTCATGCTCCGATTGAAAACCGTCGCGCGGAGCAACCTCACAAATCTCAACTTTTTCAGGAAGACCTACAACGCTCATTAAATAACCCCTTTCGCTTTCAATGCGTCAAGTTCTTCATTCGACAATCCCAATTGACCGCCCAAAATCTCTTCATTGTGTTCGCCTAATTCCGGAGCGCGATAGCGTATGCTGCCTGGTGTTTTCGAAAAATTCGGGACGACACCAGGAACTTTGATTTTCCCTAACCGCGGATGTTCGACTTCGACGATATTTTTTCGGGCTTTATAATGTTCGTTTTCAAAAATATCTTTAATGCTCAAGATCGGGCTGACAGGTACGCCATACTTATCCAATAATTCTTGCAGTTCCTTTAAGTTATATTGATGGATCCAATCTTTCACGATTTGTTGGACTTCGTCGTCGTGCTTCAAGCGCTGTGAATTAGTGTTAAAGCGTTCGTCTTCGAGCATATCCAACCGTCCCATCGCTTTTGCCAAGCGGTTAAAGGTCGAATCCGTGCTGCAAACAAGGACAACATATTTACCGTCTTTTGTTTCATACGTACCCGCGGGACTGGAGTGACCGGCGAGCCCAGGAGTTCTTTCCCGAACTTTACCGGTTTGGTCGTATTCAGCGACCAAGAATTCGAGCATCCTGAAAATCGCTTCGTACAAGCCCATTTCAACGACCTGTCCTTCCGGATCGCCTGTGACGTCTCGGTAATACAACGCACAGACAGCCGCGAAAGCGGTATAAACGCCAGCAATATAGTCAAGCAAAGAATAAGAGGGACTGACGGGTGGTCGATCCGGATAACCTTGAATGTATGTATGCCCACTGAAAGCTGTGCATGGAGTACCGAATCCAGCCTTTTCTCGGTACGGTCCCGTTTGTCCATAACCGGAGATGCGAACCATAATCAATTTAGGATTTTCTTTCTTTAATTCGTCGTAGCCGAGACCCCACTTTTCCAATGTACCAGGGCGAAAATTTTCTATTAAAATATCATTATTTTTTAAAAGTTTTTTAAAAATTTCTTTTCCTTCTTCTTTGCGAATATCCAATGTGACAGATTTTTTATTTCGTGACATGCCGGGCCATCTTAGAGGTTCATCACCTTTCCACGGACCGACGGTTCTAAGTGTGTCGCCTTTTCTAGGTAATTCAATTTTTATGACCTCGGCACCGAGGTCGGCCAATAGAGTTGCACCGAACGGGGCGGCGATCATCGTCGAAACATCTATTATTTTTACGCCTGTAAGCGGTCCAAATTTCCCTTTTTCCATAGTACTCGCCTCCCTCTTCTAGTTTTTCTGTGTCAACAAGCCAAGAACATTGCTCCGTAAATTGTTGAGATGAATCTTCATCGCTTCCATGGCGGCAGCTTTGTCTCTTCTTTTTACCGCTTCCAAAATCTCATTATGTTCTTGAAAGGATTCAGAGTATCGTTCGGCCTTTTGCAAAGTTTGTTTACGCACTTGGCGGTAGAGATTCAAATTTGAATCCATAAATGAAACGAATACGAAATTGTGGGTTGCCTGGGCCAGTGATAAATGGAAGTTGCTGTCCGCATCGATTTCCTCTTCCGGTTTTTTCAGTTTCTCTTTCATTAAAACCAAAGCTCTACCCATTTTCTCGATGTCTTCCTCAGTTGCTCGTTCACAAGCAATTTCCGCAATTTTCGGTTCAAGTACTTCACGGGCCTCCAAAAATTGAATGACTGTGGATATTTCGATAACATCGATCGGGTTGACTTGATATTTTAATATCAATCTTTGGTCGACTTTCTGAATATACCGACCACCGCCCGGTTTGGAAACGATCAATCCTTCCGACTCAAGCACCCGGCATGCTTCACGCAAAGAAGTGCGACTACACCCCAATTGTTGCGCCAAATCCCGTTCGGGAGGCAGCCGATCGTTCGGTCGCAGTTTTCCCTCTTCAATCAACCGTTTGATCTGATCGACGATTTGTTCATAAACCCTTGGATTGTTTAATTCACGAAACATTTTTATAATCCTTTCTATATTTGGACTACTGGGCAGTCCAATCTAAATGCATTATAATATGTAAGCGATTAACTGTCAATTAATTAATTCCGTTATATAGAATCTAATTCCATTAAACGAAACTAATTTAAAATATTTAGTATAAAACCACAAATAAACCAATTTTTGGTTATACATAAACAGTATTTTTTATTGGTGCAAATTAAGGATTCATGCTCCTATAGATGATGGCTATACCATGATTTATCAAACGATTTTAAGATAAGTAAAAACTCATTAAGGACATTCCTCTTATCGTTCGATGAACCCCTAAAAAAAGAAAGGTCTTCCCTGTGGAATACCTTCCTGAATAGTCACGCGATCGGACGATTGGCGGTCCATTGTTGATGTTTATGTTTCGTATCTCGGTACAAATAGAACAAATATAATAGAACAGAAATGAACACCGAACAAGCGGCCGTGAGATAAATATCGGCATATCCGAAATGGGAGGCGATGAAGCCGTAGAAGAAAGCCCCAAAACCAATGCCTAAATCAAAGAACGAGAAAAACGTGGCGTTGGCCATGCCTTTGCGGTTCATCGGCGCCTTCTCAACCGCCCAGGCTTGCATGGCCGGCTGTATCGCCCCAAAACCGAAGCCAAATAAAGTGGCGGCCGTGATCAAGTAAACAAAATTTCCAAGATAAGCGAGGCACAGCATCGCGGCGATGATTAAAACGGCTCCGGGAATAAAGACCGCTTGGTGGCCTTTAAGGTCATAAATGCGTCCGGAAAACGTCCGGGACACCATCAAAGCGGCGGCGTAGACGATGAAATACCATTCGATGCCGCCGACCCCTTTTTGATGCGCGTAAAGAGGAAGAAAAGAAGCGATGCCGCCGAAGCACATCGTCATGAAAAACATGAGCGACGCGGGTTTCAACGCCGTCTTTTCGACGATATCCCATTTTTTATGCGGAGCGGCATTTTTTTCAACCGGTTTGTAATGGAGCATAGCTGCAAAGATGAGGGCGAGCAAACCGCCAAAAGCCGCTAACAAAAAGGTATAAGAAAAACCGATGAGCGAGACCAGGACCAAGCCGAGGCTCGGACCCAGGGCGAGCGCAATGTTGCCCGATAAGCCGAAGTAACCCATGCCTTCGCCGCGGCGTTTCTTCGGAATGATATCGGTTGCCACCGTCCCGCCGGCCGTCGTCGACATGCCCCAGCCGAGCCCTTGGATGATGCGCATGAGAAAAAGCAAAATGAGGCTCGACATAAAAGCGTAAGAACCGACGGAGACGACGAAGATGCCCAAACCGACGAGATAAACGAACCGGCGCCCTTTCGATTCCAAGGCATGGCCGACCCACGGCCGGATCAACAAGGCGGACAACGTGAAAATGCTGACGACGATACCGATGAGCTGATCACTGCCGCCGAGCTTTTCAACAAAGAGCGGCAGCGTCGGCAACGTCATTTGAAAGCCGATAAAAACAAAAAAGTTCGCTATACAAATAAACAGAAAGTCTTTCGTCCAAATTTTATCGTTCTCCTGTTTTAGGTCATACACGCTTTCCACGAAGCATCTCCTTTCCAAAAATAATGAGCCCGCAACCGGACGGCCGATCCGGATGAAGGCTTAACCGCAAGCATTCCTCATGATATATAAATATACACGAATTGTTTTAAAAAATAATGTCATATGCTTGAGACCGCAACGGAAGAAGAAGCACTTCCCGGCACCCCTCCGCCATATCGTCAACCCCGTTTCTAAACCATAACCCCTACCTTCTCGTTTGCCGCCATTTATGATACCGGTAGCGAGCATAAACGCCATGGTTGGCACCTGCCCGTCTTTCTATCTTTTGAAAAAGCCGCCTCAAACCCATGTAGGGTGCTCCCCTTCCAACAGGCGATTCTTGATGGCCCCTCATCCATCTTTGCAAATCCAAGAAACCTCGCTTTTGCTGAATCCATCGCTTCGACCCGTGCATCGGCCTTCGTGTGACCGCGCCATGAACATCAGCTTACTAAATTGTGGAAAACCGCGGTTTTTCAACTTACCCTATGCTCTAAAAAGTCATAGGAAATAACTCCCCTTTCACAATTTGGAAATCTAGAGGCGGTAATTCGTATTTATTAAAATTTAATAATTTACTATTTACAAAGCGACTTATATACGTATAATATATTATAATTATATAAGCGAGGGGTAAATAGAATGAAATCCAAAAATGGTTATTTGGATTTGCTTCGCATTCCTGCCTTTTCCGTCTTTCTAAGTGGACGAGTGGTTTCTGAACTCGGTGATATCCTTTTCACGATGGTCACCATGTGGTACATTCTCCAAACGACCGATTCCGCATTCGCGGCCTCGATTGTGCCCCTTGTTCCGGCTTTAACCTTTTTATTTTTATCCATGCCGCTTGGAACATTGACGGATCGTTTTTCAAAGAAAAAGGTTTTGATTTTTACGGAACTTTTTAGAGGTATCATTGTCTTTGCCGTTTTTATTTTAATGTTGACGGATCATCTTATCCCCGTCGAGATTTATCTATCGAACTTTTTACTCACCACAGGAGAGATCATGTTTGGGATCGCCCAACAATCGGCTTTACCGAATATATTGCCAAATAAGGAGAAACAATTGGGCCCGGCGAACGGATTGATGACTGCCGTCAAACGAACGGTAACGCTCAGCGGCTATGGGATTGGCGGCGTGATCATCGCCGCAATCAACAACTCGTACGCGATTTTATTTGATGCAATCACCTTTTTATTGAGTGCCTTAAGTTTTTTATTTATAAGAATTCCATCTATACAAAGCGAACTGAGAAGAGGAATGAAGGGGTTCCTAAAAGACTGCAGCGAAGGGATGAGATTTATTTGGAAACATGCGTCTTTAAGAATGCTCATCTTGTTTGGAGCGACGATTAATATGTTGGGAGCGCCGCTTCAATTCTTTACTTCTGTTTTTTCTAAAACCGTGTTGCATGCAGGGACGACAGGGTATGGTTTATTGGAAGCCGCGGCAGCTTTAGGTGAAATTATAGGCGCATTAATTTCCGGAAAGCTTTCCCACCGATTAAAATTAGGACACTGGATGTGTATTTCTTTCACTTTAACCGGCATCTCCTTGGTTCTTATGGTTTTATTTAAGAGTCTTTGGACATCGGTCTTGTTATTTGGATTATCCATGGGTGGCAACGCTTTATTAAATATTCCATTAATTACTTCCCTTCAGCTCTTTGCACCGGAAAATATACGCGGGCGGGTAATGGCAAGTTTCGGAATATTCTTCACGAGTTCCGTTCCTATCGGATTGGTGTTTGGAGGGTATCTTACCACGGTTTTGGGACCTATATTGATTTTTATGACCATCGGACTGATAAACATCCTTGGAGGGATCCTCGCCCTTTTTATAAAGCGTTTTTATGAAAATGCCATTACAGAAGAAAATGCATCTAAACGTTCAACCGTATAATTTAATCTAAGGTTAGCCGGATGCTTCGGAATGCCCGTCGACGTTATTTCAATCGATAGTCTGGGTAAAAGGGTTGGATTTACTTTTTTTGCGATCAGGGATCTTAACGACCTATGCGTACTATCCCAATTCGATTTTCACTGTGTTAAAACATTCGGCACCATGTGCGGACTCGCTTCTCATTCATCATGCTACAGCTCATACGTTCAAGCTTTTCTGTAATAAATCGACAGTTCATTCCACACCCACTTGTCCCTTTTATTAATTTGCATTCGATGGACTCTTGGTCAATAAAGAGATTTAAAATTCACACCACGATTCGAGGATTAAATTGTACAAGTAAACGCCTTGAAAGGCCTTAAAGACGTCTCATTCTCCTTTTCTTTAATCATCTTTTCATTAATCATTTTTGCTTGCACGTCTATTATGACGGGCTTTTTGTCCATATAGACAGCCGGTCAGTGCCCCTTCGGACGACCTTGATTTTCATATGCGGATGTTCAAGAGATATTCTTTTTTCTATGAGAGCGCTCGCGGCAACCGTCGCCCGCCCGTTCAGATCAAGTTGACAGCATCCTGCTAGGTGTTTGATTCGAGCGTGCTAAGATGTTACATTTCAAGAGGACGCCATGAGGTCTGCTTATGGACCTCACACGGGAGGTATTCAATTTGGTGAAAAACCATTCAAACGCATTGCCGGACATCCGCAAAACGGTGGTGCTGAACGCGCCGATTGAGAAAGTGTGGAAAGCCGTCTCGACTTCGGAAGGCATCGCGGCATGGTTTATGCCCAACACGTTTGAACCCGTTTTGGGCCATCCTTTCATCCTTCATGCCGGCCCTTACGGCGATTCGCCGTGCAAAGTCACGGAACTCGACCCGCCGAAGCGCCTTGGCTTCGATTGGGATAAAGATTGGCACGCGGTGTTTGAACTCAGGGCACTGGAAGACGGCAAAACGGAGTTCACGGTAATTCATTCCGGCTGGGATGCGACGAAGGCCACGAAGTTCGGACAACCGCATCCGGCCGTCCGGCAAATCATGGACAACGGATGGGAGAAAATCGTCAAGGAAATGCTCGTCGCCTATATTGACAGCCAAACTGAACACGAAGCATGACGACGCATAAAAAGCGGGAAACACGAACCGATGTTTCCCGCTTTTCTATGTGATTCGTCCAGTTATCAGGGACAAGCGTGCATTTCTATTTATAGCACATCATTTTTTCGACGCTTCAATGCTCGAGATCGACGATGACTTTTTTATTCAGTTCTTGTAAAAACACGTTGTTGAACGTCATGCCCCGAAGCTTGGCGTTTTTCGGGATCCGGTAAGTGACGGCTACCTCCAAGCTCTTGCCGGGAGGGACATAACCACCGCTCCAACTTTTATCCCCTTTGACGACCGAATAATAGACGGGCTTTTGCGTACCCGCATCTGTTTTGAGCTGCGAATACAACGGTTCAAAAAAGGTGTTGTTTGGGCCAGGGTTTTTATAGAACACTTGAACCGTGAGATATTTCATGTCCGGCGCCAGCTTTTCTTCATATTTGTCAATATGCGCTTTCGTTGCGGGGGGCATGTTGTCTGTCAAGCGGGTCACCGTCAGGGTGGAGGACGCAAATTCGACGGGTTCTCCCAGTTTCACCTTATAATCCTTTGTGGCATTGGGTATGGCGGAGCCGTTGTCCGTTTGCTTCGTTTTCTTCTTCGGAGCGTCTTGGTTTCCGGCGGTCACTTTCCCGCTCGTCGGCACCACTTTTTCTTGATGCGCCGGGCGGTCCGCTTCAGGTTTGGCCGTCGGCAAGGTGGTAAACATCATGAGGAGAAAACCGGCCATGAGTCCTGCGGCGGCGATTCCCAAGCCGAGCCGGAACTTTTTTTCCGTTTCCTTGAGATTGGCGTACGAGCCACGCACTCCTTGGGCCGGCATCATGCGCACCGCGCGTTCCGCCGGCAAAATGGCACCCATGATGCCGATGAGAATCGGGAGGCTTCCCATTGGAAGCAAAAAGCCGATCTGGTTGAGCGGCACTTGCCGGTACATGAACCCCATCATGGCGAAAGCCAGAGCCAGGCCGAGCAGAGCGGCCAGCAGGCCGGTCAGGCCGCCTTCCAATAAGATGAGGAGCCGGACCCCGCGGTCTGGCCAACCGACCGCTTTGAACAAAGCGATTTCCGTTTGGCGGTCGGCAACGTTTTGCCACATGACTTCCGCGGTCGTTAACATCGCGATCAACACGGCAACGGCCATCGCTATGTAATGTTGCGGGCCGACTTCCAGCGCGACGTATTCGCCGAGCAAAGTGGTATAAAGAATCCCTTTCAGCCGCCACGTGACGAACAGGAAGAAAATGAGCAGGCTGGCCGAAACGGCAATGGCGAGGAGTGACAAAAGGCTGCGCCGCCATGTGCCGAGCAAGTGGCCGAACGCGAGGGAAATCAGCCCTTTCGTTTGCAGAAACCGCCGCGAAACTCGTGAAACTTCTCCGGCGTGGATGGCTTCCAAGGGACGGATGCGCATGGCGGAGACGGCGGGGATCACCGCGCCCAACCCATAGATGGCGAAGCCGAATCCCCCGGCCGACAAAACGCGGAAGAGCGTCGTCTCGGTTTGATGGACCGATAAAACGAGGGCGAGGATCGCCCAGGCGACGATTGCCACAAAAGCGCCGATCAGCCCCGCTTCCCAAAAAATCATGTTCGCCAATTGCCGCGGCCGCCAGCCGACCGCCAGCAAGACGGCCAATTCTTTTCGGCGCGCCAGCATGGAGACGAGAAGAGAACTGAAGACATAAATGACGGCGACCAGTATGACGCTGGCGATGACGCCGGAAAACCCGACTTTCGTTTCTTGAAAAATCGTGAAGGTCGACCCGATTTTGACCCAAGGCTGCTCAATCCAGCCGATGGAAGGCCGGCCTTGGATGGACGGAATGTGCGTCAACACGAGCTGCGGCGAAGAGCCGAGGGTGATGTCCGCGATCAAGCCGGTTTCGGCAGTGATGCGGTCGGCGATGTGTTGCAGTTTTTTCTGGCTGGCTTCATTGAACTGATGGACGCCGGCCACTTTAATGCGAATGGCGGAAATCGGCTTGTCTCCGAGAATTTTTGCCGCGGCATCGATCGTCGTCAAGACCGTCGGGGGTTGGGTCAAAAAATCATAGGGATCATCCGAAGGCTTGACCTCGATGGGGGGATTCACCGGCTTGCCTTCCGCGTTCAGCACCAGTTTGGCGGAGGCCGGGCGGTACGTTTCCATGGGGAGCTCCGTCAACGGGTCTTGGGCGATATCGAGTTTCTTGGGGTCATAAATGCCGATGGGCCGGATGAAGACGCGGGGCCAGTCCGAACTTTGTTTCCCGAATGCGCTTTTGGGCCGGTAGGTTTCGGCCGGATCGGTGGGAAAGATCGGCGGATCGCGAAAAATCTTCGTTTCATAGGCGTACGGCCATTGCTTCGGATAGGGGCTGGACACCGGCCGCAAATCCAAAGGGCTGGGTTTATCGCTGATCCAATGGAATCGGGTACGAACGCGATCCATATCAGGATCGACTTTCTTTCCCGTTTTTGGATCGATTCCGGTAAAGCTTTCGATTAAATACCGTTGGGCCTCCCCTTCAGTAAAAGTGTAGGTGCGCCGATCCGTCGCTTTGATCGTATCCAAATATTTTGCGCCGCCTTTTTCCTTGACGGTTTCCATGATTTTAGCCGCTTCATTCGCGCTTTGAAAAGGCAAGTCGAGACGTTCAATCGTGTAAGTATATTTTTTATCCACCGCCGGCCTAGCATTGAGCAGTGCGGGGATGTAGGTATCCGTAGTCCCGAGACTGGTGGTGTTTTGAGAGGGTTCATCGAAGTCTTCAAAGTAACGGCTTTCGTCGCTTTTGATCACCGCGTGATCCAAACCGACCAGTTTGGCTTCCGCCTTGGGATCAATGCCGGCCAGTAAAACATAGGCATCGGTCGCCAATTCCAGCTGACGGTCTGTGATGACGTCGACTCCATATTTCGGATCTGCCTTCGGCGGCCACCAAGGGCCAAAGGTATAATAATCGTTCCATTCCCTGACAACGGTCTTTGGGCCCGTATGGATGGCTTCGTGGTTATGGATGCGATAGATGCCGCTTTTTTCAAAGGTTATTTTTGTCAGGCTTATTGGATTAAAAATATAGCCGATCATGGCGATCGGGGCGGCCACTTCCACTCCTTCGATCTTTTGGATTTTATGGTATTGGTCGAGACTGATTCCTCCGGAGAGCCCGCTTAAATAATTGGATTCCAAAAGATGTTTGTCTTCCGTCGCGCTTCTGGATCCGGGCGGGCGGACGACGATATCGTAGGACGCCGACCACTTTTTCTCAAGGGCGTCGACGACCGTCCCGGCATTGGATTGCACCATGCCGACCAGGTCGCTCAAACCGGAGCCGACGATGAGCGCGCCTGCGACCAGCAAAATGAAGCGCTCTTTATGCCGCCACCAATTTCGCCAGATAAAACGGAGCATTCCTTTTCACCTCCGCCGGTTGTTTTGTTTTTAATATTTTGATATTTATATTTATGCAATAGGTTTCCATATATTTCTATTTTATGATATCAAATGTTCTTGGTTTATAAGCATATTAAAAAGGCTATTAATGTTAGATAATGGACTGCTTAATTCAATTTTACCCTTTGTATTTACTAATATGGCATGGGGAACAGCATGGATAAGATAAATTTGAGAAACATGGGACGAACGAATATAATAAAGTTCATTGTTTAATGCTTTTTTAATATGAGTATCGTCATTCAAGGTATCATGATTGATTAAAATAAAATTTATATCGTAATTCTCTGTTATTTTTTTAAGGTGCGGTAAAAAAGATTTACATACCGGGCAATTAGTACTGATAAATAATAATAGTGTATTCTTTTTCTTAAATAATTCTTTTGCAACAACCTTATTTCCGTTCTCGGCAAATACTCGAAATAATGGGGCATTTCTTCCGAGTTCCAAAGTCGAAAACTGAATCCCTCTTATGGACTGTATTTGTTTTAAAAAGTTACTGTTATACTTCAAGAAGTAATAAAAAATCCCTAATTCACCAACAAGAAGTATAAGTATCACCATTAAAATAATATTTATCCAATTCAATTAGCAGATCCTCCTTAATATGAGTTTCCCAATTTTTATGAAAGCATCTTTTTAATTTTTCGCGTCAAAACAACATTTTGTCTAATTTCTCTTATTATTCCATATAAAATTAAAACACCTGTAGCAAGAAGAATATATGATAAAATTTCCTCAAGGCTGAGTTGAATTAATGCAACAGTAGTATTTTTTTCTATATATAGAAATATGTATATTGCAATTAAACAAAGATTACGGATAATCAAACCTATACTTAAATGATCATGATCTAAAACGCTTCCACAGCCACAAGAAATATTAGTGTTTCCCCTTAATAAATTAATTAAAATGGCCAAGGAATAGGTAAATAAGATTAGCAAAAAAACCATAAAATTGAGAAACGTAATACCAGTTAGAAACAAGGAGAAGCTAATGAATAATTCACCGATGACGAACAAAACAAGAAACCATTTTATAAGAGCTCCCTTAATAATCTTATAAGCCTCCATTGAACCAAGATGCTTACGCCAATGCATGACTTTGTCAGTTGAAGTTGTTAAAAACATAATGCCTATAAATACAACTCCCAAATTCCATAAGAACGGCATTAAATCATGACCTCCCTATTATCTTTGGTAATATACCACTTGCTTTGTAATTCGTACATTTTACTATATTCACCTTTTAAATTTAATAATTCTTGATGTGATCCTCTCTCTATAATTGAACCATCTTTCATTAATAATATTTCATCAGCTAGTTGGGCCGCTCCAAGACGATGAGTAATGTAAACAAGGGCTTTTGACTTTGATTTTTGAATTAGCATTTCTAAAGTTTCAATCTCGCTTTTGGGATCTAAGGCGGCGGTTGGTTCATCTAAAAAAATCACATCACATTGGCGAAAAAGGCAACGAGCTAAAGCGATTTTTTGCCATTGTCCTCCTGAAAGTTGATAACCTCCGTCAAAATATCTGCCTAATTGTGTATCATATTGCTTTGGTAAACCCATTATGTACGCATCCATTTCAGTTAGATTGGCTGCAACTCTTATTTTATTAATATTATTAATTTCGCGAATATCACCAAAGCCGATATTTTCTAAGGCAGTTAATTCATATTGGTTAAAATCTTGAAATAGAACTGCTATGCGGTTCTGATATGAAGAAAGATTTAAGGTTTCAAGAGGAATACCATTTATGGTAATAGCCCCCTTGGTTTCATAAAGACCTACTATACATTTAATTAAAGTGGTTTTTCCGGAACCATTTTCCCCGATAATCGCTATCTTTTTACCCGGAACAATATGTAAATCTATATTTTTTATCGTTGTTTTCGTAAAGGATGGATAACTGAAAGATAATTGTTTTATTTGTATACTCTCTATTTTTTTAATTTCCAGTCCACTATCTAAGTTTTTTACTTCATTCATTTTTAAGAACGAACGGAAATCATTTATGATTAAGCTGGACTCGTAAAATCCGGAAACCAAATTAGATAGACCATTTAATGTTCCTTGGATTTGCTGAATCGCCTGCAGAACAGCTACCAAACTTCCAATTAAAATTCGTCCATGACTGATTAAAAATAAGGCTAATATTCCTGAGGCAGCATATGTCAATAATGATATACATTGGGCAGCCAGAAGTAATTTACTCTGCCTTTTTAATAGATCTAGATTTTTATTCGTAGTTGTTTTGTAATAATTTTCCCATTTTTTAACTAAATAATTTTCTAAACCAAACAATCTTATCTCTTTTTGAGACTGATGTTGTTCCAATAAATTTGCAATATAACTTTCCCTTCTATTGTATGGAGTCAGGAAACCAGTGAGTTGATACCTTTTTCTTCCAAATTTCATTTGAATATTAAATACCGGTATAATCCCCAAAACTAGAAAAGAAATGAATCCCCAACTAATTGATAAAAGAAATCCAAAAATTGAAAATATAGAAAGCATCATTGCCAAAAAATCTAATCCGTCAGTTGAAAGTTTTATTATTCGGTTTTGATTCATGTTAATTTTATTAAAATTGTTTTGAAACTCCGGATTTTCAAAATCGTTGAATGGTAAATGTTTTATTTTTTCGAATACTTTTTCATTTAGATAGAGGTTTACGGCATTTTCAATTTTTTTAATTTCTATTTGAGATCGTTGTTGAAAAAAATAGGCTGTAAGTATTATGATCACTTGTAAAAGAAATAAAAATAAAACATTCAATAAAGTGCTCTTCCCTCGAATAAGAGACATAACTTGATTGATTAATTCTTGAGAAATAAAGATTAGAACGGTAGGTATAACGCCGGAAGAAATTTTTAAACAAGTTAAGATGAAAAATGATAATTTACTCGTATTCCAAGTTAAGCGGAAACTATACCAATAGGAAGAAATTACTAGTCTGAATATAGTCAATTTTAACCACTTCCACTAAATATGAAGGTATTGACATTTTTAATTCTACAGAATAAAATCTTATTTGTAAATATAATAATTTGGGAGTAAAGAGGAATGTTGATTTTACAACTATTTTTAGTAGCAACTTCCTTAACTATTTTGATCCTACTGTATAAGAAATTAATTACTTGGTGGATAAAGTTTAAAAAATGGCAAAAAGAAATCTTTTATAACAATGATCAAGCCGAAAACCAAGATCTTACAGGTCAGAAAGCTCCTTTTTTTTATGCTGTTTCTTTAAAGACAGGTAAAATAATAAGTATTGAACAAATCACGAATGGACAGATATTCGTAATTATTTTTATGGACTCCACTTGTGCTTTCTGTAACACCCATTTCGAGGCATTTTCCCAAGACATTCAAGATTTTTCATTTGCAAATTACGCAATAATTATGCCTAAAGAACAAAAAAGTTATGCCGAAGAGTACTACAAGTTATTCGATGGAAAAATCAACGTTTATTTAGTTGATAATGATGTTTATGAGAAATATAAAATACATTTTTTCCCTGCCTTTGTTTTACTTGATGAAAAACAAACCATTATAAAAATGACCCCGATTCCTGCATTTTTACTAAATGATTTTCGGTATCGTTTACAACATGGATTAACATAAATTACATTTTTAAGGGAGGTGAGGAGGATGTCATTTGAACCAAGCTACGTCCCTTGCAGTGATTCGCATTATTACCTCTATACTAACTATCATTGTTGTTCAGATTCAGCCTGTTCACGCATGATGAAGCAGCAAGCGTTGTGTGCAACGGTATATGATAGCCGAAACAACACTCTTTGCTATACAAATTATGCAGTTAGTTGTCCTTGCTAAACCAAAAATAAAAACATGATTTTAAAGGCTGACCTAATTATTTGGTCAGCCTTTTTATTTTTTATAAATATTTTCCAAACTTACTCTATACTTCAATACATAATAAATTTACGATAATACACAACTTGATAGAACACGGCAACGTTCCTTGTTTTCTTTCTGGTATATGCTTTGTTATTAATTGAGGGAAATGGGTCAAGTCCATTTTATTGTGTAAATTTCCCTTTGATAGAAAGATGGACCTGATGACCTGACGTATGGCAGGTAAGTCCGGCAAGTCTCCCTGCCGGTCGCCTTCCCGGACTAATGATCATTGTTGTCAAAGTACAGGTGTGTCAAGGCGCTTTCGCGGCAACTCCTCGCTTCCGAGGTATTTCACGTTCTCCTTGACACGTCGAAGAAATTATCCCACTTTCTTGATCGCCGAAACTTCCTGATTCATCGTTTGAACGCCTAACTCTTTCGTTTTCCGCCACTGCCAATAGTCGGACATATCCAGGTATTTGCGTCCCGATATCCATTTTTCGTCCATTTCGATCAACACGGCGCCTACGAGGCGATACACCGATTCCCGGTTCGGAAAAATGCGGATCACCCGTTCTCTGCGGCGGATTTCCTCGTTCAGCCGTTCCACCCCGTTGGTCGTGCGCAGGCGCCGCCGGTAACGGTCCGGATAGTCCAATACGGCGGTGGCGTCTTCGAATCCCTCTTCGAGGATTTGCATGGCTTTTGGGGCTTTTTCTTCCCATTTGGCCAGCACTTGTTCCAATAACAGCCGGGCCGCCTGCTTATTGGGG